>DROS01000001.1 GCA_011321815.1 Gammaproteobacteria bacterium
CCGCCACGGTCTTGCTCACATTGACGATGTCGATGACATCGCTTGACGTGACCCGCACCGGGGCGGTGATCAGGCTGCCTGCCATTGCCCCCGCCACCACCGGGGCGTTGATGGTGATGGTGCGGCTTTCGCCTGCGGCCAGGGTGTTCAGTGCCCACGAGGCTTCCTCGCCATTTTCGCACCACCCGCTACAGCCCGCCGCATTCGGCTCGGCATCAGTGGTGAAGTAGAAACGCAGTTCCGGCGGTACCGTAAACACCACCGATACATCGTCCATTGGCTGGGCCGAAACATTGCTCACGGTAATCACATACGGGACTCTTCCACCAGCAACGGCCGGCCCGTTGACAGAAACATCAACCAACAGGGGAGACACGATTTCCAGTGATGACAGTGTGGTTTGCACCTCGCTGATTCCGTCACTGACTGTCAATCGGGCAGTGTAATTACCGCTTGCGGCATAGGTATAGCCTTGCGATGCAATGTTGGCACAGTCGTCGATGGTGTAGTCATTCGTGCCATCTGCATCGATATCCAGTTCGCAAGTCAGCGTGTCGCCATCGGCGTCGCTGACCTGCCAGTAAAATGTGGTTGCCACGGTTGCGTAGGCCGGATTCGGCGACATAGTGAATTCGCTGATGGCGGGCGGCGTCGATACGGTGATATCAATCGTACTTTGCACCACCGGGGCAATCCCGTCTGACACACTGAGACGAACCTGATAGGTTCCCGCCTGTTCGTAGGTATGCGCCTGCGAGGTGTTGTTGGCGCAATCATTGATGGTGTGTTCAATAGTGCCATCTGCATTGATGTCGAGTTCGCAGGTCAGCGTATGTCCTTCTGTGTCGCTAACGCTCCAGTTGTACGTCGTGGAGGCGCCGGTTGCCAAGGCATTGGGCATGGCACTGAAGCTGTCGATGCTCGGTGAATGAACACCGGTAACGGTCACATCAACGGTCGTCACTTCCGGTGTATTGATGCCATCCGAAACACTCAGGCGAACCTGGAAAGTCCCTGCCTGATTGAAGGTGTGCATCTGTGAGGTACTGTTGGCGCAGTCGTTGATGGTATAGTCATCTGTGCCATTTGCATTAATATCCAGCCCACAGGTCAGCGTATCGCCGTCCGGGTCATTGGCAGTCCAGTTGAAGGTGACGGCATCGCCGGTATTAAGTGTATCCGGTGTTGCGGAAAAACCGGTAACTTGCGGTGGCGAGTTGGTGGGCGGCGTGGTGACAGTGACATTCACCGTCTGCTGTACCTCGGTATTAATATCGTCGGTAACGGTCAGTCTAACCGGATAATTCCCTGTCTGCGCATAGGTGTGTGTTTGCGAAGTGTTGTTGGCACAGTCATCAATGGTGTAATCATCCGTACCATCTGCGTCGGTATCCAATCCGCAGGTCAGCGTATCGTCGTCTGCATCGCTGATGCTCCAGTTGAATGTGGTTTGCACGCCGCTACTCACACTGTCCGGTGTCGCCGTCACGCTGCTGATAAGCGGTGCTGCGTTGACCACGAGCGAAATCGTGTCCATGTCTGTCTTTCCGCCACTGTCTGTGACTTTCAGGGTGATGGTGTGGTTGCCTGTGGTCAGCGTGGTAACAACAAGCGGTGTACCCGTTCCCAATGCGCCATCCTTGCTGGAAGACCATTCGAGAGCAGTATCGGTCAGCGCGCCGTCTTCACTGTCGGTGCCGGTGCCGCTGAATGAGATGCTGCTGTTTTCAGGGTAAACACTTCCTGCCGCAGGGGCGGTGATTGCTGCTGTGGGCGCTGAGTTGGACGTATCACCTTCAGAATCTCCCCCTCCCCCTCCACCGCCACAGGCGGCCAACAACAAGGACATGGAAATAGCTACGCCTTGAACCCATTTCACAGACGACATAATCTTCTCCCCTATTTTTTGTCTTGCTTTTATTTTTTACTATTTTGATAGTGCCAGCTCTGACATGCTTGCATCCGGCACAGTATACATCAATTGCAATATAGCTTACATTGTAGACATTAATAAATAAATTCGTCAAGCGCATCCAAAAAATGTCGCTGGATTCTTTGTTGACATTACGTAATGATGCAGAGATAGAGTTCTATGAAGCAACCACCCGCAAAAAAACTCAGTCTGACCGAAGCAGTAATTGCCCATTTGTTGCGGGACAGCGCAACCCCCCTGTTTGGCCTTGAATTGATCCGCCGCTCGTCTTCCGGCAAGCTCAAGCTTAAAAAGGGAACCATTTACGTTACCTTGGAACGCATGGAGAAAAAGGGCTTAGTGACTTCTGAACGCGAAACATCACCGCCGCCACACATAAAAGAAGGTGACTTTTATATCCCGCGAAGGTTATATACGCTCACGCCCCGGGGTTTGCAGGCGCTGACACTTCTGGAAGAAGCGGTTGCACAAATCCCCGGTTTTCTGGTGAAATCCTGAGATGGGCAATTCCTGTACACAGGCCGACGCGCGCACTCACCCCGACTTCGACAATCTGGATCGCAGCGTGCTTTTCGCTGCTATCGGTGGTGTCATCTTTAATGGGCTGGAGGCTTCGCTGTCCGGTATCCTGCTAATGATAGCGGCAACAATATTGTACGGGCTGGCGCGTAACCGCATCGCCAACATGGATGCATTTGAGAACGTGGATACCCCACCCATACACCTGGGCATTGAAGTTCAATACTTTACCCTGTGGTGTCAGTGGTTCGCGAGCAGACAATTGCATGACGGCTTGCTCGGCGATCTGGTTGATCCTGCTATTGGTGGCGCGCCCGAGACAGCACGCCTCTACCTGCGCGAAACACTTTGTCTGGCTACCTGGACTCGTGCCAAGGAAAAAATATTGACCTTGCTGTGGCTTGAGCGCTACCTCTGAATCATCTGGGACAATGAGCAAGCCTCACAAAAGGTACGATTTTTTCCCCTACGCGCTCGTCATGCTGCTCGTGGCAACCTTGTTCTTCCTCTTGTTGCTGGACCGGCGTTCACCCATTTTTTCCACGCCTTCGGGCATGCTGCCTTTTTTGTTCATCATCCTGGCCATTGCAGCCGTACTGACGCATTATGCAATGAGTTCACCTACACCCGAAAGAAAAGATACCCACAGACTTTGGTTACCGTGGCACCGCTCAGGTCCCATCGGCGGAGCGCTGACAGGCCTCATTTTTCTGGGCACCTACTGGGCCTACGACTGGCCAGCGCCAAACCGGAGCGAAATCAGTGAACGGCAGGTCAATGAAATGTGCATACTCAGCCAGCCGGTGCCAGACGAGTTGATTATTTGGGGGACACCCGATCCATTGGGGCTCATTCCGGGATTCATGCTGGTGGGTCTGGCGCTCGGGCTGGTGGTTGGCCAAGCTTTCCCACGTTGGCACAAGTTCATCCATCAACAGACACAAGCAACCCCCACATTACAGTGGCTAGCGGCTCCCTACCCTTCGGGACTGGCGTTTGGTCTGATTTTTGGTGCGTTGATCGGTGCCTGGCTGTGTCCGCTGATTTTCAGCGTCAGCGATGGACGGCCCTTCATTCGGGCTTCGACCTCCGCCATTTCCGTATTTCTCGCTGTCGGTTTTTACCTGCTTTTCGAGGTGGCACGCCACCGCCATGCCATGACCCGTACAGCTTATGCAACACTGGCAACTGTACTCCTTGTTGGCGCACTGCTCAGCAGCCTGGTCTGGTTTCTTGATGCTCAACTGGGTATATCTGCCACAGCCTATTGTCTTTTTTATACCACCTGGAATACACAACTCAACGAATTGCAACCGGGATGGCTACCCGCCATGGTTGGCGCCGGTTACGGCGCCATGTGCGGCGCCATAACCATGTCAGTGGCTTCGGGTTACCTTATTATTCGTGCGGCGGTCAAATCATAAGCAAAAACCTTTAGCCCGAATTAAGGAACGTGCACGGGATAATTTAACTGATGGGGTACTATTAAGGAGATTAGGCTGTACTCTTTCAAGGTAATAAATTGGGATTCAGTTGGTCTGTCAGCGTTCAGGGCAAGACGCTCCTCGCAGCGAATGGCCGTCGTCCTTTGCAAGAGGAGCAACGCCGCCATGGACGCTGACAGGCCAACCCTTCGGGCGCTCCTGTGGTGTTTCGCTGCGGCGTCGCCTAAAGCGCCTACTATTGGTGCCGCGAAACACCGCAGGAACGCTGAATCCCAATTTATTACCTTGAAAGAGTACTAGACTTTGGCGATGAAACCGGTCGTCCAGCAAGAAGCCACCGGCTGTGCCATAGCCAGCGCCGCCGCACTCGCGGGAGTCAGCTATGCCTCGGCAAAAAAAGCGGCCAAAGAATTGGGCATCACTGCCGCCGACCCAAGCCTGTGGTCAGACACTACGCACATCCGCCGACTGCTGAGCCACTACCACATCGGTACCGATGACGCCGAAACCCCTTTCACCCATTGGAAAGACCTTCCTGACCGCGCCCTGCTGGCCATCAAATGGCATTTGGAAAAAGGCACACCTTATTGGCACTGGGTGGTATTTATACGTGATGCCCATGGCGAATATGTACTGGATTCAAAAAAGGCGCTTAAACAAAATGTGCGTACAGATTTTGGACGCATCAAACCGAAATGGTTTATTGGTCTGACATAATCCTGGAAAACCGCCCACTTCTGCGTTCACATTCATGCGAAGACGCAAAAAAACGGAGAAACGCGCGCGTTCCTGAGTATTTACCCCGCTGACAGGCAAAGGTGCACGGAAGCAGGATTGTTTCTTGTTCCCCTAAGACCCTGTCACCAGCCCCAGGCCCGCCAGATTGCCCGAGCGCTTGAGCTTGATCCGGCCATCTGCGCCGGGCCGGCCCAGGGAACGCAGGGCTCTTTCCAGTTCCGGGGCGTTACGTGCGGCAAGGCTGCCACTGAATTCATATTCACCCTCGGCATTCAGGGTCAGCAGCCCATCCAGTGACAACGGTCCACCACCATCACTGAGTACGCCTTTCACAACACTGTCGCCGGTTTCAAGCGCAATAACCTGATCACCCAGCGCAATGGGTTTGAGCAGGCTGACACCTGCACCATTCCAGACTATGCGTCCCTCTGCCGAGCGCAGACTTTGGCCATCCCACAGCACGTCGTGCAAGTTCAGACTCACCAGGCCAGTGGGGCGCAAGGCGCTGGCTTTGGCCATGCGGGCAATCATTCCTGCCGGCAGACGCGCTTCCAGTGTTGCAAAGGCCACGCTGCCATCCAGCCCCAGTGCAGTATTGCCCTGCCCGTAGCCACCCTGCCCTTCTTTTTCATTTCCAGGCGGTAATTGAAAACGCCAATTCAGGCCCACCTGACCAAATAACAACGCCCAGGGCCGCAGAGACCATTCCACTTTTTCCAGTGACTGCCCCTGAACCAGCGCCATTGCAGCTCTGCCGGACCAAACACTGCCGCTGATACCGGCCAGGGCGATATCAGCGGAAGCATTTTCACTGGCCTGCCAGTGTGAATAGGCACGCTCAGCAGGAAAACTGATCACCAACGCCACAAGATAGGCCAGCAAGCCGAATGCCAACAGTGGCAAATATTGAAAACGGGAAATAAATTTCATAACCGGAATGTCGTACTCAGAGTCAAATATTGGGTGGAAAACGGTTGTCGGAAAACGATTTCAGACACCCGTTGTAAAAACCAAACGTGCATCCACACGCCCGGCGGTCTCCAGCGCCTGAAACACGCTGCTCACCACACGCACGTCGTGGCGGGTTTCCAATGTCGCAAGCCAGCGCACCAGGTCATCAAAATTCGCTGACTCCAGCCACACGCCCACCTTTTCATCACCATCGGGCTGCACACGCTTGAGAGCCGTACCCAGACGGCCGGATTTGGCCGTACGATCCACCAGGGTCAATAACGATTGACCGCTGGCGGGTTTGGCCTGCTGACTGTCGCGACCACGTAACTTTTTGACCTCCTGCGCTGCACTGCGCATCCAGGTCAATAGGGCAGTCTGTTCGGCGGTGCTGATCCGCAACGTTTCAACTTTGTTGGTCAGCGGTTCCCAAATGCCTATATACAACAACATAACCAGCAATAGTCCGCCACCCACAATCAGCATACGGCGCTCATTGGCTTCGAGACCGTTAAACCAGGTTTTCATTTGCCACCTCCTGCCGCCTGCAATGACAGTCGGCTTTCCACTTTACCATCACGCGACGAGGCAGAAACAATTTCAACCTTGAGCTTGGCCTCGTTACTCAAACGCTGCTTGAGTTTATCCAGGCTTTGCAGGTCCGGCATCTTCACATCCACGTCCAGTTTGCCGCCTTTAAAACGCAGGGTGCGCAATGATGCCCCCTGAGTATCTTTCAGCACCGCACCGGCTTGTGTCAGCAATGCCAGCAAGCCGTCATTTTGACCACCACCACCCCGCAATTTTTCCAGACCCCGCTGCATTTGCACTTTGGGATTGACGATATTGCGCGATTCCGGAAAAGCTTCGCGGTACACCGTTTCGATCTGTTCTTTCAATTCGTCATTCTGCGCTGACAACTGGCTGTACTCAGCCACAAACACACCCATCTGAAGCAACAGCCACAGCCCGCCAATTATCAATGCCGGACGCCATGGACGTAGTAATTTTTCCAGCTGTTGCTTGCGGCTGTACTCACCCTGCAACAGGTTAATAGCACGTTGTTCATCAAAGCCCTGCGCCAGCATTACACTGCGCGCTTCATTTTTTGTATCTAACGATAAATCCATACCCTGCTCCGCACACAATGCAGACAGCAGATGATATTCATCAGAACCGGCAAAGGCACCATCTCCGCAAACCGTTAACTGCAAACTCGTTGGCGGTGTGTCACCCGCGTCATCAACGCAGGCCTGCAACACCGGCCGCAAACTGTCGACCTCAAAGGCCAGCCCGGTTTGTGCGCCTGTGCGCAACAGACAAGCCTGTCCGTCAATAAGCATGGACCAGTGGCTTCGTCCAGGCACATCCTCCGCATCCCATTGAAGGCCAAACATTTCGGGGGTCATCACATCGGCCTGCAAACCAACGGCCTTGAGCTGTTCCAGCCAGCCATCCAATCGCTGGCGCGAGACGACGGCATTGGCCACCCGGCCCTGTGTATCACGCTGGCCGATGGCCACATGCAAGTCATCCACATCCCCGGCCAGTTGCTCTTCCAATGCAAAAGGCACGGCCCTGGCCAGGCGTTGCGCCTTCATTGCAGGCAGCTCAACTTGCGCCAGCACGACATCGACACCAGGCACCAGCACACTGACCCGCGCCCCTGCGGCCTGCGCAGCGGCCTCTTGCAAATTACCATGAAACAGTGCGCCAGTTGGGCGCTGATCATCCTGCAACACCCAACTGGCAGGCAACACAGCAGCTTCAGCGCCCCCGGTGACCTGTCCCGCCTGCGGTGCAGAGAGTTGAATGAAGAGCTGTTTACGCACGATTGTATTCCACGATTTTATGTTTCATCTGTTTTGAGCCGTCCATTTTCAATATGAGCCAATACCCCGGCTCACCACATTAACGCCATTGTCCTTTCTTTCCAGCACACTGTACATGCGTACTGTCGTACGACCAATAGTAGCGTCACTGGTCACCAGAAAATACTTGCTGCTGACGCTGACCAGTTTTTTGTCCAGGGTAACGTCGTAATCATCCTTTAGTTTTTTCACAAATTCATCCGCTGTCTCGAAGGCCGTATTCACACGCATCGCCGCCAGTTCGGCGGCAATGCGCGGGGTGATATCCTCATGCAGACTCAGCAATACCATCTCCGGCGCCGTATTCACATTAATCGCTGTGCTTTCGGGCAAAGCCGTCACTAACGGTAACAAGGCAGACACATCACGCAGTGTAAGCCCGGCCACAGACGCCAGTTCACTGGGACTGATCATCCGGCGGTTAGCCGTCCGATACGGTACATCCAGCCCCAGGTATAACAGATCTTCGGCACCATCAGCCAAAGCATTGAGGTCGGGATCAATCCAGTCAGCCACCCGATTGGCAACAAAGGGGGAAAGCTGCACCTTTTCTTTCACAAGGCTGACCTGTGTAAGCAGCGACCGAAATGCCTTGATTTGGGCCTGGTCCGGTTTACCATTGCTCTCAGAATTTTCACCCGCACTGGTATCAACAAGATTGTTAAGATTAAACCGGCCTTGCAGGTCTTCAACGCTGCCAGTGATAGCGCCACCTTCGACGGGAATGGGTGGCAGCTTCATCGCCCAGTCCTCAATCAAGGTATCAATCTGGGTTTTTTGCTGATCCTCTTTCAACATCTGAATCACCCAGGTTTCCGCAGCAAGCGCGTACATGTAGGCCTGATCCGCCTCCAGCATGTTACCGGTACGGCGCATATCCAGCTGTTGATGCGAAGCCATGGCCACAGCGGCCACGGTGACCAGCGCCGCAATCAACAGCGCCGTAATCAGGGCCACGCCCTGTTGTTTGTATTTATAACTCACCAACGTCATCAACCAGGTACCCGAAACAGGCGGGTGATACGGCCTTCGGCCTTGGTTTCCAGCGTCACTTCCACCGCACGTGGCGGTGTGACGCTGGCGACCCCACCCAGCTGGCTGCTGGGCCAGGAGTTCTGCCACTGATTTCTGTCGTTGAGAAAACGCAGCTCCAGCTTGTCAACACCTTCCAGCAACACGCTTTCCAATGGTGCGCTGTCCTGCGCACGGTCCAGCACATTCCAGTAGATACGCAGCAAATTTCCATCGCGCAGCCCGTAGGCCACCCGCTGTAAATTGCTGCGCGCACGCCCAGCCGGATTGCGCCAGCCTGTGTGGGTCAATTCCAGCTGATAACGTCCGGTTTCCACTCCCAGCATCGCGGGTCTCACTTCGCCATATTCATTACGAATCGGGCGATTGATCGCCTGTTCAATATCGCGGCCTAACCATAAAAAGGCCATCTGCAACTGACTGAGACGCTCGGCATGCTCTGTCGTCATCTTCCGGGCGGCCATCACACTGGTGAGGCCGCTATAAGCCATCGCCGCCAATAACGCAAAAATACCCAGCGCCACCAATAATTCCAACAGAGTGAAACCAGATTGTCTCTTGCCAGCTGTGTTCATGGCTGATTTACAAATCCGGTCAGGGTTACCAGTGGCGCCTCATCATTTTCGTCCGGGCGCACACGCACATCCACGCGGCGAATGTTCTGGTTTGGCGTTTTACTCACCCGCACCGACCAAAACCACTCGTGGCGCGCCATCAGTGTACTGCCTTTGGTGGTGCGCAGAGACGGCCATTTTTTACTGACGTGCAATTCGGTCATTTTATTCATCGCCACCCAATGGGCGTAGGTGCGTTGTTGCAGCCCCGAGGCATTGCGGGCACTGTTGGAGACAGCGCTGGCGGCAGCAGCAAGCGAGAAGGCGATAACAGCCAGCGCAACAATCACTTCCAACAGGGTAAAACCCTGGCAATACCCGGGAAAGCCATGAACAGTCTTCTTGCCGGTCTTCCGGCGCAAACCAGAATCCGCCAGTGACGGGGCTGAAAAAGGCCTAGTAGCTTTCATCGTCGTCTTCTGTCCGGGTCAGAACCAGCTTGCCGTTAATCAAACCTTGCAGTAAATATTCTTCGCCCTCGTCTGCTTTTAGGGTGATATCGAACGGCGTGAGTTCACCACTGGAAAGAATAAAGATACGCGGCAGGTTTTCTTTGTCTTCAAAACTGGTTTCTCCACCTTCCAGCAGCAGTTCAAGCTCAACGGCCTCGGGCAACGCCCGCTCGCGCAGCATTTTATCACCCTCCACCGGCAACCAGCCTTCTTTGCCTTGCTCCAGAAACCGGTAACGGTCATAGTCAAACTCCAGGACCAGTTCACGCCCCTGCAACACAGCCTCTTCACCGGCCAGCCGGATCAGACCGTGCAGGCGCTCTGCCTCGTCCTGCACAATACGGCTGGCATTCTGGCCAATGGAGAAGCTGGCAAGACTGATGATGATGCCAATAATCAGAATCACCGCCAACAGCTCAAGCAAGGTAAAGCCGGCCTGTGTTTTTCCACCAGGATGTTTTGACGGTATGGGAAACGAAATCATAAGCTGCCTCATCCGGCGACGAGGGCGATGGTCAGGAAACCCTATTGCAGATCCCAGTTACCCACATCGGCGTTGGCATCCTCACCACCGGGCTGACCATCGGCCCCCAGTGAAAAAACATCAATCGTGCCTTGCACTCCCGGCGAAAGATACTGATAGTCATTCCCCCAGGGGTCTTTGGGCAGGCGGTCCATGTACTGTTTCCAGTTGCGGGGCTCAGGTGCGCCGCTGGGCTTGCTGACCAATGCCTGCAAACCCTGATCAGTATTGGGATAACCAAAGTTATCAAGCTTGTAGAGGTTCAGCGCACTTTCCAGGGCACGGATGTCTGCCCGGGCCTTGGTGATGCGCGCCGCATCGGGGCGGTCCATGACTCGCGGCACAACAATGGCCGCAAGGATGCCGAGGATGACCACGACCACCATCACTTCAATAAGGGTGAATCCGGATTGTCGCTCCGGCGCAAACTTATGGGTTTTCACGTTTGTCTCCATTCTTTACACTGACCTTTATAATGATGCTTCCCAATGAGACGAATACTAACATTAGTACGCCAACAAAAGGTTATGCGGCTGAAACCGCGTGAATTCCGTGACGCTATCACAACTTCGCGCTCATAGCTTGCTACCACTGGTCTTGACCTTGTGTGTGACGCTATTTGCACTGGGAGGTTCCGAGCTGACAGTCATTTTGCGCTTTGATCGCGTGGCTCTGCTGCACGAAGGCCAGCTCTGGCGGCTGTTTACCGGCCACTTGGTGCACCTGGGCTGGTCACACACAGGGCTGAACATCGCCGGGCTGGCGTTGATCTGGGCACTGGTCGGCCAACGATTTGATAATCGGCAATGGTCTGCCATTATCACCATACTGATGCTGGGCATTAGTCTCGGCCTGCTCATTTTTAACCCGACATTGGCCTGGTATGTGGGCCTGTCAGGCGTACTGCACGGCATGCTGACCGCCGGGACAATAGCGGATATTCGTAGCGGTGACAAAAGTGCCTGGGTGTTGCTGATCCTGATTGCCGCAAAACTGGCATGGGAGCAGACGGCCGGGGCTCTGCCAGGGTCCGAGGCTGCTGCCGGTGGCGCGGTTATCGTCGATGCGCATTTTTACGGTGGGGTCCTGGGACTTGTGCTGGGCGGCCTGTTCAAACCCAAAGCAGTCTGACCATTACTGCGTCTACTTCACCACACGCAATTGTGGCCCACTGGGCGGCTTGGTTTTTTCTTTGTTCGGCTCATCAGGGTCGTTCTCGTCGTCACTGAAGACCATGCCACGCCCATTTTCACGTGCGTAAATGGCCAGCACAGCCGAAACAGGCACGCTGACATGCATGGGTTTTCCGCTGAAACGGGCACTGAAACTGACTTCTTCACCGGCCATGTCGAGATTCTGCACCGCCGCAGGTGCAACGTTGAGAATAATCTTACCGTTGTTGACATGCTCCACCGGCACGACCACATGGGGATGCTCGGCGTTCACCAGCAAATACGGCGTCATGCCGTTGTCAACAATCCATTCATAAACAGCGCGCATCAAATAAGGGCGACTGGAATTCATCTTTCACACATCCCGCACACAACAAAAACTATTGAGCATTGTATCAGCCCTCGCGCATTTCCCGCTCTTTTTCACTGAGACTGGCCTGAAAGGATTCGAGTTCAAACAAACGTTGCGTATAGTCTTCCAGTGGCTTGGCCACAGCAGCCAATTTAATACCATAAGCTGGCAGACGCCAAAAAATAGGCGCCACAGCACAATCCAGCAATGACAGTTCATCGCTCATGAAAAACGGCTTCTGCTCAAAAATCGGAGCAATCACGGTTAAGCTGTCGCACAATTCTTTAGCGACCTTTGCTTTGTCACGGCTTTTTTGCAGACGCCCCATCAAGCCGTCCCAGTCCTGCTGAATGCGGCACAGGGTCATACGGCTTTGCGCACGGGAAACAGGGTCTACCGGCATCAACGGTGGGTGTGGGAAACGTTCATCCAAGTATTCCATAATGACCTGCGCATCATAAAGCACCAGATCACGATCCACCAAGGTGGGCACTCTGCCATAAGGATTCAGTTCCATCAGGTCTTCGGGCGGGTGCGCAGGGTCCACATCGACACTTTCAAAATTGATACCTTTTTCGGCCAAAACAATGCGTACACGATGACTGAACAAATCATCAACACCGGTAAAAAGGTTCATTATGGATTTTCTATTGGCCACGACTGCCATTGTTGTTTCTCCAACTGCCACTGTCTAAGGAAATGAGTTCTTGAAAGAAGGGGGATTATACCCGAATAATCGGGAAACCCCTGAAATAGCCTGCAAGGTGATGATTTAACTGGGGTTCATGTTTTAAGTCAACAGGTCGAATTTGCCAATTTACTGTTTTCAGGCAAACAGCAAAAGCAGACCGGTGCGCAGCAATTCAGTGAATGTCCCGCCAATATTCTTTTTTCAACAGAAAGGTCAATACCAGAAGTCCCACAAGAAACAGCAACACCCATTTACCCAAAGCCAGACGCTGCAATTTGCTGGGCTCACCCAAATAAGCAAGAAAGGTGACCAGGTCACGCACGGCGGCATCATATTCGGCGGTATTCAGCGCGCCTTTTTCGATAAGTGTAAAACCGCGGATAACCTCTGACGTGTTGCCTTGTGCATCGGTGTGGCTTTCCATAACCGGCGCCTGTAATCCCTGCAATTCCCACAACACATGCGGCATACCCACATCTTTAAATACGCTGTTATTAACACCCCAGGGCCGGGATTCATCCCGGTAAAACGAGCGTAAATAAGTGTATAACCAGTCAACACCACGGGCGCGGGCAATCACCGATAAATCCGGCACCGCCATGCCAAACCAGCGTTTAGCATCTTCCTCCAAAATGACCACTTCCATGGTTTCACCCACTTTGGCGCCAGTGGTAATGAGCTGGCGACTGATTTCCTCATCACTCATGCCCAGATCCCGGGCAATACGGCTGTAACGCATCAAGCTGGCCGAGTGACAATTGAGACAATAATTCACAAACAGTTTTGCGCCACGCTGAATGGCTTCGCGGTCATCCAGCTGGATATCGGCTGTATCCAGCACCACACCATTGCCACCCGCTACAACCCCCATCGAAAGCAGGCTGGTGAACAGTGAAAACATAACAAAAAATAATGGCTTCACTTTTCCGTTACCCTTGCAGGCAACGGCTTGGTTTTATCCAGTTTGCTGTAAATCGGCATCAACAGAAAAAAGGCAAAATATAAAACACTGAAAATACGTGAGAACAATGTCGCCAGTGGTGATGCAGCCACCGTACCCAAATAAGCCAAGCCAATAAAACTGATAACAAATGTGCTCAATGCCAGCTTAAACCAGGGGCCACGGTAACGCACAGATTTAACCGGACTGCGATCCAGCCAGGGCAGCAAAAACAACATGACGATAGATGCCCCCATGGCCACGACTCCCAGAAATTTGTCCGGCACGGCGCGCAAAATGGCGTAAAAAGGCGTGAAATACCACAGGGGTGCAATATGCTCTGGTGTTTTAAGTGGATCAGCCGGCACAAAATTATCCTTTTCCAGAAACCAGCCCCCCATTTCCGGGGCATAAAAAATCACCGCAGAAAAAATTATCAAAAACACCACCACACCTACCATGTCCTTCACTGTGTAATATGGATGAAAAGGGATTCCATCCAAAGGAACGCCGTTTTCATCTTTCTGCTTTTTGATTTCGATGCCATCCGGATTGTTCGAGCCCACTGAGTGCAGTGCAATCATGTGAAACAGCACCAGTCCAATCAGCA
>DROS01000002.1 GCA_011321815.1 Gammaproteobacteria bacterium
GGCCAGTCCGGTGCCGCTTATTGTGGTATTGATTGAGGGGTTGCCAGTGCCAAAGTCGATGTCGAGAGCGGCCATATGTGTGCCGGCACTGGCAGGTTGAAATTGCAGAGTGATCGAGCAATTGCCGTTGTTGACGATGGTTGTATCCATACAGTTTTGGGAGAGCAGGGCAAAGTTTGCAGGATTGCTGAGATTGATCGCAGTGACGGTGATATCTGCACCGGAATAGTTGTTCAGGGTCAGCGTTGTGGACGTACTGCGACCGATTGCGTGGTAGTTGAGTTGACGTTGACCGGTCAGGGCGATGGATGTGGTGTCGTTTATCCACTCAGTATAATTGGCTGCACGAGTGTAAACACCGGGATTGTTTGCTGCTGCGCAGCCATTACCAAAACTGGTGACGCCGGTTTGGTAATAAGTGCCGTCATTTGTGTCGACGTACAGTATGGGGCCACCGCTGTCGCCCTGGCAGGTGTCTTTTCCACCAGCAGCAAAACCCGCGCAAATCATATTACTGGTCAGCAGATTATCGTAAATGGCATTACATGCGTCAAAATCAAATCGTGGAATCTGTGCTTCCTGTAACAGGGTAGGGAAGGCGGGTGTCTGGACGTCGGCGCTGGTGTCTCCCCAGCCAATGATCGTCATTAGTTCACCGGTGGTGATGTTATCGGTGAGGGTATTGTCGGCAATGGCCAGCACGGCGTTGTTCGACGGTGTTGTCAGTTGTAGCAGGGCGATATCATTGTCTAGTGAAATGGTATTGTAAGCCGGATGTACGAAAATGTTACTGACGGTTTTTCGGTCGGCGTTGCTGATGTTGTCTAAATCGTTGATGCCAATGGCTATTTCGACTTCGCTGGTTGAAGAAATGTCATTGACGCAGTGAGCGGCTGTGAGTATCCAGCGACTGGCAATGAGTGTGCCGCCACAAAACTGGGCGTTAAAGCCGTCATTGATGTTGGCGAACAACAGGGCAGCTGCCCAGGGATACTCATTGGGGTCTGCATTTTTGCCGCCGACAATGCGTGGCGTGGTGCTGCCGGCAAGCCCGGCCTGTGCTGAAATTGAAAACCCTGTGAACAATAACCCTGTCAGCAGGAGAAACAGAACCACTTTATGAGACAGGTTTGTGTTGCCGGGCTTCTTTCGCCGGGGGTAGCGGGAAGGTTTTGTCATTGTATTTGACCATTTTTCAGCGAAACATTGTTGCAGTGTACTGGATTTGTGGTGGGTAGGCTGTGACAAATTGGACAAAATACCGGTGATATACCCGTGGCGTTTGGGAGTTAGGTTATAGGTGCGCGTCATATTTTCTTCGCGGTAAGGCGTAAAGACGCGCAATAAATCGGTTTGCTGCAAGGCGTTTTAATGCGGCTGTGGAACAAACAGGATGTGCAATCAGACCTGAGTCCTAAATGTTACGGGTATATCTGCACATACACCTGCCTGCCATCCCTGATGGTTGCTTAATGCCGGAAATGCCGCATGCCGGTAAACACCATGGCGATGCCATGCTCGTCGGCAGCGGCGATGACTTCGTCATCACGCATGGAGCCACCGGGCTGAATTACGGCGCGGATGCCTACTTCGGCGGCGCTGTCCAGGCCATCCCGAAAGGGAAAAAAGGCGTCGCTGGCCATTACCGAGCCTTTTACCACCAGCTCTGCATCGGCGGCTTTGATGGCGGCAATACGTGCGCTGTATACGCGACTCATTTGCCCGGCGCCGATGCCGATGGTTGTGCCGTTTTTACCGTATACAATGGCGTTGGACTTAACAAATTTGGCCACCTGCCAGGTAAATAACAGGTCACGCATCTCCTGCTCGTCGGGCGCACGCTGAGTGACTACTTTTAGTTGGTCAGCGCGGATCATGCCTAAATCACGGTCTTGCACCAGCAGGCCGCCGTTGACCCGTTTATAATCCAGTCCTGGTGTACGTTCATCACCCCATTCGCCGCATTCCAGTACCCGCACATTTTTCTTTTGTGCCAGGATGGGCTTGGCGTCGTCGTTAATACCGGGAGCAATGATGACCTCGACAAACTGACGATTGACGATGGCTTCAGCTGTTTCAGCATTCAATGGCCGGTTAAAGGCGATGATGCCGCCGAAGGCCGAGGTGGGATCGGTGCTGTAGGCCTGATTGTAGGCATCGAGTTGGCTATGGGCCGTGGCGACCCCACAGGGGTTGGCATGTTTGACGATGACACAGGCGGTCCCGGCAAACTGTTTGACGCATTCCAGCGCAGAATCTGTATCGGCGATGTTATTGAAGGACAGTTCTTTACCCTGTAATTGCACGGCAGTGGAGATGGAGGCTTCGGCTGGGCTGGCTTCCACATAAAAGGCCGCTTTTTGATGCGGGTTTTCGCCATAGCGCATTTCCTGCGCTTTGCGGAACTGGCTGTTGTATGTGCGGGGAAAGTCGGATTTGCTACAGTCCAGTTGTGTTGCGCCCAGATAGTTGGCAATGGCGCCATCGTAAGCAGCGGTGTGTTCGAAAGTTTTGGTGGCGAGATCAAAACGGGTGGTAGCGCTTACGATGCCTTTGTTGTTTTTCATCTCATTGATGACACGGGTGTAGTCTTTGGCATCCACCAGCACGGTGACTGCGTTATGGTTTTTTGCCGCAGCACGCAACATGGTGGGACCACCGATGTCGATGTTTTCGATGGCGGCAGGCAGGTTACAGTCGGGGCGAGCCACGGTTTCTTCAAAGGGGTAGAGGTTGACTGCCACCAGGTCGATGGGGGCAATACCGTTATCGGCCATTACCGCATCATCTATGCCGCGCCGCCCCAGCAGGCCACCGTGAATTTTTGGGTGCAGGGTTTTTACCCGGCCATCCATCATTTCCGGGAAGCCGGTGTAGTCGGAGACCTCGACAACATCCACGTCGTTATCGGCGAGCAGTTTGGCGGTACCGCCAGTGCTGAGAATTTCCACACCAAGCTCGCGCAGGGCGCGGGCAAAGTCGATGATACCGGTTTTATCCGAGACGCTGATGAGGGCGCGTTTGATGACTGTCATGATTGAACCTGTGTTGCTTTCCCGGGGCGTTGTCGATGAAAAAACAGCGCCAAAGGGTATTTCATAAATAACAAAGGGGCCACAAAGGGCCCCGGTGTCGCGGTGTTGTTAAAATCTAGTTCAGGTCGTACTGCTTGAGCTTTTTGCGCAATGTGCCGCGGTTAAGCCCCAGTACAATCGCAGCTTTGCTTTGGTTGCCGCGTGTATAATGCAACACGCTTTCCAGCAGAGGCTGTTCGATTTCCTGTAGTACCATCTGGTACAGGTCTGCGGGCGGATGCCCGTCAAGGTCGTTGAAATAACCTTCCAGCATGGATTTGATGTGGTCGCTCAGAGGTGCGTTTTGTGCGTCATCTTCCAGATGATCTGCGGCAACTTCGACCATGGACTCAGTGTTCTGAAAATGTATTGTCATGCGGCTAGTTCCTCCCGAACCAACAAGGTATCAAAAAAATCTTTTGTTATTTGTAATTGTTCTACGACGGTCTCCACCTGATTGACCGCCTGGCGGAATGCTCCGCCGTGCCGTTGCCCTTTGCTGTACCAGGAGATGTGTTTGCGCGCCATGCGCACTCCTGTGTACTCCCCGTAAAACGCATAAAGATTTTGCAGGTGTTCGAGCAGAATGTCGCGCACCTCTTTAAGCGAGGGCTCTGGCAGTTTTTCTCCGGTTTTTAAATAGTGGTCGATCTCACGGAAAATCCAGGGGCGTCCCTGGGCCGCTCGACCGATCATGACGGCATCTGCCTGGGTGTATTCCAGCACCCGTTTTGCCTTTTCCGGCGTACTGATGTCGCCATTGGCCACCACTGGGATGTTTATCGCTGCCTTGATGGCAGCAATGGTGTCGTACTCTGCTTCCCCTTTATAGGCGCAGGCACGGGTACGTCCATGCACGGCCAGGGACTGGATGCCCGCGCTTTCGGCGATGCGGGCAATGCGGACTCCGTTGCGGTTATGGGTATCCCAACCGGTACGGATTTTCAGGGTGACGGGGACAGATACTGCGTCAACGACGGCGTCGAGGATATCACCCACCCGTGTTTCGTTTTGCAACAGCGCTGAACCGGCGGCCACATTACAGACCTTTTTGGCCGGACAACCCATGTTGATGTCAATAATCTGTGCGCCGTTGTCCGCATTGTAACGTGCGGCTTCGGCCATCATCTGCGGATCAGCACCCATAATCTGTACCGAGCGTGGATCGGTTTCACCGTCATGATTGGCGCGGCGTCTGGTTTTTTCCGAACCCCATAACAGGGAGTTGGAGGACACCATTTCCGATACTGCCATGCCCGCGCCCAGTTTTTTGCACAACTGCCGGAAAGGGCGGTCGGTGACGCCTGCCATGGGTGCAAGGATAAGTTGGTTGGAAAGTGTGTAAGGGCCGATTTGCATGGGTTTTGCTTGAGTTTTTTACTTGGGTTATTTCTCCTGGTTAAGAGCGCTCTGGCGTAACTGCCAAACACGCCAGGGGAAAAACAGAGACACATACTTTGCCGGGAAAACGGAAGGATAATATTACTCTTAACCCGAATGAGAAAAAAGATGTTGCTGAAGTTTTTTCATGTGTATTGCCCTTGAACCTCAGTGTTTACCGAAAATTATTTGTCCGGTACGGATTGTCTTCATGTGAGAGGGCGTGTCTGACGTGGATCAATTTCGGCATGAAACTCGTAATTCACCGCAGCCTTGCCCGGGTCCACCAGCTCCAGGTCGATACGTATCGGCATGTCAGGTGTCATGCCGGTGTTCAGATCAACCGTATTACTCAGGTATTCACGGGGCGTGAAACGTCGCTGGGCAATTTTTTTACCGTTGATGTCTGAAAATACCATGGTCAATAAAGGGAAAGGTTGCGCAAAGGTGGCGGTGTTAATCAGGGTGGTGCTGACAATGAGCGCATTGTCGGCTGAAGGATGGGAGCGTACATCACGACCGATGATTTCAATCTGCTTGATGTCGTAGGGCTGGCTCAGTGTGCAATTCAGTACCGCGCACATTTGTATCAGCCAGGGGCGCAGGGCGGCGTCTTTGGCCAGCTCGTCGCGTGAGTGATATATCACTTGTGACACCAGGGTGAACATCAGCAACAGGCTGCCAATTATCCACGGGGTACTGGATGGACGCAGTTGCTCGGCTTTGGCAGCATGCAGGTCGTCCAGGATGAGGCTGGGAATATTGATGTCCTGGGTTTCGTGTGCAGACGTGGGTTGTTCTTCCGGTTTATGTGCGGTTTCTGCTGGCCAGTCGTTTTCGGGGGCGGCTGCATAGACAGTGCCGGTGTCAGGCTGTTGTTCGGCTATGGCGTCTGGTGTGCCGGTATCGGTTGCTGTTGATGTATCGGGGTCAGGGTCGGCGGTTTCGATCATGAGCGGGTCATCATCGGTATCCGTTTTGCCAGTATGCCGGGGCTTGTCATCCGGCTTGTCCATGTAAACAGCAAATTCAGCAAACTCGTCATCATTGATGAGGATGTCAGTATCCAGGGCTGCGGTGGCGGTGTCGATGTCGCCGAAGTTTGTTTCACCAGTGGACACCGGTACTTTGTCCGTATTGGCGGAAAAAGTGTCAGCCAAGTCTGTGTCAGTCAAGGCGGTGAGTGGGGACTCTTCCGTAACCAAGGCGCTGTCAGTCAACGGCGAACTTTCAGCCGGGAGCACGTCGTTGGCTGTCGATGTGTCTTCAGCGGGTAACGCACTTGTTGTTAGAAATTCCTCAAAACGGTCAATTTCCTCCATGGGAACATCATGGCTATTTGCTTCGTTGATGATGTCGCTGAAGATGTCAATGCTGTCGTCGGCCTCGGCGTCTGTTTGCCAGGTGACAAATTCATCTGTTGTGTCTGGTTCACTGTGCGGTGTTTTTTCAGACCAGTCGTGGTGTTCGTTGCCGGTATATGCCGGGTCTGCTGTTTGCGGTAACTCTTCGCTGAGATGGTCCAGCGCATTAAATACAGACAGGCACTGTCCGCAGCGCACGTCGCCGTTGGCCGCTCTGAGTTGGCTGGCGGAAAGCTGAAAGATGGCGTCACATCGGGGACACTGGGTAAACATGATGGCGGTTTGTAGTCGTGTGTTGTTTTGTCAATGGTTATGATGATTGACTGAGTTTGCTGATCCTGGCCTGCTCCGCCGGTGGTGCTTCAATATGTTTGAATTCAAACAGTGAAAAGGAGCTGCTGGTGTCGATCATGCGCGTCAGGCGCACATACTCTAGCTCAGTTTGGCGGTTGAGTACCAGCTGAGTGCCAACGTCATAAATACTGGCTGGCACCAGCAGGGCAAATTCCATTACATTTTGTTTTTCCAGAAAAGCCGGCTGAATGAGCAGGCTGCGAAAATATTCCCCACCAGCACCTGCACCACCAATGGCCCGTACAGCCACGGGGGTGTTGTGTGTGGACAGGGTCATGATGCCGATGTCGAAGGTTTTGCCCGGTGTATCCTGTAGCCAGCGTAGCACACCGACGGTCCAGGGTTCATCGTTAGTGTTGCGAAAGGCCACCACTGCGCCGACACGTGTGCGGGATTGGGTTTTTGGCAGGCGACGCAATGCCAGGCCGGCAGCACTGTGGTTGAGGCGTAACCAAGGCTCGGCACGAAAGTGCGCCATGGCCGCTTCGCGTTTTTCGCGGGCGTGAATTTCCGTTTCATGGATGGCATCCCACACATCGACGCCTTCGGTGAAGCGGGAAACCCGGGTGATGTCCCGTCCCTGTTGGTTGGTGCTGCCGGGGGATTCCAGCGTCAACGCATCTGCCGGCGCCAGTGTAAGGCCACTGCTGGCCTCCTGTGGGCGATGGTACTGAATTTCATCCTGCTCGGGATGAAAGTTGCTTTCGTTACTGATGAAGTGATGACACATATCCAACCCCATACATAACAACATATGGGTGTTCATGTCTTCTTCGCGCAGGTAAGCACGTTCTGCGCGCCCCTGCCAGGCTTTGCGCAGACGGGTGAGCAGATCGCGTCGCAGACGTTCGACGATGGTCAATGGCACATGTTTGGCCTGGTGCTGTTCATCCACACTGGCGCTGATTTCATCGAGTTTTTCCTGTAATTTGCTGATGTCCAGAAAGCGGCCATCCACGGGGCGAAAACGCGCATACCCGGTCGCTACTGCGGGAGGGCGTTCGCCAGCCAGGTCAATAACGATGTCACCGGTTTTCGCCTCAGTGATTTTTTTGCTGAACAGGCGGCAACCGGCCGTCCACTTTTCCAGGCATGTGTAGATTTGCGTCGCCTGTCCCGGCATCAGATGATTGGGCGTAGCCAGTGCCAGCAACACCAGGCGAAGATAGCCGTGTTGCACTGTCATGAAGGGGGTTTTGGCATAGCCCGGAGTGCTTTCTTTGTGGTTCCCTGCGGGAGCATTCGCCTCGTTCCCGTTTTCGGTGAGCACGCGGGTATGCAGACCATTGCGTTCCGCCAGCTGGTATGTGCGGTGTATTTCACCCCATAAACCGTTCACTGGCGGCGAAAACTGGGAATAGCATTCCAGCAATTGATAACCCAGATGGTCGATGGTGAGCCGCAGAGACGCAATAAACAGATTGATGCTCATCTCGTTATTTTCGGCGTCGATGACCGCATCGGCAACCGTTGTTTTGTAGGCAAAGGCCGCTTCATCCAGAAACCGGGCCGCCATATTTGCATGTGTGCGGGCATTTTTGCGTAGAGGCAGGGGTTCATTTTGGTAATGGCTGCGCAGCTGCTCAATGATGCTGTTGATCACTGGTTGCAATGTAATCATTGCGTTAAGCCGCATTGCCGCGGGCATTTTGCAGCGGTTGTAACTCTGCAAAAGCCTGAATGCCAAAGATGCCGTGGATTGTAAATTGATGGTTGGTTGTGCCGCAATCCATGCTGCCAGCGCACTGGGCTGGGGTTGTAGTGCATTGATGTTGTTTTGCCGTTGCTGCGGCAGGCGATACCTGAGGGGGTTCATGTCTCGTTGATCCGTCAGAAGATTTATTGTCTGATCGGCAAACGGGTGAAAATATTGAGTGGGAGTGTTACCCGAAAAAGCAGGTAACAAATTGTTTTTACGACGGTTGCAGAAAGGGGGGTGGCTGCGCTTTTGCTTTGTTTATGCCCTGTTTTTTTGTGCTGAGCGCGCCCTGCTGGTTTTTGCGGTTGACGCTATGAGCCCCCTTGGGGGCTCAGATAGAATTCAGTGAATGGACGGGTGGGTTTTATGATGCTCCAGTTCTGTGCTGGGAACGGATTCTGCGCCCAGGGGGATATTTTCGTCGCTCTTCTCCTGTTCGCTGGCTTCCTCCAGTGTTTTTAGTTCCGCTTCCGTGATGGCCGGAGTATCGTCAGCGGTTTCTGTTGCAAGCGCCGCCTTTGTTTCCGCGGGGTCTGTTGTTTCCGCCGGGTCCGTGGCTACAGATTCCGCAGATGTTTGTCCGGTCTGGTGTTCTGCCGCTTCTGTTACAGCGTCCGCTGGTTGAGCGGCGGTTTCAGCAGAGGCTGTTTCGGTGGTTGTCGTGCCGGTTTCATCAGTAGCCGCAAGGGTTTCGTCATCGGAACGTGTCACGTCATCATGTTCCGCAACGCTGGGTGTGGCGGCGGCATCGGCATCCGGTTCTTCATCAGCAGTCGCGCTGGCGGCAGCAACGCCGGCACCCGTGGCGGCCACAGCGGGGAGGATTTTTGTTTCCGGTAAATCCAGCGCAGCCGGGAGTGGCTTGTCGTTGCAGAGTTTTTGTGCGCCAGTGGCCAGGTGTTCGTACACTTCGCGGTAGTCATCAGTAAGTTTGTTGAACAACAGGGATGTTTTGAGAAAGTGGCGGTTGACCTCGCCCTGATATTCACTGAGCTGGTTTTGTGTAACTTCTAGTTGCTTCTCCAGTCCCAGAGTATGCTTGTCTTTTATTTGCCGGGCGAGAAAAAATCCTGCGCCGCCGCCGATGGCGAACAAGATGGCTCCGCTCATCCACGCCATGAGTGATATTTCGCTGAACATGTTACACCTCTTCTCGTTAATTTCAGGAATCTGCTGAATGTTGAACGTCGGTGATCGTAGCGCAGAGAGTCATTTGAAGGCCATTTTTTGGTTGTTTGAAACGAACATCAGGCCTGTTTTAACGAAAATGATCGGGAAAACAGGCCGAAATGACTCTTTTCGCGGCAGATCCACCCGAAGTCCGGCAAGGCTCCTGGGGATTTTTGATACCTCACATGCTAACGGATGTAGCGCGAGGCTGTCATGCAATTTTTAATGGTTTGTCGAAATTTAGTGTCCATCAGTGGTTTTGGTGGGGCCAATTGTCTGATTTGACGCCATACATGGGTATATTGGCGATATTGCGGGCATCGCTCCTCTTGTTATTTTCCGGGTTGCCGGCTTGCCGAAAGGAGCCGCAGGCCACTCGCCCGCCGCAGGCAGTTGACCGTTTTATGCAAGACAGGGCTTGCAGAATGTGATTTACTGTATATAATCACAGAAAAGTGATTGATAGCTGTATGGATTGACAGCTGATAACAGAAATATTCCGGGGGAATGTCAAATGAAAGGTTTAACCAAGCGCCAGCAACAAGTGCTGGATATGATCCGTGATTTTATTGAAGAATACAATATGCCACCGACCCGGGTGGAAATTGCCGATGCCATGGGTTTTCGCTCCGCCAATGCTGCGGAAGATCACCTCAAGGCCCTGTTGAACAAAGGTGCCATTGAAATGTATGCCGGCTCCTCGCGCGGGATTCGTATTGTGGACAACAAAGAACACGGCCTGCCGGTCATTGGGCAGGTGGCTGCGGGGAATCCCATACTGGCAGAGGAAAATATCGAGGACCACTATCAGATGGATGCCGCTATTTTTTACCCGGCGGCAGACTATTTGCTGCGGGTAAAAGGTATGAGCATGCGTGATGTCGGCATCCTCAGCGGTGACCTGCTGGCAGTGCATCGCACGCAGGATGTGCGCAGCGGCCAGATTGTCGTCGCCCGCCTGGGCGATGAAGTGACCGTAAAGCGTTTTCGCCGTCGTGGCAACAAAGTGCGCCTATTACCTGAAAACCCCAGCTTCAAACCCATCGAAGTGGATCTGCGCGACGAAGACCTGACCATTGAAGGTTTGGCGGTTGGGGTGATCAGAGGAGAACTGAAATAATGAAACAGGCAGCGGAATACTCCGGACTCAGGGCCGTTGGCCATAATTTGATCAACGGTTCGCTGGGTATTTATGTACAGGCGATGTGGCGTCTGAGTATCCGCTTGTTCGCAGGGTGCCTGAGACCCGGCAATAAAAAGGGCAGAGGGAAAAGCCAGGCACACGATGGGCAGGCAGTCAGCCACGTACGGGTGACGGATGTGAGTAAAAAACAGGAAGCAGATGAACCGGATATGGTGGCCGAAGAAATTCTGCCGGCCGGAGTATTGACTGAAATCCGCAGTATTTCATGTCAGGGTGAACAATGTCGTACAGGAATGCAATCTCACAATTTACGGCAGAATCTGAAACAAATGCTGCCGGCCCTGGCCAGCTTCTGCCAGCAGCGCTGGCTGGTGCTGGTGGCTCCGCCCTGTTTACCCAGTGTGGATGAATTAAAAAAAGCAGGTATTGATCCGGCGCGTGTATTGCTGGTGCATTCGGATGCGGCTAACGGATTTAATGTTCTGGAGCAGACCCTGCGCTCGGGCACCTGCGGTGCTGTATTGGCCTGGCTGGAAAAGGGTGACGTGCAAACGCTGGATTGCCTACGCCAAGCTGCCGAAGCCGGTAATGCCTGGGGCGTGCTGTTTCGCGCAACAAAACGGAAAAAACGGGTACAGCGTTCGCGTATTTCATCTCCCCGGCAGAGCGAGGGTGTACAATTGAAAATGGCGATCAATTGAAATTAATGGCGAATATCGCTCCAATTTAAAAAAAGTAAGGCTGAATAGCGGCTAAAAATTTTAAATAAAGGCCTGAGGCTTGTGTTGTCACTCTAATATACCCGTGGTGCACATTCCTTAAGGTTTAAATGTGCACCATCCATTCCCGTTGCAGGCAAATCCAGGTTGTTTTCTTGCGCTTTTCAATGCCATAAGCAATGATTCCACTGTTGATCTCTCGACCGCTTCATTCGTCGCATTTGTTGCCGATATTAACAAGAACCCTCAGTTGAGCTGAATAAATCAGTCGAAACCAAAAAGGAGTCGTAGTGGATATTTCAACCTTCATTATCCTGGGCCTGATTGCTGCTGTGGTGCTATACGCCATCATGATTTACAACAATCTGGTGTCGCTGAAGCATAATGTCAGCAAGTCCTGGGCGAATATCGATGTATTGCTAAAACAGCGCCATGATGAATTGCCGAAACTTATTGAAGTTTGCAAGCAATACATGGGATACGAGCAGGAAACCATGGAAAAAGTGATGAAGGCACGTTCCGCCGTGGCCAGTGCCCAGCAAAGTGGTAATATTGGCGCCCTCGGCGCGGCGGAAACCCAGTTGCGCATGGGCTTGGGTGGTCTGTTTGCTTTAGCCGAAGCCTATCCGGATCTCAAAGCCGATCAATCTTTTCAGCATTTGCAGACACGCATCACCGGGCTGGAAAATGCCATTGCCGATCGGCGTGAATTTTATAACGAAGCAGTGAATCTCAATAATGTACGCATCGAGCAATTCCCGGATGTCATCATTGCCAGCAAGTTTAATTTCAAGCCTGCTGAATTGTTGGAATTTGACGAAGAAGAACTCAAAGACGTTAATGTCAAAGAGCTGTTCAGCTAACTTCGCGCGAATCATTTTTTAGTTCATGTCTGCTGATTCATTGCAAGCCTGGGTGCTCAATCTCCCCCAGGGTAAATTCTATTTGTACCTGCTTGTTTGCATTGTCGTGTCTGTGGCGGGGTTTGTTTTCGCCTTCGTTTTTTTCCGGCGGGCACGCATTATTGAAGACACGCCGACTTCGAAAATCCGTTCTGCGGCACAAGGTTATGTTGAGCTGGCCGGGCGCGGTGAGCTTATGGAGGGAGAATCCATCGTGGCGCCGCTCACCACCACACCCTGCACTTGGTATCGCTACAAGGTGGAAAAAATCAACGACCGGCACAGCCATGTCGTGGCATCCGGCACCAGTGATGAATTGTTTGTATTGGTGGGAAGTACAGGCCGTTGTGTGATTGACCCGGATGATGCCGTAGTCACCTGTAAAACCAAAAAAGTATGGTATGAATCCAGTTATCCCTCACAGCGTAACTCGCACAAAAGCGGCAGTTTTTTGGGGCGGCTGGGTGGACGTTACCGTTACACGGAAGAACGCATGCATCCCGGTGAGCCTTTGTACGCCATTGGTATGTTTATGTCGGTGGGAGGTGGCGCAGAATCCTTTAATACCGATGCCGAGGTACGTGAAGTGCTGGCGCTTTGGAAAAAGAACCGGGCTGCCTTATTGAAACATTTTGATGCCAATGGGGATGGAGAGCTTGATGTGCAGGAATGGGAAGCCGTGCGCAGGGCAGCTTATGAGCGAGTGCGTCGTGAGCAATCGAAACGCAGTGTGGAGCCACCCACGCACCTTATGAAAAAGCCGCAATACGACAACCGTCCCTATTTGTTGTCTGTGTATCCCCAGCACGAGCTGGTCAAGCGTTACAAACTGAAAGCGGGAGCCTGCTTGACAGGGTTTTTTGTGGCAGGTTCAGCGGCGGCGTGGATGACAGCATTACGGCTTATGTAGTTTGGTAGAGTTGGCGCCATTGATGGGCGATGCCTACCCGGCAAGCAGAATCGGTATTTTTATCCGTGTAACTGCTGTCCCAGCGACAGTGTATATAGCAAGACGACGGGTACCTGCATGATCATCACCACCGTACGGTAAGTTAACCGCGCGGAATCTTCTCGCTCAATTATTCCATCAACCTTTTTTCCCAATTGGTGCGAAAGCCATTTGGCAATTTCATGGGTCACAAAGGCGAATATCAATAAGCTCAACACAGTTGTTGCGCCAGGCCAGAAATAAATGTCTACTTGTGGTTGGGTTTCTGCCCACCAGCGAAATACCATGGTAGCGGCCGCAATGCCTTGAATGGGTAATACAAAGGCTGGCCAGCGGCTGAATACCGGAATTAACGGTAACAGCAATGACAACAGAAAAGTCACATTGACCAGATTGCTCAGGCGCAGTTGTCCGGCGGCCAGCAGCTCACTAACAGGCCGCGCCGATTCCACGCCAAATAACACCGGATAAGCCACCAAAATAAAACTGACCAGCGCCAGTGCGCGTGCTGCGGGGATGATGAGATGCTCCATCAGCCAGTGTGAAGGTGCAACATCAGCGATGGCGTTCAGTGATTTATAAGCAGCAACTTCGACGAGCACTGAGACAACAGCAAAGAGCGCCAAGGCAAACAACAGTTGTGGATGGAAGAGGGATTCTAATAAGGTCATGAAATATCTGTTGTGTATGATATCTTGCGGGTTGTAGTGCCTTACTTCGGCTACAATATGCGCAAGCTTTAAAGTGGTCACTACTATGCCTGAACTTACATCACCTTTTGAAATTCACCTCACGGTTGACAACGCCGTTAGCAATGCCGTAAGCCTGTTGGCAGAGGCCACTGGCCTGTCCAAACAACACATCAAACAGGTCATGCAAAAAGGCGCAGTCTGGCTGGAAGAGAAAAAAACCGGTAAGCCACGCAGGTTACGCCGCGCCAGCAAAGCACTTGCGGTGGGTGATGAGTTGCATCTTTATTACGATGCACAGGTGCTGGCATCTGTTCCCATACCACCGCAGCTCATTGCAGACCAGGGTGAATACAGTATCTGGTACAAGTCTTATGGTTTACTTTCACAAGGTTCAAAATGGGGGGATCATTGCACCGTTCAGCGTTGGGTTGAACAAAACCTGACACCACAGCGTCCGGCTTTTGTCGTGCATCGCCTTGATCGTGCGGCCACTGGCCTGATGATTATTGCCCACCAAAAACGTATAGCCACAGAGCTTGCCACACTGTTTGCACAACGTAAAATGGAAAAACGTTATCAGGTGATTGTGCATGGCCGGTTTTCTGAAAGCACTTGGCCACAAAAAATAGATACCGATATCGAGGGTTGTCATGCGCGCAGTTATGCACGGTTGTTAAAATACGATGCGGGGAAAAATCATTCTCTGCTGGATGTGCGCATTGATACCGGGCGTAAACACCAGATACGCAAACACCTGTTGAGTATTGGTTTTCCTGTGGTGGGTGACAGGCTATATGGCGAGGAAGAACAGCCGGAAGCGGGTGGGGGTAATCTGCAATTAACCGCCAGTAGTCTGCTTTTTGTTTGCCCGGTTACGCAGCAGGAAAAATATTTTCAATTGCCTGAAGCGTTACTGCTCAAACTGTAAGCGAGGCTGTTGTTTATATGCCCGTGGCAATTGAGGTTCAGGCCTGATTCAAAATTTATTACTGCGTATTTAACGCAACATTCGCAAAGAAAAAACAGTATAAGTCCTGGGACTGTGGCGTGTTGTAAAGCTATGCGTGTAGCACATTTGCGCTACACGCATACGATGCCTTATTTGTTGATTTTGATCGTGGATTTTTCAACCAACAGGGGGTACATGTATCCCATGCCAAAATCGGTACCCAGCACAACCGTGCCGGTAGCGGTGACATTGTCGCCGACGTTGGCGGTTTGCCTGCTGGTTACGATGAGATTGTTGGTGCCCTTTCCGCCGGTGCCATCCTGTATGTGAACAAAATTACGTTTCATAATGCCATTATTCACTTTTACAACTTTCCCCGTCACCGTGACTTCTTTTCCTTTCAGCTGGGCCATTTGCGTGTTGACTTCTTCAACGGTCATGGTTGCTGTAAATGCCGATGTGCTGATGAACAGGCCCAATGCGACGATGGTGATCAGTAATTTTTTCATTTTGTTCATTCTCCTGGTAATGAATATTTCAGATGATTCAAATTTTTTTGATGCGCTTCAGTTGCTCTTCAAAGTTTTTTAATGCGGTTTGTATGGCCGCAATTTTTTCCCGCTCTTTTTCCACGACCGCCTCGGGCGCACGTTCGACAAAGTTCGGGTTGGACAGCTTCCCTTCAATACGTGCTACATCCTGTTTTTTCTTTTCGATCTCTTTGCTCAGCCGTGCAATTTCAGCATCTTTATCGATGAGTCCTGCCATGGGAATGAGTAGTTTCATTTCCCCCAGCAGTGCGGTGGCAGACTCCGGCGCTTCATCTCCTTCGTTCAGCACGGTAATGGATTCAGTGCGGGCCAGAAAATCAATCGTGTGCCGGTTGCGTTTGAGATTGCCGATGTCTGTGTCATTGGCATTCTGTAACAGTACCGGTAAAGGTTTGCTGGGTTTGATGTCCATGCCGGAGCGAATCTGGCGCACACCGACAATAAACGCTTTGACCCATTCTATTTCACGAGCGGCGGCTTCGTCCACACTGTCGGTATCGGGTTGCGGATAAGGCTGGCGCATAATGGTGGCGCCTGTGCATCCGGCAAGGGGCGCAATTTTTTGCCAGATTTCCTCGGTAATGAACGGCATCAGCGGATGTACAGTACGTAACAGGGACTCCAATGCACGCACCAGGGTTTGCCGTGTGCCGCGCAATTGCGCCTCGCTGCTGTCATCACTCGTGAGCACAGGCTTGGAAAGTTCCAGATACCAGGCGCAATATTCATTCCAGGTGAAATCGTAAATAACCTGCGCAGCGTGGTCGAGACGGTAATTCTGCAAAGCCTCGATGACCTGCTGCTGGGTCTGTTGCAGACGCGCATCAATCCATTTATCAGCGGCAGACAGCTCAACATCCCCACCGTTCTGACCGCAATCCTTGCCCTCGGTGTTCATCAGCACGTAGTTAGCCGCATTCCACAGTTTGTTACAGAAATTGCGATAACCTTCCACACGTCCAAGATCGAAATTGATATCGCGCCCCGTGGATGCCAGGGTGGCAAAGGTGAAACGCAAGGCATCAGTACCGAAGGAGGGGATACCCTCGGGGAAATCCTTGCGGGTCTGTTTCTCGATTTTTGGCGCATCCTTGGGCTTCATCAGCCCCGTGGTGCGTTTGGCCACCAGTGATTCCAGATCAATGCCATCAATGAGATCAATGGGATCCAGCACATTGCCCTTGGATTTGGACATCTTTTGACCGTGGGAATCGCGCACCAGTCCGTGGATATAAATATCGCGGAAAGGCACCTTGCCAGTGAACTTCAGACCCATCATGATCATCCGTGCAACCCAGAAAAAGATGATATCGAAGCCCGTGACCAACACAGAAGAAGGGTAAAAAGTATCAAGTTCCGGGGTCTTTTCCGGCCAGCCGAGAGTGGAAAAGGGCCACAGTGCAGAAGAAAACCAGGTATCCAGCACATCTTCATCCTGGCTCAGTGTTATTTCAGGGCCGAGGCCGTGTTTTTCGCGCACCTCGGCCTCGTTGCGGCCCACGTACACATTGCCCTGCTCGTCGTACCATGCGGGGATGCGGTGGCCCCACCAGATTTGCCGCGAAATACACCAGTCCTCGATGTTACGCATCCACTCGTAATACGTATTTTTCCAGTTATCCGGCACAAACCGGATGTCACCGTTTTCCACCGCTTTGATGGCCGGCTCCGCCAATGGCCCCACCTTCACATACCACTGATCCGTCAACAAAGGCTCGATCACTGCACCGGAACGGTCGCCGCGAGGCACCATCAATGTATGTTTTTCAGTTTTTTCCAGTAAACCCTGTGCATCGAGATCCGCGACAATCTGCTTGCGGGCCTTATAACGATCCAGCCCATGATAAGCAGCAGGAATCGAAGCACCCTGCTCATCGTCATTGCCAATAATGGCAGCATCAATGGTGAAAATGTTGATCAGCCCGCCATTGGGCAATGCTCCGAAGGCCTTCTCATCACGGTGCTTTTGCCACACACCGTAATCATTGAAATCGTGTGCCGGAGTAATTTTCAAGCAACCGGTGCCAAATTCCGGGTCCACATAATCGTCCGCGATAATGGGGATTTTACGACCGGTGATTGGCAGCTCCACCCATTGCCCAATGAGGTGGCTATAGCGCTCATCATCCGGATGCACCGCCACCGCCGCATCGCCGAGCATGGTTTCCGGGCGGGTAGTGGCAACGATCAAATGCCCGCTACCATCGGCCAGCGGATAACGCATATGCCACATATGGCCATTTTCTTCCTCAGACAACACCTCAAGATCAGAAACCGCGGTATGCAGCACCGGGTCCCAATTCACCAAACGCTTGCCACGGTAAATCAGCCCCTCCTCATGCAGGCGCACAAACACCTCCTGCACCGCATTGGACATGCCTTCATCCATGGTGAAGCGCTCGCGGGACCAATCCAGCGACGACCCCATGCGGCGCAACTGGCGGGTAATATTTCCCCCCGATTCCTCGCGCCAATGCCAGATGCGTTTGATAAAATCGTCACGCCCCAGGTCATGACGGGTTTTGCCCTCGGCGTTAAGCTGGCGCTCCACCACCATTTGCGTCGCAATACCAGCGTGGTCCGTGCCCGGCTGCCACAGCGTGTTATCACCCCGCATGCGATGGTATCGGGTTAAGGTATCCATCACCGTATTATTGAAACCGTGGCCCATATGCAGGCTACCGGTGACATTGGGTGGCGGGATCATGATGCAATAAGGGCTGCCCTCGCCAGACGGGGCAAAATGACCTTCTTTTTCCCAGGTCTCATACCATTTTTGTTCGATGGTATGGGGGTTGTACGTTTTTTCCATGGATTGTTGACCGCCGACAAGGCTGCGTAAAAAAGGGACGCATTATACCGAAGAACGGCGACAGGGTGTGCCAATTGAAAATTTGATCAACAAGACAGCAAGCGTGCCGCTATGCTCCGGGCACGACCTGCAAACCAGTATGGAGGCAAAATGGCCCATCAGATTGAAGCACTCAATGCGCAGTTTGCGCTACCGGAACAACTATGGTTTCAGACAGGCGAAAACGGACTGCCCAAAGTGCAAATCGACAACAAACTGGCAAGCGCCGAAATCTACCTGCAAGGTGGCCACATTACCGCATTTCAACCCCGAGGCAACAAACCGGTATTGTGGATGAGCCCATTGGCACAATTTCAACGCAACAAAGCCATTCGCGGCGGCGTACCGATAATCTGGCCCTGGTTTGGCCCGCACGCCATCGACAAACACAAACCGCAACACGGCTTTGCCCGCACCACAGAATGGCAAGTGAACGCAACAAAAGCACTGCCCGACAGCAGCACCCAATTACAGTTACAAATGCAGGACACGCCAGCCACGCAGGCACTATGGCCCCACGCCTTTGAACTGAACTTAAGCATCACCGTAGGGACAGAATTAAAAATCGAACTGACCAGCCGCAACACCGGCGAACAAACCATCACCATCGGCGGAGCCCTGCACAGCTATTTTGCGGTTGGTGACATAGGGCAAATACACATCGACGGCCTGCTTGGACACAACTACATCGACCAGCTGGACAGCAACCGGATAAAACGACAACACGAAGCCATCCACATCAGGCAAGAAGTGGACCGAATTTATTTCGACACCGAAGACACCTGCACAGAAGGTATCTGCGCTATTTTTGACGCAAAGCTATTGCGGCAAATCTACATCAAGAGAACAGGCAGCCGCTCCACCGTGATCTGGAATCCCTGGGAAAAAAAAGCCAAAGCCATGGCCGACTTTCCCGATAACGGCTATCGGCAAATGGTTTGTATCGAAACGGCAAACGCCGTAGACGACGTGCGACATCTGGCGCCTGGAGAAACACATACCCTGAGCCAGATTATTGGCTTATGACGAAAGGAAAGACAGAAGCGAGGTATGTTGCTGAGCAGGATATTCTGGAATATATTGCCATGTTTTATAACAGTGAAAGGTTGCATTCGTATCTGGGATACATGAGTCCGAATGCATTTGAATAGAAATTGTTGGATATGGAGAAAGCGGCTTAACTGAGGAGTCATAAAATGCTTGACCACGTCACATTGCCGTGTAAAAACCTGAAATTCCTGACGCACCGGAAACCTTTTGGTAAGACGTGCTGAAAGACCAGCCAGATAAAATATTCACCTTTTACGCTTCAACTCGGACAGACTTTCGGCTAAGCGCGACGTTAGGGCCTGCTGAGATAATTGTCGATATAGTCGGAAATGGTTATAGCTGTCGAAGGGAATTCTTTTAAGATTTTTTTATCTTGCGTAACTAATCGAATGTTGAGGTGGTGGGCAAGCGCAACAAACTCGCAATCATATGCTGAGCAATTGCTCTCATTGATTAATGCAAGTACTTGAGAAGAAGAAACGTCGAATTCATTTTGGACCATGATTGATTCGGCTTTCTCTTGAAGTTGCAGTGCCTTTTCAAGGGTAACGATTTTCTTTCTAAGGTAAAGTGCTAGAACATTTCGAAATTCACTTCTCCAAAGTACCGGCGCCACCCAATTGGAATCGAGCTGATATAAAGTGTCAATTGATTCTGTGTACGAAGTGGGTAATAAAAAATAAGAAATGATGTTTGTATCAGCAACGATCATGGTCTGCCTTCATTGATGGCTTGCTCGATCTCTTCATCAGTAAATGCATTAGGATCGATTTGGGCGCGAAGTGTGCGAATTTCAATCAGCTTGTCTTCGGGTGATACCTTTTGGGGAAAAAGAGAGCGTTTCAAACAAATAATGACTTCACTGTTAATGCTTCTATGATGCTGTTTTGCAACATGTTTTAGTTCTGAGTACAGGTCGTCAGGGATGTTTTTAATAGTCAAAGCGGGCACAGCAGCAACCTCCTTAATATAATTTGTTGGTTTCATTATGGTTGCGTAATGATAGCTGGTCAAGTAGCAATTCAGCCCTAACCAGAGAATGTGCGCAGACAGTCACGGTCATAAGCGTCACGATTTTCGCATTCGCAAAAATAACGCCACTTACGCCTGCCGGTGATTCAAACGTTATGTCGAACCAATTAACGAGCTATGACTAAGCCAAAACAATTAAATGGCGGTTACGGTATACCATACGATTCAGAACCTGCTTTAAAGAAACTGGGTTCGTCATTATCATCTGGAACAAGGTGCCGCAACTCGGACAGACTTCCGCATTGTTTGTTTTGTGTGGCCATTCCGCTTCGCTCGTGTGTCATGACGAAAGATGAAAGTCTTTCTTGCTGTATCAAAGATGAGGGTAGGCCCCTCGGTTTCGGTAGCCAGATGCTGGAATCAAACAACCCTATGCGGCCCTTGTATAGATATAACGCCTCACATCACCGGCAGCAAAGAGCAGGGCGAGGAACGAGCGCTTTTCGTTGAATATGTCCAATATTCGCCTCAAACGATCAAAAAAATGGACTCAAAATGGTTTTCTCTCGCGACGATTCCCTAAGTCCGACAGACTCCTAGGATCTATAAAAGTAGATATGATTTTGAATCTACAACTTTCGTCCAAGCCCGTTTTGCTTCCTTTAACTCATCTGGTGTTGCAGTTGGTAAGATATGTCCAGACCATTTCTTTGCAATATCGCCTTCTTTTGTTGTGGGCTCATAATAAGCAGTTTGAGAAAGAGCTTCTTGGCAAATAACCCCCATAACCAACCTTTTTCCTCGCAAAGTCGAATTAGTCAACGTTAGATCATCAAGACAATTAACAAGTACATTAACTACAAGCTCTGGTTCTCTAATTGATAGTATTTTTTCGATAAGGTTCTTTTCTGAATAGATATAGCGTTTTAATTCATTATTCCATAGGTACTCCCCTTTCATTTCACGTAACTTCGTCAGCATAGAATCTGTGAAGCCTGAATCCACAGACCTTGTGTTTTGAAAACAAGCAGCAAGTAAGATAATAAAAATTCCGACAGATATTAATCGTAATACATGGTTCAGAGATGGCATTTAATTCTCCTTTATTTCTACAGCTAACGCCGCGGAGGAGTGTCCGTGTTGAAGTGCCTTAGGCATTATTTGGTGGCCATTCATCATATTGTGGAACCCCTTCTGGAATGGTTTCCCATGAGGCTTTAGAGCCAACAAAAATATGCATTCCAAGCTCTATTTCTGGATCTCTATCTACGCAGCCCAAAGTAACCCCGTGTACTTTTCCTGCATATGTAGCGCATAATGTTGAACCACATATGCTACAGAAAAGAAGGCCAGCCCCATTCTTAGAATCGTAACTGGTTAGCAACTCTTCTCCACATACCCATGAAAATTCTTCTGGTTCTAATTGGGCATATGCTGAAGCCTGCGCACTAAATGCTTTACGGCACATTGAACAATGGCAAGAACGTGCATCTCGCAATCTACCCTCTATTTTGTATTGCACTGCGTCACAAAAACATGAACCAGTTATTGCCATTAGATTATTTCCTCTTGATGCCTAACTTATTAGTATCAGGCACATTTGCCTGATACTACTGAAAACCGGTCAATTTGCCCTGATATCGGATATTACGGTATATCTCCCCTGTTTTTTTTCGCCCAAACCTTGTTTCGGGAAGCGCCATGTCAATCAATACCATCTTTCAAATAATCTCATTCTCATCAATATTCAGCAATGCAAATATTCCTCTTTTCAAAAAAAGGGTACACCCGGTGTACAAAAAAACAGCACATAGATTAACGCCTGATCAGACGGCGATGTGTTAGGCTGCACAAAAAACGCCCTTCCAACTTACAATGGTTATCTATCCGTCCAAAGCCGGATTGATCGGCCATAGAGGTTGACTGGTTCTTTCGATCAAAGCCGGAAGTTTCCGCGCCACCCTGAAAGCCTCTGTGGCTCCATACGTTATTTGACGTATGCCCCTGTGCCACATGTATTAAAACCCGGCGAGTGTTATCGACATTTTTTATCGGTTGCCAAGTGGCGGTGATAAAAGAAGGTAAACTAGAATTTGAAAAACAGGAATACGGTACGAGCAATGCTTATAACAATCAGCTGTATGCAATGGTTAGGTTCTTTTGATTTTTGGTTTCGAAATAAACTGGAAACACAATTGGTTCACAAAATTAATTTGTATCTGACCCGAATGGCACTAAGTTAAGTGGCGTTATCATGCATTGTATCAACAGCCCGGCCCAGTTTTCCGGCGGTTTCAGCGACGCCAAATTAATGCTGAACTGGCTTAACTTAGTGACATTCGTATCTGACCCTATTTATTCTAACATGGTTTTTTTGTGTGCACGTTCTTCATAGGTTCGAATAAAACCCCCAGCCCCATTTTGAATTCACTGAAAGCCTTTAAATCTTGGATCATCCTTGGCAGCTTTAGCGTAACTCCAAGCGTCGCGAGCAGATCCAGAAGAAGGAACTGGCTTCTCATTCGAAAAACCACACCGGGAATAACGGGGACAACATTTCGCACTAAAGTATCTATTTACTTGCTCATATTGACCAACACGTCCAGTAGATTTTTTGGTTGTACCTATATCAACTTTTTTACCATAACCGGGTTTGATATTGACTCGTTTATCGCGAGCCCCAGAAACATCAAGCTTTACGGTGATCATAGCACTGCATAAATTGAATACTTCTACTTCGCCTTCAGTTCCTAAACTAACGGCTCGACTACATTGCGGCATACTAACCCGATCATTTTTACCGCATTTATCTGCTAGGCTGGGAAATGAAGTGAACATCGCCATTATACCAAGAATACAATATACCTTTTTCGAAATGAATATCTTCATGTTGTTACCTTTTATGGATGTGATTTAAAAAATTTATACCGCTAAAATCAGCGGTGCGTTTTTTGCGTTCGCTGGATTTTATTGTTAAGGCGTTTTTTGTCCTTAACTACTAAAGCAGCCCAATTAGTAGAACCTTTCATATTTTTTAGTTCTTGTTCAGAAAATTTAATTATTTTCTTTTCCGTTTTTTCTCTCCGATGCAAGTTGCATTTCATTTAATTCTTCTTTAGTTAAAATTGGCGTATCTGGATCTGCCAGACTTCTCTCTATTATATCTTTTTCGGTTGTATTCTTAATTTTTTCAAGATCAGATTCGCTTTTCATTTTCTCAAGCTCCTCTAAAGTAAATCGTTTTATGTCTTCAGTCATGATATTTTTCTTTGTCAAGATCATTAGCCATATCTTGAAGATATTATACGTATAACCTCTTCTTCATCCTCATATACCCTCTCAGTATATACTACAAATAGGATGCCAAAATGAACTTTACCAATAGTCTGAATTCATGTTTCACCATAATCTTTTCGATTATCAACTCTCTTTTGTCTTTTGGGATCTTTCTAAATTTTAGTTGCATCTATAAAATCTATACCCCTTTCCCTAAGGGTTTTTAGCCGTTTATTTTTATCCCACTCAAATTGTATGTTTGTCTCCTTTTTGTAGCCCTAACGCCGCAAACGAAGCGACACTTTTGACTGTCCGTGTGAATTTGCATTGTTATGTGTTTTATTCATTGATTACGCAAAAACCATTGCCGAATGGGTCTGCGCAATATGCAATAGAACCCCAGTCACCACTTTCACCACCCTCGTGTTGGCCACCTAATTGAAGTATTTTTTCAACAATTTCATCGACATTTTCAGCAAGAAAGTCCAAGTGAACAGGGGTCCAATGACGACCGTAATCACGTTTTACTGCTTCCAATGGTATTGGTTTTGTTCCTGCTTTTTTTTCTTGTAAATATATATCGCAATTTCCAGCTGAAATTACAGACATACCCCCTTGGTCTCTCAACTTCTCACAACCGAGGGCTTCAATATAAAAGGTCTCTGCTTGCTTCAGGTTGGAGACATCAACACTTACAGATATTTTCATTATGTCATTCCTTAATTAATTGGTGCTGCGAGCACATAACGCTATTGTTAGATGATTTATTTGCTATGCCAAAAGGTATATGCACCATTGGTATATCACCGCCTTCAGACTCTAAATGGCTTTTCTGGTCATCAAAGAATATGTGCGGCTTCAATACCGTTAATATACGGTCTTTTTTCATCCCCCCCAGAAAGAATGTTTCATTTGCACTAACACCCCACTCTTCTAAGGTGGTTATGACTCGCTCGTGGGCTGGAGAATTTCTTGCTGTAACTATTGCCGTTCTTATTATTCTCTTATAATCTCGATCCTCCTCTTGAGCACGATCCTCAAGTTTTTGCATGAAGGATAACTTTTTGAATAGGTCAGCTAAAGGACCAGGATTATGTGGGATATGAGATTTTTCCTTTTCATGCTCATAGAAACCTTCTAAATCTTTATCTTGATATACAGTCTCAGATTCATCATCAGCAATAACCCCATCGAAATCAAATGCAATCCGAAGTTCATCATCAGCTATATCATCAACAACTTTAGTCGGCAAAACCGTACCGGCTGGATACCCATAATCTATTGCTTTTAATACATCACTCTCGTTTGCAGATAAAAATAATGAGGCATTAAATGCGGGTATATAAGCGTAAGGAGACTTCCCCTCCATAAATGCCGCCCTTGATATATCAAGTCCGTGATGCGAAATGCTACGGAATACTCGCTTTCCCGTTATTGCAGAATTTCTAGATAACAGCACGACTTCAACAGGGCTTTCTTTCTTAAATCGCTCATTGATATTCAGAAACCTTCTCACAAAGGGAAACGCCACGCCTTTTTCTAGTACAACATCGAGATTTTCTTTTTGGTATTCCTTATAGGCTTTTGGTCCTTTCTCTCGAAATACACGATCTGATTCAGACAAGTCAAATAGCGCACTTGATGAAACTGCTATAACTAATTTTCTTTCTATTGGATAGGGCACTCTTTTATCCCTTCATCTAACGCCATGCTCACCTGCATTTGTAGCGGGGCTTGGCTTTGTGCTATTCAAGCCAAAACAAGTAACGCGGAAAATGTCAGGTGCAGCTAATTGTTAGGCCTTTTACTTATCGAAACCTGATTTATCTAGATACCCTAAATTAACGGAGTCACCCCACCTATATCCAACGCCAACACCTACTTTTCTTGAAAGGTTAACCCCTCCTTCTCTACATAATGATTGCGATGATTCATAAATAGCCGGGATAATAAAAGCGAATGGGAGTGCATAGTCAATTAGGTCATCTAGTTCAATTAGCTTACCTATTGTATTCCCTACCCAAGAAAGGCCATCATTATTTGCATCCCCTAGCTTGGAAATTATTCCAGCGCTTTCTCTCCACTCATTATAATCATCTTCGTAGTATTCTACTGACTCCATAGCAACTAATTTACCACTCCATAACCCATCATTTTCTGGGTCGTCGAGAAGAGCAAAAAATATTCCTTTCACTCCACTCTTTTCAGAGTACTCGTAAACTTCCTTGAGCCAAGGCTTTAATCTAAGAGCATGGTCCGTAGCGTTTTCATTTCGAATTAGGTCCCATTTTTTGTTTGGCACAACTTCATTACAGTAGTCTGCAATTGAATTCAAACACTGCAATGTACTTTTCTTTTCATTTATTGATGTTTTAACAATGGACTGAACCGTACCAGCATTTAACATGATATTCTCCTTTTGTGTATTTTTGTGCCAAGTGCCCTAACGTTCGCAGTGAGCGGCAGAATGGAGCGGTGTGAGGCTTGTGCTATCAAAGCACAAACGAAACGCCGCGGAATTCTGTCCGGCTCTACTGCGCTTGTTAGCTGTGCATTTGCAAATCACAAGAGTTTGACTGTGATTTAATAATATTTCCTTCTGCTATTTTAAGGAATTCCATTATTTGATCTGACCAATCTAAAACTGAAAAGAAAAATCCCCAGTTTTCACCCTTATACTTTCCAGCAAGGGTTATTTCTCCTGACCACCAAACCATATCTTGGTGGTAGGATTTATTTCCAATAAAATCTAAATTGAATTTTTCAGCATGGATTATTTTATTACAAATGAAACGAAAATTTTTCTCTTTAGAATTTCCGTCTGCACATTGGCCCGAATTAAAAATTCTAATTTTACTACCAAAATTCACTTGTATTTTTTGAGATTTTAAATCATCAACTAAACATCGAATTTTTACTGCAATCTCAATAAGGTTGTTACTAATAACCAGCTTGGTTAGTTTTGTATAATCATTAACATTATAGGTTTTATTGTATTCTTCAGAACCCATATTATATCGTTTGCAGAACTCCTCACCAGATAAAGCTAATCCAGAAACAATTATCAATTTTTCTTTAATTTCATTTAGTCCAAAGTAATGAGACATAATTTTCCTTAACGAGGAACAGCTAACGTCGCAAATCACCGGAAAATTGTGGCAACGTGAGGCTTGTGGCATTCGCCACAAACGAACGTTGCGGAAATTTGTCCGAGTGAATTTGCTTTGTTATGCCTGCTTAATTCAATCCTTATCCCAGCCCGCTCTGCCATCGCAGAATTCGCAACCTTTCCAATAAGTGTCTTCAGATAGACTGGTAGACTCATCATTACACCAACCGCACATCCCGTAAGTATCGGAAACTGCGAAGCATTGGGTACAAAGATATTCTGACTCGGATATTTGTACGACAGTTTCATAGCCCATGCACTCTCCACAATTGAGCGGGAAAGGGTAGTCTCCCCCATCTTTTATAGCCATGTAAGCTTCTCCGTCGTCAATGAAGGTTTCTAGCAAATGGCTTCCGTTATGGACAGCACCACACATAGAACACTTAGCTGATGGTTCCCCTCTATACAGCACTTCACCTTCTTCACATTCGGAGCATTGTATTTTCAAACATTGCTCATGGAGTCCACAAACAAGACATTCTGACTCATACAAACAGTTTTGGTCATTCAGATGCTTTTCAGACATGAAACCACATGAAGGGCATTCTAAGAACACATATCCGCTAACGACCATATCCTTAATCGATGGTTTGAGTTCTTCATATACAACTTTCAAAAATTCATGATGCTCGCGTAGCTTTGCATCAATTTCTGAAATATTTTTCTCCCAGCTTTCAAACGTCTCCTTCCATTGACCTAACATTAGGTCATGTAAAAAATACCATGCAGTTAACTGCTCCTTGACAATGGCCTGCAACCTTTGAATTCCAGCCTTCTCTGTTTCCGCATTGTGATAAAAATGAACCATTTGATTTCTATGCTTTGTTACAGTGCGGAATGATTTAAGCGCTTTATCCCCTAGTCCAGATTGGGCAACTTTCTCTAATCTTGTTGACGCTTCTTCTAAAGTCACAGAAACGAATTTACCTTGGGTAAATTCTTGCCAGTCTGCCTGTTTTTTAGGGGATACTACGAGAGACCAATGTTCCGCCATTAGCCTTGCCTTGAGTATAAGCTCAATTGATGCATGGAAATGAATTACCGAATACTTTGGCTTTTCCTTAATCTCGATAATAGACTGCCCCAAAAAATCAAGCGCATTGTTAACAACGTGCTGGAACATCTCTTGAGGTATTTTCGATTTACTCATATGTTCGATCCAAGGGCATAACTTATTAGTATCAGGCAAATGTGCCTGATAATACTGAAAACCGGTCAATTTGACCTGATATTGGATATTACGGGACTATTACGGCATATCTGCCCTGTTTTTTTCGCCCGAACCTTGTTTCGGGAGGTGCCATGTCAATCAACACTATCCTTCAAATAATCTCATTCTCATCAATATTCAGCAATGCAAATATTCCCCTTTTCAAAAAAGGGTACACCCGGTGTACAAAAAACAGCACATAGATTAACGCCTGATCAGGCGGCGATGTGTTGGGCTGCACAAAAAACGCCCCTCCAACTTACGATGGTTATTTATCCGCCCAAAGCCGGGTTGATCGGCCATTGAGGGGGGCTGGTTCTTTCGATCAAAACCGGAAGTTTCCGTGCTGCTCTGAAAACCTCTGTCATTTATGGACGGAACCAAGCTATTGGCTTCGTCGGCGTTAGCTCAAATAAAAATTCAACCGGTGTAATGGGTCCAAATAACCAAAAAAGTTAAATTGCTTCCGGTCGGGCCGGGGGTGTATTGGGTGATGTTTTCTACGGCCACGGGCTGAGGAACACGCGGGTTACTGCAAGTCAAATCTCACCGGCAAACGTAATAACACGGCAACAGGCTCATTTTCAACTTCAGCTGGATAAAAACTTGAGGCTAAAATAGCTTGTTTGGCTGCTTCGTCAAAATATTTTCCGGCCGAGGTTAAGATGTTAACTTTTCGTACTCGCCCTTCTTTGTCTATCAGTGCTTCCAGTTTGACAATGCCGCTAATGCCTTGTCGGCGCATTGTTTCAGGGTAAACTGGGGTTTGCCGGTGTAAGAATCGGGGAGCTTGTGTGAGCTGAAATATTGGTACAGGGGTTGGTAGTGCATTTTCCGTTGGTTCTATGAGCATCGGTGGTGTTGGTTCGGTGGAAGGGGGTTCATTGGTTTCCGCAATTTTTTCCACGACCTTTTCTTCAGGTTTATGCACCACAGGTTCAGGTGGGGTTTCTTTTATACGGTTTTTTGCTTGCGGGGAAATTGCCGGTTTGGGAGGAGGTGGTGTTTTTTCTGCTGCTGGCTTTTGGGGTATGGGTTGTTTTTCGGGTTTTGGGGTGGGTGGTTGTTCTTTCTGTTTGGCGGGCGTTGGCCATGTCGTTAAGTCCACTACCAGTAGCGGGCGTGGTTCCGCAGATTGTGTGCGGTAATTTGCCAGTACGTTGATAAAAAACAGCAGGCTGAGCGTTAGCAAAATGCCACTGGTTATCGCAATCCCAGCCGAGGGTAAGCTCCTAGTTACGTTTTTCATCGGTGGCAATGCCCAGTTGTCGGGCTCCCCCGGCTTTTGCTGCGTCAATGACATCAATCAGTGATTCAGTGGTGGCGCGGCGGTCTGCGTGAATAGTGACAGCCAGTTGTGGTTTGATTGATAGCTCGGCTTTAAGCCGTCGTTTGATGTCGTCAACGGTCACTGGCCGTTCTTCCATATAGGCAATACCTTGTTGATCAATTTTGATAACAAGGTGTTCATTATCGAGGGCAGCGGCATTTTCCGAGTCAGGTTTTTCGATGAGCAGGCCATCGTTTTCCGGGAATACGGTGGTGACCATAAAAAAAATCAACAGCAGAAAAACGATATCAACCAGCGGTGCTATGCTGATTTCGGGTTTTCCGGTATTGATGACCGGCATTGGGCATAGATCATCCGTTTGCATGGTGTTGTGCTTTTTTTAATGCGCTGACATCACGGTGCAAAATCAGCTGGATGGCTTGGTGTGTTGTTGCCATCAAGACAGTGATGCGGCGTGATAGCAGGTGATGTAAAAAAATCACCGGGATGGCGATGATTAATCCACTGGCGGTGGTGAGCAGTGCTTGTGATATGCCATCGGCCATTTCATCCGGCTTACCGCTGCCGTGCAGTGCAATGACTTCAAAGACATTAATCATGCCGGTGACGGTGCCGAGCAGGCCGAGCATGGGGAGCAGGGAGGCTAGGATGGCGATGGTGGCAAGGCTGCCTTCCATCCGGGGGGTGATTTCTGCCAGATGAATATTGAATTCTCTGGCCATGTCTTCTTTTGATTGCACTTCGGGCCAGTGGGTTGCGGCGAGTAATTGAGCAATGGGGCTTGTACTGCCGTTTGTGATGGGCAGGTAGTCGTTGTCCGAGCGCAGTTTGTGATAATCATTCCGGGCGTTTTTTATTAGTGTTTGGCCACGTAAGGCTTCCCATATCACCAGTGCCATGGCGGTGCAGGCGACGAAAAAAATGATCCACATAATGGGTCCACCGCTGTTCATCAGTGATAAAAATTCATGTTGAATATTCATGTTTTTAAAACTCCACTTCTACACCGAAAAAAGGGAAAAATGACATGCCGGTAACTTCGGTAGGATTGTCGATCTTTTCATATTCGTTACCGTAGTCATACTCAACGATGTTTTTGGCAAAGGTCACGTTTTGCAGATCAAGATAAAATTTTAATTTGGATTCTCTAAGCAGCACTTCACGCCCGATGCGCAGGTCCAGTTTATAATAAGTGGGCAGGCGTTCGGCATTGTGTTTACCGTATTCGGCTGTCCAGCGATTATTCACCGCATCCCAATTACGGCCTGTGATGGCGGTGTAAGGGCGGCCGGAATGTACTTGGGCTTTGATGCTCCAGTCCCAGCGTTTCCAGCTGCCGCCAAAAGGCTGGCCCCAAACTGCTGTGAAGGTGAGTGGTTGGTCGCCTGAAAAGTCGCGTGTGATACCGGTGATTTCATTGGTGCGGCGTGACCTGGCCCAGGAGAGCGATAGCCAGCCGATTCTGCCCTGACTGGGGATGCGTTTGACAAACAGATCAAAGCCATAGGCTTCGCCGGTACCTCGGTTGGCGTAATTATTGGGTGGGTCCGTTTCATCAAGGGCGACCACCAGGTTTTTCATCGGTTTGTGGTAGATCTCGGCCTTGACGCTGTAGCGTGGGTTGATCTGATGTTCAATGCCGAGAATGCGATGTTCTGCTTCGGTCATCAACAGGGCCGGGTTGCCAAAGGATTCAACTATTTCTTCGCCGCGAGGCATCTGGATATATTGACCCCAGGTGGCCATTAGCAGCGTGTCGGGCGTTAATTGATATTCCAGTGTTGCGCGTGGTGAGAGCTGGTGGACATGAAATCCTCCGGTGACTTCAATATTGGTATGGCGCAGACCCAGCTGGCTGGTTAATTTGTTTGTCCATTGTTGGCGGTATTTGATGTAAGGGGATATTTCACTGCCGTTGATTGTTTTATCAAGGCGATATTTTCTTTGTGACGTGAAGTCGCAATCAGGGTCGTTTTCGGTACAACTCCGGGGGGCATAGACATCCACGGGAATGGTTGCATAACCGCTGGACAGGCCAAAGCTGAGTTGTGATTTTTTTCGTACCTGCCAGCGTAGTTCCGGTTGCAGATAAACCTGGTTGTTTTCTGTGCGGGCAAAAAAGGGTTCTCCCCGTTCGTCACGTCCTATGCGAACCGCGTTTTTTTCGTGTATGTAGGCCAGTGTTGACAGGCTGTCCCATTGGCTGTTCCAGCGTTGTTGCCAGGTCAGCCCGGTGGTTTGATACGCAATTTTGTTATTCAACTCACCGGCGAGCTGGGGGTCGGATTTGGCTGAGCTGCGCAGCTCCATCTTTAATTCATCACTTGCGGAAAACACGTAACTGTCAAGGTAGCCATTATCAAGCTGATGGCGATAGAGTGCCTGAAAATCATAAAACCGTGGTACTAATAATATCTGGTCCGGGTCATCTTCATTATCATCGGCGAAAAAATCAGTGGCCGCGCTGGGGGATAAAATCAGATCGAGATAGCTGCGGCGGCCCGCGATAAAAAAGCTGTCATCCCCGGGTTTTCCCGCCGGGCCTTCCACCAGAAATGAACTGGTGATGGTTGAAATATCAAATTTATAACGCATGCGGTCATTTTGGGGGGCGCGTAATTTGGCGTCGATCACGCCGCCCAGTGCATCACCATACTGGACGGGAAAGCCTCCCAGAAAGACATTGATGTCTTCGATTAGCGCAGGGTTGATGGTGGATTGAAATCCGCCGAAATGATAGAGATAACCCACCGGTGCATTATTGACCCAGGTGATATTTTCATTGCCATTGCTGCCGCGCATATAGACTTCTGCGGAGCCTTCACTGGTGGCAATGATGCCGGGTAGCGTAGTGATGGCTTTGAGAGGGTCTCCGCCACTGCCCGCAGCCTTGATTAATTCGGCGCTGGAAAGTGTCAGCTTTGATGTTTTTTCTGTCAGTCGCTCTGCGGTGACTTTCAGGCCTTCGCCCTCGATGACAAAGGGCTCCAGGTAGAGGGTGATCTTTGTCCGGTTTTGCGGAACCTGTTTTATCAAAGTCTCAAACCCGGCGGCTAATACCTTAACCTTGTTGGGTGTTGCGATGTCAGAGAATTCGATTTTTCCGGTTTTTCCTGTTTCGTCATAAACGTCGCCATCATTGATAACTACTGTTGCTCCGTCAACAGGCGCACCACTGCCTTTTTCTTTGACAATAACGGTAATGTCAGCGGCGAAAACGGTTTCCAGGCTGAACAGCGTCACTATTAACAGATGGGCAAGGTAGCGTGTGCCCGGGATGTTCTTTTTAGCTGCAATGCCCATCAGTGTTTCTCTTTGTATCGTGTTGTGGTTCTGGTGCAGTTTAAAGAGAGAGGGCGGGCGGGTCTATTGGAAGAGTGCAGGGACAGTGCGCCCATTATAGCTACCCGCTTTGTTTGCACTGTTGTGGCTGTGTGCGATATTTGTATCAACGTGTAACGGCGAGTCTTGCATGTGCAGGACTGAAAACGCACGGCTTCTTAAAAATCACCGGGTACAACACGTCACTTGTCAGTGCCACTACAATGTAAGTTCTTACCGGAGTGCTTGTCCGGGTATATCACTTTATTATTGTTGCAAGCATATCAACGGATATCCAGGTCTTCCAGCAGGGCTGAAAGTCGCTCCAGGCGCTGCACCGGATCGTCTAACTGTAAAAAGTATTGTTTTTGTTCGAGGCGGATAGGCAATAATTCCGCCAGTCGGCTGCTGACCCAGCTGGCATCGTCATATTTTTTTTCCACTTTCACAAACGGGTAACCGAGTTGCTCGAACAGGTTGCGTAAAACCTTTACGGTACGCTTGAACTCTTCGGGCAGGGGGTGGGCTGTTTCGTTCTCCAGCAGTTTTACTTGCACCATTGTAAGCTGGTTGGCTTGTACTTCGCGGGAGATAATCTCAAAGCGTTGTTGGCCGCAGGCGGTGATGCCCAGCAGGCCGTCCGGTTGTTTGCTGAAATAGCAGATTTCCGTAAGGGTGCCGGTGTCGTAGGTATCGGCGGCTTTGCCAACTTCCGACCCATCACGAATCAGACACACGCCAAAGCCTGAATTTGTTTTCATGCAGTTGCTGATCATGTCGAGATAACGTGGTTCGAAAATACGCAGTGGCAGGGTGCCGCCGGGAAACAGTACGGCATGCAGTGGGAATAACGGAATAGTCAGTATGCTCATTGGTGTGGTTCTTCACCCCAGCGTGGTATTAATGTGTGCTCAATGTTCAGGTGGTCCAGTATCCGCGCGACGACAAAATCGATTAATGCATTGACGTTTTGCGGCTGATGGTAAAAACCGGGGCTGGCAGGCATGATGGTAACTCCCAGTTGTGATAGTTTCAGCATGTTTTCCAGGTGAATGGCCGAAACGGGCATTTCGCGGTGCAGTAAAATCAGCTGGCGGTGCTCTTTCAGCATCACATCGGCAGCACGTTCGATAAGGTCACGGCTGGCGCCATGGGCTATGGCGGACAGCGTTGCCGAAGAGCAGGGGCAGATTACCATGCTCCGGGCCGTGTTGGCGCCGCTGGCCACCGGCGACATCCATTGGTCACGACCAAAAACGTGTAACTGGTTTTCAGCAGCCTTGAAATATTCACTGAGGAATCGTTGTTGCTCATCGGACCGCCCTGGCAGGTCAAAATCGGTTTCGGTGGCGATGACCACTTGTGCCGGTTGCGAAACCATCAGGTACACCCTGCATCCTGCATCCAACAGGCATTGCAGCAGGCGCAGGCCGTACTGGGCGCCAGAGGCGCCGGTAATGGCGAGGGTGATACGATCAGGTTTCATGGGCGATTGTGCGTTGCCTGTTGTTTTGTTTACTGTCTCTCCTCTTCGGGAGAGGGAGAGGACTGCTGGGTGGTTGTCTTTTGCTGTATGGCCAACAAATGTAGCAGCTTTTCATGCAAGCTCCCAAAAGCACCGTTACTCATGATCAGTATATGATCACCGGAGCGGGCGGTTTCGGCAATGTGTGTGGCCAGCCGGTCAATGTCATCAAAAATTTGTGCGCTGTCCAGTGTTGCGGCTACGTGGTCGAGGTTCCAGTCCAGTCCTGCGGGTTGGTAGAGCAGCACCGCATCGGCTTCTGTCAGTGACGGCCCCAGTGTGTCCTGGTGAATGCCCAGGCGCATGGTATTGGAACGGGGTTCCAGCACGGCGATGATACCTGCGTTGCTCACCTTGGCGCGTAATCCGGCCAGGGTGGTTTTAATGGCAGTGGGGTGGTGGGCGAAGTCGTCGTACACGGTAATGTTATTGATTTCGCCACGAATCTCCATGCGCCGTTTCGGGCTTTGGAATTGTCCCAATGCGTCGATGGCGTATTTTGTCGGTACCCCGGCGTGGCGCGCGGCGGCAATGGCGGCCAGTGCGTTGTTAACGCTATGCTGGCCCAGTGAATCCCAGTGCACAGTACCTTGTGATTGGCCGTCAAAAAACACTTCAAAGGTGCTGCCGTCGGCTTGTTTCAGTGCTGCATGCCAGCCGTTGCCAGGTTGCCCGTTGATGCTTTCTACCGGCGTCCAGCAGCCCATCGCCAGTACCTGCTGAATGTGTGCATCGGCCTGTGGCGCGACAATCAGACCGTTGCCGGGCACGGTGCGCAGCAGATGATGAAACTGGCGCTCAATGGCTTCGATGTCAGGAAAGATGTCGGCGTGGTCGTATTCAAGGTTATTGAGTATTACGGTACGTGGCCGGTAATGCACAAACTTGGAACGTTTATCGAAAAAGGCGGTGTCGTATTCGTCGGCCTCCACCACAAAAAACGGTGCGTTACCGGCGCGTGCCGAGAGGCCAAAATTGCGCGGCACGCCGCCAATCAAAAAACCGGGCGTCAGTCCGGCATCTTCCAGAATCCACGCCAGCATGGATGCGGTGGTGGTTTTTCCGTGGGTGCCCGCCACCGCCAGCACCCAGCGGTCTTTAAGCAGATAGTTGGCGAGAAAGGCAGGGCCGGAGGTGTAAGCCAGGCCACGTTCCAGCACGAATTCCACGGCTGCATTGCCGCGTGACAGGGCGTTGCCAATGACCACCAGGTCGGGTGCCGGTTCAAGCTGGCCGGGATCAAAACCCTCGGTAAGGGTGATGCCTGCGTTGCTTAGCTGGGTGCTCATGGGTGGGTAAACATTCTGGTCTGCGCCGCTGACCTCGAAGCCCAGCTCCCGCGCCAGCAGAGCGATGCCACCCATGAACGTGCCACAAATACCGAGGATATGAATGCGCATCAGCCTGTGGCCGCTCCGGCAATTTGCAGTGCGACCATCACACGAATAGAGGTATAGATATAGAGCAGGGCGATACCGGTGCCCACCCACATGGGGACATCCACCGCGTGACGCAGGATATGGCCGATGACGCTGATATTCCAAATGATCAACACCAGCAACAGAAAGGATAACGAGCTGGGATCATCGGCACTGGTCTGTTGCAGGTAGGCCACCAGCGGCCAGCCGATAAGTTCAAACAGGGTGCCGGTGGCGGCAAAGGCTGTCACGGTTTGTATGATGCGGCGTTGATAACCGCGAATCCACAGGGCGAGCCAAGCCAGACCGATAAGCAGCGTGGTATCAATGCCGGAGGATAGCAGTGCCAGCCCAAAGCTCTGATCCAGGGATGCAATGACCAGCCCCATCAACAGATAAGCACCGATGCACAACAGCATCAGGAAGCGTGAGTGCGGCAGGTCTTGCGGCGCGGCGCGCAGGCGCATGATGTTAAAAATCAGTATGACGAGTGCATTCATAAGTGCGTGGCTGGTGTCGTATCAAGTTGTGGCGGGTCATGAAATAATACGCCTCATCATAACGCGAGCGGTGCAATAGTCGATAGTCACCCTGCGCAGTAAAAAAAGAGAGCAAAACAACATGCCTGAAGTCCCTGAAAAACCTCTGTTTATTGATACAGAAAATGCCTTGGCTGAATTATGCAACAAACTGCGTGGCCAGCCGGTGCTGGCACTGGATACAGAGTTTTTGCGTGAAAAAACCTATTATGCCCAATTATGCCTGCTACAGGTGGCGGCTGATGGCGTGATTGCCTGTGTTGATCCGCTGGCGCTGGATCTTGCCCCTTTGCTGGATATTATTTATGACCCTGCGGTGATCAAGGTGATGCACAGCGCCCGGCAGGATATGGAAATCTTTTTTGACTTGCGTGGTGATGTGCCCCGGCCATTATTCGATACGCAAATCGCCGCCACGTTAATGGGCTTTGGCGAGCAGGTAGGTTACGCCAATCTGGTGCAGCAGATGCTCGGTGTGACTCTGGATAAGGCGGCTACGCGCACGGACTGGAGCCAGCGGCCACTGGATGCCGAGCAAATCAACTACGCTGCCGATGACGTACGTTACCTGTTTACCGTTTACCATCAGCAAATGGATGTGCTTGGCAGCAAGGGGCGGCTTGAATGGTTGCAGGCCGATTTTGACGAAATGAGTGATCGCAGTACCTATGCACCCGCACCCGCCGATTTGTGGAAACGGGTGCGCGGCGCGCAAAAACTGTCTTCACCACAACTGGCTGTATTACGGGGGCTGGCGGTGTGGCGTGAGCAGCGTGCCCAGGCCAGTAACCGGCCTCGACGCTGGATACTCAAGGATGAGGTAATGGTGGAGCTTGCACGCCGTTCGCCCGGTCAGGCAAGTGGCCTGGCAAAAATTCGTGGTATTGAAGAGCGTCTACTGAACCGTCATGGTGAATCCTTGCTTAAGGTGATTGCCGAAGCCGGGGACACTGATCCTGGCGATTGGCCAACAAGATCGAAGAGTCAGCGTCTGGCTGCCGAGCAGGATGCGGTGGTGGACCTGCTCATGGCCGTGCTGCGTCTGCGTGGTAATCAGCATGATGTCAGTCCGGCTCTGTTGGCCAGCCGCAAACAACTGGAAGCATTAGTGGCCGGGGACACGGATGCTGCTGTGTTGCATGGCTGGCGTGCAGAATTGGCCGGACATGATTTGCAGGCGGTATTGGCAGGGAAAACAATGGTGCAGGTGGTCGATGGGGAATTGGAGCTGATTGCGCCATCGCCATAAGTTATGGAGCCTGTTGGCTCTACGCCGACGCATCACGGCCATGTAAGTGATGCGTATTTGGCCAAACCTGATGTTTGTCAACGCAGGGGCCGCAGAGACGCGGAGAAAAACCAATAAAAACGCTGTGCTTCTGTGTCTCTGCGGTTTCTGTGTAATAAATGCCACGGGTATGACTACACTTAGGGGGTGTTAACAACCACCGTTCGTAGCGCAAAGGTGGGTTAAAAAAACAGGCATGGTCATTTATGGCGATGATTTTCCAGCGGCATTTTCCCTGGCGAGAAAATAATCAGTTTCAGTTGCTGGTGGATGGTGGAGAAATTTTTCCGGCGATGCTGGCCAGTATTCGCGCGGCACGGTCGCAGATTTTTCTTGAAATGTATCTGGTGGAATCGGGTGTGTTGCTGGACCGGTTTATTCGCGCCCTGGCTGATGCCGCGCAACGCGGTGTGAATATTTATTTGTTGTTTGATGGCTATGGTGCGCGAGGTTTAAACGCCAGGGACCGGCAGCGCATCACCCAGGCCGGTATTCATCTGGCCATATATAACCCGCTACGACTTGGCAAGGTCGGACGCAATTTGCTGCGGGATCATCGTAAATTATTACTGGTGGATGCGGCGCAAGCCTTTGTGGGGGGGATGGGGCTGGCCGATGTTTTTGCTGCTGAGGCCAATCCTCAAACGTTTTGGCATGATGTTGCCGTACGTATTGAAGGGCCGGTGGTGGCGGATTGGTGCGCGGTGTTTTGTCACAATTGGCACTACTGGGCAAAGCAGGATTTGTCCCCCGTGGTTATGCCTGGCACGGACAGGGCGGATGTGTTGGCCGGGCAGGCAGGGCGTATTGCCGGCGGTCGTCGTTTTGGTGCTTTGGGTATTCATCACGCTTTTCTCAAGCGTGTGCGCAATGCTGAACGTCGGGTGTGGATGATGACGGCCTATTTTGTGCCCTCACGCAGTCTGTTGCGTGCCTTGCGCAAATCTGCCAGACATGGCGTGGATGTGCGTCTGTTATTACCGGGTTCGAAAACAGATCACCCGGCGATACGTTATGCGGGGCAGCAGCATTATTATTCCCTGTTGCATGCCGGGGTGCGTATCTTTGAGTATCAGCCACGGTTCTTGCATGCCAAGGTGTTGATGTGTGATGACTGGGTATCGCTGGGTTCCAGCAATATGGACAGCTGGAATTTGCGCTGGAACCTGGAGGCCAATCAGGAAATTGAGAGCAGTGATTTTGCGGCGCGTATGGGTGAATTGTTTACAGCAGACTTTGCCGATAGCGAAGAATACCCGCTAAGCACCTGGCAAATGCGCCCCCGTTACCGGCGCATGCTGGAGTGGTTTTGGGGAAAGATTGCCCGCTGGCTTGAAAATATCAGTGCCCGTATCCGGCGGAAAAAATGATTTTGTGCTGCGTGCGAAGAGGATAATGCCTGACGGTTCAGTGCAATGTGTGTGGTAATGCCAGCGTGAATGCAGGAATGTCGGCATCAAAAGCGCGACCGTTGTCGGTCACCATCTGATAGCTGCCCTGCATGCTGCCTACCGGGGTTTCCAATACGGCACCACTGGTGTACTCAAATGTTTCACCAGGGCGCAGATAAGGTTTTTCACCCACCACCCCCTCACCATGCACCTCCTGTACGTTACCGTTGGCATCGGTGATGACCCAGTGACGGGTCATCAGTTTGGCCGCCACATCACCGGCGTTGTAAATGGTGACGTTGTAGGCAAAGACATAACGCTCATCATCGGGAGAGGATTGCTCTTCGAGGTAATTGCTTTCCACACCGACTTCAATGAGGGTGTTATCAGGTTCTTTCGGGCTGCTCATGGTCTTTGTATCTCGTTGGCCGTGCACCGGATTGGTGGCATGGGGGAGTTCCCACATTATACGTTGGTTTGATCGTGAATATTTAGCGGCGATTCATCCGCAGCGCCCCTATGAATACTACGGAGTATCAGGAGTATCGGTGCTCAATGGCAACGCAGGCTTTGGTGCGTGAGGGTCTTCTTCAGGGGCATCACGCAGGGCAAGGATAATACCGCCAGGCTGACGTGCCAGGGTAATGACGGCGTCAGTCATTTCACGGAAATTTTTCACCAACAGGGTGTTGTCCGGGTCGTTGTGATTAAAGATCAGGTGGGTCAAGCCCTTGATCATCGCCAGTTGTTCCTGACCATTCTCCGCGGCTGGCGGCAGGGGCAACACATCAGCGCGGACAACCAGCATGGTGCGTGCAGGCCATTGGCTGGCGGCAAGGAAATGTTTTTCCGGGTCGGCGGCCTCAGGGATCAGGGTGCGGATCAGTTCGTCCGTGGGAGACAACAAGCCGCTTTCCAGGCGTATGCTGTGGGCCTTGTCTGCCTGCATAAACAGGGTGGCCAGCACCAGCAATACGGCTAACACCAGTCCACGTTGACCAATGAACCCTGCGTGTTTGCCCAGCGCCAGATTGGCGCGAATCAGCAGCGGGGTGCCGCAATACAAAATAATGATCAGGGCGATAAAGGCCCAGTTGATATCGGCCACCAACAGGCCCAGCAGCAGGCCGAGTAACAGGCAGCTGCCGAACAGGTCGTTCAGCAGGCTGCGCCCCTGTTTGAACAAGACCACCAGCAGCAAAACAGCAATGATGATCCCCGGTATGAGGCTGATTTCACTGAGTATATTGGTATCGGTACCCTGAAACATGCGGCTCAATGAAATAATCGGGTTTTCCATCCACGCCAGTGCAATCCAGCCGGTCTGCATGGCAAGAATAATGCCGGTGGCAATGGCGATACCAATCCATACCTGTTTTTTCTGGCGTTCGGATTTGGGATTTTTGTGCCAGTGCCAGGCCAGGGCCAATGGGTAGGCCAGACCGATGGGATGCAGGGTGACGGTGATGGCGACCAACAGAATTTGTATAAAATACAGGCTGCTGATGGTGTGCTCGGAAGCCCGGTATCTACGATCCAGCACCCAGCTCAGTCCAAAGGCGGCGATGAGGTAGGGGCCGACGCCCATATAGTCGGTGAGACCGAGGGTAGCGGGTGAGATAAGCAACAGGCCGGTGGCGATCAATGCCGTTTCATCACCGTACTGTGCGTCACGCTGCCGGGTCCAGTTGTACAGCAACATGGCCGCGCCAAAGGTGACCATCAATGAAAACACCTTGGCGGCGAGGATGCTGCCAGACCAGTACAGGCCCAGTGGGATAAACAGCAGAGCGCGAAAGTCCGGGCCGCCGTAAGTGGTTACCGGGTTGATCACCTGGTCCACTACCGACCAGTTGAGCAACAGCGCCACAGCTGCGCCTTCGTCCAGTCCGTAGGGGGTGAGGTTGATCAAACCAAGCCAGAGAATGCTGCCGCCCCAGACGAACATCAGCAGATAGGCCCAGACTTTGGGTGGGGTTTTTTCCAGTAGGGATTCGAACATCAAGGTATCTCTGTTGCTTGATTAACAGCCCGCGATGCCTTTGCCGAGACCTGCAACCGGGTTGCAAAGGCGGGGATTTTACATGAACTGGCGGGAGCAGGAAATTATTTGCACTGGCTGGGTTAAACAGAAGTTAAAGAAGGTGGATTTTGGGCTGGCGGTGGGGACAGGTAAGATAGTGTTTTTCACCGTTATAAAAAAACCAACAAGAACAACATCCTTGATCATGTCCGCCCTATGAGCCGCCGCCTGCTGAAATCCACCGGAATTGTCAGCGCCATGACCACCCTGTCGCGGGTGCTGGGTTTGGTGCGCGATGTGGTGTTTGCTCAGTTTCTTGGGGCCGGCGGCGCGACGGATGCCTTTTTTGTCGCTTTTAAAATCCCCAATTTCCTGCGCCGTTTGTTTGCCGAAGGGGCATTTTCGCAAGCCTTTGTGCCGGTGCTTACGGAATACAAAACGCAGCGCAGCGAGGCCGAAGTGCGAAGTCTGGTGCAAAACGTCGCCGGGACGCTGGGCGGCATTTTATTTGTGTTGACGGTATTGGCGGCGATAGCCTCCCCGGCCTTGGTGATGCTGTTTGCCCCCGGCTTTATCGACGAGCCGGAACGTTTTGGCCTTACGGCGCAGATGTTGCGTATTACCTTCCCGTATCTGTTGTTTATTTCGCTGGTGGCGTTGGCCGGCAGTATTCTGAATGCTTTCGGCCGGTTTGCCGTTCCCGCATTTACCCCGGTGTTCCTCAATGTGGTGCTTATCGGTGTTGTGATCTGGGTGGCCCCCTATTTTAACGAGCCGGTGGTGGCATTGGCCTGGGGTGTATTCATTGCCGGCATTGTGCAACTGTTGTTTCAACTGCCTTTCCTGAAACGTCTTGGTTTGCTGGTGTGGCCCAGGTGGGGGGCGCGTGATGACGGTGTGCGGCGTATTGGCAAACTCATGCTGCCGGCAATTTTTGGTTCTTCTGTGGCGCAGATCAACCTGCTGTTCGATACCATTATTGCCTCGTTTTTGGTGGCAGGCAGTGTGTCGTGGCTGTATTACTCTGACCGTTTGGTGGAATTTCCGCTGGGTGTGTTTGGCATTGCTCTGGCCACGGTGATTCTGCCCAGTCTGTCGCAAAAACATGCCGCATCTGATCCGATGGCTTTTTCCCGCACCCTCGATTGGGCGTTGCGTTGGGTGTTGGTGATTGGCGCACCGGCCACTGTTGGTCTGTTTGTGCTGTCCGGCCCCATACTCACCACGTTGTTTCACTATGGTGCTTTTGATATTCAGGATGTGGACATGGCGCGCCTCAGCCTTATGGCTTACTCGTTGGGGCTGCTGGGGTTCATCGGCGTGAAAGTACTCGCACCCGGCTATTACGCCCGGCAGGACATCAAAACCCCAGTGCGTATCGGTATCATTGCCATGGTGGCCAATATGGGGCTCAATGTTGTTTTTGTAGCGCCCATGGTGATGTTTGGTGTGGAGGGGCCGCACAGTGGCCTTGCATTGGCCACCGCTTGTTCCGCGTTTATCAATGCAGGGTTGTTGTTTCGCGGGCTGCGGCATGAAGGTGTGTTGCAAGTGTTACCGGGCTGGGGGTTGTTGATTGTGCGTGTGTCGGTTGCCAGTCTGCTGATGTTTGCGGTACTGGTTTGGGGAATGGGGGATTTGTCGGGTTGGTTGCAATGGGGGTTGTGGCAACGGATTGGACAACTGGTGCTGTGGATTGGTGTCGGGGGAGCGGTTTATTTTGTGAGTTTGTTGGTGATGGGGGTAAAGGTGCGGGAGTTGATGGGGCGGATTGCCCGTTAATGTTAACCCGGCAACAGTTGTGGGCTCAAGTCCCATCGTCGCACCCAAATTAAGTAAGGCTAACGCACTTCGCTTGTTGGCCGCTGATTCGATAAAAAGGTTCTGCGTAGCAGGTTCATTTATCGAATCAGCGGCTTCAATGGCCAGCATAGTCAGATTTAACTATGCAAGCTGGTCACAGGTTTTGTGATCGATGCGCCATAGTTCAGGAGTAGCTGACTTTACTTAAGTTTGGCCCCTTTACTTTTCATGCGTGCTTTTATTTGAGACGCAAAAACATTGGCTTTAAAACGGGCTCTTTCTGGTGATACTTCACCCTTTAGCGGGGTCATTTGTTTTTCCAGGTCAAGTATTGGTTTCGTCGTCTTGTTCTTCATCTTCGCATATTTCCTCTATGGTTTTTTTGGGTGCCTGAAGCTAGATAATCAGGTTCATCGACACTATCAGAAATCTCTTTGAGTTCACGGCTTCTACGCTTGGCAAACTCCTCGATTTCTTTCTGTGTCCAGCCTTTTTTCTGCTTGGCTTCTGCTAGTACTCTTTCAAGGTGATAAATTGGGATTCAGCGTTCCTGTGGTGTTTCGCGGCACCAACAGTAGGCGCTTTAGGCGAGGCGCAGTGCGCAGGCAATGGTTGCTCCCTTGTCAAGCACTGCACCAACAGTAGGCGCTTTAGGCGACGCCGCAGCGGAACAC
>DROS01000003.1 GCA_011321815.1 Gammaproteobacteria bacterium
ATAGTGATTTTTCTGCTCATCGGTGCCATAGCGCAGCAGCAATTCCGCCGGACCCAGAGAATTGGGCACCATGATCGTCACTGCGGCGGTAATGGACCGGCTGGAAATTTTCAGCACCACGGATGAATGCGCCAGCGCAGAAAACGCCAGGCCACCGTATTGTTTGGGGATGATCATGCTGAAAAAACCGTTGTCCTTGATGTAGGACCAGACTTCGGGGGGCAGATCACGGTCTTCCTGGGTGATGTGCCAGTCATCAATCATCCGGCACAGGGTTTCGGTAGGGCCATCAAGAAAGGCGCGCTCTTCCGGGCTGAGTTTGGGCGCGGGGGTTTCCAGTAATTTTGACCAGTCCGGTTTGCCGGAAAACAGCTCGCCGTCCCACCACACACTGCCTGCTTCCAGCGCCTCCCGTTCAGTATCGGACATGGATGGCATCACCTTGCGGAACATGATCAGTACACGGTCACTGACCAGGGCGCGACGCAATACAGGCAGATTCAGTGGCGCGGCAATCAACAGAAATACTGCCCAGTACAAAGTCTGTACCAGACCGCTTGCCTCACTCCAGGTGCTTGCCGCCAGTAATACTGCGGCGACTGCCACAGTGCCGGCAATCAATGGCAGGCGTAGATAAAAAACCGCCCATAGTACGGCAATAAATATACTGCTCCAGACAATGCACATTACAGTCCTCCCGGCGTTGCCGGTTTGTTTTTAAGTGGATCGGGTTCAGAATCATCGTGTTGTTCCGGTTTGCTCACCGGGTCCGTCACCATCACCGGCGCGGCACCATTTTCCCCCGGAATAAAACATTCATTTTCATCATTACAGATCACACCCTCAGTGTCCCACGGCAACCGGCGATAGACCGCCAGATCATCCAGCCCCAGTATCGGGTATTTGATGATCTCAAAATAGGGGGATGTGTCAAAATCGCGCGGCACGTACAAGCGCGTATTGCGCTTATAGAGCTTGATCTTGCCGTCTTCCGAGCGATGTACTACAGGCATAATGGGAAACTGCACCGAACTGAAGGCAGCGGCAATCATTGTTGAACATACGGTACGGGTGGAGGGGCCGATATTGTGTTCAAACAGACTGGAGCGCCAGCGTCGCGGTAAAAAGCTGTAGGGCAGTAAAAAACGGCCAAGGTCCAGCAATTGACGCACATCATAGTCACGTCCCAGGTGTTTGGCGGCAAAATTCACCACTCGCCGGGCATCATCGCGTGACAGCCCCGTGGGCCGGCAAATGCGCACATGATCCTTCGAGTAACTGTCGAGCGCACTGACAATAGTCCCTTTGCCCAACATAGGTTCGATAATCAACTGGTCGTTGGGGTCGCCGTCGTACAACCAGCTAACGTGTTCCCGAGTGGTTTCGTCCTCGATATCATGCAAACGGCCAATATACAGCGCCGCATGGGTCCACTGGCTCTGAGTGATGGTTTTGATCACATCGCTGACCCGCGAACGGCCTTCCACCAGTAACACATCGCAAGGACGCATCTCGAAGCTGAGGCGGTCAAAATTGCATTGTGGGGCCCCCGTCAGGGGGCGTTCATCAGTGAGCCAGCGAACAATCTGGCTGCCAATCCAGCCAAATGGATTTATCACGTTGTAACCACCTGATCATGTTGGTTTTTATTGTTTGCCACGCTTGATAAGCATAGTGCGTGGCAAGATTCTTTGCAGAAGCATTATTGCCCAGACCCGGGAGCATCTGCAAAGTTGCAATTCTCACTGAAAATGGCGACCTGAAAACAGCTTTCTTCAGAAGACTGTCTGGCCTGGCTGGTTGTAAGTGTCAAGGATCAAGATGGTTTGCAGGAGTGAACACAGCCGATGAGCATCGCTATATTTCTTGAGGTGCGTATCGGTAATGTCCGGTTATTTTATGGTCAAATAACATATCTTCAAGCTTGGGGCCTGCACCGATGTTGTGGGCGATGAGTGGGTTGCCACTGCTTGATGATCTTTGATCAGTCACTATGCCGATATGCGGCAAATTACGCGGTAACATCCAGGTAACAATATCACCGGGTTGATAATCCTGGGCATTATTGCTTATGGGTAATTGAATCCCATGTCTTGTGAAAAACACCTGTAGGTTCGGGACGCGCCTGTGGTCAATATTGCGGTCTGTGGATTTTAGCCCCCAGATGCGCGAGGAAGGGTAGGCGCTGAAGTTGTTTGCCATATCCTCATGGACTAAACGCTGTAAATCTGTGCCGATGGCACGATATGAGCGGATGATGACATCGGTACACACACCGATATCAGAAGGCACATCGCCATTGGGATAAGGAATGGAAAAATAAGCGCCGTCATAGCGTACGTTGTGTTTTGTACGCTCAATTGCGGCATCCACGAGCCTGTTTTCAAAACTGCCACTGATTGAGCTTTGAGAAAAAAGCACAAAAATGGCGAGTACAATCATCTTGTTAAAAATGTGGCGCATGTGCATTCAAGGCCGGTACAGCCCGGCCAGATATCTCCCAACACTCAATATAGAGACCGCAGCAATGCCTATCTGCAAAGCCACTGCCGGATATTGCACGTCATGCCAAAACAATAACGCTAAACCACAGGCCAGTAAAACCAATCCAATAATTGTTTGAGCCAACCGGCTCATGGGCACAGGCCATTTATTACTCAGGGCCACCCCAAGTGCCGCTGCAATCCAGCCACCAAACGCGCCGGCAAGGATATCCAAAGGCCAGTGAGCACCTACCACGGCACGGGAGATACCCGCGAGAGTAGCGAGCAACAAAACCGTGATGGCCAATGCCGGGTGTACGCCGCGCAGGCAGATAACGGCCGCGAGCGTGAAGGCTGTGGTGGTGTGCCCGGAAGGGAAGGCATTGCGGCGCAGCTCAACGCCAATGACGTTGACCATGTCAGCACCCAGTGCGGCCAGTGGCCGCGGGATGTCGAACAGGGGTTTGAGGATGTGCACCCAGGCGGTGGCGAACAGGGCGGCGAGAAACAGTGCCCAGACGATATCGGGGCGCTTCCGCGCAAACAGACCGAGCAGGCTGAAGGCGATGAGGGTGTCGCCTAATATGGTGGCGTTGGCCCAGAATGTCGTGCCTGGTTCATTGAGTCCCCATTGGTTTAACCAGAAAAAGAGGCTTTGGTTGGCGTCAAATAAAACAATGACCGCAGCGCTGATCAATGTGGCCATGGGGACAATCCAGACCCATGGCGACGAAATATGGGTGTGTGATGAGTATGGCTGTGTGGAATGTGGTGTTGTCATTGTGGCCACGCTCGTGGTTTGGGTGGCTGTCAATTGCCAGAAAGGTGTGAGGGTTGATTGCTTGTATCAATTATTCTGAATTAATCAGTTAAATCGTAGCGAAGGTGGCTATGGTGTTCAAAACAACCCCAAAAGTCTTTTAGATTCGGCGCCATCGGCGTTCGCAGCAAATTCAGCTGATTAATTCAGGATTATCAGCATCAAAAATGACTGGCGCACTCAGTACCTGTTCGTCCAGCCATACCTGATTGCCTTGCAAGCGCAAGCGGCCTTCGGCGAACCAACGGATGGCTTGCGGGTAAATCCGGTGTTCGCATTCCAGTACACGGGCGGCCAGGGTTTCCGGGGTATCGTCTGGTCTTATGGGTACAGGCGCCTGAATGATCACCGGGCCGCCGTCCAGTTCAGTGGTGACGAAATGGACGCTTGCCCCGTGTTCTTTTACGGCGCCTTCCTTGAAGGCCGCCAGTGCGCGGGCATGGGTGTTAAGTCCTTTGAAGGCTGGCAACAGCGAGGGGTGAATGTTAAGCATGCGTCCGAGGTGGTGATTGACAAAATTGTCGGTGAGCAGGCGCATGAATCCAGCCAGTACCACCAGTCGTGGCTCAAAGTTGTCGATGCAGTGTTTCAGTGCGTCGTCGAAGGCTTCGCGGTTGTCGAATGTTGTGTGGTCGATAACCTCGGTGCGCAGTCCGGCGCGGTTGGCCCGTTGCAAGCCTTTTGCATCAGGGCGGTTGCTGATGACAGCACGAATTTCTACCGGTAGTTCGTTTTCTTCAGTGGCGCGGATAATGGCTTGCAAGTTGCTGCCGCTGCCGGAAATAAGGATGACGATGGGGAGTTTGGGAATGGGCATAGTGGTTGTTGCGAGTCCGTGTCATTAACGCAGAGGGCGCAAAGGCGCAAAGGCCGCAGAGAAAAACATGATTGTTCTGCGTCCTCTGCGTCTTTGCGTTAGCATTCTCAAAGCGATGGAAAACCTGCGCATCAGCGGATGACGACGGGCTTATTTGTGTTTTGCGCAGTCTCGATGCGGCCGATGACGAAGGCATCCTCTCCCTGTTTGGCAAGCAAGTTTACGGTTTGTTTTGCATCGTTTTCGGTCACACACAACACCATGCCCACGCCACAGTTAAAGGTGCGGTACATTTCGTCATCGGTGATGTTGCCGTTTTCCTGCAACCAGTCGAACACCGGTGGGCGCTGCCAGCTGTTGCTGTTGATGATGGCCTGGGTGCCTTCGGGCATGACGCGCGGCAGGTTTTCCAGCAGGCCGCCACCGGTGATGTGGGCGAGGGCGTGTACGTTTACTTTTGTCAGCAGGGCCAGCAGGGCTTTGACGTAGATGCGTGTTGGGGCCAGCAGGGTTTCGCCAAGGGGTTTGCCGTGGAAGTCTTCGTCGAGATTGGCGCCGCTGACTTCGATGATTTTGCGGATCAGTGAGTAGCCGTTGGAGTGTGGGCCGCTGGCGGACAGGCCGATGAGTACGTCACCGGCGGCCACTTGACTGCCGTCGATGATTTTGGATTTTTCCACCACGCCGACGCAAAATCCGGCCAGGTCATAATCATCGCCTTCGTACATACCGGGCATTTCGGCGGTTTCGCCACCCACCAGTGCGCAACCGGCCTGTTGGCAGCCCTCGCCAATGCCATTGATGACCGCTTCGGCCATGTCCAGTGACAGTTTGCCCGTGGCGTAATAATCCAGGAAATACAGCGGCTCGGCACCGGCAACGATAAGGTCGTTGACGCACATGGCCACCAGATCAATACCGATGCTATCGTGTTTGCCGATCGCCATGGCCAGCCTGAGCTTGGTGCCCACGCCATCGGTGCCGGAAACCAGCACCGGTTTTTCGTAGCGGTCGGTGGGGATTTCAAACAGTGCGCCGAAGCCGCCGATGCTGTCCAGCACGCCGGGGCGGCGGGTGGCTTTGGCGATGGGTTTGATGCGTTCAATGAGCTGGTTGCCGACATCAATGTCGACACCGGCATCACGATAGCTCAGGGAGGCGCGCTTTGTTTCGGGAGTGGGATCGGAATTGCTCACAGGACACCTGTTCAGAACGAAATTTTGGGTGGCGTATGGTAGCAGTTTTCAGGGGTGTGTGCCTTGTTCTCCGGAACGGCGTTATTGACTTGGAGGGGTGGCTCGCATAGCGTGCGCCTCATGTGTAACTCAAAGAGTTGTGTTGTGATAAAGATGGTGAAAATACGTGGTTTTGGCGCTGTGCTGTTGGCCGGGCTGTTGGTGGTGTTGCCGATGGCAGGTATGGCGGCAGAAGTCAGCGGCTTGTATGAGGCTGAGATACAGGTTTTCAGTCAGAAACGCAGTGAGCGGGCGGCGGCCATGGCGGCGGCATTGGCCGAGGTGCTGGTCAAGGTCAGCGCCCGGCGTGATGCTGCACAGCTGAAAGGTGTGGCGCAGTCGATACGCCGTCCGGCCAGGTTTTTACAGCAGTACCGGTATCGTGCGTTGCCGGAAGCGCAGCGTGAGCTGGCCTTGCAGGCGGCAGCATTGAACGATGTGAGCGGGGCTGATCCACAAATTGTGCTGTTTCGTTTCGACAAGGCTGCCGTAGACAAAATGTTGCGCGACAATGGTCTGCCCGTGTGGGGGGCGACGCGCCCGGCAACCCTGGCCTGGCTTGCGGTACAGGATGAAGGCCGGCGTTATCTGTTGGCTGCCGATTCGCCGGAACCCGCGCGTGAATTGCTGGTTCGTGAGGCGCATCGTCGTGGTTTGGCTTTGTTGCTGCCGTTGATGGATTTGCAGGATCAGCAGGCGCTGTCTTTTGCTGATGTATGGGGTAATTTTCGTGAGCCGATATTGCAGGCTTCGTTGCGTTATCGTGCTGAGTCGGTATTGATTGGCCGCATGTATCGCACTGCCAACGATGAATGGCAGGCGCAGTGGACGTTATTGGAAGGCGGGCAGGCACAGTCATGGGCGGCGGCTGGCGCATTGCCGGTGGAGGTGATCGACGAAGGCGTTTCAGGGGCCATCAGGGTGCTGGCCTCACGTTATGCACCGGTGGCGGGGGAGCAGGCTGATCTGTTGCCGGTGACGATTATTGATGTGCGTACCCTGCGTGATTACGCGCGGGTCACCCGTTATCTGCAATCCCTGCAACAAGTGGAGCATGTGCAGGTGACGCAGGTGGATGCGGATCAGGTCACCTTTGAGCTGGATGTGGAGGGTGGCCCTGAGGCCATCGCCCAGACCATTGCGCTGGGGCATGTGCTGCAACGTTATCAGTCACCGATGATGGCGAATGGAGAACCGGTGGGCTGGACAAAAAGACATATGCAGACCTATCAGCTGCTTCCGTAAGCAGCCGGTGAAAATCTGACGTTATGGAACTGAGTCAACTGCCCAACGCGATCAGCATTGCCCGCATGTTTCTGGTGGTGCCCGTGGTGTGGAGCTTGCTGCAACTGGAATTTGGCATAGCGCTGATATGGATTGCGGTGGCGGGTTTTTCTGACGGGCTGGACGGCTTTCTCGCCAAACATTACGGCTGGCAGAGCCGTCTGGGTTCCATACTTGACCCCTTGGCCGACAAGCTGTTGTTGGTGTGTTCGTTTGTCACCCTGACCTGGCTGGGGTTGGTGCCGCTATGGTTGCTGCTTGCTGTGCTGATACGGGATTTGTTGATTATTGCCGGTGGGGTGGTCTTTCATTACGCGCTGGGGCGTTTTGAGATGCAGCCTTCGCGCATCAGCAAGCTGAACACGGTTATGCAGATTGTCTTCGTGTTGGCGGTGGTGTTTTATCATGGCGATTTTGCTTTTACGCCCTGGGCCATTGAAGTGCTGTCCTACATTGTGCTTGCCACCACTGTACTGAGCGGCCTGGATTATATCCTGGTGTGGGGTAAGCGGGCATACAAAATCATGCAGGAAAAAAACGGGTGCAAATAGTATCTGTTTAAATTGGCAGCATTAAACAGGGTTTTTTATAAATGTTAAACGATTCACAAAAATGGCTGTTACTCGCCGTTATGCTGACGACGGGCTTTTTGGTCTACTTGCTGGCTCCGGTACTAAGTCCTTTTTTAATGGCGGCGTTATTGGCGTATCTGGGTGATCCACTGGTAGACCGCATGGAAGAAAAAGGTCTGCCACGCACAGTGGCGGTGACAGTGATATTTGTGTTGTTGTTATCTGTGCTGGCAGGACTGATATTATTGCTGGTGCCGGCACTGCAACAACAACTTGCTTCTCTGGCCAAAGCCCTGCCAGTGTATATTGACTGGTTGCAGACACACTTGGCACCGTGGCTGAAACAAACCTTCGGCCTGGACGCTGCAATGCTGGACTGGTCAATGCTCAAATCCGCGGCACAGAAAAACTGGTTGCAGGTGGGGGGTGCAGCAGGTGGTGTTATGTCCTGGCTGTCTTCATCGGGCATGGCGATGCTGGCCATATTGGCGAATCTTGTATTGATTCCAGTGGTGACATTTTATTTGTTGCGTGACTGGGATCACCTGGTAACACTGCTGCGGGAACTGTTGCCCCGTAAATGGGAAACCACCGTAGTGCAGTTGACCAGAGACGCTGACACCGTGCTGGGTGCTTTTTTGCGTGGCCAGTTATTGGTGATGTTGGCTTTGGGCGCGGTCTATTCACTGGGACTGTGGTGGATCGGCCTGGAACTGGCGCTGATTATCGGTGTGGTGGCGGGAATAGTAAGTTTTGTGCCGTACCTCGGGTTTATTATTGGCATTCTACTGGCGGGCATCGCGGCGATTATGCAATTTCACGAAGTCTACTATTTGCTGTTAGTGGCATTGGTGTTTGGTGTTGGCCAGGCTTTGGAAGGCATGCTGTTAACGCCATTGTTGGTGGGCGATAAAATTGGCCTGCATCCGGTGGCGGTGATTTTTGCTGTGATGGCTGGTGGTCAGTTGTTTGGTTTTGTGGGCATTATGTTGGCGCTGCCTGTTGCCGCGGTGATTATGGTGTTGCTGCGTTACGCGCATCAGCAATATCAGCAAAGCAACCTCTATGCCGATTTGTAAATTCAGGTTTATCCTGTCGTTCCGGTGAGGGCCGGAACACAGAGGGCGTGCAGCGTCCCCCAGGTTATTTTTTTAGGTGAACAGCGTGGTAACAGAACAAATACCCTTGCATTTTTCCTGGCGGGATGGTCTGTCATTCGACAATTATGCTGTGAGTGGAAAGAATGCGGAAATAATACACCATCTGCAACACACCGCTGCGGGTGGCAGCGCCGCAGAACAGTTTTTGTTTTTATGGGGCAGTACCGGCGTTGGTAAAAGTCACTTATTGCAAGCGGCCTGTCAGCATGCAGCGGAACATCAGCGTACCGTCGCCTACTTGCCCATGATGGCGTTGATGGGGTTGTCCCCGGAAATTTTTGATGGTCTGGAACAAATGTCACTGGTGTGTATTGACGACCTGCAAACCATTGCCGGTAACGCCCAATGGGACGAAGCCCTGTTTCATTTTTACAATCGTGTACGTGATGCGGGCAATCGTTTGCTGGTCGCCGCCAATAGCGCCCCTCCGGCGTTAAAAACGCAATTGCCTGATTTGCAGTCACGGCTGCTCTGGGGGCCGGTGATGCAGTTATGGGAACTGGATGATGCGGGGAAAATTACCGCGTTGCAATTACGGGCGAAGGCGCGGGGGTTTGATTTGCCAAATGAAGTGGCGCAGTTTCTAATGCGGCGCAGTACACGGGACATGAGATCGTTGTTTACCTTGCTGGACAGGCTGGATGAGGCATCGTTGGTACAGCAAAGGAAGTTGACGATTCCGTTTGTGCGGGGGCTGGTTTGATTATGAACGCCAAAATTTATTTTTATTCATGCGCCAAACCGTGTGAGGTGTAATGCTCTGCTTGATGGTTTTCTTACAGAGAGCCCTGTAAACCAACGGCAATCCCCGCCACCCGTTTCCCCAATGCCTTGCACAACCGTTTTTCCTCATCACTTAATGGCCGTTTATTATCATCCCCGGCAAAATGGCTTGCGCCATAAGGTGTGCCGCCACTGGTGGTGTGCATCAGGTCGGTTTCAGAATAGGGTAGGCCAGTGATGAGCATGCCGTGATGCAGCAAGGGAATCATCATGCTTAGCAGAGTGCTTTCCTGTCCGCCGTGCAGGCTGGAAGTGGAGGTGAACACTGCGGCGGGTTTGCCCGCGAGTGCGCCGGATAGCCAGATATCAGAGGTGGCGTCGATGAAATATTTCAGCGGCGCGGCCATATTACCAAAGCGGGTGGGGCTGCCGAGGATCAGACCGCTGCATTCGCGCAGGTCGTCATGGCTGACGTAGGGCGGACCTTCGTCAGGGATGTCGTCGGCAGTGGCTTCGCAGACGGTGGATACGGGGGGAACGGTGCGCAGCCGGGCTTGCGCACCGGGTGCTTCTTCAATGCCCCGGGCGATGAGGGTGGCCATTTCGGCAGTGCTGCCTCTGCGGCTGTAATACAGGACGAGGATGTCGCTCATGGCAGGATGTCCAGCACAGACTCCGGCGGGCGACCAATGGCGGCCTGACGTTTTCCGTTATATTCGGTGATGACAATGGGGCGCTCGATGAGTCTGGGGTGCGCCACCATGGCGGTAATGAGCTGTTCGCGGCTTAGTGATTGGTCACCAAGGTTATTGTCTTTGTATTCGGCTTCGTGTGTGCGCATCAGTTGGCGGGGTTCGAGGTGGAGCAGGTCGAGTATTTCGCCCAGGGTGGCAGTATCCGGTGGGGTGTTAAGGTATTCCACGACGTTGGCCTCAATATTGTTATCGTTTAGCAGCGCCAGCGTCTGACGTGATTTGGAACAGCGTGGGTTGTGGTAAATAGTAGTGGACATGCCTGTGCCTCCTGATGGTATAACAGGTGCAATTGTATCGGGTGTGTACAGGCATTGTCGCCTCAAATGTGGATTGTTGACAGCATTTGGGGCCGGTGCTAGGTTGAATTCACCGCGATGTTGCGAGTATATATTCCTAACCTAATGGCTCAATGAACACGATCCCACTTTTTTTCAAAAAGCATTTCAAATCCTTTTTTTTGGCGTTTGCGCTGGTGTTATCGGCCTGCGCCACTGTGCCGCCGGTGCAGGAAATGAGTGATGCGCGTCAGGCATTGGACGCGGCCCGCAAGGCTGGTGCGGATGTGCGCGCGCGCGCGGATCTGCAATCGGCGGAAGCTTTGTTGCAAAATGCTGAACATGCCTTGCAGGAAGGCAATTACAAACAGGCGCGCAAGGATGCTGAGGCAGCGCAATCCCAGGCGGTAATGGCACAGGATAAAGCCCTTAGCGAATAGCATGTCTTTGACCGCTGCATATCAACAGGTGCCACTGCGCATCTGTTTTATCTGACATAACAATGGTGTTTATGAAAAAACTGGAAGAATGGTTTGAAAGTGCTCTGTGGGGCAGTCGTTTTGTGGTGCTGTTTGCGGTTATCGCCAGCCTGGCGACAGCACTGGTAATGTTTTTTACAGCCACAGTGGATGCCTGGTTTTTGGTCACGCATCTCTTCGATTATGCATCACCTGATCTTACCGGCGAGGCGCGTGCGAGCTTTCGCAGTACGACAGTGACGCATGTGGTGGAAATTATTGATGGCTATCTGCTGGCGACAGTGCTGCTGATTTTTGCGCTTGGTCTGTATGAATTGTTTATCAGCCGAATTGAGCCCGCCGAGCAATCCGAAACAGCATCCAGTGTGCTGATTATCCGCAGCCTGGATGATTTAAAGAGCCGGCTGGCCAAAGTGATTTTGATGATTTTGATCGTGCGTTACTTTGAGTATGCAGTAAGTATGGATTTCAAGACGCCCATGGATTTGCTGTTGTTGGCGGGCGGTATTGCCCTGGTCGGCCTGGCGCTTTTCCTTACCCACGAACCAAAGGATCATACTGCCCATGATGAGAAGGCTGAGACCGGAAGCAAGTGATACAGGAAGGCCTGTATATGGTTTGGCGGTTTCCTTCTAATCCCGTTTTCCTTATTTGACTATTTCTTTTGGCCGGTTTTCCAGCCCGGTGTCGGAAGCGCGTTTTGTTATCTTTTTTTATGTAAAACATAGCATGAATCGCAATAAGCCCAGGGTGGCGTAACTGTGGTAATAATACCGAATTTGCTTTGTGCTTGAATTCAAAAAAATAAATTTCTTCGAAAAAAGCCCGGATAAACCCAGCGTGGTTATCTCATCGCCAGCTTGGTGGGGTAAAACCATCATTTTCACCTTGATCGTGTCGAGTGATTTCATTTCGCGCGATACCGATTGTCGTTTGCCAATGTTCGTTTATAGCCCTGGGTGGTTGAGGGTGAATATTTCCTGTTTCGGTTTTTTGAGAAAATGACAGTTTTTCACGGCTGAAATCAATTTCATGTGTTGTTTGTATTGCGCCATGTGAGCGAGCGGCAGAAATTTTTTTTGGGGATCAGTGAAGCAGAGTGCAGGCAAGCAAAAATACTTGCACAGGAATAACGTAAACCAGTGGTTTTTTTGTCAAGAGCAAAACAAAATCAAGTTAGATCATCGTTTAAGTTGATGTTTTGAGTGGGGTGGGATGCCGATTGTATTGGCGTGCTTCAACAAGCAGGTGAATGATACGCTTCCAAAAATTATAACTTTATGTGACCATTGCTTTCAATGTGTCTGTATCATGATTCATTGCTAACAACAAAAACAAAACAATAATCAATTTCTATTCACGGTTATTGTACGGAGGCCGCTTTTTTTGTAAGACAAAATTTACAGACAGTATTATTTATTATTCTTGTGGTTCACTAAATTTCTCCCTTTGCGCTCCGATTAAGACGCCCACTGTCCGGCAGCGGGTTCGGTGCGTGTTGTGGCGATATAATTACCGTTACAGGCTCTGGCGGATTGTGTAATAGAGCCGTCAATATGGATGAATATATAAAGATGAGTAAAATGAAAATAAGTATATTGGGGATGGGGTATGTCGGCGCAGTTTGTTCTGCCTGTTTGTCAAAAAATGGTCATGAGATTATTGGTGTTGATATTGATAAAACCAAAATTGATATTCTAAATGAAGGGCGTTCTCCAATTATCGAAAGGGATCTGGAAGAAACCATTGCCTCCAGTGTTGATAAAAGTCTGTTGTCAGCAACAACCGATTCAATACAGGCGGTGCAGGAAACTTCGATGTCGATTATCTGTGTAGGCACCCCAAGTAACAGCAATGGCAGCCTGAATCTTGAGTACATTAAGCAGGTATGTAAAGAAATAGGCCTGGCGATAAAAGACAAAAAAGAGCGCCATGTTATTGTCATGAGAAGTACTGTTTTGCCTGGCACTGGTTATGATCTTGCTATTCCGGTTATCGAAAAATATTCAGGCAAAAAGCTTGGTGAAGGTTTTGGTTATGTTTCCAATCCTGAATTTCTGCGTGAAAGTACCGCCATTTATGATTTTTATCATCCACCGAAAACTATTGTCGGTGAAAGTGATACGGCTTCCGGTGATCTTGTTGCAGCCTTGTATCAGGATCTTGACGCACCGTTGATTCGCACCGAAATCCCGACAGCCGAAATGGTAAAATACGCAGATAACAGCTGGCATGCGACCAAAGTATCTTTCGGTAACGAGATTGGTAATATTGCCAAAGAGCTTGGTATAGATGGCCAAAAGGTGATGGATATTTTTTGTAAAGATATAAAGCTCAATTTATCTTCCTACTATCTTCGTCCGGGGTATGCTTTTGGTGGTTCCTGCTTGCCTAAAGACGTCAGGGCAATCACTTACAAAGCGAAAAGTATGGATATAAATACGCCGCTATTGAGTTCTCTTATTGCCAGCAATGAAGAACAGATTCAGCGCGCCTATAATATGATCAAAGCAACAGAAAGCAAAAAAATCGGTATTCTGGGGCTGAGTTTCAAAGCAGGAACGGATGATGTCAGGGAGAGTCCTCAGGTTGCACTTGTGGAATTGTTAATAGGTAAAGGATATTCCGTAAAAATTTATGACCGCAATGTCAAAACAGCAACGATCACTGGCGGAAATAAGGAATACTTGTTAAACCACATTCCCCACGTTTCCGGTTTATTGACTGATCACCTGGACGAGGTGCTTGAGCATGCTGATGTTTTGGTCGTTGGCAACAATGACAAGGAGTTTGTCAGTATTGTCGATGAAATAGATTCAGGACAAAAAGTTATTGATTTGATTCGTATTTCAGAGAAATGCAGTACGGAGAAATATCAGGGGATTTGTTGGTGAAAAAATACTTGGTCGCAAGGTATTGTGGCCGGAAAATGAGGCTGATGTACAGCCTCATTTTTTTTGCCAATTTGGTGTTTGCTGTAGGCCACCCGTTATTGGTGGCAGCCGAAAGCTTTACTCTAAAGGAGGAGCTGGCAGTAACGGCAATGAAAGTGTTTTTTGTCAGCCCGGGTGGCGATGATAGTAATGATGGCCTGACAGCACGGCATCCATTAAAGACGATCAATCATGCTCTTCAGCAGGCGCAGGCAGGTGATACTGTTTTTTTGTTACCAGGAATTTATGAGCAGGACATAGAGACGGTCCGCAATGGTAATGCATTGCATTCAATACGTATTACAGGTACGCACGAAGCCGTTGTGCATGGGGCAGGGAAAAGTCATGTGATCGATATTCATCATAGCCATATTGAGCTGAGTAATTTTACGGTAGATGGAAAAAATGGGCCGGGTGACAAGCTTGAGCATTACCGCGATAAACTAATTTATATCAAGGGGCAGAAGAATTTGGGCGTCAATAATGTGCGCTTATTCGGTATGAAATTGCAAAATGCATATGGTGAATGTATCCGCATCAAATATATGGCGACAAACAATGAAGTTGCTTACAGCAATATTCAGAACTGCGGCCTGAGAGATTATGTTTTCAACCGTGGGAAACATAACGGCGAAGCCATTTATATTGGTACGGCGCCAGAACAGATTATCGAAGGCGTGAACCCGACCAAAGAAACAGATCAATCCAATGAAAACTGGGTGCATCATAACTACATCTCGCCACAGGGTAGCGAATGTGTTGATATAAAAGAAGGATCGCAGAGAAATATTATTGAATATAATATTTGTACTGGGCAAAGTGATAAAAATGTAGGCGGCATATCTGTGAGAGGAAATGACAATATTATTCGTTATAACACGGTTTTTTCTAACAAGGGAGCAGGTGTCCGCCTTGGTGGTGATACCGAAATTGACGGCATAAATAATGCTGTCTATGGCAATTATCTGCATGACAATGCGGGTGGAGGATTAAAAATAATCCGTGCCCCACAGAAAAAAATCTGCGGTAACACCATTATCGCATTATCTGGACAGAAAATAATTCGTACTAAAAATATACCGGCATCCGGTTTTCTAAAGGCATGTGATGATTAACACATTTTTTAATGTGATATTGTCGGGTTCAGCATTCAAGGCATCAATCGCAGATGTTTTTAAGCAAGGCTTGTCTTGCCATCGTGACGGCTGTTTTTTACCTTGCGAAAAAATATGACGGGAGTCTTGAGCCCGGGATGTCACATTGAAAAAATGTTGGTGTTATGGCAGAGCCTGAGATTACCCCATGGATAAATACTAGGCATGACAGGATATTTCATTTATTTTCTACTTTTGGTCGTCGCAGCTTTGCACTTGCCCACATATTATTTTGATCCGGCAGCGGCACAGTTTGTTTTTGCCCTGGGTGTTATTGCTATTTGGCGCTACAGTTGGGCAATTACTCATTTCACCCGTTCGCTTATATTTCGAAAGGTGGTTTTTCCCAGATGGCGGCGTCAGACTATAGAAATGGGCACAGCGGCGGACCCATCGCATGTGTTTTTTCTGTTGACAACATTTCGTATCGGTACGGATGTTACTGCCCAGGTTTACCGGGAAGCCTTCAGAGAGGCGATCTGCTGTAATTTACCCGTAACTATCGTGGTGTCCATTGTTGAGATGAGTGAGGAAAAGCTCATTAAAACCATTTTTCATGCGCACACACCACCTTCCCGGGTTAAATTAAAGATAGTGCGTATTTCCGGTACGGGTAAGCGTGATGCATTGGCAGCCGGGTTTCGCGCCATTGCCAGTTCACCAGTGGATAAAAGCACGGCGGTTGCTTCAGTTATTGATGGAGATTCCATTCTGACTCCCGGTTCCACGTTGGCCTGTGCGCGTCTTTTCGCTTTGAACCCGAAGTTGGGCGCATTGACGACGGATGAGGTGTGCAATTTGCTTGGAGATGATTTTGTCACCAGTATTTACCGGCGTTGGTATAGTATGCGCTTTGCCCAGCGCCATGTTTATATGTCCTCCATGGGATTGTCCCGCCGTGTATTAACGCTGACGGGGCGTATGTCCATGTTTCGTGCCAGTCTGGTCAGCGATGCGGGTTTTATCAGCGGAGTGCAGCATGACCATATTGATCACTGGCGGCTTGGCCGGTTCCGTTTTCTGACGGGAGATGATAAGTCTTCATGGTATCACCTGCTGAAGAATGGCTGGCAGATGTGGTACGTACCAGATGTACAGGTCATTACCATTGAAGAACCGCCCCATCCGAATTTTTTTATTGGGGCCAATACGCTGATGCGGCGTTGGTTCGGCAATATGCTGCGAACCAATAGCCGGGCGCTTAAGGTGCCGCGTAAAACCATGGGAACCTTCGTATGGTGGAATTTGCTGGATCAGCGCCTCTCCATGTGGACATCACTCTTTGGTTTTTTTGCCGCAATTATTGGCGCCAGCAAATTTGGTGCGGCGCTTTTGCTTTTATATGTTTGGTGGATTGCTTTCACACGTTACGCTCAGGCGTTAATGTTGTTGTCATCACGCAAGAAAATCAGCATTACTTGGCCATTTCTGATTTATTTCAACCAGATCTATGGTTCTTTGGTAAAGATTTATGTGCTCAATCATCTCAGTAAACAAAAATGGACGCGCCAAAAGACCACGTTGGCACAGGGCGGAAATAAATTTGACCGCTGGTATCAGCAATCAAGCTCTAATGTATCTTTGGCAGCATATTTAATTTTGTTTGTTACCGGCATTACTTTTATCACAGGCGTATTCAATGTAGGTGATATTTATCAATATGTGCTGGCGGTTGGCAATCAGTTGAACAGGACGATGTAAAAAACCTTGTGTGACGAAGTGAATAACAGCTTTGGAATTTTTCCACTGACAAGAACAACGCTAAAGAAAGTATATAACCATGTCTACTCAAATAACTCATGAAGCTGAACAGTCACGGCAACATGCGCGCTATCAGATTCCCGTCAATCTTGTTTTAGCAGGCCGGAAATACGCGATAGATAATTGGTCGGTTTCCGGATTTTCAATCAGGCATCTGCCGGAAACGGTAACGTTTAAACAATCGAATAAAGGAAAGTTGCTGTTTGATTTCATGGATTTTGAATCCAGTGTAGATATCGAGTTTGAGGTCGTTTGGCACAATCTGGGTAAATCTATCTCTGGTTGCCGGTTTGTGAACTTTTCCCCTTCGCGGCTATCGTTGCTTTATTATGTGATTAATGCATACCTGGCTGGGGAGGCTGTCAGCAACGGAGATCTGATTAATGTGCTGCGACGGGATAATTATACAGAGAAGCGTGGCGATAAGACGAAGAGCCCGCCAACGGGTAAAAAGTTATGGCAAAGAACAAGGCAAATATTGGGGTATCTTGCATTGTTGGTACTCATTGCTACGTTACTGCTGTTCATCACCTATACGCTATATCAACGCATTTATGTTGTAGAAAGCCTTTCCGCCACTGTGGATGCTCCCGTAGTGGTGATACGGGCACCCCAAGCCAGTTATTTTCATTCTCTGGCAAGCGATAAAAATTCCAGCGTTAATAATGGAGCCGTCATTGCGATGACCAAATTAATCGGCGGCGGAAGTAACAGTATTGAAAGCCCGTGTGATTGCACCATTCTAGCCCTCCATGTTTTGGATAAGCAATTTATAGATCGGGGTGAACCTATTATGACATTGCTCCCCAGCGATGCACGACTGTATATTAATGCAAAAGTAAGTTACGAATACGTGAAAAAAATCTCGGTAAACCAGCCTGCTGAAATTCGCCTTGCCAATGGCAATATTAAAAAGGGCTATGTCAAAGATGTTGTCGTCAGTGAGCCCATAGAAAAACAACATGCTGCACCGCTTGCCAATACGCCCATTAATCCTATCGGTTATGTGGATGTATTGATAGAGACAGAGGAACCGCTGGACGTAAAGAGTCTGGGCGCAGCAGCTACTGTAAGGATTGATACTTTCTCTTCTCCTTTTGCGAAATGATAGCCCTGGAATCAGTAGTGAAGCCAAAGTGTTTAGCAAATAACAATAAAATCAAGGTTTTTACCGGCGTTTTTGTTGTGGTCATTATGTTGTTTGTGGTCAGCTCTGTTTCTGCGCAACAGACAAGCCATGCGGACAAGCTGAAAACAATGTTGTCAGATTATCGGGATATGGACTGGTCTCAATATACTGTTGAAGCTGTCAGGCGGCGTATCCCAAAAAAAATGTATGGTTCTGATGTGGAGTCATTGTTATCTGCCCGGCTGTATTTTATTGGCAGTCAGAATATTCAAGAAATGCAAGAAGTTTGGCAGGCTCAAGGAATTGCCCGCCCTAAAACCATTGTAGTTGCGAATGGTGTATACAGTGTTGCGGACCTTCACCGTTTGATTGATGACGACAGTGTTATTGAAAAAACAAAGGATGATACCTATCTTTTTCGTCAACCTGTTTATGTTACCTCCACTGCAAGTCTGGTGATTAGTGATGCCACAATACGTTTATCATTACTGCATGGCGTATTCCTGGTAGCTGATGGCCAATTGTTTATTGCTGATGCAGTCATTACTTCATGGGATGAGCGTGCAGGCAATGAGGGGGAAAGAGAAGAAGTTCCGGCCAATGAGTTGCTACTTTACGGCCGACAAACTCCCCGGCCTTATATTCTTATGAATGAAGGTTCGCAGATATACATGGCCAATTCCAGGGTCAGTGGTTTGGGGTATAAAGGAAAGAGAGGAACTTTCGGCTTGTCAATATCCAAGCGACCTTTTGTTGTTACGCACCGGTTGCATGGATATATTCGTGCGCGAGCCAAGCCAGCCGGTTGGCTCATTGGGAATACTTTCACTAATAATTTCTTTGGTTTTTACAGTAACCAGGCAGAAGATGTGATATTGCTGGGCAATGTGTATTACGACAACGTTATCTATAATATAGATCCTCATGACTATTCTGAACGTCTTATCATTGCCAGAAACCTTACTTATAATGCCCGCCAGGCCCACGGTATTATTATTTCACGCGAAGTAAATAATAGCACCATTGCAGAAAATCTAAGTTTTTCCAACAAAGGCTCCGGTATCATGCTCGACCGGAATTGTAGTAACACTCTGGTATATTCCAACCTGACCATCGGTAATGAAGGTGATGGGATCGCTGTATTTGAAAGTGACAATAATTTTGTTGTGGATAACATAACCGCCCGCAATGTGCGTAATGGAATTTATGTGCGGAATAGTGATTATATAAATACAAAGAATAATTTTATTTTCAGGAATGGTAATGCCGGGGCAGAAACAGCTGTTGTCGATATTGACAAACTTGAAACCAGAAATTTCAAGTTAGATCCTTACCATAAATCAGCTTCTGCTCTGTACGAGGGAAATCAATTTGACAGTAACCTGCATGCTGCAATGACGGCTAAAAACAAGGGTGTAGTCACAGTAAAAAATAATAAATTTTATAATTCCGGCCCCATATTCTTTGGCGGCGAACTTGCACCCTTCGCAGAAAATTTATGGCATCAAAATAATGGCGCTACGCCGGCTTCTGAAGCCAGCCATATACCCCGGCAGCCGGTGAGCCCATGAGATACAATTTTCTGATGTTGGTTTTATCCATGCTGGTATATTCTGGCATGTTGCCTGCGGGACAAGTATTAAAGCAGTACACAGCAAAAGAACGTCAGCTGGAACAGGTAAAATTTTCCGTCATCGAAGAACTTGCGGAAGAGGGTGTCAACAGTGCTTACGGCGTACTCGCAAAAATGGGGGAAAGTCGGCCTCTTATAAATCCTCCATCCCAAGATCAGCTCATTCATTGGTATACGCTTTCTGCACAAAGCGGTAATTCCAGTGCGCTGTTATGGCTGGGCCATTATTTTTTACATGGTGAAGGAAATAATGCAGGCAGAGAACATGATGCGCTCGTATTGTTGGCTTCAGCCTCAATTCTGGGTAATGTAGATGCGGCCAATGATCTCATACTTATCCCGAAAGTTCTTGGTGTCTCCTACGCCCGGCTGGAAGAGGCCTTTCATGATGCGCTACAACGCCTGTCCAACGGTCAACCGATTGATTGTAGCTGGGCCAGATGTAGCCCAGGACTTTCACAACAACCCGGTTTCGTGAGTGATAAAGTATCCGCAAAGGCAAAAATTTTTCACGAAAACTGGAGGCAGTCCGGTGTTGTCAAAGCGTATCAATACCTTAAACTTCTGGGTGTTGAAGAGTTGTTGGCGCAATCAAACAGCACTTCCCCAAAAGAGAAAATCAGAATAAAAAATGCCGGGAAGCTTAAAAAAAATGCGCGGTTGGCACGAGAAAAACGATTGGCTGAAAATCCAGACTGGGAAATGGGGGCTTACCTGGACCGTTTGAAAAATCGAAAATCTTCTGCACAGGATGCGCTGAGGCATTATGAAGGACAGGATTTTGCGCAACTTGAAAAGGACATTCGCCATACGATAAATCTTATCAATTTTCATCGTGATCCCGATGCCCAAATAAGCTATGAAGAAATACTTCAGTTGATGAAAAAAGCCCCCTAAATATGTTAGTCACCTTACGTTATCTTTTTGCCATTTCTTTTGTTGTGTGCTTATGGATGCCTTTTAGTCATGCCGGGCAGGGCGTCAGCATTACTCAAAACGAACAGCGTTATTATCTGAATTTCCGTGGTTATGACAACCTGGGTATGCAGGATGCGGGTGGAAAACGCCTTGAACAGACAGCGGTTGATGTCAAATTAGGTTTGCGAGTCAGATATAATTTAAATGCTGACTGGTTATTGCATGTTGATTCACGTGTTGTGAGTTTGGGGAAAAATATATACAAACGGGAAAATTCAAAATTTTCCAGTGAAACTTACCTGGAAATAAAGCGATTGTATGTCAGTAAAAACCGGATTTTTGGTTATGCTCCATCGCTTTCGCTTCACGTGGGGCGGCAAACATTTCGTGATAATAATTCCTGGAATTATGATACTGAACTGGATGCTGTCAAGCTGGAGTTTGAGCGTACGTTGTTGCAGTGGCAATTCGCTTATGGTGGCCGGCTTTTCAGTTATCGGTTGGGGGATAATGAATTTAATCTCAATATTGAGGACAGCCGTTTCCTGTTGGCAGAGCTGAAATACCAATGGTATTTCAAACATTACATTGGTATTTATGGGTTAAATGAGCGGAATAGCGTTGCAGAAAACCAAACAGGGCAGAGTTTTGCAGCAGATGAAATTATCCAGCCGCGCAGTCGTCTGAACTGGCTTGGTGTTCAGGCTTATGGTGAGCGTGCTTTCGGAAGAGGGGCATTTGAATACAGCGGCACGCTGGCGGTTTTGTCTGGAGATACGCAAAAGCTGAGCATTTCAACACAAGCGGATAATAACAGATATATTACATCCTACGAAAATCAAACCTTGAGAAATGGCATTGCTGTTGATATGCGGTTTATCTGGCGAGCTACAGCGCAGGGTTTTTCTGTGGGTATTGGCTATGCAAGCGCCAGTGGAGACGATAATGGGAAAACGCTCAGCCAATATAATCAATCAGGCATAGCCAGTAACAAAAAACGTGTGCTGGGAGCGAGCCGTTATCGATATTATGGTGAGGCGCTTAATCCGAAGTTATCCAATCTGCATATCATTACGCTGACCGCAGGTTATCCTCTGTCTCCATTTTTCTGGTTTGAGTCAGCTTATCATCGCTATCGGCAGGATAAAGCGTTGCCGTACATTGATGCATCCAGCCCGGGTCTGGCTCCCAATGGACAATCCAATGAAATTGGTCAGGGTCTGGATTTTATTTTTGGTGGTGCATTGCGGAGAAATCAACAAGCACAACTGATTCTTTCCGGGTTCTGGGGTGGAAAAGCCTTTGACGAGACAATCTCAAAAAAAACCATTTACAGGGCATTGGTAAATTACCGTGTATTTTTCCAATAAACAATCGTTTCTTTTTATGGGGTCAATATAATGAAATATCCCTATCCTACAAAAAAGAAGTCGTTCTCTCTGTTGAATGGTATCGCTTCTGCGAAATTATTCTGCCAGCTTGCCATAATATCTTTTCTTTTTACGGGTTGTGCAGATTTGCGTCTGGCAAAAACAGCATTTAAGAATCAGCAATACCCGTCAGCCCGCTCACACTGGACTGCTTTGGCCCAAAAAGGCTTTCCACAAGCGGAAGTCGGATTAGGCCGGTTGCTTATTATTGCACAGGAAAACAAAGCCTACGACGAGCAAGCATACAGGGAGGCATTGGAGTTGTTTTATTCTGCCTATGAAAAAGGTCGCGTCACTGTAGTTTATGATATTGGGCAGGCTTATTTGAAACAGGCAAAAAAAACCGGAATTACCTCGCAATATCAGAGCGCCTATTTTTGGTTAAGCAAGGCTTCAGCAATGGGGCTGGTCAATGCGGATATCCATCTTGCTGATATGGAACTGGATGGGCTTGGCACGGAGCATGATACAAAGCGCGCTCTGACACGTTACAAAAATCTGGTTGCCAGCGGTCATGTCAAAGCAGCCAGCCGGCTGGGGGGAATCTATTCTCAAGGCATACATGCTGATCGGAATGAACAACAAGCGTTGTATTGGTATCAACAGGCTATAGCATTGGGTGATGTTTCAGCGGAACTTAAACTGGCCCAGCTCTATGAGACGGCGCAAAGCGATGTAAAAAATCTTAAGCGGGCTATGAGTCTGTACGAAAAACTGGCAAAAAACGGTAATGTAACAGCAGCATACAAGCTTGCCCGGTTAATTGAATACAGTGATCCTTCCAATATTGGGATGCCGGATTCCTCGGCCTTGCATTGGTATGTCGTGGCAGCAGAACAGCAGCATGCGTTAGCCCTGCTTCGTTTGGCAAGCATCAAGCTTGAGAACAGTCAGTCGCCCGGGGCTAACCGGGAAGCATTGGCCACTTACCGGCAGCTCTCGGAACAAGGCATCGGCGCCGCCAGTTATCACTTAGGGCTGGTTCATGAAAAGGGGCTGGGCACACCACAAAATGACCAGATGGCATTTAAGTGGTATACAAAATCGCTCGAACAAAATTACAGTCGTGCAGAACTGCGTCTGGCTGGGCTTTACGCCAGAGGCGGCGGGGTTGCACAGGATTTAAAAGTGGCTCGGGATATATACCGCCGCTTTGCGCAACGAGGTGATATTAATGCGGCCTACCAGTTGGCGAAATTGTTGAAAGAGGCGGGCAATTCAGGTCTGGCCCGCCGATGGTACGAATTTGCCGCAAAAAACGGTCACCTGTCTTCCCGGTATGCTTTAGGCGTCATTTTGAGCCAATCCGGTAGCCAGCAGGATGCTGAGGAGGCGGAACGACAACTTGCTGAAGCAGCAATTCAGGGATTTCATCCAGCGACTCTCTATCTGGGTGAGAAGATATTTTATGGTTGGAATGCGCCTGCAAATAAAACCAGAGGGCTCTCCCTTGTGCTCAAGGCAGCTCGGGAGAACATTCCGGGAGCTGTAAATATTGCATTAACATTTATGGACCAGATGGATGACTCAGGCAGCATTGAGCAGGCAAACGCTTGCTCAAAGCAGGTGCACGAAAAAATACCTCAATGGTTTCTGTGTTCCGGCAAAGCTCCCGAGGGGGTGTCAAGGTGATCGGCCAAATTTCAATTCCCCGTTTTTGATTTGCCGTGTGCTGTGCCGGGTGAGGAGGTTTCCGTTATCTGATGTGGGTTTTATCCTGAGGTTGTGATGGGAATTCCTGCAATGCGGGCCCGCCATTCAGCGGGCCCGGTTTGATGTACAGAATTACCTTGTGTGTCCACGGCCACTGTCACCGGCATGTCTTCCACCACAAATTCATGGATTGCTTCCATGCCCAGTTCCGGGAAGGCAATAACCCGGGACGAGCGGATGGCTTTGGACACCAGATAAGCTGCACCACCGGTGGCAATAAGATATACCGCGCGGTGTTGTTTGATGGATTCGATGGTTTGCGGGCCGCGCTCAGCCTTGCCCACCATGCCGATGAGGCCGGTTTTTTCCAGGATGGTATCCGTGAATTTATCCATGCGTGTAGCGGTGGTGGGGCCCGCAGGGCCAACGGCTTCATCGCGTACCGCGTCGACCGGGCCGACGTAATAAATAAAGCGGCCGTTGAGGTCAACACCATCGGGCAGTGGTTCGTTGTTGTCGAGCAGAGCGACCAGGCGTTTGTGTGCGGCATCGCGCCCTGTGAGCAGTTTGCCCGAAAGCAGCAGGGTTTCGCCCGGTTGCCATTGGGCAATGTCATCACGGGTAACGGTATCGAGATCAACCGGGCGTGCTGTTTCTTTTCCGGCGAGGGAGATTTTTGGCCAGTCCGCCAGTTTGGGGGGTGTTAGTTGCACCGGGCCGCTGCCGTCTAACGTAAAATGGATGTGCCGGGTGGCGGCGCAGTTGGGGATCATTGCTACAGGTTTGGAGGCGGCATGGGTGGGGTAGTCGCTGACCTTGATGTCCAGCACAGTGGTCAGACCACCCAGCCCCTGTGCGCCGATGCCCAGCGCATTCACTTTTTCGAACAGCTCCAGACGTAATTCTTCGGCGGTGTTTTGTGCGCCGCGTGTTTGCAATGCCTGAATATTGATGGGGCTCATCATGCCCTCTTTGGCGAGCAGCATGGCTTTTTCCGGAGTGCCGCCAATACCCAGGCTGAGGATGCCAGGCGGACACCATCCAGCACCGAGTTTGGGTACGGTGTCCAGTACCCAGTCAACGATGGAATCGCCAGGGTTGAGCACGGTGAATTTAGCTTTGTTTTCCGAACCACCGCCTTTTGCGGCAACAATGATGTCGAGCTTATCGCCGGGTACCAGTTCAGTGTGAACGACAGCAGGTGTATTATCGCCGGTGTTTTCGCGGGCACCGGCCGGGTCACTGACCATGGAGGCGCGCAGTGGATTATCGGTATCGGTGTAGGCGCGGCGTACGCCTTCATCCACCATTTCCTGTACCGACAGCCCCCCTTCCCAGCGCACATCCATGCCCACTTTGAGAAACACCACAACAATGCCGGTATCCTGGCAAATGGGGCGATGGCCCTCGGCGCAGAGGCGCGAGTTAACCAGGATCTGTGCGATGGCATCCCGGGCGGCGCGAGACTTTTCGTATTCATAAGCGGCGTTGAGTGCCTGAATAAAATCAGGGGAGTGGTAATACGAGATATACTGGCAGGCGTCGGCAATGCTGGTAATAAAATCGGTTTGGCGGATAGCCGGCATGATTTTGTCCTTTGTAGAATTTCAGGTAATGCGTCAGGCGGGACACAGTGCGCGAATTTTATGGCGTACACGCTGATTTCTTGCAATATAAGCCAGCCGGGCTGTTGACACAACGCAGTGTATCGCGCAGACTTACGCGCTTCTTTTCGGGGAGGGGTTCCCGAGTGGCCAAAGGGATCAGACTGTAAATCTGACGGCTCCGCCTTCGGTGGTTCGAATCCACCCCCCTCCACCAATACCGTGATCAGGCGCGAATGGGCCGGTTGCCAGGAAAAGAAAGAATATAGTGGTATGCGGGCATGGTTGCTAGTGGAAATTCCAGGAAACTAGTCTCTCAAAACTCGTAACTGATTTCATGCGGGTGTAGTTCAATGGTAGAACTTCAGCCTTCCAAGCTGACTATGTGGGTTCGATTCCCATCACCCGCTCCAGTTGGCAAGCAGGTAGCAATACCAGGTAGTTGGCAGGTTCCCAGAGCGGGGCTGCGACAAGCAGGTTTAGAGCGGCTCATGTAGCTCAGGGGTAGAGCACATCCTTGGTAAGGATGAGGTCCCCGGTTCAAATCCGGGCATGAGCTCCAGTTTGTTTACGGCTGTGTTGTTAGCCGTTTGTTGGAATTTTATGAGCAGCAAATAGTTAGTTAAACCTTTTTTGGCATAACTTAATTTAGAGGAAGAGGGTCGGCCGATGTCCAAGGAAAAATTTGAACGCAATAAACCGCACGTCAACGTAGGCACCATAGGCCACGTTGATCACGGGAAAACCACGCTGACAGCGGCTTTGACCAAAGTCATGGCCGAAAAACACGGCGGAGAATTCAAAGCCTACGACCA
>DROS01000004.1 GCA_011321815.1 Gammaproteobacteria bacterium
CTGCGAACTGCCGGAAGGCACGGAAATGGTCATGCCTGGTGACAACGTGAACATGAAAGTAAAACTGATTGGCCCCATCGCCATGGAAGAAGGTTTACGTTTCGCGATCCGCGAAGGTGGCCGTACCGTGGGTGCAGGTGTGGTTTCAAAGATTATTGAATAACACTATTTTAAAAAAAAGATGACTCGTTCACGGGCGTACGGTATGATCGCGCGCCCGTGAGCTTTGTTGCATTTTGGAAGCAGGAAAGTGAACGTTTTTTAGGCCAGTAGCTCAATTGGCAGAGCAGCGGTCTCCAAAACCGCAGGTTGGGGGTTCGATTCCCTCCTGGCCTGCCACTATAGGTTTGCTACAGCTATATGGCTGTGGCGCGCTACGGCTTAGCAGGCTGTTGTGCACACCGCTCAAGTTTTAAGCGGATGGGTGCTTGGTGGCAGGCAGGCTGAAAACAAATTTTGTTGTACGCAGTTTGGGATAGCGATATTGGACAAGTTTTTATTAACGGTAGCGGTGCTCCCGATAGCTGCGGCGATCGGCGGCTTCTATTATTTTGAAGATTACCCGCAGTGGATGCGAGTTATTGCGTTGTTGGTGGCGGTGGGCATCAGCGGCTTGATTGCTTTGCAGACGGCGTTGGGCCAGACGGCCTGGGCATTTCGGCGTGATGCAATTATTGAAGTGCGCAAAGTGGTTTGGCCGACGCGCAAGGAAACAATGCAGACCACAATGATTGTGCTGGTGGTGGTGATTATCATGTCACTGCTGTTATGGGCGCTTGACAGCATACTGGCCTGGATAGTACGTGCCTTAACCAATTGATTGCGACGGGCCAGGAATAATGCCGGCCGGTTAACGAGGAATACGACAAATGGCAATGCGGTGGTACGTGGTACACGCCTATTCGGGTTTTGAAAAACAGGTGCAGCGTTCTTTGTTGGAACGCATCAGCCGTATGGGCATGCAAGACAGTTTTGGTGAAGTGTTGGTGCCGACGGAAGAAGTGGTCGAGATGCGCGAAGGCACAAAGCGCCGTAGTGAGCGCAAATTTTTCCCCGGTTATGTATTGGTGCAAATGGAATTGAATGATGATTCCTGGCACCTGGTAAAAGATGTGCCCAAAGTGTTGGGCTTTATCGGTGGTACCGGCGACCGGCCAACCCCGATTACTGACAAAGAGGCCGATTCCATTCTGCAGCGTGTACAGGAAGGCGTCGAGAAGCCACGGCCCAAAGTACTGTTTGAGCCCGGCGAAATGGTGCGCATTATTGATGGTCCCTTCAACGACTTTAATGGTGTTGTGGAAGAAGTGGATTATGAAAAGAGCAAGATGCGTGTGTCGGTGTTGATTTTCGGTCGTTCTACACCGGTTGAGCTGGAGTTTGGACAGGTTGAAAAAGGTTAACCGTTTTCAACAGACATGAGTGGCCGGTTGTTGAAAACCTGTCACCGGACATTTGAAAAACAGGGGAGCCGCAAGGCGTTTGCACCCACTCAGGAGTAAAGCATGGCAAAGAAGATTGAGGCCTATATCAAGTTACAGGTTCCCGCAGGTCAAGCTAACCCCAGCCCGCCTGTGGGTCCGGCGCTGGGCCAGCATGGCGTTAACATCATGGAGTTCTGCAAGGCATTTAATGCGCAGACTCAAAGCATGGAACCGGGGCTGCCGATTCCCGTGGTGATCACAGTTTACAGTGATCGCAGTTTTACCTTTGTTACCAAGACCCCTCCGGCTTCCGTATTGTTGAGGAAAGCAGCCGGTATTGCCAAAGGTTCCGGTGTGCCAAATCGCGACAAGGTGGGCACGATCAGTCGTGCCCAACTGGAAGAGATTGCGACTACCAAAATGCCGGATCTGAATGCCGCTGATATGGATGCTGCTGTGCGTATTATTGCAGGCACTGCCCGCAGTATGGGTCTTGAAACGGAAGGGGTGAACTAATGACACTTTCAACAAAAAAGCTATCCAAACGCGCCAAGGCAATCAACGAAAAACTGGAAGCCGGCAAGGCTTACGCTATTGATGATGCACTGGCCCTGCTCAAGGATCTGCCCCCGGCCAAGTTTGCAGAGTCCATTGATGTGAGCGTCAATCTGGGTGTGGATGCACGCAAGTCTGATCAGGCTGTGCGCAGCGCCACAGTGCTTCCGAATGGTACGGGCAAAACCGTGCGTGTTGCGGTGTTTACTCAGGGTGCCAATGCTGATGCAGCCAAAGAGGCTGGCGCGGATATTGTGGGCATGGACGATCTTGCTGACGACGTGAAAAAAGGCAATATGGATTTTGACGTGGTTATTGCTTCCCCGGACGCCATGCGTGTGGTGGGTCAGTTGGGGCAGATTCTTGGCCCCCGTGGTTTGATGCCAAACCCCAAAGTGGGCACGGTAACGCCGGACGTTGCCACTGCTGTGAAAAACGCCAAGGCGGGTCAGGTGCGTTATCGCATCGACAAGGCCGGCATTATTCATTGTCCTATCGGCAAAATCAGTTTTGAAGTGCAGGCCCTGCGTGAGAACCTTGAGGCCCTGTTGGCAGACCTGCTGAAGGCCAAACCCAGCTCGGCAAAGGGTGTGTATATGAAAAAAGTGACAGTATCCAGCACCATGGGCCCGGGCATTGTTGTTGATAAGTCGTCACTGCCGATCTAGATCATCCTGGTTCGACAAAACAGAATTTGAGGGCGTTGGCTCTTTTTAGGCGCATGTCTTGAAAGGAACCGGCTGCCGTCAAAGACCGCAGGTGTAAGGTGGTGTGTTTTTCCACCAAGCTTAATGGCATTTGTCAGCCTGCGCAGATGGTGTTGCCCCGGTAGATTTTCCTGGGTCACGCTGTAAAAGGTGCCAGTGGAAGCTGGCAGCAGTACAGATGGAAAAGGCAAGTGTCTATCCATTTTTTTATAAACAGTGTTAACGACTGGAGGTGTTTCAGTGGCTCTGAACTTAGATCAGAAAAAGGCAGTCGTCGCCGAAGTCGCCGAAGTCGCAGCTAATGCGCATTCTGCCATCGCTGCCGAGTATATTGGTTTGACGGTAGAGGATATGACAGCTTTGCGTGTGAAAGCCCGCGAAGAGAATGTTTATTTGCGCGTAGTAAAAAACACCCTGGCGCGTCGTGCATTTGAAGGTACAGACTTCGAATGTATGAGTGATGCCATGGTGGGTCCGTTGGTTTTGGCGTTCTCGCAAGAAGACCCTGGCGCCGCCGCCCGTGTTATTTCTGATTTTGCAAAAGGAAATGACAAACTGGTGGTGAAGCTGGTGTCCATTAGCGGGCAGTTGCTGGATGCAGGCGATATTAAACGTCTGGCCAGTATGCCAACCAAGGATCAGGCAATCAGCATGTTGATGTCGGTGATGAATGCGCCGGTAGAAAAGCTGGCACGTACGTTGAACGAAGTGCCGGGCAAGCTGGTTCGTGTGATAGCTGCGGTTCGCGACCAAAAAGACGCTGCGTAATTGTTTTAAACGAAATACGCCCGTTTTTTACGGTGATTTGTTTTTAAGAACGAAAAGCAAACAATATTTATTTTTCGGGTGATAAAAACCCGATGAGTTGAAAGTATCAGGAGATTAATATCATGGCTGTGAGTAAAGACGATATTCTGGAAACCATTTCAAACATGTCCGTCATGGAAGTGGTTGAACTGGTTGAAGCGATGGAAGAGAAATTTGGCGTGTCTGCGGCGGCTGCTGTGGCTGTTGCTGCCCCAGCTGCGGGTGGTGACACTGGCGCCGCTGCTGAAGAACAGACTGAGTTCGATGTAATGATGACCAGCTTCGGTGACAACAAGGTTGCCGTGATCAAGGCTGTTCGTGGCATCACTGGCCTGGGTCTGAAAGAAGCCAAGGGCATGGTGGAAAGCGCACCAGTTGCAGTGAAAGAAGGCGTTGAGAAGGCTGAGGCCGAAGAAGTCAAAAAGACGCTGGAAGAAGCTGGCGCACAAGTCGAGCTTAAATAAGACTCGCTTGTTGGGTGCTGAAACCTGGGGCGTTATTCCCCGGTCAGACTTCTCAGCAGCGGCATTGGCTGGTGACTTTTGTCACCGGCCTTTTGTCGCTACCGAGAAGCGTTATTCGTTGATGGCGCGCTTGTGCGCTGTCAGGTTGTCATAATAGAGGAACGCAGATGGCTTACTCCTTCACTGAAAAGAAACGTATCCGCAAAGATTTCGGCAAGTTTCCCAAAGTCATGGAGGTACCGTACCTGCTGGAAATCCAGCTGGCGTCGTACCGTAAATTTCTCCAGACCGATGTGCCGTTGGCGGAACGTGGTGATTATGGATTACATGGTGCTCTGAAGAGTGTGTTGCCCATTGTCAGTTATTCCGGCAGCGCGGGTTTGGAGTATGTTGATTATCGTCTGGGTACCCCGACGTTTAATGTGAAGGAATGCCAGCTGCGTGGTATGACTTATTCCGCGCCATTGCGCGTCACGGTCAAATTGATCATTTACGATAAGGATTCCAAGAAAAATCCGAAACCGATCAAGGAAATCCGCGAGCAGGAAATCTACATGGGTGAAATTCCCCTGATGACTGACAACGGTACCTTTGTGATTAACGGTACCGAGCGCGTTATTGTTTCCCAGTTGCATCGTTCACCGGGCGTATTTTTTGATCACGACAAGGGCAAAACCCACTCCTCAGGCAAGCTGCTCTACCATGCCCAGGTGATTCCTTATCGCGGTTCATGGCTGGATTTTGAATTTGATCCCAAAGATCTGGTGCATGTACGTATTGACCGACGTCGAAAATTGCCGGCAACGGTCATCCTGCATGCCCTGGGGTATAGTGACGAAGACATCCTGGCGATGTTCTTTGAATATGACCATTACACCCTGGGCAAGGAGGAAGCCAAACTGAAGCTGGTGCCTGAGCGTCTGCGGGGTGATACCGCTGCCTATGATATTAAAGTCAAAGGCAAGGTCATCGCTGAAAAAGGACGCCGCATTACTGCGCGTCATATCAAGGAGCTTGAAAAGGCCGATATCAAAACGTTGCCTGTGCCGTTTGAATATCTGGTTGGCAAGGCTTTGGCGAAGGCAGTGGTGGATAAAGAAAGTGGCGAAATTATTGCCAACACCAACGAAGAGATTACCGAAGAGCTGCTGGCCAAACTGCTGGAATCCGGCACCAAAGAGATTGAAACGGTTTACACCAATGACCTGGATCGTGGACCATTCATTGCGGATACCCTGCGTGCAGATAATTCCACCAACGACCTTGAAGCCAAGGTGGAAATCTATCGCATGATGCGCCCTGGTGAGCCGCCGACCAAAGATGCGGCTGAGACTTTGTTCCAGAATCTGTTTTTTAACCCAGACCGTTATGACCTGTCTGCCGTGGGCCGCATGAAATTTAACCGCCGCCTTGGCCGTGCAGAAAATACGGGCGATGGTGTGCTGAGCCCGGACGACATTGTTGATGTACTGAAAATGCTCATTGATATTCGTAACGGCAATGGCGTGGTGGATGACATCGATCATCTGGGCAACCGTCGTGTACGTTCTGTCGGAGAAATGGCAGAAAATCAATTCCGCGTCGGTCTGGTGCGTGTGGAACGTGCGGTGAAAGAACGCTTGAGCATCGCGGAAAGCGAAGGCTTGATGCCGCAGGACCTGATCAATGCCAAGCCGGTGTCTGCCGCCATCAAGGAATTTTTTGGCAGTTCGCAGTTATCGCAGTTTATGGATCAGAACAATCCACTGTCGGAAGTCACTCACAAACGCCGTGTTTCGGCTCTGGGCCCGGGTGGTCTGACCCGCGAGCGCGCCGGTTTTGAGGTGCGTGACGTGCATCCGACACACTATGGCCGTGTCTGCCCTATCGAAACACCGGAAGGTCCGAATATCGGTCTGATTAATTCATTGGCCGTGTATGCGCGCACCAATGATTATGGTTTCCTGGAAACGCCCTATCGTAAAGTGGTGGATGGTGTGGTGACGGGAGATATTGAATACCTGTCTGCCATCGAAGAAGGCCAATACGTGATTGCCCAGGCCAATATCACGCTTGATAAAAATGGCAAGCTGATTGATGACATGGTGGCGGCCCGTCACTTGAATGAAACCACTATGTCCTTCCCTGACAAGGTGGACTACATTGATGTGTCGCCGCGGCAGATTGTATCCATTGCCGCAGCGCTGATTCCGTTCCTTGAGCATGACGATGCCAACCGCGCATTGATGGGTTCCAACATGCAACGTCAGGCTGTGCCGACTTTGCGTGCTGACAAGCCTTTGGTGGGTACGGGTATTGAGCGTGTTGTTGCGATTGACTCAGGTGTCACCGTCGTTGCCTCGCGCGGAGGCCGGGTGGATATGGTGGATGCCAGCCGTATTGTGGTGCGTGTCAATGATGATGAAACCGCGGCGGGTGAACCGGGCGTGGATATTTATAATCTGACCAAATACACCCGTTCCAACCAGAACACCTGTATCAATCAAAAGCCGCTGGTGAAACCCGGCGATGTGGTGGCGCGTGGTGACGTGCTGGCCGATGGTCCCTCCACGGACATGGGTGAGTTGGCGCTGGGCCAGAATATGCTGGTGGCCTTCATGCCCTGGAATGGCTACAACTTTGAGGATTCCATCCTTATTTCTGAGCGTGTGGTAAGAGAGGATCGTTACACCACCATACATATCGAAGAACTTACCTGTATGGCGCGTGATACCAAACTGGGTTCGGAAGAAGTGACCAGCGATATTCCCAATGTCGGCGAAGGTGCGCTGGCCAATCTGGATGAAGCCGGCGTGGTATATGTAGGCGCCGAAGTGCGACCGGGAGACATCCTGGTGGGTAAGGTAACACCGAAGGGCGAAACCCAGCTGACACCGGAAGAAAAACTGCTGCGCGCGATTTTTGGTGAAAAGGCATCGGACGTGAAAGATACGTCATTGCGTGTGCCCTCGGGCATGGATGGCGTGGTTATCGACGTGCGCGTATTCACCCGCGATGGTGTGGACAAAGACACCCGCGCCCTGCAAGTGGAAGAGTCCGATCTTGCATCGGTGAAGAAGGATTTGCAGGACGAATACCGCATTATGGAAGACGACATCTACCAGCGTGCGGAAAAACTGCTTTCCGGAAAAATTGCGGAAGGTGGCCCGAATCAGCTCAAGGCCGGCGCCAAGGTGACCAACGCCTATCTTGCTGAAATTGAACGGGGAAAATGGTTCGAGGTACGTCTGCGTAATGAAGACGCCAATACCCAGTTGGAAAAACTTTCCGCGCAGTTGGCTCGTCATCGCGAGGAAATGGACGCCAAGTTCGAAGAACAGAAGCAAAAAATCACCTCGGGTGATGATCTTGCACCGGGCGTGCTGAAGATGGTCAAGGTGTACATGGCGGTGAAGCGCCGTATCCAGCCAGGTGACAAAATGGCTGGCCGTCATGGTAACAAAGGCGTTATTTCCATGATCGTGCCGGAAGAGGATATGCCGTACCGGGATGATGGAACACCGGTAGATGTGGTATTGAATCCGTTGGGCGTGCCTTCGCGCATGAACGTGGGGCAGGTGTTGGAGACTCATCTGGGATGGGCCGCGCGCGGGCTGGGACTGAAACTCGGCAAAATGCTGGACAGCAACGGTAAGGTCAAAGACATTCGTAGCTATCTGGATGAAATTTATAATGGTGGTGTAGGCGAGACAGTTGACCTTAAGTCTTTCGATGACGATGAAATCCTCGAAATGAGCCACAACCTGCGCAAGGGCGTACCCATGGCGACGCCGGTGTTTGACGGCGTGGAAGAGGGCGAAATCCGCCGCATGCTGAAGTTGGCCGATCTGCCTGAGAGTGGACAGACCCGGCTCATTGATGGCCGCACTGGCGAGTACTTTGATCGCCCGGTAACCGTTGGCTACATGTACATGCTCAAGCTTAACCATTTGGTGGATGACAAGATGCATGCCCGTTCCACAGGGCCGTACAGTCTGGTTACCCAGCAACCGTTGGGTGGTAAGGCGCAATTCGGTGGCCAGCGCTTTGGTGAAATGGAAGTGTGGGCGCTGGAAGCTTATGGCGCCGCATACACTTTGCAGGAAATGTTGACCGTCAAGTCGGACGACGTGGCAGGTCGCACCAAAATGTACAAAAACATTGTGGACGGCAATCACCACATGGAGGCGGGCATGCCCGAATCCTTTAATGTGCTGGTCAAGGAAATTCGTTCCCTCGGTATTGATATCGAGCTGGAAGAAGATCACTAATCGCCATCAGGTTTTAAACTGGAGAAACCATGAAAGATCTACTCAAAATTTTGCGTAACCAGGGTCAGGTTCAGGACTTCGATGCGATTCGTATTGGTCTGGCCTCGCCAGCAAAAATTCGTTCCTGGTCTTACGGTGAAGTGAAAAAGCCGGAAACCATTAACTATCGTACATTTAAACCGGAGCGCGACGGACTGTTCTGCGCCAAGATTTTTGGCCCGGTAAAAGACTACGAATGTCTGTGTGGTAAATACAAGCGCCTCAAACATCGTGGCGTGATCTGTGAAAAATGTGGCGTGGAAGTCACGCTGGCCAAAGTGCGTCGTGAACGTATGGCGCACATTGAGCTGGCCAGCCCGGTGGCGCATATCTGGTTCCTCAAGTCCCTGCCGTCGCGCATTGGCTTGCTGCTGGACATGACCCTGCGTGATATCGAACGGGTGCTTTATTTTGAAGCTTTCGTGGTGGTGAACCCGGGCATGACCGAACTGGAGCGTTTCCAGTTGTTGAGTGATGAACAATACCTGGAAGCCATCGAAGAATATGGTGACGAATTTGACGCCCGCATGGGTGCCGAAGCAGTGTTTGAATTGCTTAAAGCCATCGACATGAAGGCGGAAGTGGTACAGATCCGTGAAGACATCGGCGCCACGAAATCAGAAACCAAATACAAAAAATACACCAAGCGCCTGAAACTCATTGAGGCCTTCATCGAGTCCGGCAACAAGCCGGAATGGATGGTGCTAACCGTATTGCCGGTATTGCCACCGGAACTGCGTCCGCTGGTACCACTGGATGGCGGTCGTTTTGCAACATCGGATCTGAACGATCTGTATCGTCGAGCCATTAACCGTAATAACCGCTTGCGCCGTCTGCTGGAGCTGAATGCGCCGGACATTATTGTGCGCAACGAAAAACGCATGTTGCAGGAATCGGTGGATGCCTTACTGGATAACGGTCGTCGCGGTCGCGCCATCACCGGCTCCAACAAGCGCCCGCTGAAATCCCTGGCCGACATGATCAAAGGCAAGCAGGGTCGTTTCCGTCAGAACCTGCTGGGCAAACGTGTTGACTACTCCGGTCGTTCGGTGATCGTGGTGGGCCCGACCCTTAAATTGCATCAATGTGGCCTACCCAAAAAAATGGGCCTGGAGTTATTCAAACCGTTTATTTTCAGCAAACTGGAATTACGGGGTTTGGCGACCACAATCAAAGCCGCCAAAAAAATGGTGGAGCGCGAAGGCCCGGAAGTATGGGACATCCTCGCCGAAGTGATTCGCGAACATCCGATCATGCTTAATCGTGCACCCACATTGCATCGTCTGGGCATCCAGGCCTTTGAACCTGTGCTGATTGAAGGCAAAGCCATTCAATTGCACCCGCTGGTATGTACAGCGTTCAACGCCGACTTTGACGGTGACCAGATGGCCGTACATGTCCCGCTGTCCATTGAAGCACAACTGGAAACACGCACGCTGATGCTGTCGTCCAACAATGTGCTGTCACCCGCCAATGGTGAACCAATCATTGTACCGTCGCAGGACGTGGTGCTGGGTTTGTATTACATGACCCGCGACAGCATCAACGCGAAAGGTGAAGGCATGATGTTTGCCGACATCAATGAAGCGCATCGTGCCTATGAAACCGGAGCTGCGTCGATTCACGCCAAGGTCAAAGTGCGTGTGCTTGATGTGACGCTGGACGATGATGGTAAGGAGGTGGAGCTGAGCCGTGTAGTGGAAACCACGGTGGGACGTGCTTTGCTGATGGAGTTGATGCCACGTGGCCTGAGTATTGACCTGGTGAATAAAACCATGACCAAAAAGGCTGTGTCTGGCGTAATTAACGCCTGTTATCGTCAGGTTGGTCTGAAAAAGACGGTGATTTTTGCTGATCAACTGATGTACATGGGTTTCAGACAATCCACCAAGGCATCGGTATCCTTCGGTATTAATGATATGGAAATTCCACCCGCCAAGTACGAACTGCTGGCGGCGGCTGAAGAGCAGGTGAAGGAAATCGAAAACCAGTATGCCTCCGGCCTGGTGACCAACGGCGAACGTTATAACAAAGTGGTGGATATCTGGTCGGTGGCCAACGATGCCATTGCCAAGGCGATGATGGACGGTCTGGGCTTTGAGGATGCGGTCAATGCCGAAGGCGAAACCGTCAAGCAAAAATCCTTCAACTCGGTATATATGATGGCCGATTCCGGTGCCCGAGGCAGTGCAGCGCAGATTCGTCAGTTGTCGGGTATGCGAGGCTTGATGGCCAAGCCGGATGGTTCGATTATCGAGACACCGATCACCGCCAACTTCCGTGAAGGCCTGGATGTGTTGCAGTATTTTATTTCCACTCACGGTGCCCGGAAGGGATTGGCTGATACGGCGTTGAAAACGGCTAACTCGGGTTATCTGACGCGGCGTCTGGTGGATGTGTCCCAGGATCTGGTAGTACTGGAAGAAGATTGCGGTACTGAAAACGGCCTGCTCAAGCAACCATTGGTGGAAGGCGGTGATGTGGTCGAACCGTTGGCCGAGCGCGTACTGGGCCGGACGGTGGCAACGGATATCCTGATCCCCAATACAGATAAGGTGTTATTCCCCGCCGGTACCTTGCTGAACGAAGACATGGTGGAAACGCTGGAAAACAATGGTGTGGATCAGGTGCGGGTGCGTTCTGCGATTACCTGTGAAACCCGCTACGGCATCTGCGCGCAATGTTACGGCCGTGACCTGGGGCGCGGTCATCGCGTTAACCAGGGTGAAGCAGTGGGCGTGGTCGCCGCACAATCCATCGGTGAACCCGGTACCCAGCTGACCATGCGTACTTTCCATATTGGTGGTGCGGCTTCCCGTGCTGCGGCAGCCAACAGCATTGAAGTGAAGTCCACCGGTACTGTGCGCCTGCATAATATCAAAACAGTGGAACGGACCAATGGCAATCTGGTGGCGGTATCCCGCTCCGGTGAGCTGACGGTGCTCGATGCGCAGGGGCGCGAGCGTGAACGTTACAAAGTGCCGTATGGCGCAGAAATTGCTGTACATGACAACAGCACTATCGCTGCAGGTACGGTTGCCGCAACCTGGGACCCGCATACGCACCCGGTGATTACCGAAGTGGCGGGCAAGCTACAGTTCATCGACTTCACAGAAGGGGTGACCGTGCAGCGGGAAACCGACGACATCACTGGCATGTCCAGTCTGGTGGTCATTGATCCCAAGCAGCGTAGTGCAGCTGCCAAGGATCTGCGTCCCATGGTCAAGCTGGTGGATGAGAATGGCCAGGACCTGAGTATTGCCGGTACCGATATTCCTGCTCATTATGTCCTGTCTGCGGGCGCCATCGTTGGCATGGAAGACGGCGCAATGGTCAGTGTGGGTGATGTGATTGCGCGTATTCCGCAAGAGTCTTCGAAAACCCGTGATATCACCGGTGGTCTGCCGCGTGTGGCCGAACTGTTTGAGGCTCGCAAGCCCAAAGAGCCGTCCATTATGGCGGAAATTTCAGGCATCGTTTCTTTTGGCAAGGAAACCAAGGGCAAGCAGCGTCTGATTATTACGCCGACCGAAGGCGATCATTACGAAGCCTTGATTCCCAAATGGCGTCACATTACCGCGTTTGAAGGTGAGCATGTGGAGAAAGGTGAAGTTATCGCCGATGGTGCGCCGGACCCCCATGATATTTTGCGCCTGAAAGGTATTCCGGAACTGGCAACGTATATCAGCAACGAAGTACAGGAGGTTTATCGTCTGCAAGGTGTAAAGATCAACGACAAACATATTGAAGTGATTGTGCGCCAGATGCTGCGTCGGGCTGAAATCAAGTCCCCAGGCGATACCAAACTGCTTCGTGGTGAACAGCTGGAGCGTACCCGTATCCTCGAAGAGAACGAGAGGGTTGAAGCCGAAGGCAAGATGCCGGCAACGTATCAACCCATGTTGCTGGGTATCACCAAGGCCTCGTTGGCCACGGAGTCCTTCATTTCTGCGGCATCCTTTCAGGAGACCACCCGTGTGCTGACTGAGGCTTCGGTAAGTGGCAAGGTGGATCGTCTACGGGGTCTGAAAGAAAACGTCATTGTGGGCCGTCTGATCCCGGCAGGTACGGGTTTGGCGCACCACCTGGAACGCCAGCGCAAGGCCGCTGCTGCGGTGGAGGCCGAAGCGGAAGCGGCGGCAGCTGCTTTACGGGCTGCCGAAGAAGCGTTGTCGGCCATGCCATCCCCGAGTAACGAAGCGGAAGGCTCGGATGGTGCTGAAGAAGTTGTAGGTTAAGCGCGTTTGGGGCATGTATCGGGCTTGACAGCCCGGGGGCATGCGCCTAAAATTCGCGCTCCTTGGAAACAGGCGGGTTTTCCCCGCCTGTTGTTTTATCCGAACGCTTGCTTTGGAAGGCAGGGCTTCGGGGAACCAGACAATTATTTTATGAATCCTGATGAGTGGGATTGGAGTTGCTTAAATGCCAACGGTAAATCAGTTAGTTCGCAAGGGCCGCAAGCGCCAGATTGCAAAAAGTAATGTGCCGGCGCTGGACGCCTGCCCACAAAAGCGTGGTGTGTGTACCCGTGTTTATACCACAACCCCGAAAAAACCGAATTCGGCGTTGCGTAAGGTGGCTCGTGTACGCCTGACCAATGGCCATGAAGTAACGACCTACATCGGTGGTGAAGGTCACAACCTGCAAGAACACTCGGTGATTCTGCTGCGTGGCGGTCGTGTCAAGGATCTGCCGGGTGTGCGTTACCACACTGTGCGCGGTAGCCTGGATACCTCGGGTGTGACGGATCGCCGTCAAGGCCGGTCCAAATATGGTGCGAAGCGCCCCAAGTCCTGATGGTATAAACCGCAAGGCGAGCGAAACAACTATTCACATTGATGAGCGAGATCGAGTAAGCAAATGGCAAGAAGAAGAGCAATACCAAAACGTACTATTTTGCCTGATCCAAAGTATAAGGATCTGATGTTGGCAAAGTTCATCAATATTTTGATGCTTGATGGTAAAAAAGCTGTGGCCGAGCGTGTTGTGTACGGTGCGCTGGATCAAGTGGTCGAAAAATCGAAAGGCGAAGCCGTCGAGGTTTTGAATAAAGCCCTGGAGAATGTGCGTCCCATGGTCGAGGTGAAATCCCGCCGCGTGGGTGGTGCGACATATCAGGTGCCTGTTGAAGTGCGCGCTGACCGCCGCATGGCATTGGCCATGCGCTGGCTGGTGGAAGCTGCGCGCAAGCGTAGTGAAAAGTCCATGGACCGCCGCCTTGCGGGAGAGATTATGGACGCCATGGAAAGCCGTGGTTCAGCCGTGAAAAAACGCGAAGATGTGCACCGTATGGCGGAAGCCAATAAGGCGTTTTCACACTATCGCTGGTAGCTGTTATCTGGTTTTACCCTGCGCGGACATTTCTGTGAGGGTTGTTCTTTAACATTGATGGTTATCCATCGACAGAGGTCGATGGAGTAACGACACGATACGAGATGCCTGTCTTTGTGAGACAGGGCAGTCTTGAACAGGAATAAAAGGTTGTGGCACGTCAGACGCCAATCGAACGCTATCGCAATATCGGCATAATGGCCCATATTGATGCAGGCAAAACAACGACCACCGAGCGTGTGTTGTTTTATACTGGCGTGTCACACAAGATCGGTGAGGTCCATGATGGCGCAGCTACCATGGACTGGATGGAACAGGAGCAAGAGCGCGGGATTACGATTACCTCTGCAGCCACCACCTGTTTCTGGTCGGGGATGGATCAGCAGTTCCCACAGCATCGTATCAACATTATTGATACGCCGGGGCATGTTGATTTTACCATCGAGGTAGAGCGCTCATTGCGTGTGTTGGATGGTGCCTGTGCTGTGTTTTGTGCTGTGGGTGGTGTAGAGCCTCAATCGGAAACGGTGTGGCGTCAGGCAAACAGATATCACGTGCCACGCATGGCGTTTGTGAACAAAATGGACCGCCAGGGCGCCGATTTTTTGCGCGTGGTAAGCCAGCTAAAAGATCGCTTGGGTGCCAACCCGGTGCCAATGCAGCTGAACATCGGCAGCGAAGAAGAATTTGAAGGTCTGGTAGATTTGCTGAGTATGAAGGCCATCTACTGGAATGAGGAAGATCGCGGCGTAACTTACGAATCCCGCGATATTCCGGCAGAATTGCAGGCACAGGCAGAAACGCTCCGGGAAGAAATAATGGAAGCTGCTGCCGAGGCCAATGAAGATCTGATGGAGAAGTATCTCGAAGAAGGCGATCTTTCCATCGAAGAAATCAAGCTGGGTATTCGTCTGCGGACCCTGGCCAATGAAGTTATACCCTGTTTTTGTGGCTCTGCTTTCAAAAACAAAGGTGTGCAGGCGATGCTGGATGCGGTGATTGATTACATGCCTGCACCCACGGATGTACCAGCAATTTGCGGTCATCTGGATGACAAAGATGAGAGTGAAGCCGAGCGACATGCGTCTGATGCTGAGCCCTTCGCAGCATTGGCATTCAAGATAGCCACTGACCCTTTTGTGGGTACTTTGACATTTTTCCGCGTGTATTCCGGAGTGGTCAAAACCGGTGACTTTGTGTTTAACCCGGTAAAAGGCAAAAAAGAACGGTTTGGCCGCATTGTGCAGATGCACGCCAATCACCGCGATGAGATCAAGGAAGTTCGCGCTGGTGATATCGCCGCCGCGGTCGGGCTGAAGGATGTCACCACCGGTGACACACTGTGTGATCCGGCCAAAGTTATTACGCTGGAACGTATGGAATTTCCCGAGCCGGTGATTTCGGTGGCCATTGAGCCACGAACCACCGCCGATCAGGAAAAAATGGGTATCGCGCTGAACAAGCTCGCGCAGGAAGATCCCTCATTCCGGGTGCGTACGGACAAAGAATCCGGGCAAACAATTATTTCCGGTATGGGCGAATTGCATCTGGAAATTATTGTTGACCGCATGAAGCGGGAATTTGCGGTGGAAGCCAATGTTGGTGCGCCACAAGTGGCTTACCGCGAGACGATTCGCAAAAGCGTTGAAGCCGAAGGCAAATTTGTACGCCAGTCTGGCGGCCGTGGCCAGTATGGTCATGTGTGGCTCAGGCTGGAGCCACAACCGCAGGGTACAGGTTACGAGTTTGTTAATGACATCGCTGGTGGCGCTGTTCCACGCGAATACATCAATGCAGTGGATAAAGGCATTGAGGAGCAAATGGAAAACGGGGTAATTGCCGGTTTTCCCATGGTGGACGTCAAAGTGACGTTGTATGACGGCTCCTACCATGATGTTGACTCCAGTGAAATGGCTTTCAAGATTGCCGGTTCCATGGGCTTCAGAAACGGTGCCCAGTTGGCAGACCCGGTGTTGCTGGAGCCGGTGATGAAGGTTGAGGTGGTTACACCAGAGGATTATATGGGTGACGTGATGGGCGATTTGAATCGGCGTCGCGGCATTGTGCAGGGAATGGATGACGGACCGGCTGGCAAAATAATCAGTGCCGAAGTTCCGTTAGCAAAGATGTTTGGTTATGCCACGGACTTACGTTCAGCGACCCAGGGTCGCGCAACGTATTCCATGGAGTTTGAGAAGTATGTTGAGGCACCCAACAGTGTTGCTGAAGCGATCACCAAACAAGATTTTTAAAAATTTGATTTGAACAGTTGAATAAGGGGTAGTTACCGTGTCCAAGGAAAAATTTGAACGCAATAAACCGCACGTCAACGTAGGCACCATAGGCCACGTTGATCACGGGAAAACCACGCTGACAGCGGCTTTGACCAAAGTCATGGCCGAAAAACACGGCGGAGAATTCAAAGCCTACGACCA
>DROS01000005.1 GCA_011321815.1 Gammaproteobacteria bacterium
CATTGTTAAACGGGAAACGGGTGCGCGCATTTGCGCTAATCCCGTACTGCCCACGCAACGGTGATTGATGCCAAGCTGTCTCAGGAATATTCCAGCCACTGTGTTTTTTTCATGGGAAGGCGAGATAGCAGAACGAAACTAAGCCGTCAGGTTTAGATCCGTTCGCATCATAAGTCCGTATACCGGCCTGAAAGCAATATGCTGTGAGATAGCGTGGGGCTATTGAAAGCAGGTCGGTTAACGAACACCGTTTCGCACCCCCTTTTTTTGTTTTCCCCTCTCTTTTCTCACATATGAATCTGATTAATCAATCTATTTATATGGAGAAGAAACCTTGCTTTATTTATCAACAAAAATATATGGACGGTATTTATCCCGATGGCAATCAAGCTCGCCAGTCCTTAATATCAGCTTTATTTTACTCCTGTTAATGATCCCTTTTGGCGCGCAGGCTGAGAGTGATCGTGAACAGTTGCTAAAACGCATCGAAGGACTCGAACAGCGGGTGATTGAACTGGAAACGACAACCGTGCTCTCCGATCCCGAAACACGCGTCAAAAAAATTGAGGTGTTTGTTGACGAAAATGGATTTGAACACGATACCCAAGTACCCGGCAGTCACCGCATCACCACTTATCAACGCGAGCGTGTCTACCGCCGACAAACTATCAATGAAAAAATTGAAGAGGCGCTGGATGATGCCGCCAGCCGAAACGTCCAACTTGGTGTTGATGCCGCGATTATTTTACAAAATGTACAACAACCCCGTGGTGAGGACAAAACAGCGGATGGAAATTTTTATCAACTGGCCTCAACCGATCTGTATTTTACCGCCGGCATTGCTCAGTACACGGTATTTTTTGCCGATATTGTGGGTTTGAGCGGCACACCTCCCGATAATGAAATTAATGGAACAACGCTGGTTAACGGCTATGCCGCCCGGCTGATAAAACAAAATGATCTTAGCTTGCGAGAAGCCTGGCTGATGACCGAGCTGTGGGATCAAAGGTTGTCGCTGGTGGTGGGACGTCTTGATCTGACCAACTACTTTGACGCCAATGCCGCTGCAAATGACGAAACCAGCCAGTTCCTCAGTGATGCACTGGTCAACAACCCGGCACTGGGACTCAGCGAAAATGGCGCAGGCATGGCGGTTGTTTACGATCCCAAAAGCGCCTTTAATTTCAGACTGGGTTATCAACAAAGCAGCAGCACCGCAAGCAATCTATCTGATTCATTATTTCTTCTGCTTGAAGCCGGTTATCAGGCTAACCCCTTTCATATGGGGGAAGGGAATTATCGCATATGGTATCGCGAAGACAGCACGGGAAATGGCAGCAGCGCCTTTGGCGTGAGTCTCGATCAACGATTGATGGCGGGTATTACCCTGTTTGGCCGTTACGGTTCGGCGGAAAACACAGCGTCAACTAAGCGAGACAGTTATTACAGCACCGGCCTGCAATTTGATACCGGACTGGGGTTTAACCCGGAAGATGCTTTCGGCATCGGCTATTCCCGTTCCGATCTCGCCACCAATGAAAAAGAAACGCTTTTTGAAAGTTATTACAACCTGGCAATGACTGAAAAATTACGACTCAGTTTTCATCTGACTTTTCTGGAAGAAAAACGCGTAGATTCCAGCACAGATGCTTATGTTATTTCAGGCGTACGCTTGCAGGCCAGTTTCTAAATTCGGGAGTTAAAAATGAATTCCAGCAAAAAAACATTATTAATCAGCCGCCGGTTTATGGCTGTTATCTTTAGCCTCTTCGCTTTGTGCGGCGTCAGTCAGGCTGAAAAAGAAATTAAAATCACAGATCCTTCATCCGTCGTCGTCATTGTCAATCGCGACTCAAATGACATCGCCTTTATGGATATCAAAACCAATAAAATTATCGGCAGTGTTTTTCTTGGCCGGAATGTCAATCCGCACATGGCCATGATGTCAAAAGACGGGCGCTGGGTCGTCACTGGTGGCACACGTTCCAACAAAGCGTATATTATTGATGTCGCCACCCTGACACTGGTTAAAGAAATCCCGGTAGGCTTTGCGCCGGAACATCTGGCCTTCTCACCGGATGGCCGTTACTACTATCAGGGCAGCCCGGATAACGACACGGTATCAGTTATTGATATGACATCAATGACCGAGATTAAACGCATTCCCGGTTTTGCCGAACCGCTTAATATTACCTTCACTGCAGACGGAACCAGGGCCTACGTCGGCAACTATGGCGCGCACTGGGTGGGCGTTATCGATGTCACGCGTCATGAACTGCTAAAGAAAATTCATGTCGGCACAGTGCCGGGCATCGCAAAGCTGGATCCGGAAAGATACCTTGGTGAAATAAAAGGCATCTCAAATGTCAGTATCAGCAACGATGGACGTTACCTGTATGCACCAGACGGCGATCTGGGTATTGTCAGCGTCATTGATGCAAGAAACGATCGGGTTATCAAACAAATCAAGGTTGGCGCCGATCCCTGGCGCGCTTATATGAGCCACGACGGGCGTTACGCCGTTGTCGCCAACAATGGCGATGAAACAATTTCAATTATTGACCTGTCAAAAAATGAAGTCGTGGCGACACTCGAATCCGGCCCGGATATGATGGGGATTAACTTTGCAGGAGGCAAGGCTTTTGTAATTAGCTCCAGCAGTGGTTTTCTCTATGTCTATGATATGAAAACTTTAAAACCGGCAGGGCGTATTAAAATCGGTCCGAACCTGCAAATAGAGACAGCCACTACCGATACGTCTGACAATAAAATCTATCTGGCCAGTTCCACCGATCATTCTGTTTATGTAATTGATGGAAAAACAGAAGCCGTCACCCGTGTAGCCAATGTCGGACTCTACCCGTGGGGAACGCACATTCTGGACAG
>DROS01000006.1 GCA_011321815.1 Gammaproteobacteria bacterium
AGCGCCCTGGCCAAGGGCTGGATTCACACCGACGCCCTGATGCGGCCGGTGCTTGCGGCGTTGCGTACCGGCCAGCGCATCAGCCACGTTTTTGTGGCCGAGCTGCCCTCCTACCCCAAGCCACTGTTTATTACCGATGCGGCCATCAATATCGCCCCGGATCTCACCGTCAAAGCGGCCATTTTGCAAAATGCCATCGATCTGGCGCGGCTGCTGGGTGTGGTGCAACCCCGGGTGGCGGCGTTGTCTGCCGTGGAGGTGGTCAAACCCGAGATCGCTTCCACCATCGATGCCGCCTGCCTGAGCAAAATGGCTGACCGGGGCCAGATCAAACACGCCATTGTTGATGGGCCGCTGGCCTTCGACAACGCCATCTCTGCCGAGGCCGCCCGTATCAAACAGATCGACAGCCCGGTGGCGGGTCAGGTGGATATTCTGCTGGCCCCCGATCTCAATGCGGCCAATATCCTCGCCAAAGATTTGGAGTATCTGGCCGGAGCCACCCTGGCCGGTATCGTCATTGGTGCAAAGGTGCCTATTTTGCTGCCTTCACGTTCCGATCCGCCGATAGCGCGACTGGTGGCGGCAGCACTGGCGGTGCTGATGCACAATCAGGGAGAGGGTCGGCCATCTCCATCAGCTGATGCAAGACTCGCTGTCCAAACAGCGACCAACTAAATAAACAGGAAAAAAACGATGCCCAGGGAAAAACATTCGACGATTCCGACACCGCCACACCCCTTGCACCGGCAACAGAAACTGCCCTGGCAAACCCCCAAGCCCCCGGAGGAAGATGCCAGCGCACCGGCGCGGGTCGAAGCCCTGCTGCGCAGCGACAGCTACCGGCAGGCGGATGAGGATGTGGACTTTCTGCGCCGTGATGAGAGCCGGGGTCTGCGCCTGCAACTGGACTACGGCAAGCCTGAACTGCTGCTGGAGCAACACGGCATTCACCACACCGTTGTCGTCTTCGGCGGCACCCGCGTGGTGGAGCCCGCCGCCGCCCGTCGTCAGGTGGAGGCGCTGCAAAAAGCCCTGCGCCAACGCCCTGATGACAGCGAACTTGAACGCCAGCTAAAGGTCGCCAGACGTGTGCAGGCCAAGAGCCACTACTACGATGTTGCGCGGGACCTTGGCCGACGGGTGAGCGAGTCAGGCAGCGGTCCCGAGGATTGCCGGCTGGTGGTGATGACCGGCGGCGGGCCGGGAATTATGGAGGCGGCCAATCGGGGTGCCAGTGATGCCGGTGCCAAGACCATCGGCCTCAATATTACCCTGCCCCATGAGCAGTATCCCAACCCCTATATCACCCCCGAACTCTGTTTTCGATTTCACTATTTCGCCCTGCGTAAAATGCACTTTCTGATGCGGGCGAAGGCGCTGGTGGCTTTCCCTGGTGGCCTGGGCACCTTCGACGAACTGTTTGAAACACTGACCCTCATTCAGACCCGCAAGATAGCCCCGCTACCCGTCATCCTGGTGGGGGCTGACTACTGGCAAAAAGCCTTCGATTTCGAGTTTCTGATTGACGAAGGTGTGGTGGATGCCGAAGACCGCAAACTGTTCTGGTTTGCCGAAACGGCTGAAGAGGTTTGGGAGGGCGTTCTTTGTTGGCATGAAAACAATGGCACTCCTTTGTTTAACTGATTTGTTTGGCTGAATTTTTTCAATGCCCCACATTCGTTGTGAAGGTACGTATTCAGGGTTACATCAACAGGAGATAACACGATGAAAATTTCCTTTCACGGCGCGGACCAGGAGGTCACTGGCTCCTGCCATCTTATTGAATGCGGGGGTAAACGTATTCTCATCGACTGTGGTATCTATCAGGGCAATCACGAGCTGTCTGAAGAAAATGCCGGGCCTTTTGGTTTTGAACCAGCCGACATCGACTACCTGCTGTTGACCCATGCCCATCTGGATCACTGTGGCCGTATTCCGCTACTGATGAAGCGCGGTTTTAGCGGCGAGGTGATTACCACCTCGGCCTCACGCGAACTGGCAAGACTGGTGATGCTCGACTCGGCCCACTTGCAGGAGGAGGAAGCGGCTTATCAGGCACGCCGCGCAGCGCGAGGTAAAAACAAACATAAAAAGCAGGTTGAACCGCTCTACACCGTGCTTGATGCCCTCAACAGTCTGGATGCTTTCGGTCGTACTGCCCATTATGATCAACGCATGGCGATCTGCCCCGGCATCCACGCCACCTTTATCGATGCCGGCCACATTCTCGGCTCGGCCAGCATTCATCTCGAACTGGAAGAGCAGGGCAAAAAACGCTCAGTGCTCTTTTCCGGTGATCTGGGCTACGGCGGCCGGGTGATTTTGCGTGACCCGGTCACGCCCCCGGCGGCGGATGTGGTGGTTATGGAGACCACCTACGGTGATCGGCTGCACAAACAGTTACAGCCCTCCATCGAAGAGCTGTACGAGGCCATCGAAGATACCTTTCGCCGGGGTGGCAACGTGGTCATTCCCACCTTTGCGCTGGAACGTGCCCAGGAGATTCTCTACTTTCTTCAGGAGGGGGTCAGCAGTGGCCGCTTGCCGGGCAGCACCCAGGTCTTTCTCGATTCGCCCATGGCCATCTCTGCCACCGAGATCTTTCTCCACCATCCCGAGTGTTATGACGCTGAAACCGTGGCGCTGTTTAATCAACAGCGCGATCCCTTCGCCCTGCCGGGCCTGCACTTTACCCGCGAGACGGCGGAGTCCATGGCGCTGAACAACATCCGGGGCGGGGCGGTGATCATGGCCGGCTCGGGCATGTGTACTGGGGGGCGGGTGCGTCACCACCTCAAGCACAATCTGTGGCGCAACAACTCCAGCGTGATCTTCGTCGGTTATGCCGCCCAGGGCACCTTGGCGCGGCAGATTGTGGATGGCGCCAGCTCGGTACGCATCTACCGTGAAGAGATTCAGGTGCGGGCAAAGATTTATACCATCGGCGGTTTTTCTGCCCATGCGGATCAGGCCCAGTTGCTGGCGTGGCATGAGAAAACAGGCAGTCCGAAGTGTACCTTTCTGGTTCACGGTGATGAGAAAGCGATGAAATATTTTGCCAGCCTGCTTGATAACACCGAAGTGAAGATGCCAGCCAATGGCGGCAGCTTTGAACTCTGACCTAAATCCTGCCCCAATAAAAATGTGCTGACTGCAACTTAGGTTGCTGAAGCGCTAAACAGCCTGCTCTAAGGTGGACGAAATTCCGCAAAGAATATTGAGGGTGATGCCATGGGCATAGCACGCAAGAAGCTTGATCAGGTTGCAGAATTGACTCGTCGTCTGAACAAGGATTATCCAGTCGAGACCCATGCCTTTCTCGGTTTTTTGCAAAAGGCCGAACAGGGCAAGGCACTGGACCTTCGAATCAAGGAACTGATTAATGTTGGGTTGGCGGTAGCCGGGCAATGTGAGTGGTGCATCGCCTTTCATGTTGAGCAGGCGGTGAAGGCCGGTGCCAGCCGCGATGAAATAGTTGAAGCCGGTTTCATGGCCGTTGTGATGCATGGTGGGCCAGCTTATATGTACATGACGCCACTCTTCGAAGCTGTGGATGAGTTTTGTCCAGGCTGATAGGGAAGAACTGGCCATGGAATTAGGTTTACAGAGAAAGATGTTGCGCGACATGTTGCTGGCGCGCGCCTTTGAGGAACGGGTTGCACAGGAATACGCGCAAGGCAACTTTCCAGCCGAGCACGTCGATGTCATGCAGGCAGACGTTGCCGCAGAGGTGGAAGAGGCCGTGCGCTTTGCTTCTGAAAGCCCCGAGCCCACGCTGGACGATGCCCGGGCGGTATTGGATTGCAATCGTCAAGGGGAGGTGCTGGTCTGATGGGAACGTCCAGATCACTGGCGCGGACACCTTACTGGCTGCTGGCTTCCACGCTGCTGAATGCGGTATTGGCGATACTCAAACTGGGCTGGGGTTTGATGTCCGGAAGCACCGTGGTTTTGGCCGATGCCATTCACAGTTTTACGGATGTATTGGGTGCCTTGCTGGTTTATGGTGCTGTGCGATTTTCTCCGCGCCATTCCCGCCGTTTTCCCATTGGCATGTACAAGTTAGAGGACATGGCTGCACTGTTGGGTGGATTGGCGGTGTTGTTTGCAGGTTATGAAATTCTGCGTTCTGTCTTTTTTGGTGGCGGAGTGATGAATGCGTCAATGCCATTTGCCACGCTGGTCTTCATGGCTATGGTGTTGTTAGCGCAAATGTTTTTTTATCGTTATGAAAAGCGTGCTGCTGCAAGCTTAAACTCGCCCGGCCTGAATAGTGATGTGATCAACTGGGTGACTGATATGGGGGCCGGTCTGGTCGTCATGGCGGGTGTTGGCGGCCACCTCCTGGGCGTACCCTATGCTCAGGAGGTGGCGGTGATTATTATTGCCGTGATGATTTTTCAGGGTGCCTATGAAGTGATTCGAGACAGCCTTTTTTCTTTGCTCGATGCCTCTGTTACCAGCCGGGAGCGGGAGGTTATTCTGAAATACCTGAACGCTATTCCCGTGGTGGAAGGGGTAACAGATTTATTTGTGCGCAATGCCGGCAGTGTGCTCTTTGTCAGGGCTACCCTGGTATTGAATGAACAAAACTTTTCCAGAGCGCATCGCCTGGTTGATGACATCAGTGATCAGCTCAAACAGCACGTACCACGTATCCAGGAAATAACGCTGCATTATGAGCCGATGACACAGCGACACAAGCGTATTGCCATCCTCTTCGAAGCTGATCGTAAAACACCCGCCAGCCATTTTGGAAAGGCGCATTACATCCGTCTTGATGATGTTGAAGGCGATTCTTCGTGGTTTATTAATCCTTTCAGGGATGACGAGCATGGCAAAGGAATGAGGCTGCTGACATGGTTGGTCAGAAACCGTGTTACCGAGATCCGTGTACAAGGAGGCAGCATACCCGATGAACTGGCTGAATTATTGTCCATGGTTGAAATTGCTGTTCATCCGATCAGTGAGTATGGAATGGCCAGTACGGTACAAAAGCACGATATCCAGGAGAAGGTAGCATGATTACGGGTGCTGTTCTGGTGCGGTTGGCCACATTTGATGGGGGACTATTCAAGTGAATGACAAGGCCTATTATTGGCAGGCACTTAATCGTTCTCTGGATGTGGAAATGGCTGCGGGGTATAGTAAAGGAGAAGATGATGCGTAATGAAGAGAAATTGGTTGAAGCTCATGTGATGAAGTACGAATCACGCCTAAAGCATATCGACGAACTGATCGAGCGTTCAGACAAAGCGAAAAAACTCGCGGTTGAACACCAGACGGAGCTGTCAGAGTTGAAGCGGGAGCGAGAGCAGCTGGCCTCTAATCTTGAAGAGATTGGCAAGTTGTCAGCCCAGGAGTGGGCAAAGAAAGGTGGCCCGATGGTGATGTGGGACATCGTTGCCGAACGTTTGGAACGGTTGGTTGAGCATCTGGAATAGTTCGCCTGAAAC
>DROS01000007.1 GCA_011321815.1 Gammaproteobacteria bacterium
CGGCACTGGTTAAAAATCAACTCAATGCGAATCCGTCATCGGGGCAAGGGTTTATCTTTATCAATCGAAAGCGCACGTATCTGAAATGTTTGTATTTTGAGGCGGGAGGCTATTGCCTGTGGTGCAAGCGCCTGGAGCAAGGCCAGTTTGCGTTGTTAAACGCCAGAGTAACGGGCAAGGTTGCTTTAACGAAAACGGAATTTTCAGCATTGATTGAAGGTCTGGATGTCGTGATTAAGCGCCGGCGAAAACGTTATATGTTGGGTGACGAAAAAGCGATACTACCGCAAGAATAATGCTAATATAGTGATCATTCAAACACGGATGACACGTGCTACAAATGACTTCCGGTTTCACGCAATCAGTCACCCCACACGCCGCACAGGAACTCCCTGAAATGCTGTCTGAAAATGGTGTGCTCCGTGAGCAGGTCGCCGAATTTCAAGAACAGATCACTCAGCTCAAACAACAACTTGCCTGGTTTAAACGCCAATTATTTGGCGCCAAGTCGGAAAAACGTGTAGACATTGATCCGGCTATCCAGGCGGACTTGTTATCCCAACTGGGCGTAGTACCTACCAAGGATGCCATGCCCGCTACCGAGACCGTCACTTATCAGCACCGTAAAAAGTCACGGGACAATAGCGTTAACGATAGCGGCCTGCGCTTTGATGCAAGCGTACCGGTGAAAACCATTATCTTGCCCTGCACCGAGCTTGACGGTGAAAATGCAGGGGCTTATGAATTTATCAGTGAAAAAGAAACGTACCGCCTGGCGCAACGGCCCGGCAGTTATGTGATATTGAAATATGTGCGCAAAGTGATCAAGCGTAAAGCGACACAGACAATGATTACCACCCCCGCACCGAGTAACGTGCTGGACAACAGTCTCAGCGATGTCAGTTTTCTTGCCGGGCAGTTAGTAGATAAGTTTGTTTATCACCTACCATTGTATCGTCAACACCAGCGTCTGCAACAAAGCGGCATTCAGCTGAGTCGCAGTACCCTGACTCATCTCGCCCATCGAGCCATTGGTTTGTTGAGCCCTATCGTCGATGCCCAACTTCAGCACATTTTACAAAGTAAAACACTGGCCATGGACGAAACGCCCATCAAGGCTGGACGAAAACAAAAAGGTAAAATGCGCCAAGCATACTTCTGGCCAGTCTATGGCGAGCAAGATGAAATTGTCTTTCATTATTCAGACACGCGGGCAGCGCGTGTGGTGAATGAACTGCTGGGTGAATTTCAAGGCACGTTGTTGACCGACGGCTATGATGCCTACAAACGGTATGCCCAGAAAAACAGCCTTGTTACTCATGCTGAATGCTGGGCACACACCCGGCGTTATTTTGAACGCGCCGAATCAGCTGAACCCCAGGCTACCCAGCAAGCACTCGCCCTCATCGGTGCTCTTTACCAACACGAACAAACCATTCGTGACAAAAAACGAGAGGGTAACGCCAAACTCAAATACCGAATTGAACATAGTGAGCCCATCATCAAACAGTTCTGGACATGGTGTGAAAACCAATGCCAACGTCATGACCTATTCCCAGCAACCCGCTGACCAAGGCACTTATTAAAGGTCTCAGAATTGTATTGACACAGCAAAAATCATGAATGAGTTTCCATCTATACATTGCGTTCTTGCTATTTACATTGCATGAATTGGTGTTGAAATAATTATGAGACTTTTAATAAGTATGCGATGGGACGACAGCAGAGCTTACAAGTCTTTCTCACAGATCCCGAAGTCCCCATCGACACTAATCACCTCGAGCGAGCGTTAAGACCCATCCCCATGGGACGAAAGAACTGGCTCTTTTGCTGGACGGAGCTCGGCGCTAAACAGGTCGGGATCATCCAAAGCCTGTTGCTGACCTGCAAACTGCACGGTATTAACCCCCACACATATCTGGTGGATGTGTTGCAGCGAATCAATCAGCATCCGGCCAGCAAAACCATTGAGCTGACTCCCAGAGTATGGAAAGAAAAATTCGCTGCCAACCCTTTACGTAGCGA
>DROS01000008.1 GCA_011321815.1 Gammaproteobacteria bacterium
AGGGTGAATCTACTGCGAAAAAACCATTTCGGCCCATTTTCTCGATCCTTTTCGTTGAATATGTCCAATATTCGCCTCAAACGATCAAAAAAATGGACTCAAAATGGTTTTCTCTCGCGACGATTCCCTAAGTCCGACAGACTCCCCCTGGCAAAACGGTTGAAAAAACCGCATAGCCATCGTTTGTTCATGTTTCCGTGCTAATCTTCCCACTATGGTAGGCAAAACCCACAAAGCAAGCCGGCATCTGCTCAAGCTCATTGAATATGGCGGGCTGACCATTATCACCATCGCCACCCTCATTGCCGGTGCCCAGGAAATTCTTCACATGGCGGCAATGGGCCGGGTTACCCTGGCCGATTTGCTGTTGCTGTTTATCTACCTCGAAGTCATCGCCATGGTGGCCGTATATCTGGATTCCGGCAAACTGCCCGTACGCATGCCACTGTATATCGCCATTGTCGCCCTTGCCCGTTACCTGGCATTGGACATCAAAAACATCGACAGTTGGGAAGTTATCGCCGTCGCCACCGCTATTCTGGTGCTGGCAGCCTCCGCTCTGCTCATCCGTTACGGCAAACACCAGTTCCCATTTCCAAAGGGAGACCACGACCAGAACTGGGAAAACCCGGATCACAAACAGGAATAAACTGGTTGAATTTAACGTACACCCCCTGAAACAACAGACCGCGCAAAAAACATCCGCGCCTGCTCGGCATCCCGTAAAATCTGTAATTTCAACGCATCAAAAGAATCAAAGCGGCGTTCATCACGCAATTTCAGCAGAAAATCCACATGCACATGACGGCCGTAAATATCGTCATCAAAATCGAGCAAGTGCACCTCCAGCAAGGTGCGCATCCCACCCACCGTCGGCCGGGTACCCAGATTTGCCACTCCAGGCAAAGGTTCGCCTTCAACACCAAACAACTCCACCGCAAACACTCCGCGTAGTGGCGTCATAATACGATGCAAATGAATATTCGCCGTGGGAAAACCAATGGTGCGGCCCTTTTTATCGCCATGCGCCACCCGCCCGCTCATGCGATACGCCCGCCCCAGCAGTTTTTCTGCCGCACTGAGATCACCCGCACCCAACGCCGCCCGCACCCGCGTACTGCTCACCCGCTCACCATCCTGTGCAAAAGTGTGCATGTTCACCACGTCGAAACCGTACTGCCTGCCTGCTGCCTGCAACATGGAAAAATCACCCGCACGGTCCTTGCCAAAACGGAAGTCATCACCAATTGCCAGATATTTCACACCCAGGCCACCCACCAGCAAGTGTTGAATAAATTCATCGGGAGACTGCTGGGAAAACCTTTTGTTGAAGCGCAACACCAGCACCCTGTCCACCGCATAACGGCGCAAAGCCTGCACCTTTTCACGAAAACGTGTCAAACGGGGCGGTGCCTGTTCGGGACGGAAAACCTCCTGGGGCTGGGGTTCAAAGGTAACAACAGTCAGGGGCAGATTAAGTTCATCGGCTTTTTCCGCCAACTGGCCAAGCACGGCCTGGTGCCCAAGATGTACACCGTCGAAGTTGCCAATAGTGGCGACACAACCGTGGTGGTGAGGCTTCAGGTTTTGAAGGTTGCGGATAATTTGCATGGGTGGCGTAGTGTGGCAAAGGTTTCGGTGGGTGTCACCGGGCAATTATGAAAAACTGAAATAAACGACCCCGCAGCACCAAAAGCAGGCGCTTTAGGCGAGGCATCAAAGCGCAGCGCTAGTAAGCCTGCCGCAAGCTTTGTCGCTCGCAGGAACCATGCAAACCGCAGCAAGGCACCGCAGCCGGTTAACTTAATACCGATTTACCAACCGTCTGAGATATACCAGGAATCTGGCTCTGGTGCATCGAGAGAGCGCCCAGAACTGGCCCGATGCCTGGATACCATAAGGGCAGGGGACACAAGGGATTTAGGAGAAAAGTCTAACGCGTTTGACACCATTATTCTGGCTTACGAAGTATATGCCCGGATGATTAACGCCAACCACATTAGGATCATGAATCCCGTAAACGATACAGTAAAAGCCTTTTATGAAAAATATGGTTATAAATACATTGCTAAAGGCGATTACCTCACCAGGGATATATTGTGATGACTGACAATGACAATATTAAGCGACTAGTACTCTTTCAAGGTGATAAATTGGGATTCAGTTGGTCTGTCAGCGTTCAGGGCACCAACAGTAGGCGCTTTAGGCGAGGCGCTCCTCGCAGCGAATGGCCGTCGTCCTTTGCAAGAGGAGCAACGCCGCCATGGACGCTGA
>DROS01000009.1 GCA_011321815.1 Gammaproteobacteria bacterium
AGTTTTTGCGTAAGCTTGCGGGTCACCTGGCTGATCACGGGTATATATTTATCCACAAGCGCCTTTTTTGTCGGCGTGTCATCCTCGCGCAGGCCGGAACCCGGAAAGTTTAATGGGGTGCCGGGTTCTGACCCGCGCAGAATGAGCGTTGCGATGCTTTTGGTGCGTCATGCAGAAACTTAAATAGCGCGTCCGAATGCCGTCTGAAAATGAGTGTCAAAGGCATCGCGGGTAAAGCTGTGGTTTTGTGTGCCGTGCTTTTCGATTTTTATGGCGCCCATCAGTGAAGCAATGCGCCCAGTGGTTTCCCAGTCCATGTCATTCATCAGACCATAAAGCAGGCCGGCACGGTAGGCATCGCCGCAGCCAGTGGGGTCGAGTAACTGCCTGGGAGGGGCGGGAGGAATTTCGAGCCGGTGCTCCCGGGTATAGATATGCGAGCCCTCGCCACCCCGGGTAATGATGAGCGCGTCGACCATTTCGGCAATTTCGTGTGGTGATTTGCCAGTGCGCTCTTCGAACAATTGTGCCTCGTAATCGTTGAGCGTGACCCAGGTGGCCTGTTCAGCAAAGCGCAATAAATCGGCACCGTCAAACATGGGCATACCCTGGCCGGGGTCAAAAATAAACGGGATATTGGCTTCTGCAAATTGCTGCGCATGTTGAATCATACCGTCGCGACCATCAGGAGAGACGATGCCGATAGTGACATCGTCGGCGTCGGATACCTGATTCTCGTGAGAGAGATTCATCGCACCAGGGTGAAAGGCGGTAATCTGGTTGTCATCCTGGTCTGTGGTGATAAACGCCTGGCCAGTGAAGGTGCTGTCATAAACCTTGATGTGTTTGCGTGTGATGTCGCAGTTGTCCATCCAGTTGGCGTAAAGATCAAAGTCCTTGCCCACCGTTGCCATGGGCAATGGGGTGCCGCCCAGTAGTTTGAGGTTATAGGCAATATTACCCGCGCAGCCACCATATTCCCGGCGCATTTCGGGCACCAGAAATGACACATTCAACATATGTACCTTGTCCGGCAGGATATGGTGTTTGAATTTGTCCGGGAACACCATGATGGTGTCGTAGGCATAAGAACCACAAATGAGTGCAGACATGGGTTTTCCTTTATGTGTTTTGTGGGAAATTTTCGCATTTTATCACTACTGCCCGGTTAAGCAAAAAATAAATAACGTTGAACGCGGCTCCCTGGGCAGTGGGTTGTCTGCGCCCGAGTAATATTGCTCACTCAAATGGTTTTTTTTACTAAAAATATGAATGTAAAGTGATCAGGTGTTTTTTGTAAGCAAGGTCTGGTCAGAAAAATAGCCTGGATCAATTTGGTCAACAATATGTTCTCATAATAAAAAAGATTGTGACTGCGTATTTTCCTTAATATTTTTATATACATTTTCAATGTATAACGATATTTAGTAATCAAAGGAGAAGGCCAGAACACAAAGTAAATATTACACGTTATTTCCGTGAATAGTTACTCGTTGTCAAAATGGAAATATCCTAAGTTATCCTGGCGCTGAATAGGTTATTGGTGTTTCGCTGCAACCGATACAGACGGAAATAAAATTGGGCAATGCGTGCCTGTCATGAGGGCAATGGATTATGAATATAGATAAAGGGTCAAAAATCGCGATTATTGGATTAGGATGTCGTTTCCCGGGAGGCGCAAATACAGCAAATGCATTCTGGGAGAATATTGTTGATTGTAAAAATTCAGTCAGTGAAATTCCCCGGAGCCGTTGGGAAGCAAAGCGATTTTATAATGAAGAAGGTGTTGCATCAGGGAAGTCATATGTTCGTAAAGGGCATTTTATTGACTGGGACCATAAGGGGTTTGATGCAGGGTTCTTCAATTTCGCCCCGAGAGAAGTGGAATTTTATGATCCTCAGCAGCGCCTGTTGTTGGAGGTGTCATGGGAGGCATTGGAAGATGCGGGGGTAGATCCGCTGGCACTGGCAGGGCAAGATGTTGGTGTTTATGTGGGCGGATTTACGCTGGATCATATGCTTAATCAGTTGGGCAGTGGTGCGCGGAGTGAGATTGGTACGCACAGTGCCTCCGGTGCAACATTGACAATGCTTTCCAACCGCCTCTCATACGCCTATGACCTTCGTGGCCCCAGTATTTCTGTCGATACAGCCTGCTCATCTTCATTGGTCGCATTTTCATATGCAGTGAATGATATTTGTAGTGGTGAGTGTCGTATGGCCCTTGTGGGGGGGGTGAACTTCATGTTGCGTCCGGAGTACCCGATCGCCATGTCAAAAGGACAATTTCTGGCGCGAGACGGTCTGTCAAAAAGCTTTGATTCCCGGGCAGATGGTTATGGCCGTGGTGAAGGGGCAGGTGTTGTTATTTTAAAACCACTCAAGCAGGCGCTGGTGGATAATGATCATGTTCTGGCAGTTGTTGATGCGGTGGGGGTCAACCAGGATGGCCGTACCAGCGGCATTACGGTACCCAGTGCAGAGTCTCAACAGGTTTTGATGGAGAAGGTGGTTGCCCGTGCGCCCCGGTCCGCCCAAAGCGTTCAATATGTCGAAGCTCATGGGACAGGCACGCCTGTGGGAGATCCTATAGAAGCGTCAGCTATCTCTTCAGTCTACGGCCAACAGCGTACTGACCTGTGTAAAGTTGGTTCTTTGAAAAGTAACATCGGACATCTGGAAGCAGCGGCAGGTGTTGCCAGTATCATCAAGGCATGCATGATGCTAAAACACAATAAAGTACCGCCTTTGGCGACATTGAAAGAGCCCAATCCGAATATTCCTTTTGGCAAAAATGGTTTGATGCTGGCGACAGAATTAAGTCCGCTGGCGGCGGAAGGTGAAACCAGGTGTATTGCAATCAATTCTTTTGGTTATGGTGGCACCAATGCACACGCCATATTGAGCCTGCCGGCAGAAATAAGCAGTAAGGCGAAGAAAGGACATGCAAAGGTGGTCGGCACACAATCTTGCAGATTATTGCCAATTTCTGCACGTAGCCAGGAAGCAGTAAAAACTTTGGCGAAGGAGTATCTGGCGTTGCTTCGTGCGGGCAACAAGTTGGATGATGTTATTTATTCGGCTTCGCGTCGACGGGGGCATCTGGAATATCGTCTTGCCCTATGGGGTAAAAATGATAAAGAGTTATGTAGCGTACTGGATGAATACATTAACAAGGGGTATTCACCTCAGGCAGCGGAAGGCAACAAGCCTTTTACCGGCCAGGTAAAACCTGTTTTTGTTTATACAGGAATGGGCCCGCAATGGTGGGGGATGGGGCAGGAACTTTATCAGGGCAATACCGTATTCAGAGAAGCCGTGGAGCATGCGGATAACATTTTCCAGAAAATTGCCGGTTTCTCAATCAAAGCGGAAATGATGAAATCAGAGCTGGATTCCCGTATTACAGAAACGCAATACGCTCAACCTGCAAATTTCGTTATTCAATATGCACTGACTGAAGCAATGCGGGCTGAAGGTTTGGAACCGGCGGCAGTGGTGGGTCATTCTGTGGGTGAGATAAGTTCGGCATGGGCGTCCGGTATGTTGAGCTTGAGAGATGCATTACATGTTGCTTTTTATCGCAGCCGGATTCAGAAAAAAGCAGCGCACCAGGGCGGTATGCTGGCGGTGGGTTTGACTCATGAAGCGGCGTTGGAGGCAATCGCGGTTTATCAGGGAAAGGTAAGCATTGCCGCAATCAACAGCCCCGCCGGGGTGACGCTGGCAGGTGATTCCACATGTCTGGATGAATTGCGCGAGCAATTGGAAAAACGTGATGTGTTTGCCCGCGCATTGACCGTTGAAGTGCCATATCACAGCCCCATGATGGAACCACTGAAGCCGGAGCTGATGGAGAGTCTGAAGCCATTAACGCCTGTTGAACCAACCATACCGCTTTATTCAACAGTAACCGGGGAGCTTATAACCGACAGGCGTTATGATGCGGCTTATTGGTGTGAAAATGTACGCAATCCGGTGTATTTTGAAAAGGCGATACGCACACTGATGAATGATGATTACCGTGTGTTTATCGAAATCGGCCCCCATCCGGTACTGCGTAATTCCATTAAAGAAATCTGTACTGATGCAGCAATAGAAATAAACCTGTGTCAAACATTAAACAGAAAACAGCAAGAGCTTGAGTCTTTTTATCAATCCATTGCCTCTGCCTATGCGGAAGGCGCCGAATTACAATGGCAACACCGCCATCCGGAAGGTCATTTTATAAAGCTTCCCGTTTATCCCTGGCAACGGGAGGTTCTGTGGCGAGAATCTGAATCACAACGGCGTGACCGTCAGGATGATGTTGAGCGCCCATTGCTGGGAATGAGAATACCCGCAGCCAATGTATGGCGCTGCGATCTTGCTGATCAGCGATTACATTATCTGGAAAACCATGTTGTCGATGGGCTTTCCATTATGCCCGCAGCAGGTTACATCGAGGCCATGATTGAGTGTGCCCAGGGGATTTCAATGGATATCGGCAAAGGCTGGCGACTGACGGATATTTCCATTGAAAAGGCGCTGGTTCTCGATTCAGGCAAGGCACTCAACATGGAAGTGGATGTGAATGAGTCAGGAGATACATTCACAGTGAAAAGTTTTGATGAACAAGCTCCTGATCAGGTTAGCCGGCATGCGAGTGCATCGATATACCCATTGAGATCTGGCAGGAATCTGAAAATAGATATGCAACGTCTGTTGGCGGAGTTTGACAAATCATTACAGGCAAGTGAGGTATATGGAAATTTCAAAAAATTCTCTATGCAATATGGACCGCTTTTTCAACCAATCGAGAGTTGTTATTTGAAGGACAATGGTGACGAGGTGATCAGCCAGTTGATTCTTTCTGATGATCTTACGCAGGATAGTCACCACTATCAGGCACACCCAAGCCTGTTGGATGGTTGTTTGCAAACGGTATTATGTTTACTGGACCCCGAAGATGGAGCATTTTTGCCCACAGCCATTAATGAGATGAAAATTTACGACGTTCTTCCTGTGCAAATTTACTGTCATGGCCGCATGAAGAAACGTACTGCACGGAAAGTCGAATGTGATTTGTGGGTTTACGATGAAAATGGCAATGTGGTTGCAAGTATCAGTGGCCTGGTTTGCTCGGCTTTGTTGGATAAGGATAAGCGTAAAGAATATCCAAAAGGTGATCTCCGCTTTGAGTGGAAAGCTGAGGAGTTAAATGATTTTTCCATAGCCAATAAAAAATGGCTGGCGATTGAAGAAGGCGATGTCTCAATTTTTGGCACTATATGTGCCAGCATCACGAAACAAACTGCCAGTGATACCACTATCGCCGCTTTGGAGGATGTGGTATCGGGAAGTGTAGACACAACAGCATTTGATGCAGTGTTGTATATGGCCGATTCAGGCTATGACAATGCTCTGGACCCGGCTGGAATAAAAGCCAGCGAACGGCTGCTTGAATTGATATGGGTTTTGGCAAAATCCTCTTCCGTTCCCCGGCTTTATGTTGTGACGCGGAGCGCCTTCGTTGTTGATTCTTTTGACACAACAACGATTCCGGCACAAGGGGCGTTGGTGGGGTTGAGTCGGGTAGCGTTTAATGAGGTTGACGGTCTTAATGCCACCATTATTGATCTGCCGAAAATGGTTGACGATGAAAATATTACGGCATTGCTGAAAGAGCTGCTTTCCAATCGTAACAAGGATGAGGTTGCTTTACGCAATTCAGGGCGTTATTTCTCAGAACTGTTACCTTCCGGCCTGTTCTCGGAGGTTCATGAAACGATATTGTCTGCCCGTTCGGGTGACAGATTTGAGCTAATACCAGAAAAAAATAAAGATGCGTTTGGATTGATGGAGATGGCAACACCTGAAATTTCCGGTAATGAAATTGAATTAAAGATTGAGGCGGTTAATTTGCCAAAAAGCATTATCGGTTCTCCGGGCAGTGCCAGTGAACCCAGATTGACGGGTGTATGTGCCCGTATAACGCGCGTTGGGAAAAAGGTAACCATTTATAATGTAAATGACCGTGTTGCGGGAATTATTCCTTTCTCACTTTCCTCGCATATTGTGATATCAATGGATGAGGGGGTGTTGGTAAAGATTGATGATGTTGTGTCAGCTTCATTTGTTGCCAGTGAAGCAATAAACATGGTTTCTGCCCAAAGAATCATTGATAAAATTTCACTGTCTGATGGGGCAATAGCACTGGTATGTGCAAATGGACTTGGTCTGTCACTTTCATCTCTGCTCAAGAAAAAACAAATTGACGTTATTACTATTGAGGCGAACAAGAATTATTGGGACAACGTTTTAATAGACGATATTGTCGGTGATAAAAAAGTTGCACTACTTGCTGTGCCTGTTGATGAATGGAACAAAACTTTTGGGTTTAATATTCTGGAGCAGGGGGGGATTGTTGTTGATCTTGGTAATAGCGATAACGCTTTTATGTGTCGACACAATATCGGTTCGATGATTCGTTACAGTTTGTCCAGTGATCTTAAAAACAACAAAGTACAGGTGGGTCAATGTCTGTATGACGCAATGGCAATGGACAAAGCAGTATTCAGAGGGCAGAGCACGACAGTAAAGCAGTTCGTTCAGTCTGGTCCATTAGCCGCTGATAATGATTTGGTGCTGGATTTTGATAATGATTCAGAGCTGCTTGCGCGGGCAATTGATGCGCTCACTATTTCTCCCGATGCTGTTTATATTGTCACAGGCGGGTTTGGCGGCCTGGGGAAAGAAACAGCAAAATGGCTGGCCAGGCATGGCGCCGGACATATTGTGCTGTGCAGCAGAAAGGCTGGCGAAAGTCATGACGACCAGGTGTTTATGGAAGCACTGGGTGACATGGGACCTCGTGTCACCGCACAGCCATGCGATCTTTCGGAGATTACTTCTGTTCAGAATATGATCAGAATGATAGAGGGAACAGAAATGCCCCTCAAAGGAATTTTTCATACTGCTGGTTTGATAGAAGACAAGCCCATTGAAAAAATGACGAGAGAAGACATGCGCAAAGTCATGCTTCCCAAAGCATTGGGTGCCTGGAATCTCCATATTACAACACAGTCACATCAGCTGGATCATTTTGTGTTGTACTCTTCCATTTCTGTATTGCTGGGCAACAGTCGTCAGGCCAACTACTGTGCGGCAAATGGTTTTCTTGACGCCTTGGCAAGACACAGGCAATTGCATAACCAGGCTGGCATGAGTATCAACTGGGGTGCGATTGGTTCAGTGGGAATTTTGAGCCAGGATAGCAAGATTGGCGACCATCTCACGCAAATTGGACTTTCGCCTCTCTCGTTCGATCTGGGATTGCGCGGTATGGAGCGTGCAATTTCAACGGATCAGATCAATATCGGTATTTCATCTCAGCCTGACTGGGGGAAATGGAGTGGGTATGAGGTGAATGCGGTTCATTCATCGCGTTATCGCACTGTGCTTGAGGACGCAAGGGATAAGCATGATGACTCTGTCAAATCACGCCTGTCAGCAAAACTTGCCGTGCTTGATCAGGAAGTACAGATACAAGTGTTAATTTCATTGGTGTCGGAAGTTTTTGCCGCTGCATTGAAAATGCCGGCAGAACAAATTGACCCCTCCCGCCCCCTGGAATCACTGGGCGTTGATTCTCTGATGGCGACAGAGATCCGCGTAGGTCTGGATACCACTCTGGGGGTATCAGTTTCAGCGCTGGAGTTGATTGGAAGCAGTTCCATATCCTCTTTGGCGCATAAATGTCTCGATCAATTGAAAATTGATAATCAGGAAGACATCGCAGCGTGACAGAACATGGAGATTTTTGATGAGTGTGAATGCCGATTTATTGGAGTCGTTTAAGTCAGAGTTTTTGGGCAAGAAAAAAATCAATACGGGTTCTGGTGGTGATAATGAAAATGCCCATACTATGGACGTAACCAATACCGCAGATTATAAAATTATTGAAAAGATTGATGATGTGTATGGGCGAAAAGGGATGAATAACCCCTATTTCATGCCTCGCTCCAGTGGTCTGTCCAACAAGGTTACCAGTAGGGGAAAGGAGTTTATTTGTTATTCGGGTTATAACTATCTCGGCCTGGCCAATGATGAGCGTGTAATTAATTCGGCCAAACGTTCTCTCGATCAATATGGAACACATGCAGGAGCTGCACGCATGGTCGGAGGGGAAATGGAAATTCATACCGAGCTGGAACAAACCCTGTGTGATGCATTTGGTTTTGAAAGTTGCGTAACCACCGTGGGTGGTTATATGACAAATGTTGCAACTATCGGCTATCTCATGGGTAAGTGCGACCTGATTATTATGGATGAATACATGCACAACAGTGGCGTTATGGGGGCTGTTATGGCCGACAGCCGCCGGATTGTTTTTCCCCATAATGATTTCGATGCTCTGGAGGCTTTGTTGAGTGAAAATCGCAAAAATTATGAAAAGGCAATGATTGTTGTCGAAGGTGCTTATAGCATGGATGGTGACCTGGCAGACCTTCCCCGTCTTGTCGAGCTTAAAGAGAAACACAACTGTTGGCTGATGGTGGATGAAGCCCATTCATTTGGTGTAGTAGGGAAGAGCGGGCGGGGGTTATGTGAACATTGGGGCGTTGATGTCAGAAAAGTTGACATTGTTATGGGTACGCTGAGCAAAAGCTTCGCCAGTTGTGGTGGTTTTCTTGGTGGTTCTGACGAGATGATAAGGTTACTGCGTTTTTTTGCACCCGGCGTACTTTTGTACAGTACAGCACTTCCACCCGCATCTGCCGCAGCGGCTAATGCGGCAATAAAAGTGATGCTGGAGGAGCCATGGAGAGTGGAAAATCTGCAAAACAACGTCAGACAGTTTTCTTTACTGGCAAGAGAACGGGGTTTTGATACCGGAGAGAGTGGCGCCTCGGCTGTAGTGCCTGTGATGTTGGGCGATAGCATGTTAGCCGTGCACCTTATGTCTGATTTACAACAGGTTGGCATTATTGCTCATGCTGTTATGTATCCGGTGGTTCCTGAAAATGAAGCGCGTCTCCGCTTTTTTATTACCTCAGAGCATACGCAGGAAGACTTCATTTATACGTTGGATTCTTTGAAAAGAATATTGGCGAATACCACAGCTTACACAGGAGTATGAAAAATATCATGGATCATTATGCCAAATGGGTGCTGGAGCGCCCCTGGTTGGTTCTTTCTGTGTCGGTGTTGCTGATTTCTATCATTTCAGCAGGTATTGCCGGACTGGAGTTCAGAAGTGACGCCAGGGTATTTTTTTCAGATGAAAATCCTGAGCTTCTGGAATTAGAACATTTTGAAGAAAAATACGGCCGGGAAAATACCCTGGTATTTATTATTTCTGCCCGTGAAGGTGATCTGTTTACACCATCAAAATTAATGGCGTTAACAACACTAACGGATAAGGCGTGGGCGATGCCACATAGCAAACGTGTGGATTCAGTCACAAATTTCCAGCGTGTTGTTGCGCAGGGTGACGACATCGTCATTGATCATCTTTATCGGAAAGAAGATAAAATTTCTCTACAGGAGGCGCAGGCCTTAAAACAGGCTGCAATGCAGGAACCGATGCTGCTTGGGCAATTGTTGAGTTATGATGCAAAGGTGGGACTGGTGGCCGTCGAATTTCGTTTGGATGGTTCCATTGAGGGGGACCCCGCGTTTGATCTGACGGAGCGGGCAAGGGAAATTATTACTGATTTCGAAGCGGCACAGGATGAACTCGATTTACGGCTTTCCGGTTCGTTGGCGCTGGATAATGCATTCGGTGAGGCAGGCGCCAATGATGGGGCATTATTAACCCCGATCATGATTACGCTGATGCTTTTTTTGATTTGGTTGATATTCAGGTCAATATGGGTGGTGTCGGCGATAACAGTGATTATGCTGGCGGCTATTGCCTGCGGCATGGGCGTCGCCGGAATGCTGGGTATACCACTCTCATCCCCCAGCGTTACAGCGCCCTTTATTATTTTGACGCTTGCAACAGCAGACTGTATACACCTTGTTTCGGCCATCTCCCGGTTTCGCCGGGAGAATCCCGATAAAGATAAATCCTGGGCGATACAACAAGGGCTGAAAGAAACGATTCGCCCCATTACCATGACCAGTCTGGCAACCGCAGTGGGTTTCTTTTCCCTGATGTTCAGTGAATCACCTCCCTTCGCTCATTTAGGAATGATTGCCGGTTTTGGCACCTTGTTTGCCTGGGGTTTCAGTCTCACACTGTTACCCGTTTTTCTCCTGATATTACCCTGGCGAGTATCGCAACAACGTCCACTGATACCCGAGTCGCTGTGGGTTTTTTTGCATGGGCTGGTGACCCGACATACAAACAAGGTGATTGTGATTTCGTTGGCGTTGGGGCTTGGTCTGGCCAGTCTGGCGCTTACCAATAAACTGGATGACCGCTATGTCCAGTATTTTGATGAACGTTTCGATTTCCGGAATGACACGGATTATATGAATCAACATATCGGTGGTTTTTATACCATTGATTACTCACCGGCCACTAAATCTGATGGCATCACCGACCCTGAATATTTGAACCAGTTAAACCGGTTTTCAAACTGGCTGAGAGAACAGCCAGAGGTCTCCCATGTTCACTCTTTGGCGGATATCATGAAAACCTTGAATCGTGCCATGAATGGCGGCAGCGAAGAAAATTATGTTTTGCCTGCCGATAAATATGTTGCCTCGCAATACCTGTGGTTATATGAAATGTCGCTGCCTGTGGGACTTGGTCTCAGGGATCAGGTGACAGTGGATAAAAGTGAAAGCAGGATGACGGTATCGTTATATGATGCTTCCACATCAGAGATGCTTGATCTTACCCGGCGCGCTGAGCAATGGATGAATGAGCATACTCCATTGTTGAGTAAAACCGCTAAAGCAACAGGAACGAGCATTCTTTTTTCGTATATTGGTCAGCGTAATATTGACCAGATGTTGAAAGGAACGCTGCTTGCATTGTTGGCAACGTCTGTTCTCCTCTTCTTTCTGTTTAAATCTTTTGTGTTGGGTGTGTTTGCCACTTTAGCCAACTTTATTCCCCCTGTTGCCGCGTTGGGTGGCTGGGCGCTGATTATTGGTGAAGTGGGTATGGCTGTTGCTGCTATCGTTGCGGTTACTTTAGGTATTGTTGTGGATGATACCATTCACTTGATTGAAGCCTTGCGCAGGGAACGAAAGGGAAAAGATGTTGATCACAGTCAGGCAATTTTTAATGCGATGAAAAATTCGGGCCCGGGAATTCTTATTACCACAATCGTTTTGGTTGCCGGTTTCTCCTGTCTGGCTGTTTCAGGGTTTCAAATTAATGCATGGATGGGGCTGATGACAGCGATTGTGATTTTACTGGCTTTGGTGTTCGACTTCCTCTTTCTGCCATCAGTTGTTTATAAGACAAGGAAATTATAATGAAAAAATATTTAATGTTGTTTGTCGTAAGTTTATTGGCGCCCTTTCCGGTTTTTGCCGATGCTGACCGGGGGCTTGATATTGCGCAGGAAACACAGCGTCGTGACTCCGGGTTTGGTAACTATGCTGTATCGGGAACGATGACACTGGAGGGGCCGGGTGGATTTACCAGTGAACGAAAATTCAAGATGTATACGGTGGAAGTCCCCGATGATGGCGATAAACGATTAGTCAATTTTATGGAGCCCAGGGACTTGGCTGGAATGGTTTCTTTAACCTATTCACATGGCCTGAAACCAGATGATCAATGGATTTATCTGCCAGCACTTCGCCGTACCAAACGCCTTGCGGCCAGAGATAAAAGCGGAAGCTTTGCGGGAAGTGAATTGTCATTTGAGGATATTGGAACCTGGGAAGTAAAAAAATATACGTATAAATATATCAAGGATGATGTTCTGGATGGCAAGCCAACATTTATTGTCGAAAACACTCCCGCTTACCCTTATTCCAGTTACAAAATGATAAAAGAATGGGTGGATCAGGAAATCTATCACCCTTTGCGATTGTTATATCATGATGTTAACGGGCGGCCATTAAAAGAAATGCGTTTTTACGATTATAAAAAATTTGCAGGCAAATACTGGCGTCCCATGAAAATGGTAATGACCAATCTGAGGACGGGGGCCGTTTCGACTATTGTTTGGACCGATTATCAGTTTGGGGCAGATTTCAAGGCAAGTGATCTTAATCCTGCTGCGTTGAGACGATGGTCTCGATAATGGGGAAAAGTAATGTCTTCATATTATCGGTTTTTTCGATGATAACACTGTGCTCACTCGCCAATGGCGCAACATTTAAGGGGGAAATCGAAGGCCGGTATGATTATTATGCAAAGGACTCGTTGTTTAATGAACAGTCTGATCGCCGGGAACAGTATTCGTTAGCCACAGCCCTGGATTATAACGGCCAGATAAGTCGTGATATTGACATCACTATGTCCGTTTTTGGTCGTTACCATCCTGAAGCAGATAAATACTGGCGAGGGGATGTGCGTGAACTCAGGTTAAGCTACTATGCGTCGCAACTTGAAGTATCCGGTGGCATGTTAATGGAACGCTGGGGTGTGCTGGAAGCATTCAGTCCGGTGGATATACTTAACCCGAGAGACCGTGTTGAGGATTTTCAGGGTGATGTAAAACTGGGTATTCCGGGGGGGAGGCTTTCCTGGTTGCTTGACTCTGGCAGGGTTGATGTGTGGCTGTTGCCTTATAGCCGCGAAGAGCGTTTGGCCGAAGGGAAAGACCGGTTTCGGACGTCAGCAATTATGCTTTCTGACGCAGAATTCGAGAATGGACAAAATAAACTTTCTTCCGCCGTCCGTGTTTCACAAATTCTGGAAACGATGGAATTTGCAGTCTCTTATTACAACGGCCATGCCCGGTCACCTTATTTTGTGCCGAACCTGGATGGAGTCGGCAATGTCATTGCATTACAGCCGAACTATGCCCGAATAGAGCAGGCAGGGTTTGAGTTGTTGTGGGTCAGAGGGCAAATACTTGTGAAACTGGAATCAATTTACCGCTCTACGGGTGATGATGATTTTACGGGGCTGGGTATCGGTTTGGAGCGTGAATTTCCACGCATCGGTTCAGCCAAAAATTCGTTGACGTTGTATGGCGAGTATTATTATGACGGACGCGAGAGCGACAGAATTTCCCCTTTAACGCCTTTTCAGAATGATGTTTTTCTTGGCTTTCGTCTTGCTTTGAATGATTTACGCAGTACTGAATATGAACTTCGGTTCACTCGTGACCTGGACTATGATTCAACCTTTTGGGATGTTCGTGCCAAAACCCGCATCAAACAACAGTGGTTTATTGAAGCCAGTCTGTATAAATTTGTTCATGTTGACGCTGACCCAGCACTAAGGTCATTTACCTCCGATTCAAGGTTAGCGGTAAATGTGATTTTGGGGTTCTGAATCTTTTTTGTTCCCATGTTCCAGTGTGGGAATGTGCACGGTGTTGGGGAGCGGGCGTGGTATGGGGTCCCACGGAGGAGCGTAGGAACCAGAAAAAAAGCAACAGTCATTGTTCGAGCGACCCCTTAGTAAATGGACGTTTAGCCAACGTCCCGTCAACGAAGCACTCACAACAGTTTATGCACTGCCGGAAAAATCAAAATCAAGGCCCAAGTCACTGCTGCATTTAACAAGGCAACAAACACCGCAGCCGAACCAATATCCTTGGCGCGCCCGGACAGCTCATGTTGTTCACCGCCAAAACGATCCACTACGGCTTCGATGGCCGAATTCAATAATTCGACAATTAACACCAATAGCAGGCTGCCAATAAGCAGGGTACGTTCAATACCACTTTGTCCCTGCCATAATCCGACCGGGATCAGCACAAGACACAGCGCCAGTTCTTGCCGAAAGGCCGCCTCATGAGTGAAGGCGGCTTTGAGACCTGCCCAGGAATAGCCGGCAGCTTTGATAATACGGGTGATTCCTGTGTTGCCGGGTTTGCTCATTATTACTTGCTTATTGTTTGTTTTTATAACGCAGGTCAAGTTCGCGTGCTGCTTTAACATCATCCAGACGGCGCATAGGCATGGTATATGGCGCACCTTTCAGGGTTTCAGCATCAGACTCTGCTTCTTTTTGTATCGCCGTCATGGCGTCCACAAAGGCATCCAGTGTTTCTTTGGACTCCGATTCCGTTGGCTCAATGAGCAGACATTCCGGCACAATCAGCGGGAAATAGGTGGTGGGCGCATGGAAGCCATAATCCAGCAACCGCTTGGCAAAGTCCATGGCGGTAACACCTTGCTCTTTAGCCTGCCGTTTCAGGGTAAGAATAAATTCGTGAGTGGCGCGCCGCTCAGGCAGGGCCATGTCGAAACCGGTCTGACTGAGTTTTGCCATCAGATAATTGGCATTGAGTGTGGCGTAATCCGCAACCCGTGTCATGCCTTCACGTCCCAGCAACAGGGCATAAATGTAGGCGCGTAACAATACTCCGGCATTGCCCATGAAGGTGGAGAGGCGGCCAATGGTTTGCGGAAGGTCTTTTTCTGTGAGCCAGTAATAACCATCGTCGTTTTTTCCAACAACGGGGATGGGCATAAAAGGTTTGAGGCGTTCGCTGACACCCACGGGCCCGGCCCCTGGCCCACCGCCACCATGCGGGGTGGAAAAGGTTTTATGCAGGTTCATGTGAATCACATCAAAACCCATGTCACCGGGTTTGACTTTGCCGAGAATTGCATTGAGGTTTGCGCCATCGTAATAAAGCAACCCGCCTGCCTTGTGCACGATCTCAGCGATTTCCTTGATTCGTCGATCAAACACACCCAGCGTGGAAGGGTTGGTGAGCATGATGCCCGCCGTTTGCGGACCCACTACGGCTTTGAGTGCATCCACGTCCACGTCACCGTTAGCATCGGTGGGGATTTCTTTGGTGGCATAACCACACATGGTGGCTGTGGCAGGATTGGTGCCATGAGCGGCATCGGGTACCAGGATTTCACTGCGGGCCGTGTCATTATTGGCGTCGTGATAGGCGCGAATCATTGCTACTCCAGCAAATTCACCCTGGGCGCCGGCCATGGGGGTGAGGGAGACGGCGGTCATACCGGTAACGTCTTTTAAGATTTCCTGTAGATCCCACATGCAGCTCAAATAACCCTGACCATGCTGCTCGGGGGAAAGGGGATGACGACCAAGAAAACCGGGCAGCATGGCCAGCGTGTTACAGGCGCGTGGGTTGTGTTTCATGGTGCAGGAACCCAGCGGGTAAAAGTGGGTGTCGATGGAAAAGTTTTTTTGTGATAGGCGGGTGTAGTGGCGTACCGCATCCATTTCCGACACTTCCGGCAACCGGGGTGGAGTCTTGCGCAGCAGGGCATTTGGAATGTTGGTGGATGCCGCCGTTGTACGTTGGGTGTGCGTGGTATTTACCCGACCGGGTCGGGAGTGTTCAAAGATCAAAGGTGTGTTGGTGTTGAGCATATTTTTTGCCTGTTATGTATTAATGAAAATTTATCAATAAGGTTAATTTTTTATGTTCTGTTTTTTTACGGTTTATTTTTTGTAAAAGTGACTCATTTCATTCATCACCGACAGCATGCGTGTGCTGGAAAGCTCGGCATCCGGAATGTTGCGGTAATGGTTATCGAGAATATCGACATTACCAAATTCGTCTACTACCGTAAGACGGTCTTTTTCCATAATGGCAAACTGGTTGTAGTTGCTGAGCAGCAGATAGGGCTTCGGCTTTCCGTTGAGTAAGTGCTTGCCGCTGCTGTAGTCATGCAGTTTGTTGCTGCAACCGAGTATGTCGTGCATAAGTGTGGGTGAAACATCAAAATGGCTGGTTTGTTTGTTGATGCGCTGCGCATCTTTTCCTGGCCAGTGAATGACTAGCGGTACCCGTGTCTGCCAGGGTGAGAAATTACTGTTGTGGCCCCAGAAATTCAGCTTGTTATCGTTAAATTCCTGACCATGATCACCGGTGATGACAACCACCGTGTTATCCAAAAAATTTTCAGCTTTTAATTTGTCGAGAACAGGTGCGATAAGGCTGTCAACAAAATGCACCGAATTCTGGTAACGGTTAAAAAAGGGGGTGCGGTCATAGTTATTGTTAAGAGCGATGTAGTTAACTGTCTTCAGGCTGGGTTCAAAGACCAGCGGATAGTCGGCAGGGAAATCATAGCCGTGCGGAGAATCAAAAAACAGGAAACCAAAAAAGGGCGATGATTTGTCCAGCCCGTCAAGAAAGCCGAGAAACTCATCACGGATATTCTGGTCGCGCTGGCGCGGCGAATTTCCTTTGGACTGCACACGTAAATCTTTAACGTTGGCAAATACCGTGCGGTCAAATTCCGGGCTATAGAGTTTGGCGCTGGCAAAAATACCCAGCCGGTAATTTTGTGCGATGAGCTGGTTGATGAATTCTGCGCCCCGTTGCTCCGCGAGCATGGCATGCCAGTAGGTGCCAGGCAGGCCATAAAAAAGTGTGAAAATTCCAGTACGGGTGGAATTGGCGCCGCTATAGTGGTTGTCAAATACCAGAGCATTTTTTGCAAAATGATAAATGTTTGGTGTGGCCTTGGCGGTGAGGGTGTCAAAACGCCATGAATCAACGACGATATAAACGATGTTGAGTGGCGTGTCTTTTGTGGTGCAGGTCAGCGCCTGGGTTGGGTAATTTAGCGAGCTGCTGGTGTCGATGCGCGCCAGATCTGCCTTGTCTTTGGGTTTGGCCCAGCCACGTGCGATAAACCAGCGGTCAGCGGTCAGCGGTTTGTAGGCTGGCAGGAAGCGGATTTGTTTGGTGATGGGTGTGTAGGTGTTGGCATCGGCCCAGGCGTATAAAACGTTTTGCGCAAAAAATATTGCGAACAATAGAAAACCGACAATATAACCATAGGGGCGATGGGGTGTGGCTAACACAAAAGACCATATACGTCGGCTTAACCAGAATTGAAAGCCAATGAGGGCCAGCACAAACAGGCCTAACATAATCCACAAAAAAGCCGAAAAGGTGAAGATTTCTTCAGCGGCGCCACCGAGCAACAGATTCATCACCATGCCGTTGAAGTGAAAACGGTATTGGTTGAAGATAAAAGTATCCAAGGTGATACCGAGAATGAAAATGAGCGCGATCAGTATGCCCAGGCCAAAAATAAATGGTTGACGCGGGAAAAGCAGAATGGGCAGATATAATAATATTGCGCCGATAAATCCCAGTGAGGTGAAATGGCCGATGAAGGCCAGTATGCTAAAGGTAACGGTGTAATCACCGTCGGGAAATTGCACAGCCGCCAGATAACGCAGCGCAATCAACAGTGCAACGAAACTGTTGGCAAGAAAAAACCAGCCAGCCCAGCGTAACAATTCGCTGCGGCTGGGTGGTTTTTCTGCGGGACGGATAATGTGGGTTTTTTCGTAAGCGGGCATGTGCTGAGGGCGTGGTTGATTTACGCCATTATTTTAACTATGCAAGCACATTGCGCAGCGCTATGGCGTATTGCTCAAGGTCGTCATCGGTTTTGGTTTCTGTTGCGCAGACCAGGATGGCGTTACCCAGTTCCGGGTATGCCTGAGACAGGTCAAAACCACCCAGTATTCCCTCTGCATCCAGCGCGCTTAGCACTTCGCTGGCCGGTTTGGGCAAGCGTAGCACGGTCTCGTGGAAACAGGGGCGGTTAAATATTTCTTCGACGCCTTCAATGGCACACAGTTTTTCCACCAGCTTTTGTGTATTGGCATGACTGTGTTCCGCCGTTTGGTACAACCCCTCAGGACCGACCAATGATAAATAAATCGTTGCTGCTGTGGTTAACAGGCCTTGATTGGTGCAGATATTGGAGGTGGCTTTGGAGCGGCGGATATGCTGTTCACGAGCTTGCAGGGTCAGTACGTAACCGGTTTTTCCTTCTATATCATCGGTGCGACCAATGATGCGCCCGGGCATTTGCCGTACATGCTTTTGCGCGCAACACATAAACCCAAAATAGGGGCCGCCGGAAGACAGCGGTGCACCCAGTGGCTGACCTTCACCACAAACGATATCGGCACCTGCACCGTTACCCCATTCACCGGGTGGTGTAATCAACGCCATGGCGGTGGGATTAACCACGCCGATCACCAGCGCATTGTGGGCATGCGCCCAATCAGTGAGTGCATCAACGTCTTCCAACGCGCCGAAAAAATTGGGTTGTGGTATCACCAATGCGGTGATGTCACCGGGGTCGGCTGGCAGGCTGGCAGGGTCAATGTGTCCACCCTGTGTATCATAATCCACTAACGCCAGTTGGATGCCCTGGTGCTGTACGATGGTGTTAACCACGCTACGGTAAATGGGATGTACGGTGGTGGGCATCAAAATCCGCTTGCTTTTGGATTTTC
>DROS01000010.1 GCA_011321815.1 Gammaproteobacteria bacterium
ATTTCTCTATTATCCGCTTGACGATGCCCATGCCACCGCACTGCGTGCTATTCCCACAGAAATGATCTTTAACTGGGAATGGCCCAAAGGCAGAAAGCTAATGTTTGAGCTGACCTTTAACGAAAAAGAAATCTTCGCCGCCTTTGACAAACTCGGTGGCCAGGATCTGCCAATAAAACTGGAAATGCGCATGCGGAAAAAAGAAGATGGAAAAACCTACTTCTCGGTATGGCTGCGCAATGAAAAAGAAGAGATTATGCTCAAACGCACCAACCTTGAAAACTATGGGGTGTAACCATTGAAGTACAAAATGAAAGTAAATTTTTTTGTTATTTTTACATCGGGGCCACGAGCACTCGGCAAGAATAATTCCCTTTGCCAACCAGGTCTCTCAGGATGACTATTGGTGTTTTGGTTTTCGACTGTTTACGTCACACCAGCATACGCCGATATAACAAAGGTTAACTTGAGCGATATATCTCAATCTGGTCAATGAGATATTCACAAAAAGGAATAGAGCAGGTAAATGCGGGAGATACTGCGTTCAATACGTGAAAAGAATTCTGGTCGCCTTCAAAACAAAAATCCTGCTCCAGACGCCTGTTGCGCAAATCAAATAACTGGGCTCGAATACCCGGCCTTCCCCATCGGCGATAGGCTTTTTTGTCCATTCCCGATAAAAGATTGGAGGCCAATTTCACCATACGGGGTCTGTAATATTTTGAAAGCTCGGTAATGGCAAGTTTGCGAAAACCAAAATCGTTGTTCAGCATTAAACCCATTTCACGCATCACAATCTCAAAAAGCTCAGACGTGTTGAAGTTTTCAAAACCATGATAATGCTCCCGCCAAAAAGCGGGAATGGCCGTTGGTCCGACTTTGACATGTCCATCCGCAGTCAAGGTGAAATGCACACCCAGAAAAGGATTGCGAAGGTCCGGTACCGGGTAAATGTGTGTGCGCAGCGAACCAACCGGTTCGTCACTATAAAGATAAAGCCCTTTGAAAGGGATGATCCGGTAGTGTTCCGAAAACCCAAAGTCCTGTGCAACTTTGTCTGCGTATAAACCGGCGGCATTGATGACATAACCTGCTGAAATCAGTCCCTGGGTAGTGCGAATGTCCTGTCCCTTCCGCTCCAGGTAAGTTTCTCCGGTGAGAATTTCAATACCGATATCTTTTGCGTCTTCCACCATTGCTTCTACCACTTCAAGTGGGTCAACCGATGAGGTTGTTGGTGAAAAGAGTGCTCTTTGAAATGTCTTTGCCCGGGGTTCAATTTCGTGGGCTTCACGCTCGGTGAGTTCATGCATGGTGACGCCGCCCGCTTTCCCGCGTTGCAGCAGCACATCCAGCGTTTCCAGCTCTGCTTCGTTTTGTGTGACAACCAGTTTTCCGCAGCGATTTATGCGTAAGCCGCGTTCCACACAATACTCAGTCAACAGTTTGTTCCCTTCCCGGGTGAAACGGGCTTTTAAACTGTCTGCCGTGTAATAAAACCCCGCGTGTAATACGCCACTGTTTCTACCGCTGGCGTGTGCGCCGAATTGCGCTTCTTTTTCCAGTAACACCACGGTTTGCTGGGGATAGCGGCGCTGAAAAGCCAAGGCGATATTAAGGCCGATGACGCCCCCACCAATGACGAGCAGGTCTGTTTTTTTCATAGATATAACTGTGGTGTTTGAGATTCAAACATTTATGGCACACTTTGCACCGAAAAATGCGGGTTTGCTTGAAAGCATGCCACCCTGTCTAAATGTGAATATAAGATCTAAAAACGCTTCACCGTACAGGATTAATGATTAACACGGTGACCCATTGGGGAACGCAAAGAAAAACTCTACACCTTTGCGGTTCTGTGCGTTACCGGATTAATTTAGGTTAACACTTCGTGTTTCCCTATTGTGTGATGCACATAAATGCCTGAACAAAACACAACCCGTTAGTAAAACAAAAAAATCAATGAGCTAAACACAACTGACTTCTGCGGCAACCCCAAGCTCTTCAAGCATACCTGTAATTTCATCCTTATAAATTGCATTCATGATGATGACGTGTTCAGGGTGCAATTCTTTCAAGGCATCAGGCCCGATCACTTCCTGTCCCGTTCCTGGCGCGAACAGTCCATGTTTATGGGGGTTTAAATCCACGACATGGGCGATGGCCTGTTTCGTCTTTAAAACATTCAGGAATGTGATGCCTTTTGAGCCACCGCCCCAGATCACTGCACGTTTATTATTTGCCTGAATCTGATCCAGTTTTTCGCGCCATTTATCGACTTTGGCTTTGTAGTTACCTTCAAAAGCTGTCACATATTCTGCCAATTCCCCAAGTTCCTGTTTGCATGAGGTTTCTGTATTTTTATCAACTGCACTTTCGCTGGTGCGGGGCTTTGCTTCCAGGTAGATAAATTGTCCACCGAAAGATTCACCTGCTTCGCAAACATCAAACCCGGCAAGCTCAAATGCCCGGGATAATGAGTTAACATTAAAGTACCCGCAGTGTTCATAAATGAGATCCCAGATACCCATGTCTTTTAGTGTGTATAACGCATTGGGCACTTCAAAATACACGACAGTGTCTGTGCGTGCACCAATCACCCGGCGAATATCCTGGAGGAAAAGTTGCGGATACTGGATATGTTCAAGCACATGACGACATACGATCAAATCGGCGTCATAGTCGGCATATTTTTCACCGTAGAAATCCTGGATAAACGTAACAGGCTTGTGTGTATCTGATTCCACGCGGTCAGCTTCAAAGCTTTTATCAAACCCATAACCACGATTGTCTCCACGCGAACACAGCATGGAAAGAAAGTCACCTTTCCCGCAACCAATCTCAATGATGCTTTTATTATTTAACTGGTATTTTTCAAGCAGTCTTGATGCCAGGGATTCGGCATATTCATTAAAAGTGGGAGAATAGTGGAGAGAGTTTTCATAATCCTCTGTGTAGGACATCAGGGACGGGTCAAAAGATTTATTGAATACGTGTCCGCAGTCACGACAATAACCGATGGCGATATTGCCTTTCGATGCGTCCAGGGCTACCTCGCGGGATGGCCACAGCACGTTACAATAGATAGGCACATTGTGGATATCAATGGAGGCATCGATATCCGATGAATCACAAACAGGGCATTTTTCTTCGTGCGAACCAGCCATTATTATCTCCTGCTGACGTAGCTATCAAAGGGTTGTCAAACTGCAATGACTTCCGGAGAAAGCCCCAGCTTTTTCAAGTCCTGCCCGATTTCATCACAATAAATAGCATTCATGACGATAACCACATCCGGTTGATACTCCTTCAAAAAATCCGGGGAGACGATTTCCTGTCCGGTGCCTGACATGTAATATCCCTGCCTGTGCGGATTGATGTCCACCACGTATTCAATTTTGCCGGCCGCATCCAGTGTCGCCAAAAATGAAACGCCTTTTGATCCGGAGCCCCACAGCACGATTTTATTGCCGTTTGCCTGCATATCGTCCAGCTTTTTCTGCCAGCCTGATAATTTTTCGTCCAGTCGCTGAGGGAAGGTTGCCACTAGCTCTTTCAATGCATCAAGGTCGTTTTCCGCTTCAAGAACAGCGCGTTGAGCATTACCGCTGTTTGGTCTGGCTTCGATGGTCAGGTACTGATCATCGTATTCCGTTTCGATGCTGATCACATCGAACCCTTTTGAACGAAACAGTCTTGCCAATGATCCCGGGGAGAAATAGGAGCAATGCTCATAGTAAATATCTTCAAACGCACAATCACGCAAGATGCGTGTTGATTCCGGTATTTGGAAAAACACAATGGTGTCTTCCCGGTCACCGATGGATCGACGCACGGTGTTGATAAAATCGGAAGTCGGATGGATATGTTCCAGCGTCATCTTGCAGCATAAAAAATCGGCCTGATAATCGCTGTATTTTTCCGAGTAAAAGTCAGTGATGAATTTTACATTTTTTTGTGCGCTTTCACTGGCATTGCGATCAGCACGGTAACCGGGATCAAAACCAACCCCCCGATTGTTACCCAGTTCGCTTAGCATGGTGATAAATTCGCCTTTGCCACAACCAATTTCCAGAACATCCTTGTCATGCAGGTCATAACGGTCAATCAACCGTTCTGCCAATGCATGATGAAATTTGTTAAACGTGCCGGAAAAACCTTGGGTCTCTTCGTAGCGCCCGGAGTATTCTGTCAGCTTTGCGTCAAATGCCATGTTGGACATAAATCCACATTCGGGACAAAAACAAAGTTCGATGTCTCCGCGCGGATATTCAATAGCCGCTTTTGCGCTGTCCAACAATATACAGCTGTTGGAGGGCACTGATTTTTGTTCGTAAAAAACCTGCATATTCTTGGCGCTACAGCTGGGGCATGTGTGTTCTGTATTCATCGTTTTACTTTCTCTAAAATAGTGCTTTATGCATTCTTCCGCGCTGCATTACATTGCGCAGCGCGGAAGAAAAGGTGATATTCGCTCAGATAATTCTGGGCTCAGGAATGGGGACGATAAACTTCCCGCCCTGGTCACGATATTCCTGTTGTTGCTTGAGAATCTCGTCGGTGACATTCCAGGGTAAAATAAGCACGTAGTCCGGTCGTGCTTCCATTATTTTTTCAGGTGCAAGAATCGGAATATGCTGCCCTGGCATAAAGCGGCCTTGCTTGTGTATATTTTTATCCACGACAAAGTCGATCAGGTCTGTGCCAATGCCCATGTAGTTGATCAGCGTGCTTCCTTTTGCAGCGGCACCGTAGGCGGCAATGCTTTTGCCCTGGGATTTCAGTTCTGTCAGTAACGTCAGCAGCGCGGTTTTTACCTTTTCAACTCTGGCGGAGAAATCCCGGTAAAAATCAATTTTATCGACTTTTTCTGCTTGTTCAATCGCCAGTAAATCCTTCACTGATTGACCCATGTTTTCCTGTTTTTCCACATAAAGGCGCAGCGACCCCCCATGAATGGGCAGTTGTTTGATTTCATTCAGATACAGTCCGTGCTGGCGAAAAAGATTGTTTAACGCCGTAACGGAAAAATAACACAGGTGCTCGTGATAGATGGTGTCGAATTCGCAGTGGTCGATGAGGTCTTTGGCATAAGGTGCTTCAATGACAATGACGCCATCTTCTTTGAGCAAGTCCGCCATGCCGGAAACAAAACCGTTGGTGTCAGCAACATGCGCCAATACGTTGTTGCCATGAATCACATCGGCCTGTGAACCTTGCTGAACCAACTCCTGCGCAAGCCCTTTGGTAAAAAACGTATTCCGGGTCGGCACACCAATTTTTTCCGCTGCGGCAGCGGGCCCATCTGCGGGGTCGATGCCCAGAACGGGAATACCGTGTTCAACATAGTTTTTTAACAGGTAACCGTCATTGCTGGCGAGCTCAACCACGAAGCTGTCAGCACCCAGTGTCCGCCGTTCAATGATGTCCAGGACATTTTCTTTTGAGTGCGCCAGCAGGTAGTCAGAAAAAGATGAAAAGTAAGGGTAATCGTCACAAAACAATTCGTCAGGTTCCACCGTTTCCGTAATTTGCATAAGCCCGCAACTGGGGCAAAAAGCCACTTTCAACGGGTATACCGGCTCGTGCTCTTTCAGTTGCGCGGGGGTCAGTATGCGGTCTGCCAACGGGGTTTTCCCCAAATCCAGAAAAGTTTCAAGACCGGGTTTGTTACATGACCGGCAAACAGTTATTTCAGCACTCATATCCTTAATTTCACCTGTTGAAGTATTTGTGACGGTATCATCGGCAATGTGCCTCTGCCCGTGCGGTTGACGTAAATTTATACCTGTCCTTGATCAAGAAACGTGCACGTTCCTGAACATCAGGCCCAGCGCAGCGTTTCATCCAGTTTTTTATCTTTCACCAGCTTTTGAAGGTGCGCGATACGTTTGAATTTCTCCCCCTCGAATTCGTCGAGTGTTAATCCTACTTTTTTGTAGGCTTCATAAAGCTCCACAACACCCCGGTGCGCGGTCCATTGTGGTTTGAATTCGTGAAGCTCTGTGGCGATACGGTTGCAATCGACCCGGTAACAACGTTTGTCTGGTCCGGCATCGTCGGCAAACTCGACGCGACAATTGGGTACAACGTCTTCCACAATCTCCGCGAGTTCTCTGATCTGATAATTTTCTGTGGTGGTGCCGACGTTGAAACCACGATTAAACACCACATCCCGCGGTGCGTGCAGGGCAGCCACATAAGCACGGCAGATATCCTCCACATGCACAATGGGACGCCATGGTGTGCCGTCGCTCTTCAAGTAAACCTGGCCGGTTGTAAAGGCCCATGCGGTCAAATTGTTGAGCACAAGGTCGAAACGAATAATCGGTGACATACCGTAGGCGGTGGATGCGCGCAGGTAAACGGGGCAGAAGCTGTCGTCGGCCAGTTTGGTCAGCCCCTCCTCCACTTTAACCTTGGACACACCATAGGGGGTCACCGGGTTAAAGGCGGCATCCTCTGTTAAAAACTGGTCTCCCGAGGCGCCATAGTTACTGCACGATGAGGCGAATATAAATCGCTCGACCCCGACCTCCTTCGCAAGAGTGGCAATCCTGACGGATGCTTTGTCGTTGATTTCTTCAGTCAGGCCGGGACGGTAATCTCCCAGCGGATCATTCGACAGGCCAGCCAGATGAATGATCGTATCAAAACCTTCCAGATCGGTTTTTTCCACATCGCGCACATCTTTTTTGATGCTGGGCACCTGCGTCACTTCACCCGTAAATACACAGTGCTCAAACCAGCCATTGTCCAGTCCGGAGACTTCATGCCCGTGTTCCAACAGCATGGGAACCAGCACAGTACCGATATAACCCGAATGCCCTGTCACTAATACTTTCATTTCACATTATTCCCATGTTTTCCATGGCGGAGAACCTTCCTGCCACAAGCGTTCCAAAAGATGTTTTTCGCGCAATGTATCCATACATTGCCAAAAAGAGTCATGCCGGTAGGCCATTAACTGACCATTTCTCGCAAGACTTTCAAGCGGTTCTTCTTCCCACATGATTTGATCGCCGGAAATATAATCAAAAATACCCGGTTCCAATACGAAGAAAGCGCCATTGATCCAGCCTTCACTGGTTTGCGGCTTTTCCGTAAAACTCTGAACCTGATCGCCATTAAATTCCAGGTGACCATACCGCGCTGGCGGACGGACTGCGGTCATTGTTGCCAATTTGCCGTGAGATTTGTGGAATGCAAGCAGTTTATCGAGATCCACGTCAGAAACCCCGTCCCCCCAGGTCAGCATGAATGTCTCGTCCCCCACCCAGGGTTGCAGGCGCTTGATGCGTCCGCCCGTGAGCGTGGTTAGCCCGGTATCCACCAGATCAACCTTCCAGTCCGGGTTGTCGGCACCATGCGCAGTCACCTTGCCAGTCGCCGTTTCCACGGTTAAATGCCCGTTCAACGACGCGAAATCCTTCATCCAGCGTTTGATGTAATCGCCCTTGTAACCCAACGCGACAACAAACTCATCAAACCCGTAACGATGGTAATGCATCATAATGTGCCAAAGAATGGGATGCCCTCCTATCTCAACCATCGGCTTCGGGCGTACTTCGGTCTCCTCCGCCAGACGAGTACCGTATCCTCCTGCTAGAAGCGCCACCTTCATTTAATTTCCCCTTATTTTGTTGCGTGAGCTACACAGGTTTTCTGTGCAAACAGCCTGCCATTCACATCGCACTTACAATCCTGATCTCACATTACACAAGCCTCAGCTCTCTTGAGCAGCAGGCATAATTCTACCTGTGCTAATGCAAAAATTGGAGCTTTCCAACTCTTGTCCAACACACCAACGGTATTATTAACGACTTTTCACTCTATTTATCCTTCTTCTTTAATCCGCGAAAGGGGGAAAACCTCACCAAAATGGCTTCTCCCGGTCAGTTGATGATTAAAATAACCGACCTGATCCCTGCGGCATAATACGCAATAAAACATACACCCGTTACACATTCACAAGTTTTTGCCGCAGAAAATCAAATATAAATGCCTCCGCTGAGTCTCTTGGCTTATGCGATAACTGCCAAAGCAAAGTCAGTGACGCACTATATACAACCCCTCCCGCAGCTATGTACATCAAAAACTGCGCAACGAGTGATGCTGTGTTTTGATACAAAGGCCAAATATCCTGTAAATAAACCAGAGCCGCCACCATAGCGAATGCAGAAATGACCGGACGCCAAAGCACTGAAAACACATTAAGCACAGGGAGTGATAAGGCGCGCATAAGCAAAAAATAACTTAAAGGCAGCACGATGAATGCCGTAATAACCAGTGCGCTGGCTCCCGCTTCGATCCCCCCTTCCAGCAATGCAAAAATGAATGCCGGATATGCAATACTGATTTGAATAACAGACAAAATCGCAATCATTTTTGGCTTTCCAAGCGCAAGAAACACTGCACCAAAATTAGCCTGCAACCCTCGACTTACTCCGGCAATCGCAAGAATTTCAATTAATGGTATGGATTCCAGCCATTTTTCGCCCAGCAGCACTCTCACCAACGGCTCAGAAAGCACCATCGTACCCAAACCAATGGGAATAACCATGACAGCAACCAAAGAAAGTACATTCAAAAACCCTTTTCGCAATTCTTCCCGGTCAGCAGACATTCTTGCATACCCGGGAAATACCGCTCTGGTAAGCGGGGTCACCAATTCAGTTGTTGCCAGATTTGAAAGCTCATAGGAAATGGTATAAAGCCCCAGCACCTTTGCACCTGAAATCTTGCCGATCACAAAGTCGATGCCTCGAATATTGAGAAAAACCAGTACGTTGTTCAGCAATAGCCATTTGGAAAAATGAAATAGCTCCAGGCCCTTTGCAAGCGAAAAACGAGGGCGATAAGGGTGCAAAAAATAACTTATGGCCACCCCCGCAGCCGTCGATGTAACAATCCCCAGCACCAATGCCCAATAATTTTGATACAGAAATGCCGCTGTTATCGTCACGACAAAGGCAATAATTTTTTTGAACAGGAGAAAATTAAACTCCTTTTTAAAATCCAGTTCCTTGCGGAAAGCCACTACACCAATATTTTCACCGCCCTGTAACAACGAGGCAAGTGCAAGATAAGGAACAATTTCGGCTAATCGGGCATCTCCAAAAAACAATGCCATTGGTTCTGCAAGAAAAAACAGGATCGTTGCCGCCACCGCGCCATACATAACATTGAAGGTCCAGGCGGTATCATAATGCTCCCGTGTCGCTTTCTGGTTTTGTATGAGGGCCAAATCAAAGCTGAATGCGCCCATGATTTCGAGCACGGCATATACCGACATTGCCATTGCAATCAGGCCAAAATCTTCCGGAACCAGAATGCGTGCCAGAATTACCGTACTGATTAGACCAAGCCCACGCTGTGCCAACTTGAACAGCACCATCCAGCCAACACCTCTGGCCATTTTTTTGTTCAAATTTGTCATGGACAATCACGACTAAAAATCAGTCCAACATCGTGAACACGACCAAAACCTACAGGTTTCGATTTATGTCGATACTCAAACACGGCACGTACATGCAAAATGTTTTGACCGGCAGCCCGAAATATCCATATTTCAGCCAAGCTTTTTTTCCTCTTTCGACAACCTTGCCACGTAATCCGGGCCAAGGTTTTCACATATTTTGAATGCAATCCTGGATACCAGCACATCCCAATCGTGCTCACGCGCGATATTTTTTCGTGCATTGACCATTTCCCTGGATTGCGACGAATCACTCAATGCCTGTTGAATTCCTGCCGCCCACTCATCGGCAGTTTCCGCAAAGTGTATATACTCTGGAAATTCCTGCAAAGACTCCAGCGGAGCACCAACAATGGGCTTGCCGGCAGCAAGATATTCGTGGAGTTTTAAGGGGTATATATATTTCGTATAATCGTTGATGGAATAACATAACATGCACACATCCATATGCTGCGTATAGGCAGGAAGTTCAAAAACAGGTTTCCCGCCAACAAAATAGGCATTGGAAAGGGATTCCAGCTTTTCCCATTTCGCTCCATCATCCCGTAAATCAGACCGTTTGGGGCCAACAAATACAAAGGAATATTCAGGGTGCCGTTTTGCTATTTCAAGCAACACATCAATATTCAATTGCCGTTTGATAATACCAACATAACCGATTCTCGGATGGGGAATATCCACCATATCCTCAGGTTCATCCTTTGGGGTGATATATTCCTGAATACTCACACCATTAGGAATGCGGGCAGTCTGTGCATTCAAATGCCCTTTTTTGGCCATCAGCGCAGGAGAAGAAATAAAAACCTGATCAACTCTCTTGATCAGATTTTCTTCTCTGGGTCGAATAGGAAGATCAACCGCTGAAAAAGTATATTCGTCATCAATATGGTAACAACTTACGTCATACCGCCCCCTGTCCATGGCGGAAAAAAAGGAATCTCTCCAGACATAAAGTACGTGCGTCCGGCTTCCGCGTGCCCGCAATGTTTTCCTTGCAACAGCAAGACGAATGTATTCACTGGCGTAATCGATCCACGGCTTCCCAAAACTGGGAAAATAGTAGCTTTTTTCAAAAACAGAAAACCCACACGGTAAATCCTGGGACTTTGCCGATAAAAATCTGTCACTACGAGGGCCAAACCACGCCTCATTCCACCACCCGACAGGATTTACCCACACAACATTAAAATATTTTGCCAGCCGGATTAAAACCTGGTGACGAGATTCCCAGGGGCCGCCCCATTCGTCGGGAACAATTGCCGTTATGCCCACATCAGGCATGCATGGTGGATGATTATCTATTGGCACGTTGTGTTTTTCTATTGCTAATTTGGGGAAATCAAAAGCCCGTGGAGCCATGGAAATGGCTTTGAGGAAAGTGGGAAGCTGTGCTCATTTTTCAACCACCTCAAGATGGATAGTAGGTATAACAACTAACAACGACCAGATAAATGAGCCGGTCTTCCATTACAACAGTCGATTCTTCCATAATCCGACAGGGTCCCTTCACTGTCCAGGTGCTACCTTTTACCCGTGGCTTGCCTTGCCGCCATCGTCAGATCACCAAGCAGTTTTTTGTAATACCATCTGACCCACCTTACAACTTCCCGGTAACAAAGCCAGCGGCCACGCCAGGATAACGGGGAGCGCCTGACTGATGATATATATTCTTTCAGATATCGCCAATATGGCAACACTACAGATTTTGCCCGTTTTGGGTCAAACCATGCAGCCCTTTCATGCAACGGAATCGCGCGCGTTGAACGTGCATTATGCTCTCTGTGAAAAAACAGGCTTTGCTCCAGTTCGACAAACTTCCCATGCAGCCCCAATTCTGCCAGCAATACACGATCCGAGCCAATATACGGACCAATCAAGGGCGTTTTTTTCAATGGTTCCGCTCTTATTAATCCAAATACGGGTAAACAATTGTATTCGTCCCGAATCAGGTCGCTATAACGAAGTTCTGCTTTTTCAGCAGATACATTAGACAAATCTGCCCGATAGCGCTTTATTTCTTCACCAAGCGCATCAATTTGAATCGCAGCGGTATAACATAACACCGTCCCTTCGTCGGAATCGAGAACGTCGACACATGAGCCCAAAAACTCTGGAGCCAGCAGATCATCGTACGCTGCCCATTTGAAATATTTTCCACAAGCCAAACCGAAAACATTATTGAAATTTTTGGCCGCTCCCAGATTGGTTTCATTCCTGAAATATTTTACCCTCGGGTCAGTCTGTACAAAATGTTGACAAATTTCACCGGTTTTGTCAGTTGATGCGTTATCCGAAATCAACAATTCAAAATCCGAGAATGTTTGTCCCAAAATGGACTCTATCGCTTGCGCAACATATTGCTCGGCATTATAGAGGGGCATGCCAATACTTACGGTAGGTCTTTTTCCGTTCATGGGCCAGTAGATTACAGAATGCAAGAAAATATGGCTAACGTAATAACGTGATCATTCTTTGCTATTGTACATCCGTCCAATAGTAATCTACCAGCGCAGTAAACGCTGGCGCACTCGCTCCGGCATTCCCGGCAAACAAACTTGTCGAGGCAACCGTAAGGGTATGTGCAAAAGTTGCTGCGGTCTGCCAGTTACTGCCATCATACGAATACTGCTGGGTCCATTGGTTGCCCACACGCTTGACGCGCATATACAACGGCCCACCCGATGCAATAGTAGTGTTTACCATAACAGTTGGCTGCCCAGCCTGGAATACTGCTGCAAAGATTTTCAGATTACTTCCGTCACTGTAGAAATCAAAACGTACGAAGTTATTCGCGTCCTGCTCCACCAGCATGCCTTGAAGTTGGTACTGCTGCCCCGGCGTTGAATCAAATTTCACCTCAGCAAAAAAGTCCTGATTAGCCGCTGCATGAGAGACCCGCGCTGAATTATTACCGGAACTCCATACATCGTGCGAGATTCCCCCGCCCACTGATATGGCGAGCTGACCATTAGCAACACTGGCCGCCGAATCACCAACCGGGTCAACAAACGTCCACTGCGTCAGGTCCAGCGAGGCTCCATTGAATTCATCCGACAATGGTCCCGGAATGGGGCCATCGCCCAGTAGCGTAACAAACAAGCGATCCACCGAAACCGTCACATTACCTGCCCCATCAACAGAGGTTATCCGGTAGTGCACCGTTTGGCCGGGTGAAAACCCCGTCAACAACAGGCTGTGGGTAACACTCAAATTACTGCCGCTGACCACAGAGCCATAGCTGGTGTCCGCACCGTACTCGATGCTGGAGGTAGCTGGCTCATCCGTAGCCCAGCTGACAGTTGCCCCCGACGTCGTGATTTGTTCCTGAATATTGCTGATAACCGGAGGAATCAAATCTGCTATCGGTGTAAACGTCAGCCCTGTCGAGCTGCTCATATTACCACTGGCATCGGTAACTGTAATCTGGAAATAGTACAATGTGTCCACCGTCAACCCAGACAGTATGGCGCTGTGGGCGGTCACCGTAGCGGCGCTGTCGATCGAGCCAATTTCATAGGATGCCGTCAACCCGTAAGCCAATGAACTGCTGGCAGCCTCATCAGTATCCCAGGTAATAACCGCTTCATTGGCACTGACCGCCACTTGCACATTGCTAATGACTGGCGCCGTTGTATCCAACAACATATCTTTGTCGATCCAATAGTAATCAACCAACGCAGTATAAGCTGGCGCGTTTGAACCCGCGTTTCCTGCAAACAGGCTGGCTGAACCCACTGTCAGACCGTAGGTAAAACTGACTGCCGTTTGCCAGTTCGTGCCGTCGTATGAATATTGCTGGGTCCATTGGTTGCCTACACGATTGACTCGCATATACAACGGAACCCCTGAAGTGATCACATCATTAACCTGTATGGTGGGAGAGCCATTCTGAAATGATGCCGCAAATACCCGGAGGTTTGAGCCATCACTGTAGAAGTCAAAACGGATAAAGTTACTGCTGTCCTGTTCTACCAACATCCCCTGGATTTGATACTTCTGCGCGGGGACCGAGTCAAATTTAACCTCTGCAAAGAAATCCTCATTCGACAATGCATGAGTTACCCGCGCAGTATCATTGCCACTGGTCCAAACATCGTGCGCCACCCCCCCGCTCACAGATAACGCCAGCTGCCCACCACTTACAGTAGCAGAAGAGTCGCCTTTCGGGTCAACAAAGGTCCACTTGCTCGTATTGAGCACGGTGCTGTTAAAATCATCCGACAGGCTCCCCTGCACCGGTGGAATGTTAGTCTGGGTAACAAACGACCGATCTCCCGTGGTAGTGATATTACCATCCGAATCCACTACGGTGATTTCATAATGCACGGCCTGACCTGATGTCAACCCACTGATAGTCATACTATGATACGTGTTATACGCTGCGCTGGTCAGTATCGAGCCATAGGAAGCATCCGCCCCATATTGAATACTCGCGGAGGCCGGTTCGTCAGTCGTCCATGTGATGACAGCATCCGTAGTACCGACCTGCTCTGCGAGATTCTGGATAACAGCGCCTTTCAATGGATCGGCGATACCCATGGGTACAATGGAGACATTGCCAAATTCAACATCCGCATGATGCGCCACCAGCATCAAAGAGCCGGTCTGTGGCGTGGACAAATCCCCAAAACCGGTCAGCTCCCAATTTATGGGTTCCGGCTGACCAACCTCCCACAATTTCAAACTATAAACGCTGCCCTGCCCAATAATACTTTCCACCCGCATCTTCATCAGATATGGCAACCCGATCTGAAGCTTCCGGCCGGAAATATCTTCATCCAGCGTGTTGCCCAGGCTTCCGGTCAACATCAGTCTTTCACTGGACGGATTCTGCCACCTGTACCATCCTAAGGCACCAATCGGTCGCCACCCAACGTTGGGCTGCGCTACCCCAATATCAGTATGCCCTGCCCAACGCATCAGTACGCCCACACCAGGCCCGTTGCTGGGATAGGCATAACCTGCCGTGTCAATGGAATATACCGTGAAGGGAACTGTAATTTCATAATCCGTCCAGCTTATGTCACCCACTGCGATCAGCCGGTCATACCCCACATCCACAGTACGCACCCCTGCCGGCTGAAGACTCCACTCACCATCGACAACCTGTGCAACATTCTGGATACTGCCCGCATTAGCCCAATCGATGGAATAAGTGGCTGGCCACACATTGCCATCATAATAATTCACGGTAACCACTTGTGCTGTGGAATAACCCAGCTTATCCACTGCTGTGATAACAAGGCTATTGCTGCCTATCAATAAAGTGCTTCTGTCGATATCAACATTAAAATCACCAATATTGGCCAAACGATAAATATCCGGCCCGACAGACAATGCCACTGCTGGAGCGCCATTGAGAGAATAGCTAAGGGAAGCAATACCATCCGGATCGGATACATTGCCTAAAACATTTACCCACTGCTGCGGTGCCCCTATCGCATTAAACGTCTGCGCCGCCCCATACCAAACATCAACCAACGGCAACGTTTCCGTGCCACTCGCACCCGTCTGAAAAATAATATTTTGTGATAACCCGGTATTCCCGGCATCATCCTGTGCGGAAATCTGAAAGTTATAGGTTGTGTTGGGAGCAAGTCCGGCAATAAATATCTCATGTTGAGTACTCAATGCTACACCACTCGACACTGAGCCCAGTTCATAAGCCACAGTTTCCCCATAGTTCACCTGAGCTGTTGCAGGCTCATCTGTCACCCAGGAAATCAGCAATTCAGTTGGTCCAATGGACGTTTGAATACTGCTGATAACGGGCGCGATATTATCCACCGGCACATTGGCATCTTCAGGGGAAATGGGAGAAGCAGTATTGAAGAAATAATCAACGATTGCCGTATGCTGGGGTGCTGAACTGCCCGCATTTCCAGCGAAAACACCCGCCGCCGTCACGGCTAAAGTGTGAGCGAAACTACCCGCCTGAATCCAGGTTACCCCGTCCAGTGAGTACCACTGAGTCCATTGATTGCCAACTCGCGTCACCTTTAAAAACAGAGGACTGCCAATGGCCACTACCGCATTTACTTTTATGCTCGCGGAACCATTGCTAAAGGCCGCTGCAAAAATATTGGTATTTGTGCCATCACTATAAAAATCAAAACGCATAAAATTATTGGCGTCCTGCTCAACCAGTATGCCTTGCAACTGATATTTTTGACTCAAAGGGGATTCAAATTTGACCTCTATCTCAAAATCAGTATTCGCCACCGCCTGCACCACTCGTGGCGCCATATTTCCAGAAAGCCATACATCGTGTGAAGTACCAGCAGGAACATCTATTTGTAGTGTGTACCCATCAACGGATATAGAGCTGTCGCCAACCGGATCAATGGCTGTCCAAAGAGATGAGTTGAGAGACAGTGTATTAAAATCATCAGAAGTCAACGCATAAGCGGTTGATGTAAACCAAGGAAAAAACAACATCAGCGCGAAAGCGCCAAGAGGACGACCACAAAAATTAAGCATATTGCGCACCTGTATCATCTACGTCTACATCTACATCATGACGGTTGGTTTCTTTGTTTTGACCGGCATACCGCAAAACAAAAAACTGGATCAAAATTCAAGCTATGACATACACACTACATCAGCTCGAAACACTAATATTCCAGATAAAGCAAAGACCATGCCAATTTAATATTTATGATGCTATTACAAGATGTTGTGACGCATTACGCACGGATATACAACCACCGCCCACTTAACGTGTAAACAATTCCGACACTGGCAGATGCACATCAATATCGTGGATGGCTTTTCTGTGCCCAACCGGGCTTCCAGGCTTAAGGTAATAACCCGTACTTATGTGTCGATATTGGAAACATGGTCTAAACGGGAAACCCCAAAGACCGAATATGAAGATACTTCCAGAGAGTTCAACAGCCGCGCAACGGGCAGTGATTCCGCCTGTAAACTGCGAACAAAGATAAACAAGCCAACATTGGACCGAGCACCCAACACTAGCCATGCGTTAAGAATATACAACCTGCCAGTGCAAACACTGGGTTACTAATGCTGGTTATGGAAGAGATAACAAACCAATCATCTTCTGCTTAAAGAAACAAGCCCACCCAGTTATGCTTAATTCAGAATATTTGCCACGAGTTCTTGAACTCGTGGCAAACCCAACCCCCACAGCAAGCCACCTTCCGGCAACAGTAAAAACCTAAAACATTAACGCAGGTAACAGCGCTGTCAAACCTGTGCCGACAGCACAGACACTGCTCGCCGACGCCAAACCAGGATGACACCCACCATCAATACGAAGCCAGTAAAGGGATTCAAAGCACCACCGCCGGCATCAGGTTCGCTATCACTCACAGAACCACTTCCAGATGGGCCACCGCCCGTTGGGCCACTACCAGTTGATCCTCCACCAGTTGACCCTCCACCAGTTGACCCTCCACCAGTTGACCCTCCACCAGTTGATCCTCCACCAGTTGATCCTCCACCAGTCGATCCTCCACCAGTCGATCCTCCACCAGTTGATCCTCCACCAGTCGATCCTCCACCAGTCGATCCTCCGCCAGACGCTACTACATCCGTCACGCTCACATCATCAAAATAGGCGGAGTCATTAAAACTACCCACACCAACTTTACCCGCGCCCAGACTGTTGTCGTTCGCACTCAAAAGCACATTGCCATCAAAACGTACGCTGATCGCACTCCCCGCACGGCTAATCTCAATGCTGTGGTATGCATTGTCACTCAACCAATCACTATCGGCGGTCGCCAATGGTGTGCGGTTACCACCGATAACCTTGAAAAGTTGCGTAGAGTCCTGATCATTATTGAACAACATATAGTAGTAGTTATCTGAATCCTGGAACCCAAAGATTACGGCATAATCGGCTAACGCGCTGCTAGCCACGTCATCGCCCAGTTTGGCCTGTGCCGTAAAGGTAAAATCAGCATAATCTGCGGGCAGTAAAGAATACTCACCCAGCCGCCCTCCACCCGGGCTGCCAAAATTCGTGGTATTGAGATAATAGGCCATGTCACCTTCATCCATTACCACACTCCAGTTGGAGTCAACAAGGCTGTTCCAGCCATCGGCATTACCGTCTTCAAATCCATCTGCGGTGCGATAAGTAAAATTTAGACTGCTTTGTGCGGTAATGGTGTTCGGGTTTTGCGCGATATCCTGCACATTACTTACCAACACAGTGTAAGTGGTGTCTACAGCAAGCTGACTGACCGTGAGGCTGACGGTGCTGTCATCTGCTCCCAGACTGGCAGATGTCACGGCAACACCGAGGTCAATTTGATAATTGGCAATATTTTCAGCACTGCTGGCGCTGACCGGTTCACTAAATGTAATATCAACCCGGGTGTCGCTGACAGTCAATACCGATACCAATGTCGGCGCAACAGAATCTGACAATACCGTCAGCATCGCGCCACTGCTGTTGATGCTCCCCAGACTATTACTCACTTCACAGCTGTAAACACTGCCGTTATCTGACGAACTGACACCGGGCACCGTGTGGCTGGCACCGGTGGCACCAGCGATGCTGTTACCATCGCGAAACCATTGATAAGCAAGCGAGCCGCTTCCCGTGGAAACCACACTGAAGCTGGCGTCGTCGCCTTCCGTCACCGTAACAGCAGCGGGTTGCGCTACAATACTCGGCGCTGTGGCTCCCACTGACAGGTCAAATCGATTGGCATGAGTCAAGGTTACAACGCCCAGCGCCCAGATATTCATCCCCATGGGACGCCCCCAACGGTTCACCACATTCAGATAAGCGGGGTCTTGCCACACCGAGTAAGCCAATTCGTAAATACCAATACCATGGGATGCATTAAGAGGTTGTGTGCCTTTGCCAAAAGGCCATGCTGACAGATTAAGCAAATATGGCGCATGGTAGTCCAGCGCCAACTTTAAACCTTTATTGCCATCGCTGGTGTAATTGTACAAATCCACACCATGATGACGGGCCACTTCCGCTGCAAGGGACATTGCGTGTAACGCAAACATCGAATACCCGATACCACCCCACCCACTGGTGCGGCCTTTTTCCTCTTCCATGGTGCCACGACTGCCAATCTGAGAGGGAATCACATCACGAAAGCGTTGAAATGCGAAATTCAACAGTGTTTGATCACCGGTAAATGCACCCGCAATGCTGATAAACGCAACTTTCCAGTTCTCAAAGTTGTTTGGGTCCTGGCTGAGCTGCATGGCATTTTGACCAAAGGCGTCCACCCAGGCCTTAAACGCATCTTTGTCGGACTGACTCCAGCCTGGGTAATTCCAGGCCAGATCCGCACCATAAATCAAACCCGTCATGGTCGGATACAAATCAATACGCGCCTGATGATTGGCAAATGTCGGCTGCATGGCAGTGGTCGCATCCAAAGCCCAAACACGAATCAATTCGATCAGTTTATCGGCATAGCGAGCCTCACCGGAAAAAGCGTAGGCCATCCCAAGATCGCGTACCCCTGCTCCAATCAGACGTGCACCGGTATCAAAATCCACCCGGTCTGAGCCATTATAAAAGGGATCTGTACAATACACATTGACATTTCCACATTGGTTTTTACCACCGAATGTCACGCTCATATTTGAAAGGTTTAACGCGGAATTCGCCTGACTTATCATCTTGTCATAAGCACTTTTCCAAGGCTGCGCCCCTACGGCCACCTTTGCCTTGATTGCGTTCAATTCATCGGCGTTTATCAGAATATTCGGATGCTGTACGGCGGCAACTGCCACACCACCCGCTAAAAACATATTTACCAGCAATGCTGCCAAGAGCGTTTTGCCAAAAAGTCCTACGATATTTTTGGCTTTTGTTTGATACATCCGTGAGCACAAGCTCAATGAAAAAAATGTCATTGATAGGAACCTCAAAATTTTGTTAGCTGGCAAAAAAAGCAAACCATTGTGTATGCAACATCCAACTTCAGGTATCGAAAAATTAACTGGGAGCTTTGTGAACAAGGTCGCTTTTGTACCTTGGGGTTCCTGATGGCGAACCAGAAACGAGAACACAGTCACATCGTGAAACAACCTCTCCAGTGACCTCCCTTTCCATTCAGAGTCCAAAGGCACAATGCCACTGTTTTTTGTTCAAGGGTCACTTTTTAGTGGTCTTCGATCAACCCCTGCCTGACAGGAGTGTCTGGGAGCGGCTTTTGTTCAAGCCTGGGAAACCATGCGGCCCTGTCAGCTCCCCCTTCATAGGCACCACGATATATGCCTGAGCGCAGAACACCATCAAAATCGCGATTCCAATTGTCAAAACGCATAAACGGCGACATGTCAATTGGTAAACCTCTCAGGCTAGCCGATTTGGGAAAAAGATCCAGCTTTCCTAAGTCGTTCTGCGGCCCCCTTAACAACGATAAAGCCGAACGATAGGTTCCAAGAAAATTATCCCGACTCCGTACCAAAGAGGCCAACCGTAATGGTGTGGAAGCAAACACTGCGTTTGCAACCACCCGCTGTATATAACCCGCAGCGCCGTGGCGTACTTTAATACCGGTATTACGCGCCACGATAGTATTTTGAAAAATATCAATTCGTCGGGGTTTATCGTTGTGTTTCTGCACGTTTAATGCAGAACCGACATCATTGACCAACAGATTATTATAAAAAGCGATGTGCCCCTCACCCTGGAACAAGGCTTCGCTGGGATTCTGGTAGAAAAAATTGCCATATACCAAATATTGGTCATCCTGTCCCTCCCCCCGCAGAGGCCAATGCCCCAGCAAAACGTTGGGGCGAGCCCACTGATCGCCCATGGCGGCGTTTTCAGCCTTGCTGAACACGTTGTGGCGAATAATAGTGGTATTTTGGCCGGTGGGTAACCCTGCACCTTGGGGGCGTGGTTTCTGGTGTTTAATCTGAAGGTTATAACCCAGGGTATGCAGCACCACATTGCCCTCAATCAAGCCTGCTACAAACGGGTTGGCACCATTGGAACTGCCCAGATACATGCCGGTACCGGCACCAACAATCAGATTCTTGCGGATGACCCAATTCCAGGCTGGGCCGCGCGTGGCAATACCCACCGTCAATTGACTGCCACCATAGCGAAGAATTTTAAGGTTCTCGATGGTAATGTGGTGAGTTATACCTCGCGCATTGACAGCGTCAATATCAGCCGCCCCCATACCATCTAACTTTAAGTTGCGGATAATAACATAATCTGAATCTTTAATCTGTATGGTATTTCTGGATTTATCCCGACTGCCCAGAAAAACGGCAGGAAAGCCCTCCTCAGGCCCGGTAATGGTAATGGGCTCCCCGACCCGCCCATGCAAGCGGGTTATTGACAACCCGTTCTCGTAAGTTCCTGACTGCAATGAGAGGGTATCCCCCGGCTTCAACAGATTTAACACTGATCGGTAAGTTGCTGGACCAGCGGAAAAAACCTGTGCCTGCACGCCGTAACACGGGAGCAACAGCGCCAACATGGGTAATAACTGCCACAGACCTTTTGCTCCACCCTTCCTAAAACAGTCTGCGCTGAACATCTGCGTTTTCACAAGCAAACCCGTCCCGTTATGGTGCTGCACCTAATCCTGTATGCGCATCATAACGGTCGAACCCCGAATAGCCTAGTACTCTTTCAAGGTAATAAATTGGGATTCAGTTGGTCTGTCAGCGTTCAGGGCAAGGCGCTCCTCGCAGCAAATGGCCGTCGTCCTTTGCAAGAGGAGCAACGCCGCCATGGACGCTGACAGGCCAACCCTTCGGGCGCTCCTGTGGTGTTCCGCTGCGGCGTTGCAGTGCTTGACAAGGGAACAACCATTGCCTGCGCACTGCGCCTTGCCGCG
>DROS01000011.1 GCA_011321815.1 Gammaproteobacteria bacterium
CTGGCAGGGTCAATGTGTCCACCCTGTGTATCATAATCCACTAACGCCAGTTGGATGCCCTGGTGCTGTACGATGGTGTTAACCACGCTACGGTAAATGGGATGTACGGTGGTGGGCATCAAAATCCGCTTGCTTTTGGATTTTCGATTGGCGCGTACCGCCATTAAAACCGCTTCCGCCAATGCCGAAGCACCGTCGTACAGGGAGGCGTTGGCGACATCCATGGCGGTGAGTTCGGCCATCATGGTCTGGAATTCATACAGCAGTTGCAAGGTGCCCTGACTGGCCTCGGCCTGATAAGGCGTGTAGGCCGTATAAAACTCTCCGCGAGTCGTCAGCTCCCATACTGCCGCAGGAATGTGGTGTTCGTAGGCACCTGCCCCCAAAAATGACAATGCCTGCGTGTCCTGTGCTGCGCGTGCCCGCATCAGCCGGGATACAGCCATTTCGTTGCGGCCCGCAGGCACTTCACTCAAGGATTGGGCGCGCAGTTCGACAGGAATTTCATCAAACAGATCTTCGATGGTGTCGGCACCGATGGTGTCGAGCATGGTGCGGGTGTCATTTTCAGTATGGGGAATAAAAGGCATTGCGATCTCTGCTCAATGTCAGGTTGAAAAATAAAATAAAGTTTAGTGCTCTTCTTCGGCAATCAATTCAGCATAAGCTTCAGCATTCATCAGCTCGTCGATTTCACCGGCGTCTTCAGGCTGCATTTTGAACAACCACCCGGTATCAAAGGCATCTTCATTGACGGTTTCGGGAGCATCGGCCAGTTCTTCGTTGATGGCGATAACTTCGCCAGTGATCGGGCTGTACACATCGGAAGCCGCTTTTACTGATTCCACAACGGCACACTCATCACCGGCGGTGTAATTGGCTTCGGTTTCGGGCAACTCGATAAATACCATGTCGCCCAGCAATTCCTGCGCATGATCGGTAATACCCACAGTGATACTGCCATCGGCTTCGGTACGGACCCATTCGTGGCTTTTGGTGTATTTTAATTCGTTTGGCACGTTGCTCATGGCTGTCTCCTCATGATTGTTTCTTTGAACTGTTTGTTACAGACGATTAGTCAAACAAGCTTTTGCCATTGCGGGCAAAGGGGTATTTTACGATGCGCGCGGCTAATTGTTTACCGCGTATTTCTACTTGGCAATGCCCGGTTGTGGCAACAGGTATGCGGGCCAGGGCGATGGATTTACCCAAGGTAGGGGAAAAGCTGCCGCTGGTGGTTTCGCCCTCGCCGTGTTCGGTAATGATTTTTTGGTGGGCGCGCAATATGCCGCGGTCTTCGAGGATCAGGCCAACGAGTTTGTTTGCCGGGCCATCGGCCTTTTGTCTGGCCAGTGCGGCGCGGCCGATAAAATCCCGGTCTTCTGGTGTGAAAGCCACCGTCCAACTGAGTCCTGCTTCCAGAGGGCTGGTGTTTTCATCCATATCCTGGCCGTACAGATTCATGCCCGCTTCCAGTCGCAAGGTGTCGCGTGCACCGAGACCGATGGGTTTGACGCCGGTGGCCAGTAAAGCGTCCCAGGTTGCACCGGCCTGCCCGGCGGGCAGGATGATTTCGTAGCCATCTTCGCCGGTGTAACCGGTGCGGGCGACGAACAGGTCACCCTTGCTGTCATTACAGTCTGCGGCGAAAAAGGGTTTGAGTTCGCGGGCGGCATCAATGCTCGCACCCAGCGCGATGTGGGCCTTATCACGCGCATTGGGGCCTTGCACGGCGATCATTGCCAGATCGTCGCGCTCGCGGATTTCCACCTCATACCCTTCCGCCTGCTGGCGAATCCAGGCCAGGTCTTTGTCGCGGGTGGCGGCGTTCACCACCATGCGGTACCAGTCATCTGCCATAAAATAGATGATGAGATCATCAATAACACCACCGCGCTCGTTGAGAAGACAGGAATACAAAGCCTTGCCTGGCGTCTGGATACGTGCCACGTCATTAGCCAGCAGGTAACGCAGAAAACTGGTGGCGCCGCTTCCTGTGAGATCCAGCACCACCATGTGGGAGACATCAAACATACCCGCATCGTTACGTACCTGATGGTGTTCTTCGAGCTGGGAGCCATAATGGATGGGCATTTCCCAGCCGGCAAAATCCACAATTTTTGCCCCGGCGGCAAGATGCTGCGCATACAGCGGGGTGTGTTGTGCTGGTGAAAGTGTTGCTGAAGATGACATGCGTGTTGACCTCTGGTTTTATGGACACGGTTTCCAAACAGCAGTCGTGCTGTTTTGCCACCCCTCTGTCCATGGTGCCTGAGAGCTTTAGCCCCTTCGGCGGACTGATGCTTGTGGCTTCAGCCTCTCTCCAGAGTCAACGATTGTCGGTCTGCGGTCCGGTTGCCTGAGCGATTCCGGGCGGTTGCGCCTTCGGCGGTGGTTTTTACTCCGACCGGATTATGGTCAGGGGGCCACTCTCTCCCGCAGTGATATTCCATTGAGTCGCGGATTATACGTGCAGTGGACTATTAAAACCACGGCAAATCAATAGGAAATTGATCCGTATTTATAATGGCATGCGGAACAAATGCCGGTTTTCTGGCGTTCACTGTCACATGCGAGCAAAAGAACACAGGAACGGCGAAAGAAATTTTGTAAAGAGCCCGTGAATTGTGCCCGATATTGCAAAGAAGGACTGGCAGCGGGTTTGTGACTGATCTCTCGGCAAAAAAGTCGATACAGTAGTATTAATGATGATAAGGCGCTTGTGTTGGTGTAAAGCCTGCGCTGGTGGTTTTACCTGTCTATACCTA
>DROS01000012.1 GCA_011321815.1 Gammaproteobacteria bacterium
AGAATTCATCGTTGCCACAGAGGAAGGCTCGACGGACACAGCGTGAGATGCAGTGATAGTAGGGTGTTGATTCCAGGCAGACTTGGTTTTTGCGCGGTGTTGGCATCCGTGCCTTCTTTGTTCCATGTGAATTGTGAGTAGTACGTCCCGAAATCTAACGAGGATCGGTTTAGATGTCAATTAATTTATGGGTGTCTTGGTTTTTTGTTGATGGTGATAGTAGGGTGTTGATTCCAGGCAGACCTGGTTTTTGCGCGGTGTTGGCATCCGTGCCTTCTTTGTTCCGTGTGAATTGTGAGTAGTACGTCCCGAAATCTAACGAGGATCGGTTTGGATGTCAATTGATTTATGGGTGTCTTGGTTTTTGTTGAATTAATTTATGGGTGTCTTGGTTTTTGTTGGTTTTTTGTTGATGGGTGTCTTGGTTTTTTGTGATCATTTTTTGTCGTAAGGGGGGCATCATCTTTTCCTTGGGTGAAAGACCTGTAGTGGTCGTTAAGGAGTGTGGTTGATGATGACGTGAAGTGAATTAAGGCGAAAAAAGGTGGGAAAAAAGCTACCGCGAAGCGGTTTAGTTCAACGTGGATTAAGTTTTCCACCCCATAAACCTCACAATTGTCTACGAGTAGATGTGAAGTATTTGAGTTCAATAACAATCAGTCAGAAAAGAAAATATTCCCGAAATACGCCGTAGCTGATTGCCCGGTGTTGTCGCCATCGACCATCACGGCAATGGCGTCAATTTTCTTTATGTCTTTACCAAAAAAATTTTTTAGGTCTTTACGTACATTGCGGCGTTCGGTTATCCATTGTCCAAGCTGTTTTTCGCCTGAGCGCACGGCAAGCATTTTTGCGTTGCCAGTGTAGGCGTTGGGCCATTCGCTGCCGACAGGCTGGTTGCTGGACCACACATAATTAATTGCTTTGGTATTCCAAAAAAATACGCCGCCGGATACCACTACATAAATGCGTGCGGGATAATCGTCACCTTCTTTGCTGCGTTCGTTGTTATTTTTAAACAGGTTTTGCACCTGCCATGACCAGTTTAAATATGGTGTTTTGGTCAGATCAATATTCACTTCCTTGAACAAACCCGAGGCTTGGCCTTGAGTGCTGGCGCGTAATATCTGTTGGCCGTTTTTTAAGTCGTTGCTGTTAATGCCTGCGGTTTTTGCATCTACAAAACCGTACTGGCTGTTGCCTTCAAACGATTTTTCTTCCCAGCCTGCCAGATTAGCCTCACTGAAATCAGCGACTCGGTTAACCGTTCCGGCAGGCAGTAAGACGGGGACAGACAATATTGTTATAAACAGCAATGTCTGCAAAAAAACGGGGGGGTGCATGCTGGCTTTTCTCAGGCTTTGTTTTCCGCCAATACCGGATAATGCGCCGGGTATGGCAGCTGTGCCACGCCACTGTCTACCGCCGCTCTGGCAACGGCGGATGCCACAAATTCCAGCAGGCGTGGATGAAACGGTTTGGGAATAATGTAATCCGGGCCAAAGGTCATGCTTTCAACACCATAGGCTTTGCATACTTCAACCGGTACCGGTTCATGGGTCAGTTGTTGCAAGGCACGCACGGCGGCAATCATCATGTCTTCATTGATGCGTCGTGCGCGCACATCCAGCGCGCCGCGAAAGATAAACGGGAAGCCCAATACATTGTTTACCTGGTTCGGGTGATCACTGCGCCCTGTGGCCATGATCATGTCATCACGCAGACGATGGGCCAGTTCGGGGTCAATTTCCGGGTCCGGGTTGGACAGTGCAAACACTATGGGTTTTGGTGCCATGGCCATTAATGCCGCTTCGTCAAGCAGGTTGGCTCCGGAAACGCCGATAAATACGTCGGCACCACTCATGGCGTCCAGCAGGGTGTTTTTGCTGCTGTCTTCACTGGCGAAGGACCATTTGTACGGATTCAGTCCTTTGCGGTCGGTGTGAATCACTCCTTTGCGGTCCAGCATGAGGATGTTATTGCGGTGTGCGCCGAGTGACACCAAAAGCCGCATGGAGGCGATGCCTGCTGATCCTGCGCCGAGACAGACAATTTTTGCGGCATCAAGTTTTTTGCCTTGAATCTGCAAGGCGTTGAGCAGGCCTGCGGCAACAATAATTGCTGTGCCGTGCTGGTCGTCATGAAACACGGGGATATCCAGTTGGTCGATAAGCGTCTGCTCGATTTCAAAACAGCGTGGTGCGGCGATGTCTTCCAGGTTGATACCACCAAAGGTGGGGGCAATACCTGCTACGGTGCTGATAAACTCGGCGGCACTTGCGGCGTCCACTTCGATATCAAACACGTCGATGTCAGCAAATTTTTTAAACAACACACCCTTGCCTTCCATTACCGGTTTGGCTGCCAGTGCGCCGGTATCACCCAGCCCCAGCACGGCGCTGCCATCGGTCACCACCGCCACCAGATTACCCTTGGCGGTATATTGATATGCCGCATCGGGGCTTTCGGCAATGGCCCGTACCGGCTCTGCCACACCCGGCGTATACGCCAGCGACAGTTCCTGCTGGGTGTCACAGGGTTTGGTGATTTCGGTGGCAATTTTGCCGGGGCGTTTGCCTGCCTGATTGGCAACATTGATTCCCGCGTGGTAGTCCAGCGCTTTTTGCTTCATGTCTTCGCTCATAGTATGTCCGCTTTTGTTTTATGATCATGGCGTTCTTCGTCAGACCCGCCGCTTTGTAGAATGTTACGGTACGACTTCCAGACTGGCCGGGTGCCGCAGCCGCATTACCAGCTGTTTTTTATACGGTGACAGCCAGCCCCGCACCATAATGTTTTTGCCGCGCAAAGAGTGTAGCTGCCGCTGGTCAAACCATTCCAGGTCGGTGCGCGCAATACGCACAGCCACGCCTTCGCGTGCCCCTTCGCCGGTGCGCGGCTGAAAGTTCAGCCACAGTGAGCGCCGGCTTTCGCCCATCTGCAACACACGGCCACGGATAATGCGAAATCCCCGGCTGTCCCGCGAAAGTTTCCTCACCGGAACAGGGCGATAAATATTCTGCCACACACCTTTCCTGGCCTTGCGCGCTTTGTTTTCTGCCGTTCGGTAGCAATCAAGCTGCATTACATTGGGCGGCACTACGATTTGCGCTGCCAGGCCTGCCTCCAGCAAGGCCGCTTCAACACTTTTGCCATCCTGCAAATAGACATGCGCCAGCAGACGTCCGTAATGATCCCGTTTCTCCCGGTCAAAACGTAAGCCTACTGGGGTGGTTTTGCCCAGTAGTGCTTGCAGGGTTTCGCGGGCTGCTTCGGCCAGTGGTTCGGATGGTCTGCCCTTGCGTCCGATCTCCGGTGCGTTAATGCCGATTAAACGTACTGAACGTCCGTCGCGCAGCCGCAGGGTGTCTCCGTCAATGACCTGAGCCACTGTGACGGTTTCATCGACAGCATTAGCGGCACAGTTTGCCTGCCTGGTTTGTGCCGCCATTGCCGGCGCACTAACGATGGCAAAATAAAACAGCAGGCAAACAAAAAGGGCGCCCTGCGGGGACGCCCTTTTTTTGCTGGTTCTCTTATACGCCATTTGCTGCTGCCTTTGCTACAGCAAAAACTGTGCGCCTGCTCCGTGTTGCGGTACGCGCGAATCAGCAATTCGAGCTTTATTTCGCACCATATTTCTGGCGGAACTTGTCGACACGACCACCGGTATCCACAATTTTCTGCTTGCCGGTGTAAAACGGATGGCAGGAAGAGCAGACATCCAGGTGCAATTCTTTATCCAGATCCAGTGTGGAGCGGGTTTCAAAGGTATTCCCGCAGCTGCATTTCACCTTGATATCGTGGTACGCGGGATGAATTTCCGACTTCATGCTATCAACCTCAAATCTGTTCGTATGAGCGCCCTGTGGACATGCCACCATGAGGGGACGCTTGAGAGCCGCGCATTCTAAGGGAATTTTGCTGGCACAGCAAGAGCCAGCCTTGTCCAATGTGGCGTGAGCCCTACAAGAGAAGGAAAAGGGATAGATTGTAGATTGTAGATTGTGGCAATACGTGAATTGCGTCATTGAATGTTGGCTTCCACGCTCCTGTGTGGGGCTCCAAACCCGGCTAACAGTGGGCACAGTATGCATTTTCATGCGGGGCATGGCGCGAGAGGTGTCTGCGGCAGGCGCTATTCAGATAACCAGTATGCGCTATCGCATGCGGCCGCAGTAACGCGGGAACGTGGGAATGAAAGAACCGGAACAGCAGGGAAACAGCTGCAGGGCGGGTGGTTTTTTGTACCCGCGCATACGCTGGCCGGGTGATTTAATCCTTCACACCGGGTTGTCGATGTCCACAAATTCCACTTCCAATCCAAAGTGCGTGGCAAGATGTGCGCCCAGGGCCTGCACACCACCGCGCTCCGTGGCGTGGTGACCCGCGCTGAAAAAATGCAGGCCCAGTTCACGGGCCACATGCACCGTTTGCTCGGAAACCTCCCCCGTTACAAAGGCGTCCACACCCAGCGCTGCCGCCCGTTCAAGATACGATTGTGCGGCTCCGGTGCACCAGGCGAGGGTATGAATGTCATCACTGCCCCCGGCAATATGCAATGCCTCCCGGCTCAGTTTGCGGGCCAGCCTTTCACCGAAGGCTGTGGCGCTCATGGCTTGTGCCAGCCGGCCGTATTGTCCAATGGCCGGGCCTGCATGCGTGCCGCTTTCACTTCCAAAAGCGCCCTCTATCTGTAGCCCCAGCAATTTTGCCAGTTGCGTGTTATTTCCCAACTCCGGGTGGGCATCCAGTGGCAGGTGGTAGGCCAGCAGATTAATATCGGCTGCCATCAGTGCACCAATACGCCGCCTTTTCATGCCGATAATGCGAGCCTCTTCTCCTGTCCAGAAATACCCGTGATGCACCAGCAGCGCATCGGCCTCCCGCGCCACCGCTGCGTCCACCAGCGCCTGGGAGGCAGTGACCCCGGTAATTATTTTTTTTATTACGGCACGACCTTCCACTTGCAGGCCATTGGGGGCATAGTCGGCAAAGGCCTGCACATTGAGCATTTCCGCCAGATACGTCAGTAATTCGTCGCGTTGTACCATTGCTTGTTCCCTGTTTTTACTTGATGGTCTCATCATAATCCGAAAAGCCGGGATCGGGGAGCCGTGCTATTCTTTCGCTTTATGAAAAAACCCAATCTTTATCTGTTTTTGTTCAAAGCCGTGGTCGCCGGACTGGCCGCAGCTTTTGTGGTTCTGCTTCTGCGCCCCGACCTGCTTGGCCAGCAACGGCCAGTGGTGGAACTCAAGCAAAGCCCGGCAATCCACAGCAAGCCGGGGCAGTTCGGTAACGGTCCGGTATCTTACGCACGCGCCGTAGAGGCCGCTGCACCTGCCGTGGTCAACATTTATACCACCAAGGTCATCACCGAGCGGGTCAACCCGCTGCTGCGTTATTTTTTTGGTGATCAATATGTGCCCCGCCAGCGTCTGGAAAACAATCTGGGCTCCGGCGTCATCGTCAGTGACCAGGGTTATATTCTCACCAACAATCACGTTATCGCCGGAGCCGCCGGTATCGAAGTGCTGCTGCGCGATGGCCGTAGCGCCGAGGCAAAACTGGTGGGCACAGACCCGGAATCCGATATTGCCGTTTTGAAAGTCGATCTCGATACCGTGCCTGTCATTACTTTCAATCTCGCCAGCAGCATGCGTGTGGGCGATGTTGTGCTGGCCATTGGCAACCCTTTTGGCGTGGGGCAAACGGTCACCATGGGCATCATCAGCGCCACCGGTCGTGACCATATGGGCATCAATACCTTTGAGAATTTCATCCAGACGGATGCAGCCATCAACCCCGGCAATTCCGGCGGTGCGCTTATTGACGCTTATGGCAACCTGGTGGGCATTAATACCGCCATCTTTACCAAATCCGGGGGGTCACAAGGTATCGGCTTTGCCATTCCCATGAGCATTGCCCGTGACGTCATGGAACAGCTCATCGAGACCGGGCGTGTTTCGCGCGGCTGGCTGGGAGTGGAAACGCAGGACATCACCCCGCAACTGGCCGAGTCATTTAATCTGCAAGACATCACGGGTGTAATTATCGCCGGTATTCAGCGTAGCGGCCCCGCCGCACGGGCCGGGTTGCGTCCCGGCGATATTATTCTGTCGATCAATGGCAAACCGGCCAGTGACAGTAAAACCGTGATGAATCAAATTGCCTTTACCTCATCCGGCGAAAAACTACGCCTGAAGATTTTGCGTCATGGCAAGGAAATGGATGCCGAAGCCGTGGTCGGGGAACGCCCTCCACCAACCCGTCGACCGCGTAATCGTAGTTAGCGTCAGCATGAAGAAACAGGAAACCTGGCGTTTATTACACAGAGGCCGCCGTGGCGCAGGGCTGCGGGAACCAGAAAAAAGGGCCAGAATCCCACTCCATACGGTAATTGTTGACACACCCTGAAAATATAAAAAGAGCAAAAATCCATCGTTGAAAAACACCGATGAAACGTGTCCATGAGCTCGTGGTCTACCACTACAGTATCCGAATAATAATCCCAAGAAGGAGAACCCTGATGAATAAAATCGCCATCATCGGTGCAGGCCGGGTCGGTGAATCCACCGCGCAAATTCTCGCCAAAGAAGAGCTGTGTCGGGAGTTGGTTTTACTTGATATCCATGAGGGCATGCCGCAGGGCGTAGCACTGGACATTCAGGAGTCCGCCTCGCTGTTGCGTTTTGATACGCGCGTAACCGGAGCCACTGATCCCGCTGCTATTGCGGGTGCAGACATCATCATCGTTACCGCCGGTATCCCGCGCAAACCAGGCATGTCCCGTTCCGATGTTTTGGAGACCAATCTTTCCATCATCGACAAAATTGTCGCTGATGCGCTCACACATGCCCCTGACGCCATGCTTATCATGGTCACCAATCCGGTGGACGTACTCACCTGGTATGCCTGGCAAAAATCCGGCTGGCCCCGTCACCGGGTATTTGGCCAGTCCGGCGCATTGGATACGGCGCGCATGACCAGCTTCATCGCCCTCGAAACCGGTTATTCAATCAAGGATATTTCTGCCCTGGTGCTGGGTGGACATGGTGACGCCATGGTACCACTGCCACGTTTTACTGATATTGCAGGCATCCCCATCACTCATTTTCTGAGTGAAGAAAAAATCAAGCAAATCAATCAACGCACCCGACAGGGTGGTGGTGAAATCCTGGCGCTGAAACAACATTCCAGCGCCTATGATTCCCCCGCCGCTGCGGTCGCCACCATGGTGGACGCCATCAGCCATAACCGTCGTCGCATCCTGCCCTGTGTGAGTGTGCTGGATGGTGAATACGGCCAGCGCGATATCGCCATGGGTGTGCCGGCGGTGCTGACTGAAGCCGGGCTCACTGACATTATCGAGCTGCAACTCAACGCAGATGAACAAGCCGCGTTTCAGGCCTCGGCCGACATGGTGTCTGCGGATATTGCTACTTTGCGTTAGAGGGTGTTAAATCCTGTTCTGCGAGCAGTATCACCTGCGAAGGGTAATCAAACGCCCTTTGTTGCAGTTGCGCATGCCCCGCCCCTTCTCCAGCGCCTCTGCGGACCATGTATGCCATGCCACAGGGCCGTCGCCGTGCATGGCCAGATAGGGTGAATCATGCTCACTCAGTTCATTGGCCGCCGCTGAGCCGGCCATGACAATGGCGGCGATCAGCATATGTGCCATCTTGGCTGTAAAAGACGTCATTTCGCTGCTGTCCTGTTATGTGCACGCAGGGTACGTTGCTCAGGGAACGTGCCGTTATTCCTGTTGAGAACACAAAAGACCCCGATTGTTACCTTCTGACGCCACAAAAACCGAACCCTGCGCTCCTGTATGAATCAAACATGGTTGATAAACCCTTGTGGAATGAGCGTATTTCTCTGCCGCTGGGAGTGCTAAAATCAGTCATTGCCTCCTCACGAGGCCCAACGACACATCACCGGAGCATATTATGAGTGCATTACCCGAATACAAAGCCACTATTACTGATGAAATAACCGTTATGCCCGCAGCCCATGAAAAACTCCTGGAGTTGTTGAAGAGCGAGGAAGACATTAACGGTGTGCGCATCTTTGTTTCCGGCGGTGGCTGTGGCGGTATGACGTATGGCATGACCTTTTCCGAAGCACCCGGTGAGTACGATGCCATCCTGGAACAGGACGGCCTGACCCTCTACGTAGATGCCGTGGCCCTGAGCTTTCTCAGTGGTGTGGAAATTGATTTTGTACAGCAGGGTATGGGGGCAAGCTTCGTGTTCAAGAATGCCTTTGCGTCCACTGGTGGCTCCGGCGCCTGTGGTGGTTGCGGCGCAGCGGGTGGTGGTTGCGCCTGACGCCGGGACGGTTTGCCACAAATATCAATCCTTGAAATATCCGTTATCCCGACACAGGCCGGACTCCAGAAATTGTTAACATCACTGGGCCCCGGCCTGTGCCAGAAAACGATCATCCAGTGTCCGTTTCCAGCGTAAACAGCAAATACCCCCGCCTGTTGCTGGTGGCCCCACACAGCAGTTACCGCATCGTCCCCTACCTGAATGCCGCCCACTCCCTGGGTGTCGATGTGCTCGTTGCCTCTACCAGCGAACATTCCTTGGTGAGCACTGTGGCCGAGGGTTTGCGTGTCGACCTCGCCCAGCCTGAGCATGCACTTGCTGCCTTGCTTGCCGCTGCCGCTGAACGTCCATTTTCCGGCGTCATTGCCACCGACGACAGCGCCGTCCATCTTGCTGCCCACATCGCAAAAAAACTCGGCCTGCCACACAATCCGCCAGATGCCGTGCAGCTTACCCATCGCAAAGACCTGGCCCGGGCCCGGCTGGCACAACACAATGTTCCCATACCGGACTTCACCCGCATCGACCTGTATGCCGACCTTGCTGCGCAAGTTGCTGCATTAAGTTACCCCTGTGTCATCAAACCGCTCAGTCTGTCTGGCAGCCGTGGTGTCATCCGTGCCGACAATGCCGCACAGGCTGTTGCCGCCACACAACGCATCGCCACCATTGTCGAAGAACTCTGTGGTGACGACGAGCGCCGTTACCTGCTGGCCGAAGACTATTTGCCCGGCACCGAAGTTGCCCTGGAGGGCATGTTGTATAACGGTAAATTGCAAGTGCTCGCACTGTTTGACAAACCGGACCCGCTGGACGGCCCCTACTTCGAGGAAACCTACTACATCACCCCCTCACGTCTGCCCAAAGCAGCACAGACTCTCATCGCGCAGCGGGTGCACGAAGCCTGTGCTGCCTATGGACTCAAACACGGCCCGATACATGCTGAGCTGCGTTTGCATAACGGCGAAGCAAAAATACTGGAGGTTGCTGCCCGCACCATCGGTGGCCAGTGTGCACAATTGCTAAAACAGGGCAGCGGCCACGGGCTGGAAGAATTGGTGATTGCGCAAGCCATAGGCAAACCACTGTCCACGCAGGCCACAACATGTGCTGCCGGTGTGTTAATGATCCCCATACCCAAGGCCGGTATCCTGCGCCGCGTCGAAGGTCTCCCGGCGGCACGTAAAGTCAGGCATATTCTGGACGTGGAAATTTATGTGCGCGAAGGTTATGAGCTGGTGCCATTGCCGGAAGGCGCGGCATACCTCGGTTTTGTTTTTGCCCGGGCGGCCAGACCGGAACAGGTGGAAGCTGCGCTGCGGGAGGCACATGCACGACTCAATTTTGTGACTGCGCCGGTTTGGAAACTGCAATAAATCACACCGAGCATGGGTTTTAACCTAACACTCTCTAACGCTGACAATGCGGGCAATAATAACTCGCCCGTTGCGCCTGCTGGATGTGCTTGATGGTTTTACCGCAAACATCACATGGTTCGCCGGCACGGCCATAGACCTGTAATTCTTGCTGGAAGTATCCGGGTTTGCCTTCACCGCTGACAAAATCACGCAGCGTAGTGCCACCGGATTCAATAGCGGAAGCCAGCACGGTCTTTATTGCCAAAACCAATTGTTGGTAACGTTCCCGGCTGACCCGGCCCGCCGCTGTACAGGGCCGGATACCCGCGCGAAACAGTGCCTCACTGGCGTAAATGTTGCCCACTCCCACCACGGTTTTGCTGTCCATAATGAAGGGCTTGATGGCCCGTTGGCGTTTGCGTGAGCGTTGATACAGGTAATCCACATCAAACGTATCGTCCAGCGGCTCCGGTCCCAGCGAGGCAATGAGTTTGTGTTTATGGGGCGAGCGGCTGGTCCATAACACAGCGCCAAAACGGCGGGGATCGCGCAGGCGCAAAATACAATCAGCGGCAAAGACAATGTCGACGTGATCATGCTTGCCTGCGGCTTCATTTTTGTTTGTCAGCCGCAAACTGCCGGACATACCCAGGTGAATAATCACGCTGCCCACGGCGGTATGCAAAAACAGGTATTTGCCCCGGCGGCTGACATCCAGCATCACCTGCCCCGGTAAAACGCTTTTCAGTCGTAGCGGCACCGGCCAGCGCAATTGCTTGTGACGCAACACAACCGTCTGTACGGTTTTGCCAACGATATGTGGCGCAATGCCACGGCGGGTGGTTTCAACTTCGGGCAGCTCCGGCATGATTATTGTGTCGTTGCGGCCCCAACAGGCAGGGCAAGCAGACGCCGGCCTGCTTCCAGGGGAAAGTGGTATTGAATGCCTGGCTTTGCACGTTGCAGGATGATTTCTGTTTCGCTGCGCAGCAGCGCGAATCGCAATTCCTGTTTGATGGCGTTTCTGCTGATGCTCACAGCAATGCTTTCTTCTCCGGTTGCATCTGGCGCATCACCTTTGTCAATCAGGCTGACACGCAAGGCGCGCGCATGCCGCCACTCATCCAGCAATACTTGAATCGCATCGGCATCACCTTCATGGTGCTCACCGACGAACCAGCGCCCATCCTCCTGTGTCAGATGTAAATCAGGCAGGATGAGCTTTTCAATGACGCTACCCGGCGGCAACAGCGCCGAGCTGACAAATTCCGTCGCCGCCCCTTGTGCCAGGTGACGGTATCTGTCGGTAATAAGATGTACCTTATTACCCACCTGTACATACCGGCTGCCACCCAGGGCATCGGTGGCGCCAAAGCGTAACAGCACGTCATCCAGCTTTAGCAACAGGCTGGGGGTATCAAGCTGTAATTGATTGGCATCCACGCGACTCATGGCATAGTCCGCGATGCTTTTGGCCTGGGTAACTCTTAACAGTTGTTGAATGCGCCCGGCATTGGCAGGCATCACCAGCGGTTTTTGCATTTGCCATTGGCCGGACTGTTTTATTAACAATACCGGTTCACGGCCAGGGCTTTCGATACTGATTTTTTGCACGGCATCAGGGTCAAGTGCGGTAAGCCTTTTTGCATCCGGCGCTTCTGTTTTTCCGGGCTCATAAATCACCACCGCCAGCAGGCCGGCCAATGCCAGCGCCAAAAAAATATTGAGCAGGGTTTTGGAATTCATTACAAGCACCACAATCGGTAATAAAAATCAGTCATCAATATTTACGTCGTTTCCACCAGATAATAAAACCACTGCCCGCCAGCAACAACGGCAACACAAACAGGAAACCGAAACCGATCATACCTTGCGCCAGTGGCGACAATTGCAGATTTCTGTCGGTCGCTGTTTTAACAGGAATGTTGATCAGTTGATCATCATTGGCCAGCCAATTGACCATGTTCATCCCTAACAGTAAATTGGCGCCATTACCAAGGTAGGCGTTGGAGAGGAAATCACCATCACCAGTAACCACAACTCGCTGCTCTTGCGATGCTTCGGCGCCATCAACCGATAGTTCGCGCGTCAAGGCGACACCCAGTATCAACGGCCCGGGCACATCATTGGTTGCGTCAAACTGGACTGAACCCGACATGTCACCGGTCTCGGACCAACTGCGTTTTTCAGTTTGTAGAATAACCCGCGCCTGCCAGCCATCCGGGGGGGTGATAATCAGACCCTGGCTTTGTGGGAACAGGGTCAGCGCATCAAATCCCTGGGTAATGGCATGCCCCGGATAATCCGCCACCAGGGCAAAGCGCGGATCGCTTACCCCCAGGACCTGGGTTGTCGGATCAACAATCATGCCGGGCTCAAACCCGATGCCAAGCTGTGTGGCCAGTGGTGTCAGCCCGTATTGGTTTTTATTTTCAGCGGGGTCGGTGAGCCACAATACGTTGCCACCGCCTGCCACATACTGATTGATGATCGCCACTTCGCCCGGCAACAAGTCTGTTTGTGGGCCGGCCAATACCAGCACCTGGGTGTTTTCCGGTAACTGTGGATTTTGCACCAGATTATGTGTTTGTACCTTAAAACCTTTGGCGGTCAGTTGTTGCGACCACTGACCCAGATCGTGGTTGGCAATCCCTTGCGGTTTGCGTTCACCGTGGCCTTCCACAAACACCAGCCACCGTTCACCGCTGCGCGCCAGGCGTTGCAGTATATTGGTCAGTCCCTGCTCGGAAAGATTTTGCAAATTTTCGCTGCGGGACTGGTATTCGATGCGCAATTCACCATTGACCCGAATACCCAGCGCCCGCACTGCCTCGGGCTCCAGGTCCGGGTTGATAAACCTGAGTGTCACATCCGCTTTATGCCGCCGGTAGCGGTCCACCAGTTCACTTACTGCATGGCGTACCGATTCATCTTCCGTGGCATAACTGGTAATGGTAACCGGGCCTTCCAGTTGTTTGAGCAATTCACTGCTGGCTTCGGACAGGGTATTACGATTATTGGCCGTCCAGTCCGCAGTAAAGCTGTAGCGGGTGCTCAACCAGGCCAGCACACCCACTACAGCCAGAAAAAGAATTGTGAATATCACCCCTTGCAGACGGGAGTGTATACGTGTTTTTGGGGTAACTAACATGAAATACCGATATAAAAACCTGAATCAATACTGTACATATTTTGCGTGCCCGGCATTCACCAAGGCGTCATTTACGTTATAGGGTTTTCCGTTGTCATCCTTAACCCAGATATCCGCGATATAACGACCGTATTTGCCCTTTTTATCTTTTTCTGTGCTGATCCAGATTTCTTTGCCGGGTTTGTCGTCAGGCATCAAAATGTTGCGTGCAAACTCCCGCGCCAGCAAACCGGCCGGGCGTTCATCGCCGTACAATTCCGGGGTATTAATGCGGGCCAGGCGAATTTTTTCATGATGCAGCCAGGTGCCCATGCCCAAATCAACATTCAGGGTACAGGTGTCGCCGTCGTAAACGGATTGCACTTCTGCGCGATAATAATAAAGTTGTTTGTCCATGTGCTTTTCCTTCCCTTTCGGGGATGAGTTTTCGGTGAAAAATAGAAGATGAGTAAAAACCGATGTGGCACATTGGCATAATCAGTGTTGCAGACGGTCAGCATCCAGCCGACGCACACTGAGTGCCAGACAGCTAAAAATCAACAACAGGTAATACACAACGTCCGTACTGCTAAAAATCCCTTTTAACAGGGGTTGGTAGTGGCTTAACAGCGAAAGATAGTTCAGTACACCACCGCCTTCGTTGCCGGTGCTGCCTGCCAGATTTAACACCCATAATAATAGCAGTATTCCAAAGGTTGTTACTGCTGCCACCGTGGGCTGGGTGGTTAATGTGGAAATATACAAACCTATGCTGCAAAAACTGGCCAGTAATAGCACCAGCCCCAACAGGCCCGATGCCCACAGGCCCATGTCGATCTCACCGCCTGCCCACAGGCTCAGCGGCATGACCGCGACCAGAGCCAGCATCAGCAATACAAAGGTGAAAACACCGAGAAATTTACCCAGGATAATTTCAGTCATGGAGACTGGCGCACTCATCAACAGGCTTAATGTCTGGCTGCGGCGTTCTTCGCTGATCAGGCGCATGGTAAGCAGTGGCGTCACCAACAGCAATACTGTGGCGGTCGTGCTGAACAATGGCATCACAATCACATTGGTCACACCAGGGGCATTGGATAAGCCGGCAAGCCGTGGCTGTAACTGTAAATAGAGATCAATGTACAGCAGAAAAAAATAGGCGCACAAACCGCTGACCACCGCCAGAATCACCCAGGCCATGGGGGACAGAAACATCGAACGCAATTCGCGGGCGGCAAGCGTAAAAACCATCAGGCAGCCACCCCGGGGGGTTCAACCGGTTCATCGGTGGTTTGCTCTGCCGTGGTAATGTCCACAAAAATCTCTTCCAGCGAACGTCGCTCCGGCGTCATTTCCAGCAGGTCCCAGTTTTGTTCCACTGTCATTCTCGCTATGGCTGCTGCCGGATTAATTTCCGGTTTGTGTTTGATTTGCACATAATCCTCATCAATCGTGTCCACGGCGACAACGCCTTCAATCGCCAGCAGAAGGTCATTGTTTGCCCGGTTTTTTGTGCGCAATCGCAGACTGGAAGTCTGCATATGCTGTATCAGCCCTTCGATGCTGTCGCTCAATACCAGCCTGCCCTGGTTGATAATCTGCACGCGGTCACAGGTGGCTTGCACCTCCGGCAAAATATGTGTGCTCAAAATCACGCTGTGTTCGTTGCTCAGTTCACGGATCAGGTGGCGTATTTCACGGATCTGAATGGGATCAAGCCCCACCGTGGGTTCATCCAGCACCACCACCGCCGGCGAATGAATAATTGCCTGGGCAATACCCACCCGTTGTTGATAACCCTTGGAAATATTGGCGATAAGCCGTTTGCCGACATTACTCAAACCACAGCGTTCTCTGGCGCTGCCAATGGCATTTGCCTGTTTGTCTCGGGGGATGCGGTTGAGGCGCGCACAAAACTGTAAATATTCATCCACTGTCAACTCGCGGTAGAGTGGCGGCAGCTCTGGCAGAAAGCCAATACCTGCCTTGGCCTTTTTGGGGTTGTCCAGAATATCAATGCCGTTGATGGTAATCCGACCATGGCTGGGCGCCAGATTGCCGGTAATGATACGCATGGTGGTGGACTTGCCTGCTCCGTTGGGACCGAGAAAACCCAGCACTTCACCCCGTCGCACCTCAAAGCTGATGTTGTCCACCGCTGGCTGCAAACCGCTTTGCGCACCATAATACCGCGTCAGTTGTTCAACCTTGATGAGAATGTCATCTGTCATGTCATGGTTCTTGCTTGGCAAAATATCTGTGGACTATGCTCATCTGGTGCCTATGATATATTCGTAGCCGCAAAGTTCAAACAACAGTTCAACAATAGCGGCAATTCAACGAGGCAGCACACGGTTCCAGATGTCTTTGACTTATTGTGAAAAATTCGGCTTTGATGACAACAAAATTGCTGAGCGCCTGCAATGGCTGGAACTCAGTGTGGCTGACCATGCCACTGCCCAACAACTCCAGCAGGACATTATTCAACCTCATGCCGAGGCAATAGTGGCAACCTTTTACCAGTGGCTGCCCACTCTGGAAGAGGCGCAGACTTTGCTGGTGGACGATGAGCTGGTGGCGCGCCTCAAACAAACCCAGTCAAGATACCTGCTGAGTCTTGGTATTGTCTTTGACCAGGCTGATTATTTTGAATCACGTCTGCGAGTAGGTCAGGCCCATGTGTGGGTAGGTCTGAGTCTGAGTCTGTATCAGTGTGCTTACCGCTATCTGGGGGATCTGATCCTCCAGCACATTGATTACAGACATCACGATGCCCGCAAACTCACCACCTTTGTATACAAAATTATTGCTCTGGATATGTCGCTGGCTATCGAAACCTATCACCTTACCCATGTGAGAACCCTGGAAGAATCACTGGATCGCTCACAACGCCAACAAAAAAGTCTGCGTATGGATGCTGCCACCGATTCGCTCACTGGTCTGGCAAACCGCAAAACCATCATTGATGAATTGGAACGGGCGCTGCAACAGCCTCCGCAAGCACATCACCCCGTGGTGGCCATTATGGCGGATATTGACCACTTCAAGACAGTCAATGATACCCATGGCCATCTGGTGGGAGACAAGGTGCTCATCGAAGTATCAAACCGGATTCGCTCTGCCTTGCGTAATTTTGATGAAGTTGGCCGTTATGGTGGCGAAGAGTTTTTGCTGGTGCTCAATGGTGCGAACCTTACCACCTCAAAAAATGTCGCCGAACGTATTCGCGAGCATGTAAGCAGTCAGCCTGTCAATTTGCAGGGTCTGGAAATACAGGCCAGCATCAGCCTTGGTGTTGCCGCTGCACGCCCTGGCGAAACAGCCGATTCAGTACTGGCCCGTGCCGACAGGGCGCTCTACGCGGCCAAGGCCGCTGGCCGTAACTGCGTCATTATTGCCGACGCATAATATGCCGCTTTTAGGCGTTGACACGGGTGGCACCTTCACCGACTTTGTACTGCTTCCTGATAACTCAAGCGGGTCGCCATGTTTGCGTGTGCACAAGGTATTGTCCACACCACAGGCACCGGAACAGGCTATCCTGCAAGGTATCCGCGAACTGGGGCTGGATAATTGCAACGATTTGCTGGTGGTGCATGGCTCCACCGTCGCCACCAACGCCGTGCTTGAAGGCAAGGGTGTGCGCACTGTATTTATCACCAACACCGGTCTGCGCGACCTGCTGACCATCGGTCGTCAGGCACGCGCCGAACTCTACAACCTCAACCCGGCTCCCGTCGCGCCTCCCGTGCCACGCGAACTGTGCCTGGAAACCGGAGGGCGGCTGGGCGCCGATGGCAGTGTGCTGGAGGCGTTGAGCGAATCCGCGCTGCACACACTGCGCAGCACACTGGACACGCTGAAACCGCAAGCCGTGGCCATCAACCTGTTGTTTTCCTGGCTCGACGAACGTTATGAAAAACGCATTGCTGACATCGTGCCAGAAGGTATGTTTGTCTCACGTTCATCGCACATCCTGCCTGAGCCCCGTGAATACGAACGGGGCATCACCACCTGGCTCAACGCCAGCGTCGGTCCGCTGGTGCAGGGTTACCTGCAACGATTATGCACAGGCGTTCCGCAGGCACAGGTGGCCGTCATGCAAAGTGCGGGGGGCACCATTCATGCGGCACAGGCGGGTGAAGAAGCTGTACACATGTTGTTATCCGGTCCCGCAGGCGGTCTGGCCGGGGCACAATATGTTGGCAGCCTTGCCGGTTGCCATCGCCTGCTGAGTTTCGACATGGGCGGCACTTCTACCGATGTGGCACTGCTGGACAATACGCAGAACGGCGATTTGCCGTTAACCACCGAAGGCCGTATTGGCTCCTACCCTGTGGGCGTACCCATGGTGGACATGCATACCATCGGTGCAGGCGGTGGTTCCATTGCACGTGTCGACGACGGCGGACTGTTGCAGGTAGGACCGGAATCTGCGGGGGCTGACCCCGGTCCCGCCTGTTACGGGCGGAGTGCTGCCGGAAACGGCTTGCAGGCCACAGTCACTGACGCCAATTTGCTGCTGGGCCGTCTGCGTAGCAACGCCTTTCTCGGTGGCCATATGACGCTGGACGAAAACGCCGCACGGGCAGCCATTGCTCCGCTGGCCAAAACGCTGAAGCTTTCCCTCGAAGAAACCGCACAGGGTATTATTGACGTAGCCAACGAACATATGGCGCGCGCCCTGCGGGTAATGTCAGTGCAGCGCGGTGTCGATGCGGCACAACTGACGCTGACCTCCTTCGGCGGCGCCGGAGGGCTGCATGTGTGCGCGCTGGCTGAGGCACTGGAGATGTCACAGGCGCTGGTGCCCGCTCATGCCGGTGTATTGTCGGCGCTGGGTATGTTGGCGGCGCCACGGGCACGTTATCTGTCTCACGCATTACAGCAGCTATTTTCCGTTATGCCCGATGAATCATTGCTGCATGATGTGCAACAGGCCATAGTCACACTGACAAAACGGGGGCGTGAAGCGCTGATCGCAGAAGGTGTGAATGCAGACAGTATCCGCGTGTCACCCAGTATGGATCTGCGTTACCGGGGCCAGTCCTTTGTCATCAATTTACCGGTGGCATTATCCGCAGACAGTAAAATCCATACCATTGAGCAAGCGATGGCCCGTGTAATCGTACAATTTCATGAGCGGCACGCTGCATTGTACGGCCATCGTTTGCCACAACCGGTGGAACTGGTGACGTTGCGCGTAAAAGTATACAGCCCACCCCGGGGGCTGACATTGCAGCCCGTCCACAAAACCACCGGTAAAATATCGGCAGTAACCCATGTGGCGCTGGCGGGTATCGAAGCAAAAGCGCCGGTATATGCACGGGAAAACCTGCCCGCCGAAATCAACGGACCCGCATTGATCACCGAAACTGTCTCCACCACCTATCTCGCACCCGGCTGGTCTTGCCGGTCTGATAGCAATGGTTGCCTGTTGTTAACAAAAAATAAGCGCCCCGCCTGATTCAAATAAAAACCGGCATTTTTTTGCAGGCCGATTCAAACCACCCATTACCGCAGGAACATGCACGCTTGCTGCCTTTAGTGGTTTAAGCCCGGTTGCTCTGCCAGAACATTCCCCCATCTTTGCATTACACGCAATTATGAATTGTTTTTCATGATATTTATCGGGCTGTGACGATGAAATAAGGTACATCTGACCATTAAACAGAATGGCCTAATCGTTAAATGACAGGAGATAGAAAACATGTCTGACTCAAAAACAGTCCCGTCCTACAAAGACAGTTTAAAAGGGCTTATCCAGCAGCTTGGTGAAATGCTGCCGGAAGATAAACTTGCCATTTTTAATCACGATGCGGAACAGCTCGCAAAAACCTACACTTCTCCATTGATGCTCAATAAGGGTGACAAAGCACCGTCATTTTCGTTGCCAAATGCGGATGGTAAAAACGTTGCTCTTGATGATCTTCTACAGCAAGGGCCTGTTGTATTGACCTTTTATCGTGGTACCTGGTGCCCATACTGCAACCTGGAACTCAAAACCTATCAGCAGATACTTCCGAAAATCAAACAGGCTGGTGCGAGTTTTGTCGCCGTTTCGCCAATGACACCGGATAATTCGTTACAGATGAAAGATTCCAACGAATTACAGTTTGAGGTATTGAGTGATGTGGGCAACAAGGTGGCAGGTCGATATACCACAATCATCAAAAATCCGGAAACCTCCATACAGGGAATGGCTGACCTGGGTTACGATTTTTACAGCTTTTACGACGATACTTCCGCGGAACTTCCCGTACCGGCAATTTTTGTCATTGCCAAAAACGGAACCGTACTGTTTGCCGGCTCAGCGGGCGGAGATTACCGGGAAAGAACTGAGCCTCAAGCAATACTCGATGCGCTTGCCCAGTAATTTTTTCTGGGACTGTGAAAATTTACACCATTTTATGCTTGTACTGAAATAACACACAGCCCTGGTTGCAACCGGGGCTGTGTACTGACTTTACCGGGCAGCATTTTGAATCCGCAAAGCCATATCCGTAGCGATTGAGATTCAGGTCTAATTGCACGCCCTATTTCCTCCATAGCCACGGATATATGGATAAAAAAACCGGAGGTAAAAATGACAATTATCACAATACCGGCTACCAGGGTAGTGGGGTCACGTACGACAAAGAAATCCCGCAGTATCGACCTGCGCCACCAAAAAACACTATGGCAAAACACATGAAGCATACAGTATTTACCAGTTCAATCATTAACGCCCCGATTGACGAGGTGTGGGCAGTCACTCGTAATTTCGATGGCCTGCCTTTATGGCATCCCGCCATCAGCGAAAGCTTTATCGAAGAAGGCAATCCTCCCGACAAGGTCGGGTGCATCCGAAATTTCACTCTGGTGACAGGGGAATCGGTGCGGGAACGCTTATTGACGTTGTGTGATTTCAACAAGATCTGTCGCTATGCATTGCTTGATGGCCCTCTTCCCATGCGTGACTATATTGCCACATTTCAACTTACACCTGTTACGGATGGTGACCGGACATTTATTGATTGGCATGCACAATTTTTTACTGATGCGGAAACAGAAATTGCGGCCGAGCAAAAAATTGAAGAAATATTTCTGGCGGGATTCAACGCACTGGCGCAACGATTCACTCAGGGAGCAGACTTGAGAGCGTGAAACCTGAACTTCATACAGCGCGAACAAGGACCAGAATCTCGCCGAACGGTGGTTGAGAGCGGCCTCTGGGAATCAGCGCAATTATGCATTACCCGGAGATTGATGACGGGCAGTGCCCACCCCACGATCTGAACATTGTGGTCAACCTGTAGTGGTATCGGTAATACGGGCCACGTCGGGGAAGGGCAGGTAGTCGGGGTCAAAAAACTGGGTGGCAATTTCATCGGCAAAAAAACGGCCGCGTGATGTGAGCCATACATGGTTATCGTCTTCGGCAATCAGTCCCAGTGCTTTAAAACCATTAATTTCTTTCGCAAAACATTGTTCGATGGTTTCACCTGTGCGTTGGGTAAACAGCGCTTTGCTGACCCGTGCGTTTTTCAACGGAAGAATAAAACAGCGCCGGCGTTCGTCATCGGTGGTGCGGATTTTGCCGCGATTCACAGAGACTTTGCCTTGGCGGACTAACTGGTAGTAGTTTTCCAGGTTGGCGTCGCCCACGTTCATGGAAAATACGCCGCGCAGGTTGGACCAGGATGATACGCCGACGCCGGTTACATCAGCGAGGTCGCAGGCCCAATCGCGCAGGTAGTGGGAGATGTCTTCTGCTTTGCGGGCAAAGATACGGGTTTGGTGTTCGCCGTAACCGTGGCGTTCTGACATCATAATGCCGAGGTATTTCATTAGCTGGATGTCGTCAGGTTCGGGAAATTTTTCCGGCGCACTGTTGTGCACTTTAAGGATGTTGCCGTCGCGGTCGCCGTGTGGGCGGATGCGCAGCCGGTAGAGCTGGTAACCTTCGATGTCGAGGTTGACGGCGGTGAGCATATTTTCTACCCATTGTTCTACGGTTTGGCCGGGGTAGGCGTAAATCAGATCGATAAAAATATTGTCAATACCTGCGCGGCGCATTTGTTGGATGGATTTCAGTGTGTCTGCATTATTGTGGGTGCGGCCCATGGTGGCGAGTACGGGGTCATCGAAGGATTGTACGCCGAGGCTGATGCGGTGTACGCCGTAGTCTTTCATAATGGCGAGTTTTTCCAGGCCTTCCTTGCCCAGCAGGGTGGTGGGTTCGGCTTCAATGGAAAACTGAGTGCAGTCGCTTAAATCAAAGTGCCGGGTAAAAGCGGCGAGAAACCGCGCCATTTGTTGTGGTGATAAATAAGTGGGGGTGCCGCCGCCAATGAGTACGGAGCTGGCGGGAATGGCATCCATACCCATTTTGCTGCGGTACAGGGACATTTCCTGTTCGAGATGGTCGAGATAAACGTCAACTTCTTCGGCTTTGGTTTTGGTTTTGGTGATCCAGTGACAAAAGGTGCAGCGCGAGGGACAAAAAGGTATATGGCCGTAGGCGATGGTTTTGCTGGCCGGGCGTTGGGCAAAATCCTGGAACAGGGCGGCATCGTCCATTTTGGAGAACATGGTTAATGGCGGGTAGCCGATAACCGGGAAAAACTGCTTGCCGCCACCGGGCAGCAGGCCTGATTGCCGGACTTCGTCTACATTCAGTTTTGCCAGTTCCTCGCGTGCGAGGCCAATCCAGTCATTTACACCATTCACGTACTGCACCCCTGATTACACCTTGATGACGAATTTACATTTTCGCATCCTTGCTGAAACAGGTAGCGACATCATACCGTTATTCCTCAGTGGTTTTCTATGTTATCTGCCGTTGGCGGTTCGCAGTCGATTCAACTGATTAGGATCATCCGTTACGCGGTCCGGTGAGCTTGTCCAGCCGTAACCGGTGTCGTTCATCGAACAGCCTTTTTGAACCTAGCCACAGTGCTGCGGTTACCCCGAATCCGGTTCCGGCACTGATCAAAAACATGATCAAAATCTGATATTTCACGGCTTCCAGTGGTGGGCTGCCCGCGAGAATCTGCCCGGTCATCATACCCGGCAGGCTCACCAGTCCGGCGGCGGCCATGGCGTTAATGATGGGCATCATGCCGCTGCGCATGGCGTCGCGGCGAATTTCAGCTATGGCTTGCAGTCGGGTGGCGCCCAGCATCAGGCGTTGTTCGATAACGGCGCGTTGTTGCCATGCTGTGCTGGTGAGGCGATCCAATGCCAGTGCGATACCGCTCATGGTGTTGCCCAGTAACATGCCCAGCAGGGGGACGGCGTATTGCGGGTCGTACCAGGGATCGGTGGCCACCATGGTGGTCAATGCCAGCACGGTAATGGCGAAGGATGAGATAAACATTGCGCCGGTGCCCATGCCAAAACCCCACCAGCCGGTGAAGCGCCGTTGTTGGCGGGCCATGACTTCGCGTCCGGCGGCCAGCAGCATGACCAGCGAGATACCGGCCACCCAGAGCAAATCGACATTGGCAAACAGTGCCTTCAGCACCAGTCCGATAAGCAGCAGCTGCACCACGGTGCGCATACCCGCGATGAGCAGTTGTCCGCTGAGACCGAGCTGCATGCGCCAGCTTAACGCAGCCATGGTCAGCACCAGTCCGGCAGCGAGGGCAAGGTCTAGAGCGTCGAGGGTGATCATGGTGCGCCCTCAATCAGTGTTGTGGTGCTGAGCTGTAAATGCCGGTCTCCCACCCGTGCAGCCTGCCGGGCATCGTGACTTACCCACAATACGGCAGCACCGGTGTCCCGGCGGTATTCACCGATGAGCGTTTCCACTGCGGCCGCATTGCCGGCATCCAGGCTGGCGGTGGGTTCGTCCAGCAGCAGGACGCGGGGGGTATTCATTAATATTCGCGCCAGGGCCAGGCGTTGTTTTTCGCCACTGGAGAGTCGGCTTACCTGCCAGTGCATTGTTTCTGCGCTGAAGCCGAGTGTCTCGAACCAGGGACATTCCTCACCCGAAAAGTGAGCGCCCACTTCGTCTTTCCACCAATGGCTTTCAGCCGGTAGCAGGGCAACCTGTTTGCGCCATTGCGGCGCAGTGAATTGCGCACAAGCCACGCCATCCAGCAACACCTGTCCGTCATGCGGGTCGAGATCGGCGATGGCGCGCAACAACAATGATTTGCCGCTGCCGGAATCGCCGCGCAGGCTGATGCATTCCCCAGGCGCAATGTGCAGTGAGTAAGGGCCACGCCCACGGGTACACAGATCAATCACACTCAGGCCGTTCATGCCGGGTCTTTCCAGTTCCACCATTTGTGTTTTTCCGAAGCAGGATCAGGGCAGGTAGCCCCATGGCGCGCAAACCAAACCGCACAGCGAAACACATATAACACGCAACGGTCCACAGGCTGGCCAACTTGCACACACAGTTCCTCGTATAATTCCTCGGGGTCGCGGTCGCATAAATCCTGCACAGCCGTGATGCCCAGTCCGCACAGGTCCGCCGCGATGGACGGCCCCACGCCGGGAATGCGTTGCAGGTCTTTGAGGATGGCGTTACGGTGAGTCATAGGTGTGGTTTTTGTCATGAGCAGGCCATAACATAGCATGCCTGATAACCGAGAATCGGACGCCTGTGTTTCAATTTACCGCCTTACCACCCCTATCCCTGTATATTCACCTGCCGTGGTGTATTCGCAAATGCCCGTATTGCGACTTTAATTCTCATGCGCTGAAAGACACGGTGCCCGAGACCGTTTACGTTGATGCTGTGTTGCGGGATCTCGAACAGGACCTGCCGCGCATCTGGGGACGACGGATAGTGAGTGTGTTTATGGGCGGCGGCACCCCTAGCCTGTTTTCGCCCGAGGCGCTGGGTCAATTGCTGTCCGGTCTGCGTGCCCGGTTGAGCATTAATGCCGATGCCGAGATCACTCTCGAAGCCAACCCCGGTACGGCTGAACAGGAAAAGTTTCGTGAATACCGGGCGTTGGGCATTAACCGCCTGTCCATCGGTGTGCAGAGTTTTCACGATGATGCACTGCAAGCGCTTGGCCGTATCCATGGCCGGGGCGAGGCCATTCGTGCCGTAGAAATGGCGCATGCTGCGGGCTTTGACAATTTTAATCTCGACCTGATGTTTGCCCTGCCAAACCAGACGCTGACGCAAGCCGCTGAAGATGTGGCCACGGCCATTGATCTTGAGCCTACGCATATTTCCTGGTATCAGCTCACGCTTGAACCCAATACGCAATTTCATGCACAACCACCCGTGCTGCCAGATAATGACCGGGTCTGGCGAATACAGCAGACCGGACAACAGCAGCTAGCCAAGGCCGGTTATGGGCAATACGAAATATCGGCTTACGCCAAAGAAAAACGTCAGTGTGCACATAACCTGAATTATTGGCAGTTTGGTGACTATCTGGGATTGGGCGCAGGTGCCCATGGCAAAATTACTGATGCCGCACAACAGACCATTACCCGCCTTGCCAAACAGCGTCAGCCACAAGCCTTTATGGATACGGCGGGTACTGCGCAGGGTATTCAAAGTGAACGTGTTTTGACGCGCAAGGATGTGGGCCTGGAGTTCATGATGAATGCATTGCGTTTAAACGCAGGTTTTGAGCCTGCTCTGTTTCCTGCACATACGGGCCAGCAGCTTGTATTGATTGCCTCCCCTCTGCGTGCAGCTGAAGAGGCCGGTTTGCTTGAACGAACACTGAAACGAATTCAGCCTACGGAAAAAGGCCGCCGGTTTCTGGATGATTTATTGACGTTGTTTGTTGTTGAGCAGCGGGTTTAGCAATCACCGCCCACAGCATCCTATTTGGTTAACGACAGAAACAACTGTGGCAATTTTTCCGGCAGGCGTTCAACGCGATCAATCACTGTGTAATTGCGGCCAAAAATATCCGTGACATATTCGTCGGCCTGGGGGTCAAGATTCACACAATGGGTGAAAATTCCCTGCTGGTCCAACTCCTGCACCGCTTTGTGCGCATCTTCGATGAGCAGACGCTCATCGCTGACATCAATATCGGAAGGCTCACCGTCGGTGAGCACCAGCAGTAATTTTTTATCGGCCTGTTGCGCACCAAGATAATGCGCGGCATGACGCAACGCAGCACCCATACGTGTGGAATAACCGGCCTCCATTGCTGCCAGTCGGCTTTTCACTTCGTCATTCCAGGTTTCGCTGTAACCTTTAATATGCTGATAGCGTACTTCATGCCGGGTATTTGATGAAAAGCCCGCAATGGCAAATTTGTCCCCCAGGCGGTCAATAGACCAACCCAGCAAGGCTACCGCCTCCTGGCTCAGTTGCAAAATGGTTTGCTCGCAACCCTCCGGGGTATCTGCCAACGAGGCTGACAGGTCTAACAACAACATGACGGCTATGTCACGGCCGTCATGTTTGTGGATCATGTTGATGCGCGGGTCCGGCATGCTGCCGCTTTTAAGATCAATAAGCGAACGAATTGCCACATCCAGATCCAGTTCACTGCCTTCTTCCTGATAGCGCACACGCACATAATGCTGAGGTTTCAGCATGTCGAGGATTTGTTGCAGGCGCTTTGCCAGAGCTGCGTGTTTATCCAGTAATTTGTCGACATCAGCAGCATTGCCTTTTGGGTGTAAACTCTCGTACAGGCTTACCCAGTCCGGGCGATATGTTTTGCTATGGTAATCCCATTCAGGATAATGCCGCGGCGGCAGACCTTCCGGTTCATGATCTTCCGGTTCCAGCCTGCGCTGTTCTTCAAACATTTCCTCTTCATCACCCTCCTCAATAAAACGCCACATATGTCGATTGTCATCACGATACTCAACCTCGGTATTTTCGAAACGGATATTCGGCAGCTGATCTGACTGCCGACGGGTACGGGCAATAAAGGAAATGGCAATTTTTGCAACCGCTGACGTAGAGCCTTCACCGCTTGCCATTAATGCGCGGAAGCGCGCCACAAATTCAAGAATATCTTCATTCCTGTATGGGTGATCAGGATTCAGAATGGCATAAGACAACATCGCCAGACGATGCCGGATGCAGGATTCCTCTTCCGGGTTACAGGCACCTTCAACCGGTTGCGGATGCAATGCCAGAAACAAGCCGGCCAGACCGGGATACGCCTGTATCGCCAGATATTCCACTCTTGAGTCTTCCAGCAATTCAATGGCAATACGCTGAAACGGACTGTAGTTATCGGCAATAATCGCCGTCGTCCAACGCTGATGTGCTGCCATATGCGCCAATAGCGCCCGATAGCGGTCAATACCCGGCACACCATCAATATCGTCGTACACATCCGGCACACGCATGCCCAGGGCATCGTAATAGGGAAGCGGTTTACGCAATTCGTCAAAGGCATTGGAGTACGGCACAAGGCGCGGCTCTTCTTCCCACAAGGCCTTCAGGTACAGATCAAGTCTGCGTTCGTTATCAATGAACAGGGTGCCATGTCGCTCACGCTGCAAAATTGCACGACTGTCGGCAGATTGCAGGCAGAAATAGTCCGTTTGTCGCTCAGGGTGAGTTTCGTAATTACGAATACCGTAATCGATCCAGTTTTTAAGACCTTCCAGCGATAGCTGGCTCAGCAGATAAGGCATTTGATTCAACAACTCCGGCAACCCGGGGCTGGGAATCGTGCTATGAAAACCGTGAATGGAGCCCGTAGTACGCGTCATCATATCGAGCAGCAGCTCAACGTAATGCCGCAGTGAATCTTCACTACCCAGCCGTCTTGCTGCTTCCGCAATGGTTTGCACAAATGCCGGAATCGCCCGGCCATTGGGGGTACGTGACATTTTCCACACGGTTTGCGACACCAGCGACAATGTGCCTTCACCCAGCGCTGCGGCAACCTGTGGCATTTCTTCCAGATAGACCAGTACCGGCTCAAAACCCCGGCCAATGGCACAAACCAGCGAAGCGCCTTCAAGATAATCCTTCACACCCTGCACAGACAAGCTGGCGAGCGCTTCATCCATACAGTCACCAAAAACTTCATCGAGGTCTTTGAAACCGCACTTCAGTTGCGCGCGATAGATTTGCAGTTCGCTTTCACTGATGATCATGGCATTGCCTCACACCGGTATTTACCGTTATCCGGCAAACACTGCGTCAATCGCATGGTCCAGCGTGCTGCGAATATCCGCGTCATCGGTGATGGGGCGCACCAGCGCCATGCGGCAGGCATCCGGCGCATCAATACCTTTGGCCATCAGAGTGGCAGCATATACCAGCAGACGTGTGGAAATGCCTTCATCAAGGCCGTGACCTTTGAGATTGCGCGCAGTGTGGGCAACCTTCACCAATCTGGCAGCCATGTCTTCATCCACGTTCGCTTCCCTGGCAACGATGCCCACCTCCACCTTGGTGTCCGGGTAATCGAAATCCAACGCACTGAAGCGCTGCTTGGTGGATTGTTTCAAATCCTTCATCAGGCTTTGATAACCGGGATTATAGGAAATCACTAATTGGAAATCGGGGTGCGCGTCGATCAGCTCACCTTTTTTATCCAGCGGCAACTGACGACGGTGATCAGTCAGCGGATGAATCACCACCGTGGTATCCTGCCGTGCCTCGACGATTTCATCGAGATAGCAGATCGCGCCAATGCGCGCCGCCACGGTAAGTGGGCCGTCCAGCCAGCGGGTGCCGTTGGCATCCAACAGATAGCGCCCCACCAGATCAGAGGCGGTCATGTCTTCGTTGCAGGCCACGGTGATCAGCGGCTTATTCAGCTTCCAGGCCATGTGCTCAATAAAACGAGATTTACCGCAGCCTGTAGGGCCCTTGATCATCACCGGCAGGCGGGCTTCATAGGCCGCTTCGTACAAGGCAATCTCCTTGCCCTGCGCCTGATAAAAAGGTTCTTTTGTAATTTTATACTGATCGCTGTCACTCATCGTATTCACCATCGGCATTTACAGATTTGATTGACCGATATTGTCGGCCACAAGAACAAACGGAATCAGGAACGTGCACGTTCCTCGTTTGGGTGCGCTCACCCTTGGAGAAAAAAAGCCCTCACCAAACGGCGAGGGCTTCCTGTATTGCTTCTGCTACTGAACGTAACAGATTTCACACCTGGGTCGGTTCAGGCTTACTTGTGAACGCCCAGCTTGTCTCTCCAGCCTGGGAAGAGTCTGTCGGCATCTCCCGGGAAAGACTCGAAGGCACGGGCAAATTCTTTGTGCTCTTTTGCGTACTCAATGGGGTCCGCACCCTGCTTCCAGCAATCAAAGGCCTGACGCAATGAGGTTGCGCCGGCAGCGGGACTGTCGATGTGGCCGTAGGAACCACCACCAGAGGTGTTGATGACGTTGCCGTGCCCCAGGTTCTCAAAGAAACCGGGCAAGCGCAGTGCGTTCATGCCACCAGAGATAATGGGTGTGGTGGGCTTCATGCCATCCCATTTCTGGTAGTAGAACGGACCTTCACACTCTTCACGCTCGATCATGTAAGCGATAATGCGGTCATCGGCGCCGCCTTCCATTTTACCGAAGCCCATGGTACCGACATGGATACCGGAAGCCCCCATCAGACGCGACATCTTGGCCAGCACAAATGCTGTGTAACCGCGCACGGACGACGGCGAGGTTACCGCGCCATGACCGGCACGATGATAATGCAGGTACTGCCCCGGATAGTTACGGCGGGCCGTTGTGACCATGCCGGGACCACCGACATAACCATCAACCAGGAAGGCGACCTTGTCGGCGTCCGGGCCAAAAGTCTCCAGCACGAAGTCAGCACGCGCGCACATTTCGTGATGATCATCAGCGGTGATGTTGGCGGAGAACAGTTTGGCTTCGCCGGTTTCGTCCTGCGCCCGTTTCATGGCATCCGCGACCAGAGGAATAACTTTCTTCATGGGACAAAAAACCTGATTGCCCTGCGGTTCGTCGTTTTTGATGAAATCACCACCCAACCAGAACTGGTAGGCCGCTTCAGCAAAGGGCTCAGGGCGCAAGCCCAGCTTGGGCTTGATAATGGTACCGGCAATGTAGCCGCCGTCTACCTGTGGACGCCCCAGGATGCGCCACATGTCGCTGATGTCTTTGGCGGGGCCGTCGAACAGCTGCAACATACGCGGCGGCACGAAGAAATCCTGCATTTGCAGATTGGCGCAATCGCCCATGCCCTGATTGTTACCAATCGCCAGGGTCAGGAAGGATACGATCATGGTGCGGCCATCAATGATGTTGCGGTCAAACAGATCGTTTGGATAGGCAACTTTCATAATGCCTTTGGCTTCGTCGATTTCATACACCAGGGCATCAACGCCTTTGGTGAAGTCATCCGTCGTAGAGACTTCTACGTTGGTGCCGGTTGAAGACTCCGCAGCGATATGGGCTGCCACTTCCAGATAACCGTAGCCGGTTGCCGGTTGCATGGTGTAGGCAACCAGAATGTGCTCACCACCTGCAATCAAATCATCTTCATTCAGGCTCAGGTCTGCATAACGTGCGGATTGATCCATTTCAATCTCCTGTTGTAAAAAACAAATCGCTAAAAATCCGGTTTCGGGGTTTTCGCCAGACCACACCCGGGGGCGAAACAAATTATGGGCACTGCATAGCCCTCCCGAAAGGGTTGCTAACAATACTTAAGATGACTCATAATTAAAACTAAATTATTTTGATGATATACATAAGTATTTACTTAGCTAATAATTCACACAGGTTTTTACCGGCCCATGCACCTCACCATCCGCCAGCTTCAGGTCTTTGAAGCCACCGCCCGCCTGCTAAGCTTCCGGAAAGCGGCAGACGAGCTGCATTTGAGCCAGCCGGCAGTGTCCATGCAGATAAAACAACTGGAAGAAAACGTCGGTCTGCCACTATTCGAGAAGCTTGGAAAACAGATTTACATGACGGAGGCAGGCCGGGAGATTTACCATTACAGTCGTTCAATCGGCCAATTGCTGACCGAGGCCGACGAGGTTATCAATGGACTTAAAGGGGCATATCAGGGGCGGCTGAGCATCTCTGTGGCCTCCACTGCCAACTATTTTGTGCCCACTTTACTGGGCACCTTCCACAAACGCTTTCCCGGTGTCACCGTCACGCTGGACGTTACCAACCGCAAGGCCCTGCTGGAGCAGCTGAACCAGAACCAGGTGGATCTGGTGGTAATGGGCCAGCCTCCTGAGGGCGCCAACCTGGAGGCAGGAGCGTTTATGGAAAACCCGTTGGTGATTGTCGCCCCACCCACGCACGCGCTGGCAAAGCAAAGCAATATCCCGCTGCAACGACTGGAAGACGAGGTATTCCTGACCCGCGAACGTGGCTCCGGCACCCGTGACGCCATCGAGCGGTTTTTTACCCAGCATGAGGTCCAGATCAGCACCGGCATGGAAATCGCCAGTAACGAGGCCATCAAACAATCGGTACAGGCCGGGTTGGGGTTGGGACTGTTGTCACGGGATACGCTGGAGATGGAACTGGCACTGGGCAAGCTGGTGATTCTGGACGTTGAGGACTTCCCCATCGTGCGTCACTGGTACGTGATGCACAGAAAAGGTAAACGCCTGTCCACGGTGGCTCAGGCGTTTAAATATTTTTTGCTGGAAGAGGCCAACAAACTGTTGCACGACACCCACAAGGACTGACTGCCGGCCCACCGGAAAACACAGGGTTAATAATTTCCCGTCAGCGTAACTTCCGTATTGATATTGGCATTAAATGTTTTCAGCTCAACCGACAATCTGCTTCCATCCGGTTTAATCAGATATGTCGTGGTGAATGTATTATCCAGCACGCCGGATTGATCATTTGTAACGTTTGACAATACCAGTTTTGCGTTGCCATTAAAGCCATCTTCAAGCTTCCAGGACAACGATGTTTCAGCGTTGGAATTATCAATATATGTCCCTATTACTCCGGCATCCCCTATATTGGCGGTTTCGGGAATTGGCGTTGTCGTCGCTGAGACGGTTTCAACATTATTATTTCGACTACCCAAAAAACGCCTGTCACCAGCGTCAACGCTATAATAACTTGTCAGTGAAGCCGCCCCAAAGCCGCCATTGGAAATCGTAAATACCATATCAGTTTGAACAGGTATCGCTGGATCACCCAAAAATACAGTTTCATTTAATGTTTTTTCGGTGGTGTTGCCTGTGTAAGTTCTCCCTTGATTATCCGCCCCGGTTAAAGCCGCAGACACGTCATAATTTGTAAAATAATTGTCAGGAAACAATTTAAAATCAATGCTTGTATCTGTAGGCAGGCCGCCCACAGATAAATTTGGTGTGGAATTACCACCGCCGCCACATCCTGATATAAGCAGGCTGATCAATATAAATATATTAACGCTGTATTTCATACTCGCTTCCACCTGTCGATAAGTAAAAAACCTAAACCAACACTTGCAGATAATACAGTGAAACCATTCCCCTTCCCAACCCCGCCCGGATCTGTGTGCTCGTGGGACCGGAGGAAACCCCAATTTATTTATGTGGTGCAGACAAGGCAAAACCGGAAAGGCTGGAGAATAAATCGCAGGAACAGACACAAACCGTTAGAAAATAAGCACTAACCCGTTCTTATTTTTTCTCTAACAGCGACTGGGAAACCGCTATCGCTTTTTCAAGGTAGTCATCGTACAAGCCGGGCGTCTGATAACCGACAATTTTTGGCACCAGCTCCCTGCCTGTTGCATCCAGCAGCTGCAAGGTGGGCACAACGTCCACGCCTTGATCGATGGCAAAGTTTTCTGCGTTACGTTCACGTCCATCGAAATCGCGCAGGGTATCGTATGCATCCATCATCACTTTACGCAAAATCACGCGCTGTGGATCAATTCCGGCAAGGCGCATAGGGCCCAGCACTTCTGCTTCCAGGCGTTTGCAGTAATGGCAGTCTTCGGTGGCAAACATCAGCAGGATGGGTACGCCATTTTTGCGGGACAGCCTGCTCAGGGCTGCCATGTCCTGGCTGGTGACGAGTCGCAGGTTCTCCGGCACAGACAGATTTCCGTCTTCGTCCACGTCCACAGAAGCTGCTCTGACCGCGTGCCCGGCAGCCAGACTAAACAGTAGAAAAAAAGTCAGCAGGTAACGCATTGCCAATACCGTAAAATCACTCCTGTCCATCATTTTGTGCCGTTCTGCACGGGCCGCTTCAACGAAAAGGATCGAGAAAATGGGCCGAAATGGTTTTTTCGCAGTAGATTCACCCTAAGTCCGGCAGACTCCTAGCCCAGCATATCACGCAAATTAGCCAGATGAGCGCGGCCACGTTCCTGGCGCTCTTCGGGATCAACCTGCTCGCCCCGGCCTTCCCACAGCAGATCGTCCTCGGGCAGTTCACTCAAAAACCGGCTGGGCTCACAGTCCACGATTTCGCCGTGCTTGCGACGGCGGGCGGACATGGTGAACGTCAGCGTTTTTTGCGCCCGGGTAATGCCAACATACGCCAAACGCCGCTCTTCTTCTATATCGTCGGCCTCCAGGCTGGCGTGATGGGGCAACAGGTTTTCTTCCATACCCACCACAAATACGTGGGGGAATTCCAGACCTTTGGCGGCGTGCAGAGTCATCAATGAAATACAGTCATCACGCTTTTCGTCTTCATTCCGTTCGAGGATGTCCATTAATGTCATTTGCGCCACCAATTCACCAAGCCCGGCATCACCCTCACCTTTCTCCGCCATGCGCGTCAGCCAGTCCACCAGCTCGTGCACATTGGCCATGCGGCGTTCGGCGCTTTTGGGATCGCTACAGGTATCGAGCAACCAGTCTTCGTAGCGAATATCGCTGATGACTTCTTTGACTGCGGCCACCGGGTCACCACGCTCGGCCAGTTCTGCTTTCGCTGCCAGCCAGCGGACAAATTCCCGCACCCGGGTCAGGGCGCGTTCACTCAGTTGCATTTCCAACCCCAGCTCATCGCAGGCAGCATACAGGCTGATACCCCGCTCACCTGCATAGGTGGCGATTTTCTCCAGTGTGGCCGGGCCGATTTCACGCCGTGGTGTGTTAACCACGCGCACGAAGGCGTTGTCGTCTTCCGGGTTCACCAGCAGACGCAGGTAGGCCATGATGTCTTTCACTTCCTGATAGGCAAAAAATGAGGTGCCGCCGGAAATCTGGTACGGCAGCTGGTTTTCGCGCAACCCCTTTTCAAACAACCGTGACTGGTGATTGCCGCGATACAAAATGGCGTAATCGCTAAAACGGCCACCGTTCTGGAATTTGTGCGCTAGCAGTCGTGACACCACCTGTTCCGCCTCGTGATCTTCGTTACGCGCCTGCACGACTTTTATGGGGTCACCATAGCCCAGCTCACTCCACAGGCGTTTTTCAAATACGTGCGGGTTATTGTCGATAAGCTGGTTGGCAGCTTTCAGAATACGGCCAGTGGAGCGATAATTTTGTTCCAGCTTGATGACCTTGAGCGTGGGAAAATCCTGCGATAGCAGGGCCAGATTTTCCGGCTGCGCACCACGCCAGGCATAAATAGACTGGTCGTCATCGCCCACCACGGTCAATGCGCCGCGCACACCCACCAGACTTTGCACCAGCCGGTACTGGGCACTGTTGGTGTCCTGGTATTCGTCCACCAGCAGGTAGCGAATACGATTCTGCCAGCGCTCCAGCACCTCGGGAAATTCGCTGAACAGTTGTGCGGGCAGGCCGATGAGGTCATCAAAATCCACAGCGTTGTAAGCCCGCAGGTGATGATTGTATTGCTCATACAACATTGAAGCGGCCACCAGCCTGGGGTCGCCATTGGCCGAAGCCTGCGCTTGTGCAGGACTGGTCATGTCATTTTTCCAGTGGGATATCTGCCACTGCATTGCCTGCGCCTCGTCATCGGCATCAAAGGCCCGGCGCATCAATTCCTTGATCAGCGCCTGCGAATCCTGTGAATCGTAGATGGAAAAACCTTTGCGCAACCCCAGCGCCTTGCCGTCACGCTTGAGAATATTCAGGCCCAGGTTGTGAAAGGTGGAAACACGCATACCACGACGCTCGGCAGCCTTCAGCTCACCTTTAAGGCGAGCCTGCATTTCACGGGAGGCCTTATTGGTAAAGGTCACCGCAGTGATATGGTGGCCTTTGATGTCGCAATTTTGTACCAGATGCACGATTTTTTGCGTGATTACGCGGGTCTTGCCGGACCCGGCACCAGCCAGCACCAGTAACGGGCCATCAATGTAACGCACCGCCTCTTTCTGACGGGGATTGAGTTGGGACATGGAAGAGCTTTGAACCTGCGAGGCCTGCGTGACAAAAATGATTGGCTGTTATTGTATACCCAACGTCGGCGACTTTCCCTCAGAAATACCAGAAAAAAGGCAATGTGCAACACGGGGCCATCGGCCACCTGCACCCGCTCTCCGGTTTTCAATAGCGGCTGCGGGTATTGCCAACATTTTCCGCCGCCATGAAATAACCTTCTTGATATTACGGTTTAAGCGCCGGATTTTTCATGACAATGCCGCAAAAAAACACCGATTACGACACATACCAAAAAACAATTGCGTCACAAATTTAATGATATAGCACGCCAAAGTGTGTCCTGGTTCACAGTTCCACTCAACAACATCCCTGCGCTCCGTCAATTATTTGACTGTCAGGAGAGTCTAGTGATATTCCCTATAACGTTAGCCACTCGAAATATAACGAAAGTTCAATCGAACCGCCGCTGACAAGATTCACACTACGCCAGGGAGGCGCAAACGGGCTGCTGAAATCCTCAGTGGATTTCAGCGGGGGTTGTCTGAATAAAAAACACGGAGACACCGCGATATGAAACCATTAATCATCGCAACATCACTTTGCCTTGCGCTCGCGCTACCACTTGCCAATGCAGGCAAATCGCATGACCGCAATCACGAAAAACGTCATCAACAAACGCACCATAAGCCACATCATGACAAACGCCATGATAAGCGTCATGACAAATACTTCAGCAAACGCACCAAAGCCGAGGCCTTCGGCTTGCAACTGCTGGAAGATATCAACCCCGATCCACACATTGTGGAAATTAATCTGGAGGCACGCGAGGATTATGTGGAAATGATCCCTGGCGTGCCTTCCAAGGTGTATACCTATAACGGCACCGTGCCGGGGCCACTGATTCGTGGCACGGTGGGTGACACTCTGATCATTCACTTCACCAACAATCTACCGGAGCCCACCACTATCCATTGGCATGGCCTGCGCCTGCCTGCGGACATGGATGGCGCCTCGGTCGCGCAAAATCCTTTACAGCCTGGTGAAACATTCACCTATCAGTATGAGCTGAAAGAGGCCTCGCTGTTCTGGTATCACCCACATGTCCGCTCCAACGAACAGGTCGAAAAAGGTCTGGCGGGCGCGTTACTGGTATCCGAGAAAAAACGCAATATCAACAAGCATATTCGCAAAACCAAACAAAAAATACTGGTTCTCGATGATGTGTTGCTTGATGAAAACGGTCAGGTCGAAGAAGCTTTCGTAGGTACGCCGGAAGAAGTCCTGTTGAAAAAAATCAACGGTCGTACCGGTAACACCCTGCTGGTCAATGGCCGCCAGATGCCCACCATGCACGTTAAATCCGGTGAGCCTATCCGTTGGCGCATGGTGAATATCGCCAATACGCGCTTCATGCGTGTTGCTGTACCAGGACACAAGCTGACCCGCATCGGTGGCGATGGTGGCCTGCTGGAAACCCCCATCCGGGATATGGATGACGTGTTTCTGGTGCCCGGACAACGTGCTGACATCATGTTTATCCCCAAAGGCAAACCGGGCAGCGAGCTGATCGTGTATTGGAAAGACACCGCTCGCGGTCGTCACACCATTGATATCATGGACAACGGCATGGTGATGATGGGCGATGATGAAATGGACGGCAATTATCCCGATATCCCGCTCATGCGCCTGGTATTCAAAAAAGGACACAAACACGCCAAAAAACTTAAACTGCCCAGGCATCTGCGCACCATCGAGCCCATCGACACGACTGGTGCTGCTGAGACCACGCTCAAATTTGGCCACAGCATGCCTATGGCCAATGGCATGATCAAATTCCTCATCAACGGTAAAACCTTTAACGAAGTCACCACCCACGATGCACCTGACGCGCAGGTTGGCGAAATCCAGGTGTGGAATCTGGTCAACATGACAGGCGGCGACCATCCATTCCACCTGCACGGTTTCTTCTTCCAGGTACTGGAGACCATCTACAAAGATAAAGATGGCAATGTGCTGGAAGTAGTCCCTGCACCACAACTGGAAAACGTTGACATGGTTAATCTGCCTGCCCGCAATGGCCCCATGGGCTCGGTGTCGGTCACCAAAATTGCCATCGACTTCTCACCCGCAGAGGGTCTCACCGGTGCGGATATTGAGGCAAACGGCGGCGTTGCCGTCATCGAAAACGCCAATCTCGAAATGGGTAAACGAGGGCGCTCGGGTGGCTGGCAGTTCCATTGTCACATCCTCGAACACGCAGACACCGGTATGATGTCCTTCGTTGAAGTATTCCAATAACAACTGCCTGACCGCAACTTTTGCCCCCCGGCTATGCCGGGGGGTTTATTGGGGCGGAAAAAGGCGGAAATCAAACAGACCATTTCCAGCCCCGGATCTCCGGCAAGTCTTGCCCATATTCAACAATATACGCTTTGTGCTCAATTAACTTATCGCGCATTTTCTGTTTGAGATAAACGGCGCTTGCCGCCAATGCGGGTACCCGGTCGATAACATCCTCCACCAAGTGGTAGCGATCCATATCGTTCAGCACTACCATATCAAAGGGGGTTGTGGTGGTGCCCTCCTCTTTGTAACCACGCACATGTAAATGATGGTGGCACGCACGTCGATAGGTCAGGCGATGAATCAGCCATGGGTAACCGTGGTAGGCAAAAATCACCGAAATATTGGCTGGAAAGAGGGCATCAAAATCCTTATCAGCCAGTCCATGGGGGTGCTCACTCTGCGGCTGTAGCGTCATCAAATCCACGACATTAATCACTCTGATTTTCAGTTCCGGAAGATGCTGCCGCAACAAATCCACGGCCGCCAGGGTTTCCAGCGTAGGCACATCCCCTGCACAAGCCATAATGACATCCGGCTCATTACCCTGGTCATTACTGGCCCAATCCCAGATGCCAATACCCGCACTGCAATGTTTAATCGCGGCATCCATAGTGAGCCATTGAAGCTGTGGTTGTTTACCCGCAACAATAACGTTGATGAGGTTTTTTGAACGCAAACAGGTATCGGTAACATGCAACAGGGTATTGGCATCGGGCGGCAGATAAACACGGATAATATCAGCCTTTTTATTCATCACATGATCAATAAAACCGGGGTCCTGATGAGAAAACCCGTTGTGATCCTGGCGCCAGACATGAGAGGTCAACAAATAGTTGAGCGATGCAATGGGCTGCCGCCAGGAAATTTCCTTGCCGGTGACCTTGAGCCACTTGGCATGCTGGTTAAACATGGAATCCACAATGTGGATAAAGGCCTCATAACAGGAAAAAAGGCCATGACGACCGGTGAGCAGGTATCCTTCCAGCCAGCCCTGGCAGGTGTGCTCACTGAGAATTTCCATGACCCGGCCATCTGTTGCAAGATGGTCATCTTCCGGCAAGGTTTGCGCCTGCCATGCCCGGTTGGTAACTTCGAATAATGCACCCAGTCGGTTAGAGGCGGTTTCGTCCGGCCCGAATACACGAAAGTTTTTTGTCTCGGAATTGAGCTTCATCACATCACGCAACAGTTCGCCCATCGCGCGTGTTGCCTCACCTGCACTTTGCCCCGGCTCTGTCACCTCCAGCGCATAATTGCGAAAATCAGGCATGACCAGATCTTTCAACAACTGGCCACCGTTGGCATGAGGAATGGCGCCCATACGTCGTTCACCTTCAGGCGCCAGCGCCGCAAGTTCTTCGCGTAAAGTACCGTTATGATCAAACAGCTCTTCCGGCTTGTAGCTTTTCATCCATTGTTCAAGCAACTCAAGATGCCCTGGGTTGGTGGCAAGGTTGCCAAACGGTACTTGGTGAGAACGCCAGTAATCCTCAGCCTTTTTGCCATCCACTTCTTTTGGCCCTGTCCACCCTTTGGGCGAGCGCAATATAATCATGGGCCAGCGCGCCCGGGGCTGGTTACCGCTTATTCTGGCATCCTCCTGAATGCGTTTGATCCTGGCGATAACCGTATCCAGCGTTACGGCCATTTTTTGATGCATCACGCCAGGGTCCGCGCCTTCAACAAAATAGGGCTGGTAACCATAACCGACAAACAGCTTTTCCAATTCATCGTGACTGATCCGGGCAAGCACCGTGGGGTTGGCAATCTTGTACCCGTTAAGATGCAGTATGGGCAATACCGCACCATCGGTGACAGGATTGAGAAACTTGTTGGAATGCCAGGCAGTTGCCAGCGGCCCGGTCTCTGCCTCACCATCACCCACTACACAGGCGGCGATCAAACCTGGATTATCCAACACTGCTCCATAGGCGTGGGAAAGCACATAGCCCAGCTCACCACCTTCATGGATAGAACCCGGTGTTTCGGGCGCAACATGGCTGGGAATACCGCCGGGGAAAGAAAACTGTTTAAACAGTTTTTTCATGCCCTCGGCATCCTGGCTGATGTTGGGGTAGCGTTCGCTATAGGTGCCTTCAAGATACGTATTGGCCACCAGGCCGGGACCACCATGCCCCGGCCCGGTGAGGTAGATCACACTCAGGTCGTCACGTTTGATGACACGATTCAGGTGGACATAGATAAAATTCAACCCCGGCGTGGTCCCCCAATGGCCAAGCAGCCTTGCCTTGACGTGCGCAAGCGTCAACGGTTTTTTGAGCAGGGCATTATCCCGTAGGTAAATCTGTCCCACTGAAAGATAGTTGGCAGCACGCCAATAGGCGTTGATTCGCGTCAACTCATCCGTAGAAAGTGGCTGCACTGCTGTAACATTTTCACCTGTATTGCTCACGGCAAACCCTCCACGTTATTCATTATAGCGACCGCATCAAGCGCCATCACCCGCGCCTCGTCCACAGGCATCACCCACACATCAGTCTGGCTGTCCGCAGCACTGATACACAACTCTTTTCCCGTAACATTATCATTCCGGAACAAATCCAGGCTCACACCCAACCATTGCATGTCCTGAAGAATTTTCATCCTTATCTTTGCACTGTTTTCACCCACACCACCGCCAAATAAAATCGCATCAGCACCACCCAGCACTGACAGATAAGCCCCTATATATTTACGCACACGATAGCAATACAGACTGACCGCCAATTCGGCATCAGGGCTGCCGGAATCCAGCAATACCTGCATATCACTACTTTCATCGGATACACCAAGCAAACCGCTTTGAGTGTTCAACAGTCGCTCAACGTCTTCGACATTCATCCCCTCTTGTCGTTGCAAGAACATGATGACTGCCGGGTCAACATCACCTGAGCGGGTTGCCATCAACAACCCCTCCAACGGTGAAAACCCCATGGATGTATCCACTGGCACACCGTGATCAATAGCGGTAATGGAACAACCCGAGCCAAGCTGGATGGAAATAACCCTGCCGCCGCCTCTGACATCCGGACGGACTTCACCCCAGCGATTTAACATTGCACGGTGAGCAATGCCATGAAACCCGTAGCGCCGAATGCCATGCTCACGACACAGTTCGCGCGGCATTGCGTAAATGGTCGCGACCTCCGGTAACGATTGATAAAACGCCGTATCAAACACAGCCACCTGGGACACGTGTTCACCCAGCAAGCGACGGGCAAGTTGAATCCATTCAAGCGCCGATGGATTATGCAATGGCGCCAGCGGTATCAGTCGTTTAATCTCCGCCTCCACCGTGGCATCAATCCGGCAAGGCGTTACAAGTCGCGTTCCACCATGAACCACCCGGTGCACAACCAGTGTAATGCCCGCAGCCTCAACCGGCGAAATAAAATTTCCCAGCAAAGACAAATCGGCAGAATCAATGCCCTTATAATGTACACTGGCCAACTGCTTTAAACTGTTTTCAGTTTGAACGAACAGACTCAAACGTAAAGAAGAACTACCTGCGTTTATGGCGAGAATCGACATTGTGCTATTTAATATGCAACCCGGCGTCTTGTGTCATTACACTGACATAATACTCCCGATTTTCCTTAACGTAACCTTATTAAATCATCGGTAAACATAATATTTTAGAGTAAAAAAATAGGATACACATGTTATCTGCACTAAAAAAATCATTAAAAAGCAACCCCTCATACCATGATATTCAAACGAATATTCTGGCAGGTTTAACTGTCGGAGTAATTGCATTACCACTTTCTATGGCGCTGGCAATTGCCAGTGGAACCCCACCACAACATGGCCTATACACAGCAATAATCGCTGGCATTGTTATCGCTTTAACTGGTGGCTCAAAAGTAAATATATCAGGCCCTACAGCTGCGTTTGTTGTCGTATTACTGCCAATTGTTCAGGAATTTGGCATAGGCGGACTGCTCCTTAGTGGATTCATGGCCGGCTTAATTCTCATTATTATGGGTATCAGCAAGCTGGGAAAATTTATTGAAATCGTGCCATACCCTGTCATCATCGGCTTTACCGCAGGCATTGGTGTAGTTATCGCCACTTTTCAAATAAAAGATTTTCTCGGGCTTGATATAGCGTCAATGGATGGCCACTACCTTGACAAACTTGCATTTATTTTCCATGCAATACCAACGATTAACTGGCAAGAGACCCTGATTGGCGGGCTGACACTTGTGATATTGTTAGCTTGGCCACGAGTACGGTCTAAAATTCCCGGCCATCTCGTTGCTCTGTTTTTCGGCTCCATAATCGCCTTACTGTTAAGTTATTTCATTCAGGACTTCTCTGTTGCCACTATCGGCAGCCGATTTCACTATGAGATTAACGGTATCTCAGGCAATGGGATTCCTGCAATTCTGCCAACATTTGAATGGCCTTGGAATCTACCCGGTGGCGATGGCAAGCCCATCGGACTTAGCTTCGAGCTTGTCCGGTTACTTCTGCCCTCAGCCATTACAATTGCGATACTGGGTTCACTGGAATCATTGTTGTGCGCAACGGTTGCCGATGGCATGTCTGGAAAAAAACATAACCCAAACGATGAACTTATCGGCCAGGGGATCGGTAATATGATTACACCGCTATTCGGTGGCCTTCCGGCAACTGCGGCTATTGCCCGTACAACAGCAAACATCAAGGCGGGAGGCAGCTTACCATTGGCCTCAGTCGTTCACAGCCTATTCATACTCATCGCCATACTGGCACTGTCACCATTGCTATTCTACCTGCCCATGGCCTCAATGGCGGCATTATTATTAGTGGTTGCATGGAACATGAGCGAAGTCAGGCATTTTGTTCGTACTGTCAAAATTGCCCCCAAAGATGACGTTTTGGTTTTAATCTTATGCTTTCTACTCACCATTTTCTTTGATATGACGATTGCTGTCGCTGTCGGCATGGGGCTTGCCGCAATGTTATTCATTCGCAGAAGCGTCAGTCTGGCGGAAACCACAGAAATAGAGAGCAATCATGATGCCTATAACCTGCCTGATAAAATTGCGGTATACGACATCAACGGACCATTGTTTTTTGGTTCCGCGCAAAAAGCATTAAAAACAATTTCAACAGTAACGCCTGATATACAAGTCGTCATTCTTGACATGTCAAAAGTTACTATGCTTGATATGAGCGCCATTATTGCAATGGAATCAATGGCAGAAACCCTTTCCAACAAAAACATGGGGTTGATCATCAATAACTTGCAACCCAGAATGATATTAAAACTGCGCCGTGCCAACATCAGAAAAAAATCTGGCAAAATAGCGTTTTCCAGATCTCTTGCAGACGGTTTCGTGCTGGCAAATAAAATGCTCTAGAAGCCTGTCGGATTTAGGTGATCGTCGTGAGGCGAGTGGGAAATGGCGGACCGTTTTTCGATCATTTGAGGCGAATAGTGGTGACTATTTAACGAAAATGATCGGAAAAATGGACCCATTTCCCACCGCCGTAGATTCATCCTAAGTCCGACAGGCTCCTACATATACCCGTAGCGTTTGGGTGTTGGAGCGCTAAGCACCATTACGACACATTGTATTGTGATTTTTTCCCAAGAGTCGCCACTTAAACCAAATCACCTTCCCCCCGCCACATCAATAAGCGCACCAGTTACATACGACGCTTCATCTGACATCAACCATACTATGGCATTGGCAACGTCTGAGGCACTACCTACCTTCTTCATGGGAATGAATTTTTTCAGCTTTTGCGGCCGGTTAATATCCCCTGCATCGAGGTGCATTTCTGTTTCAATCAACCCTGGTCTTACTGCATTGACTCTGATACCTTCCTCGGCAACTTCTTTCGAGAGCCCAATTGTCATCGTGTCTATTGCGCCTTTTGAGGCTGCATAGTCGATAAATTCATGCGGCGATCCAAGCCGTGCGGCAGCAGATGATACATTTATGATAGAGCCACCATGCCCATCCCGGCCTGTTGACATTCGTTTGACGGCTTCACGAGCACATAAAAAACTTCCCACAATATTCGTGTTAAATATTTTATGCAGCCGGTCCGCACTGACATCAACCAACGGGGATTGGGGAGCGATAACACCCGCGTTGTTTATTAATGCCTGAATTTTTCCGAATTTATCCACCGTATTGAATAAAGAAATGACATCCGCTTCCTTGCTTATATCTGCTTTTACAGATATCGCTGAACCACCAGATTCATTTATTTCATCCACCAGCTTTTCGGCGGAATCATTCCTGCTTTGATAGTTTATACAGATTGACCACCCTTTTTTATTTGCCAGCCTTGCTGTGGCAGCCCCGATACCCCGACCGCCACCGGTAATAAGCGCCACTCTTTTTTTCAGGGCCACAGAACTATCAGGTTTCATTGACCAACCCCAGCTCAAGCGCTTGATTCTGGTTTTCAAAAATAGCCATAGCGGTACTCATACGTTTAAAACCCAATTTTCTGTAAAAATTTTCTTTCCCCGGATACGCATACAAAATAATTTTCTTGTGCCCTTTTGATAACTCAACAAGATTCGACACAATACTTTCACCAATACCCACACCTTGATAATCCGGCAAAACTGCCACATCACAAATGTATGAACAATCAATCCCATCCGCAAGCCCCCGGCCAACACCAATCAGCTTTCTGTTATCAAAAACAAAACACTTAAACATACTGTTTGAAAATGCCTTTTCCAAATCTTCCGGTTTTTTGTTGCCCAATGGGGCCAGTTTGTATAAATTGGATAATGCTTTCCAATCGATTTCATCTTGTGAATATAACCATTCAAAATTCAATACCATCTCCTTTTGTTAACAGTTGCAGTATTTAAAGGCGTATTACCATAACGGATTCAATGTTGATTAACGTACTCAATGAGGCAAGAAACTGCCGGCTTTGCGCCAAACAGCTTCCCCATGAACCTCGCCCGGCATTAAGGGCTCATGCCAACGCCCGGCTGTTGATTATTGGTCAGGCCCCCGGCTCAAAAGTACATGCCAGCGGCATTCCCTGGGATGACCCCAGCGGAGACCGGTTACGAAACTGGCTGGGGATTAACAAAAACCTTTTTTACGATGAAACCCAAATAGCCATCATCCCCATGGGTTTCTGTTATCCCGGAAAAGGACGTTCAGGGGATTTGCCGCCACGTCCCGAATGTGCGCCACAATGGCATGCCGCATTACTCTCCCGGATGCCGAATATTCAGTTGACGCTATTGATTGGTCAATATGCCCAGCGTTACTATTTGGGCAAACAACATCGTACGCTCACTGCAACAGTTAAAGCCTGGCGCGATTATTTACCACATTATTTTGCACTGCCCCATCCTTCCCCACGCAATCAACTCTGGCTAAAAAAGAATCCCTGGTTTGAAACGGAAGTATTATCTGAAGTAAAAAAACATACGCAAAATGCTTTGGCTGGGGGAGATTAACAATTCCAGCCGGGCTGCGTGCGCAGTACCGCATTTACTTCCGCCGCTGTTGTATCACGTTATACAGAGCATTGTGCATACCGGGCGTCTCATTCCGTCGGCCGGGTCCTGTAAAATTCCCCGGCATGATTGATGTAGCCTTCCCGGCCATCCAAAGTGGTCACCCGCGCATACCCCTCCTTGAATCCGTGGGAGGGCAGGTACAGGTAATCAATAACCTGCTTCCCACTCCGGTCAATGTAACCACAGGGATAGGCATTGTGGTCATCCCAGCCTATCAGTCGGAAAAGCCGAAACAGGAATGACGGGTTCCGGGGTGGCGCACATACCCGGGCCAGGCCGTCACTGAATTTATAGGCTTTGTGGAACCGGGGAGCAATAACCATACGCCCTGTTCGGTCAATGTAACCGGAGCGATCATCTTTCACCACCCGGGCCAGCCCTTCCGAAAAAATTTGTGCAAACTGGAAGCGAGGCTCAATAACGACTCGCCCACTGCGATCAATATAGCCATATTTCTCACCAAGCCTCACCGCTGCCAGCCCTTGATGGAAAGCGGCTTTGGGGAAATCGCGCAGATCAACCTGCTGCGGCACCGGCCCGCCTGGCGCAGCCTGTACCAAAGCGCACGGAATCAGAAAAAACACCCACAGACAGCCCGTGCGCAGCAACCATAAAAACCTGTGTCTCATCTGCAAAGTGTAGCCACAAAACAAAAACCAGGAACAAAAACGGCCATCCATAAAAACCCATCATCTGACTGTGATAAGCTGGGCCCGGAAAAATACACACAAAATACAGCACTCGGTGAAAATTCAGGGGGGAAACACCATGAATAAACAGCAGGTTCGCTATTACCCACGCCTTACTTTTTTCAGTCGTTTTTTTCAATCCGGACAAGGCCACCCGCCATTTTTCGTGAGTGGGCTGCTGCTGGGCTTGCTGTGGCTGAGCGGCATCAGCCATGCTGACACTTCCGCCGCCGACACCCGCCTGTTGTTTTCCGCCAATCAGGCAGCACATGATCTTTCCGTATATCAATTAAACCTGCACAACGGTGAACTGCACGAAGTGCCCGGTTCACCTTATAAAACCGGCCGTTACCCCGTATCCGTGGACAGCCTGCCCGATGGCCGCTTCGTCTATGTCGCCAATCAGGGGTCTGACAGCATTTCAGTATTTGAGGTGTCCACCGACGATGGCAGCCTGCACCCTGTACCTGGCTCCCCCTTTGCAGCGGGTAAATATCCTGACTCAGTACACTTAAGTCCCGATGGCCGCTTTGCCTACATCACTCACGAAGACGATAACAATGTGGCGGTATTCCGCGTCGATACCAGCACCGGCACCATTCATGATACGGGCTTTACAGCCCCCACTGGCCAGCATCCCATTGACGTCACCCTGACACCCGATGGCCGTTTTGCCTACGTCACCAATTTTGATACCGCCAGTGTCAGCACCTATCGCGTCGACCGCAAAACCGGCGCCCTCACACCCACGGGTGCGCCAGTGGCCACCGACGACCGCCCCATCTACATCAAAATATCACCCAGCGGTCACTTTGCCTTTGTTGCCAATTATGGCTCCACTACGGTGTCAGTCTTTCACATCAACCCGGATAATGGCCAGCTGTCGCCCGTGTCAGGCTCACCCTTCCAGGCCGGCGCCCAACCCTATTCCGTAACGGTAGACCCTACCGAACACTTTGTTTACGCCGCCAACTGGGGAACACACGACGTATCGGCCTACACTCTGGACAACACCAGCGGCAAACTGACTGCGGTAAAAGGCTCCCCCTTTAGCGCCGACTGGTTTCCGTACGCCGTGGTGGTCGACGACAAAACACAATACGTTTACGTCGCCAATAATGGTGCGGGCAACATCAGCGCTTATCGTATTAACGCACAAAACGGCGCACTCACAGAACTGGCGCATTCGCCGTTTGCTGCGGATCTGGGGCCCTATGGCCTGAGCCTCAGCCAGCAACAACGGTGACAAACCCCACAGGGGAAGCAGGAAACATGACGCCTGTTACGCCCGCGCACAAACCCATACCTCCACCTGCTCCGCCCCGGCATTGAGCAAGGTGTCCGCTAACTCATGCGCAGTGCTGCCAGTGGTCATCACATCATCAATGATCACCACGCTGCCACTCAGCGGCTGCACGACTTCAAACGCCCCGCGTATATTTTTCAATCGTTCTTTGCGTGACAAATCAGACTGTGGGGGAGTGGCCCGTATACGTCGTACTCCGTGATGATTCAGCGGTACGTTAAAGTACCTGGCTATCGGCCGCGCCAGTTCCACGGCCTGATTAAAACCGCGTTCACGCAGCCGCGTAGCGTGCAGAGGTACAGGGATAATCTGCCCGGGCGCAGCCTCCACCACGGCAGCCAGCCATTGTGTCATCAATTCGCCCAGCAGCCGCGCCTGCGTCAGCCCACCATTGAACTTGAGCCCCCGCAACAAATGATCCAGTGGAGCCTGATAACAAAAAGGTGACAAGCAGGATTCAAAGGCGGGAGGCTGCGTTTGACAACGACCACACAGCGCTTCGGTCGCCGTGGCGCTCAGTGGCAGGGCACAGCGGACACATTGAAAACCCATCGTCCAGGGCAGAGACTGCTGGCAGGCCAGGCATAAATCCCAGCTGCGATGATTGCGCCTGGCGCCCGCCGCGCCGCACAAAATACACACCGGCGGCAACAGGATCGCCGCCACCTGCGACTGTATGTTTTTTATCCATCCGTTCACCTTTCATCACCTCCCCGGTTGACAGTCTATTACCAGCCACTAGAATGCTCCTTCGACTTAAACCCCAACCACACAACACCGGAGCCCCCATGGACAACGCCATCTGCCAGCGCATCGACAACATTACCCACCGGGTGCTTGATGGCGGCGAAGCCAGTGCCTCTGAGGGCCAATGGCTCATCGGCCTGCATCATGACTACCTGCCCTGGTTGATGGCGGGCGCCGACCGTATTCGCAAAGCCAATCGCGGTGATGAAATTGAAGTCTGCGCCATCTCCAACGTGCGCTCCGGTAATTGCTCGGAAAACTGTTCCTTCTGCTCCCAAAGCGGTCACCACAAAAACACCCGCGCCCCCGTTTACGAATTCATCGACAGCACTGAACTGACCCGGCAGGCGCAACGTGCCCGTGAATGGGGCGCCAGTGACTTTGGCGTGGTCTCCAAAGGCTGGGGCATGCGCTCCGACAAAGAGCGCGAAAAACTGGGCGAGTATTTTTCAGCGATGGATGAAAACTCTGACATCGGTCGCTGTGCCAGTCTCGGCGTGCTCACTGAAAGCACCGCCAGAGAACTGAAAGGCATGGGCCTGGAAAATTACCATCACAACCTGGAATCCGCCAGGAGTTTTTTTGACAACGTATGCACTTCACACAGTTACCAGGAAAACATCGACACCATTCGCCACGCCCGTGATGCCGGATTACGTGTGTGTGCGGGCGGTATTTTGGGTATGGGTGAAAGCCTGGACCAGCGCATTGAGCTGGCCGTGCAATTGCGCGACCTCGGCGTGGAATCCGTGCCGCTGAATTTTCTCAGCCCGCAGCAGGGTACCCCCATGGCTGACCGCGAACCGCTTTCGGCCTATGAAATTCTGCAAAGCATTGCAGTGTTTCGCTACTTGTTACCCAAGGCAGAAATCCGTATTGCTGGTGGCCGCCAGTTTCTTGGTGACATGCAGTCCATGATCTTTATGGCCGGTGCTTCCGGGGTGATGATCGGTGATTACCTCACCACCAGCGGTCGCAGTGTGGATGATGACCTGCAAATGTTTGATGATTTGAAATTGCGTATACGTGGAGACACCCAGCAACGCCGCGCTGCCGGTTAACAATAAGATTGTAGGTTGGGGTGAGGTGCGAACCCCAACATGTTAATAACACGGAGCAGGAATATTTTTTGGCACTGACAATTAAAATCAGTTTGTGTATGGCAGTTTGTTGCCCAGGCATGTTGGGGTTCATAAAAAAACATTCACCCCAACCTACACTCTGAAGACACCGTCATTCCGGCATGTTTTTAGCCGGAATCCAGAGATTTATACTCCCGGACAAGTGACGTGTCATAAACGCAGAGGTCACAGAGACGCAAAGGACGCAGAGAAAACACGAAAAACTTTGCGTCCTTTGCGCCTCTGCGATCTCTGCGTTAAATACCCGGTAATCCTTAAAAACCGCGTGTTTTTGCACTTAATTCACATTAGATTCTCATGCTGACGCATTAAAAATGACAAGCCAACAATCAATGGAGGAAACTCTCGCGCCAGCATTGCAGCGACGCCACGCACAGTCTCTCTATCGTCAACGCCGCATCGTAACCGGCCCACAGGGCTCCCGTTTATCGTTAGACGATGGCAGCGTACTCAATTTTTGCAGCAATGATTATCTCGGCCTTGCCAATCACCCGGAAATTATTGCCGCGTTGAAACGCGGTGCCGATGAATACGGTGTTGGCGCGGGCGCTTCACACCTCATCAACGGTCACAGCCGCGCCCATCACGCGCTGGAAGAGGCGCTGGCGGATTTTTTGGGCCGTCCACGCGCATTGCTGTTTTCCACCGGCTACATGGCTAACCTGGGGGTCATCACCAGCCTGGTGGGTAAAGGTGATGCAATACTGGAAGATCGTATCAATCATGCCTCGCTGATTGATGCCGGGCTGTTATCTGGCGCGCGCCTGCAACGTTATCTGCACGCTGATATCAATTCCCTCCACAAACATTTGCAAAAACAGGCAAACACTGATGACAGGCGCCGGCTCATTGCTACCGATGGTGTGTTCAGCATGGATGGGGATCTCGCACCATTGCCCGCACTTTCCGCAACAGCACAGCACTATAATGCCTGGCTGATGGTGGATGATGCCCACGGGATAGGCATTATCGGCAAACAGGGACGCGGCACAGTTGACCACTTTGCGTTAGACCAAAACCAAGCGCCGGTGCTTATGGGTACACTGAGCAAGGCCTTTGGTGCTTTCGGTGCCTTTGTTGCTGGCAGCGAAGCCTTGATTGACACCCTGATTCAACAGGCTCGCAGTTATATTTACACCACAGCGCTGCCGCCAGCCATTGCTGAGGCAGCACGCACCGGCCTTGCATTGTTGCAGGCTGGTGATGAGCGGCGTGAAAAACTTACCGCCCTCATCCAACAGTTTCGCAACGGCGCAGAACAACTGGGGTTGACGTTAATGGCGTCACAGACACCCATTCAGCCGTTGATTGTCGGCACTGCCAGACAGGCCATGACCCTGAGCGAAATCCTGTTGCAAGACCATCAAATTCTGGTCAGCGCCATTCGCCCGCCCACAGTACCCGAAGGCAGTGCTCGATTACGCATCACCTTATGCGCCAATCACACAGCAACACAGGTTGATCAATTACTTGCTGCACTGGATGCAGGCACACAGAAAATGGTGCAATGAATCTTTTTACGCAAACACTCGGTGACGGAGCAGATGTTGTCCTGTTACATGGCTGGGGAATGAATGCCGACGTGTGGGAAGGCATTTTGCCCACACTCACAAAGCAGTTCCGCGTCACCCTGCTTGACCTGCCCGGGCACGGGCGCAGCCTGGACAGCCTCGCGGATTACAGCCTGAAAAATCTGGCCGCCACCATTGACGCCTTTATTCCCCAAAACGCCATGCTTATCGGCTGGTCACTGGGCGGCATGATCGCCACACAACTGACATTGAACAAGCCGGATAACATTCGCAAGCTCGTGCTGGTGGCCAGCGCGCCACAATTTGTACGCGACGACACATGGCCCGACGGTACTGAGGCCGAAGTGCTGGACAGTTTTGCTGATGGCCTCAAGCAAAACTATCAGCAAACCATCAAACGCTTTATCGCCATTCAGGCCATGGGCAGTGAACATGCCCGCGAACAGCAGCACATTTTGCGTGAGCGGGTGTTTCGTCATGGCAATCCGCAACCCGCCGCACTGGAGGCCGGGCTGGCAATTCTGCGCCACACAAACCTACGCCCTGGGCTGGCAAAAATCGCCTGTCCCACATTGCTTATCAGTGGCGAGCACGATGCGTTGTTTCGACGCAGCGCCGCAGAAAAAACCCAGGCCATGATGGCCGATGCCCGCTTGTCGGTTATTCCCGGTGCAGGACATGCGCCTTTTTTGTCACACCCGGATGCGTTTTTGCAAACACTTGTTCCCTTTTTATCCTGATGTTTTGCCGTACAATGACAACCAACAGACTTTCACAAAACCCATTGCACAAACTGGAAAAGTTGCGTGTGCGCCAATCCTTCGATGCCGCTGCTGAGCATTACGACGATGTTGCAGTATTGCAACGTGAAATTGGCGAACGCATTCTTGAACGGCTGGAGCTGGTCCGGCTTGAACCCTGCACCATACTCGATATCGGCGCAGGCACTGGCGTGTGCTCACAGGCATTAGGCAGACAATATAAAAAAGCACATATTGTTTCCCTGGACCTCGCGCCACGCATGCTGCAACACGCCCGGCAACGGGGTGGCTGGCTGCACAAACAACTCAACAAATGGACCGCTAAAAACAGTTATGTTTGTGCCGATGCCGAACAACTGCCCATTGCCGACCATAGCGTCGAACTGATTTTTTCCAACGCCACTCTGCAATGGTGTGACGATCTTGAGCACACCTTTTCTGAATTTCGGCGGGTACTCAAACCCGGCGGACTGCTGATGTTTTCCACCTTTGGCCCGGACACACTGAAAGAATTGCGCCAGAGCTGGCAGGCAGCAGATGCTACTGCTTCCCGTGGGGCGGTGCATGTGCATGACTTCGTCGATATGCACGATATTGGTGACGCCATGCTGCGCGCCAGCCTGGCTGACCCGGTAATGGATGTGGAAAATTTCACGCTCACCTATCCCGATGTTTATCAGCTCATGCGTGAACTCAAAACCCTGGGTGCGCACAACATGGCCAGTGAACGTCGCCACACGCTGACCGGAAAAACACGCCTGAAAAACATGGCCGCTGCCTACGAAAAACTGCGTCACCAAGGCACTCTTCCGGTAACCTACGAAGTGGTTTATGGGCATGCATGGGCGCCGCTTACCCGTAAAAACGAGGTTACCGTCAACATGCCTGTTAACCCGATGAACCCCGGTTTACGCCGCTAATGGGTAAAGGTTTTTTTATCACCGGCACCGACACTGATGTGGGAAAAACCACTATTGCACTGGGCCTGATGGCAGCCTTGCAACAACAGGGATTACGGGTTGCTGCAATGAAACCCGTATCAGCAGGCTGCACAAAAACAACCGGGGGCTTGCGCAACGATGATGCTGTACAACTTATGCAACAGGCCAGTGTTGAACTGCCTTACGACGTAGTGAATCCCTATGCTTTTGCAGCGGCCATCGCACCGCATATTGCTGCGGCACAGAACAACACAATCTTGCATATCAAACCGCTTTGCCGCGCCTACGAAAGAATTGCGGCACAGGCCGATGTGGTGATTGTTGAAGGTGCCGGTGGCTGGCGGGTGCCGCTGAATGAAAATGAAACCATGGCCGACCTCGCCACCGCGCTGGGGCTGCCGGTTATCAATGTGGTGGGCTTGCGTTTAGGTTGTCTGAATCATGCACTGCTAACCGCAGAAAGCATTACCGCACATGGCCTGCAACACACGGCCTGGGTTGGCAATACGCTATGTACCGACATGACTTGTACCACTGAAAATATCATGGCCTTGAAACAGCGACTGCCGGGCGACTGCCTGGGCGTTGTGCCGTTTACCGCATCTTTGTCACAACAACACACATCTTTCTGTGAAAACATTGCCCGTCACCTGAATGTTTCCACACTGCTGTCCCACTGACACACACGTAAAACCAATGCGCTGTCAACACAAAAGGCGCAAAGCCTAGTACTCTTTCCTTTGCGCTCTTCGTGAACGTTGCGTTAAATACGCAACAATAAATTTTGAAGCAAACCCTGAAACAACCACTGCGACCAAAATCAGGGACTTGTAAAATCAACTTTTGATTTGTATTAAAAAAGCCAGGGAGGTGTTAACACTTCCCTGGACTGAGCGATCACAAAATATCAAAAGTGCCGTCCGTGTAGGTGATTTTCGTCAGGCCATTATTCAGGTGAACAACGGTGGCATACATTTGACCATTGAGCGCAATGCTTCCGGGTGAGATTTTGAAGTCATTCTCCAGAACCATACTGACGCCATCCTGGTTGGTAATGGTTATGCTGCCCGTTGCGTTTATGGTGGCGAAGTTACTCATGCCGGAGTAGCTGCTGTCCATCAGGATCTGCCGCAGACCATAGTTAATCGCAACGGTCATGGTGCCGCTTTCATAAAAACCGGTTCGACTGCTGCTGATATTGACAGAAGCTTCTGGCAAACCGGCCAGTTGCAGACTGAAAGTCAGGCCCATACTGCCCGTTGAAAACGGATCAAAAGGCAAAAAGCCACCAACACCGCCACCAATGCCGGTGGTGTTGGCCACGAGATTGGCATCCAGGCTATTGCCAGTGGTGTCACTGATACTGCCGCTCATAACCACAGAGTTGGATGTGGCCCAGATGCTGCCACTATAACCATCCTCTACGGGGCCCGACAGCGTGGCGGCAAGATCCCCTGCAAAAGTCACTGCGGCAATAGGCGCACCCATGGCATCCAGTTTTTGTGTCAGCACCATGCCCAGGTCCACCGAACCACCGGAAATGGGGGGAACAAGGTCGGTGCTCAACGCATCCGGCATCCAATTGACTGTATATGGCGCTGCGGTATTGAGGGTAATGGTGCCACTGGTCAGTTCCACATCAGTAGCCGCGCTGCGCAAGCTGGCGGAGACAATGCCCAGCGTGAAGCTTGTCGCAGTGACGCCATGGGCAGGCAGTTGCATGGCAATATCAACGGTCACACCGTTAATCATTGCGCCGGTGATGCTGATGATCCCCCCCACACTGGTAATAGTGCCTGCACTGAATTGTGGGCCTTCCGGCAGCCCCACCGTGTAGTCACTGAGGGAACCGTTAACCACGATACTCCCAAAACTCTGCTTGATGGCATCAAGCACCCCGGCAAAAGCCGGCCCCGTCAGGAACTCATGACTTGCGCCTGCGGCCATGGCCGCCATGCCGACCTGTTGTATAAAAGCACTTCGCTCGGCACGGGTTTCCTCCTCAATAACAATTCCCCAGGTGCGCATATCTCTCACGAAGGACTTGACCCTGGCCAGTGCGGACGCACCAGTGATGGGACTGGGGCGCGGATCAATGTTGCCACCGGCAGCAACAGCCTCATCAATGCTCGCCTGTACATTGGCAATTTTTCCTGATGTATCAGAAATACCAACCGCCCCGACTTTGCCGAGAACGCTGTTTGCTCCGTCAACGATTTCCTGTAAGGAAATAACGCTGTCATCCACACTCTCGTCATCGGCAATAATCATACCGCCACGGAATGAACTTGACAGAAGCTCAAGAACACCATTGATATCCGGACTTCCTCTGGAAGTATCCGCCAGGGTGGCCACAGCAGACGAGAAAGCGGCATAAACGATTTCCATCGCAGAACCACCTCTCAGCAAATAAGCATCGGTGACATCCACAATATCGGTGCCAAGAATATCGACACCACCCAACAAATTGGACACTTCGGAATTGGCGTTGTAAATCCCGGCAGCATCCAATGACTCCGCCTCCATGGCACGGCTGGCGGCCAGATGGGTGTAAGGCGTGACGTTGGCAACAAGGCTGTCGTTGGCCTTGGCTTCTGCAACCAGCGCGACCATTGTTAAATTGCCAGGTTTGTACCACTCACCGAAATCAATGACATTGTCACTGTCCGTAATATCGTCTGCGCGCTCGCCACAGCCTGCTGGTACATCACACTTCATTTCGGTATTCGCATCAGCACTCACAGTGACCCGAATTGGTCCACCGCTATAAGTGCGGTCCACTGTCAGCCTGTAACCGCCATCAATCCCGGTCACCGCACTGCCTACCTTAGCAATGACCGCACCGTTGTCATCCAGCTCTTCCGCTACCACGTTGCCACGGTTGATCACACCCTTCGCTACACCACCACTGAGAATGACATTGCTGATCTCTGGCTGGGGAACAGGATCATCGCTATTGCAACCGACCAACATGATGGCAGCGAGCCCCATAAATCCATTAAGTACTGTCCTTGTACGCATGACCTCAACCTCTTGGTAAATTCTCTCAAAGCTTCCCGGAAAACGGTAAACAAACATCACCAGATAAAAATGCGATGTTGATTTACGGTGGGACGACGAATGGTTACATACTTTTTTGATAAATCAAAATCATAACTGGATATAAGCGGCCAGATATGACTTTGTGCAATTTTTGTGCGCTTTATTGTCCATATCACTTCTGATTGGGTATTTGGCACACCGCTCGTTAGAATAAAACGAGTATTACAACTTATAGTTACAACTTGCTAAGTATCGCCAGGAAGCACCCGTACCCATCGGTTAAGCGGGTGTTTTTTGGAAGTGCTGTGGAAGCAAGCGCTTGTGCTATGCGTCACCATGAGGACGCGAATTCAGTTATTAACCGAAAATAACAGATGCTCTGTATTTTCAGACAATATGCACCACCTTAATGAATAAAAATGCGCGCCACAAGGTTGCAGAATATTTATTCTCCGCTTTTGCGCAAACCAAAAAAAGGGCGGCCCGGTGGCCGCCCAATAATTGTCG
>DROS01000013.1 GCA_011321815.1 Gammaproteobacteria bacterium
GTGCTTATTGCGACTGGGTGGCGCGCTTTGTTCGTTTTCATCAGATGAAGGTGCGGGATGCACTTTTTGTGGATGCAGAAAAAAATGTGGAAGATTTTTTGACGCATTTGGCGGTGCATGACACTGTGGCGGCTTCGACGCAAAAGCAGGCTTTCAATGCGTTGGTTTTCCTGTATAAGCGGGCATTACAACAACCTCGATTAAAAGGGGACAGATTTATTTAATTGGGGTTTTGCAGTTAGGTTTTGGTGGGATATAAAAATATCAGTCTCTCAAGATTTCGTGCGATGCTGCGGGAAAAAACAACAGAAAAAGACGAAGAGTTTTTTTGACGTCCATTCAACATCATATTTAAAACCCTAAAAAGGAAAATTTATGACTACAGTTGCAAGTGGGATAATTAACGATAAAAACGTTGTTTTGCAAACCTACCCATCAATTACGCATGGAAATATAAGCACTGTCACTTCAATCGTTTTGCATCGGACCGATTCATCCACTGCTAAAAGCACACTTCAAGCATATGCAAAGGGAAAAAAATCCGGTGCGCATTTTTTAATAGACAAAAAAGGGAAAATACTTCAAACAGCAAGCATGAGAAAAAAATGTTGGCATATTGGAATTTTGCTCCCTAGATGTTGGATTGAAAACAACTGCAACCCTAAAGAATTAACAACTATTACAGCATTAATACATCAGCAAGGCTTGTCATTTGGGCGTAGAGCAAGAAATCTCTCGCGCCACGAGGCTCAGAAAAAATATCCCCTTAGGTATCCTTCAAATAATGACTCGATAGGCATAGAGGTTGTAGGAAAATTTTGGCCGACACAGAAGAGTTTTGACAAACCAACACAACAGCAATATAAGTCACTAAAGTGGCTAGTCGAAATAATTGCAAAGGAATATAAACTAAATATTAAAACAAATGTTTATGCCCATGGTGCTATAGCCCGAAAGGAAGTATCGGAGGGTGCCCAGCTGTTGCAATATTTATTTTCGGGGGTGACACCATGACAAAATATATTTCAATTTTACTTTTCTTGGTTGTATCAATATTAAATATTCAGTCTTGTTCTTTACAAAAGAAAAGTGAAAGTATGAAGGTGTCATCATTTGAAAAGGCGGTAGACAAAAACACTCCTGATTACGAGATATGTGACTCATTTTTTTTAGAAAAAAAGGATGTGGTTAAATATTTTACACTCGCTAAAGAAGTTGATGCACATGAGTTTCATGCTGAAGCTGTAATCCTGCCTTGCAAATATAGGGGCACCGTTGATTTTAATGGCAAGTCACTTCAGTGGGAAGTAAATGCAGGGGGAGCAGGATATTTGTATGATCGTAAAAAAATAAATAAAAGATATTTATGTAAAGAAAAATGTTGCAAAAGCTTCCCGAATCTGTGTTAAAAAAATATAGACTCCATAAAAAAAGTAATAGAGGGTAATAGGGATTCCTGATGTAGCGAGATACCGCTTATGGAAACAGAAGAACATTACCGTCATCTTTTAGGCCTACAGTCACCCTGGCAGATCAGCGATGTTGATTTTAGCATGCAAGCAAGCCGCGTAGACATTGAGATTGAATACGCTGACGATAAAGGCCCGCACAGTACAGCGAGGGCTGGCAAGGCGAAAAGCGGTTGCCATTCTCTATACCGGAATTGACGAAAAGCAATTTCGCCTTTTCATGGCTGTCCAATGAAACGAACCTGGGAGAAGAATTCATTGAGCGCTTTAATCGTTTGAAACATGCTGACTTGAAGGTCTCCAGGGCCTGGGCCATCAAGGAGCTGTTTCGTGACTTCTGGTCCTATACTTATGCCGGCTGGTCCAAACGTCACTTTGACAAATGGCACTCGTGGGCGATGCGGCGTCGCCTGAAACCGATCAAAGAAAAGGCCTGGGTATGATTCCTTAGACTTTACGCATGTCTACGAAGAACCCTTCTGGTTATAAATCCAGCAGCATGTCCACTGCCCCCAATCCCTGCCTCACCACTACAGGTGCATCATCGGTAAATTCCACTACCGTGGTGGGTTCAAAACCGCAATAACCACCGTCGATCACCAGTTCAAGATGGTGCTCCAGCGTATCGCGGATGTCGTAAGGATCGGTCAGCGGCATATCATCACCGGGTAAAATAAGCGTGGAACTCATCAATGGCTTGCCCAGGGTTTCCAACAGGGCCTGGGCAATGCGGTTATCGGGTACACGCAGGCCAATGGTTTTACGTTTGGGGTTTTGCAGGCGGCGTGGGACTTCTTTGGTGGCTTTGAGAATAAAGGTGTACGGCCCCGGGGTATGGTTTTTGATAAGCCGGTAAACGTTGTTTTCCACCTTGGCATAAAGCGCAATTTCGGAAAGATCCCGGCATACCAGCGTAAAATTATGCTTGGCGTCTACTTGCCGAATACTGCGGATACGTTCCATGGCCGCTTTGTCGCCAAGATGGCAGCCGAGGGCATAACCTGAATCAGTGGGATAAACAATGACCCCACCACCATTGATGATCTCCACGGCCTTGTCAATAAGCCGCTGTTGGGGGTTGTCGGGGTGAATCTGAAAAAACTGGCTCATGTGTTCTTCTCCCAGTCCGTTGCCCACGCTTTCCAAACGGGTACACAACCCTCCGGTAACGGCATGGGCTGACCCAGTTCCTGCCAGGACTGTTCAGGGCCGTGGTAATCCGAACCACAAGAGGCCAGCAGTTCGTAGCGTTTGGCATATTGCGCCATGCCGGCAACATCATTCGCCGAGTGACTGCCGGAAACCACTTCTATGCCTACGCCGCCACAGTCTTTAAACGTTTCAATGAACTGGCGCAAACGGGTGGCGCTGACGCGGTAGCGCGCCGGATGGGCGATTACTGCCTGTCCACCGGCATCACGAATCCAGCCTACGGCCTCTTCCAGTGTCGCCCAGCCACCGGGAACAAAGCCAGGCCGGTTGTGCACCAGGAATTTTTTGAATACCTTGCGCATATCTTTGGCGTATCCGGCTTCCACCAGAAAACGGGCAAAATGCGTGCGGCTGAGAATCGGCCCTGTGGCAAAAGCCTGCGCTCCCGCCAGCGCACCTTCAATGCCGTGCTTCTCCAGCCGCCGGGCGATTTCTTCACCGCGTCCGGTGCGGATGGCCCGCAGTCTGGCCAGCCCGGCTTGCAGCCCGACATGCTCAGGGTCAATATTCAACCCTACGATGTGGAACGTCACACCACTCCAGGTCACTGAAATCTCTACACCTGACACCAGCCGCAGTCCGACTTCCGCCGCAGTGGCAGCGGCTTCGGCCAGCCCGTCGGTCACATCATGGTCGGTGAGCGCCAGCACATCCACGCCCTGCGCATGGGCGCGGCGCACCAGCGCCTCCGGGCTAAGGGTGCCATCGGACAGCGTGCTATGGCTGTGCAAATCGAAATGAAGCGGGTTAAGTATCGGCATAAGCCGCCCATTCTAACAGAGCCCTACTCCCAAGGTGTGACAAAGCATGGCAACAATGTGTTAAATTAACGCGCCTTGTCCACTGTCAGCACAACCGGTAAGCACACCACATGAAATTCCTTTTTGATTTTTTCCCCATTCTGCTGTTTTTTATCGCCTACAAGCTGGATGGCATTTTCACCGCCACTGCTGTGGCCATTGCCGCGAGTTTTTTACAGGTCGGTCTTTACTGGCTCAAACACCGGCGCTTTGAAACCAATCATCTGGTGACCCTGGTGTTGATCGCCGTCTTCGGCGGGCTCACGCTGTTTCTGCAGGACGAAGCCTTTATCAAGTGGAAACCCACCGTCATTAACTGGCTGTTCGGCGCTGTCTTCATTGGCAGCCAGTATATTGGCAAAAAAACCATCGTGGAACGCATGATGGGTGCCAGCCTCACATTGCCGGGCGCTGTCTGGTTGCGCCTGAATGTGTCCTGGGCCATCTTTTTTATTGCCTTGGGGTTTGCCAACTGGTACGTCATGGCCAGTTTTGATACCGATACCTGGGTCAATTTCAAAATGTTTGGCATGATGGGGCTTACCCTCGCGTTTCTTGTTGCACAGGGTTTTTATCTCACAAAATATTTACCGGATGAACTGCCCGAAAAAGCAGCCCGGACAGAGAAGGATTAAATCACCATGTTTTACGCCATCATTAGCGAAGACCAGAAAGACAGCCTTGAACGGCGCCTGCAAGCACGCCCTGCGCACCTGGAACGGCTTGCCGCATTACAGAACGAAGGCCGGTTGCTGCTCGCCGGGCCACATCCGGCCATCGACAGCGAAGACCCCGGCCCGGCTGGTTTCAGCGGCGGTCTGGTGGTTGCAGAATTCCCATCGCTGGATGACGCCCAACAATGGGTCAACGCCGATCCCTACATGGCCGCCGATGTGTATGATAACGTCATCGTCAAACCCTTTAAAAAAGTCTTTCCGCAATGATTACAAACATCATCTTTTCATTATTTAAAACACCATTGGGAAAAGCAACATGAGTGAACGCATCGACATGATCCGCAAAAAACTGACTGAGGCCTTTTCCCCCGAACAACTGGACATTATCGACGAAAGCCACCTGCATGCCGGCCATCCCGGCGCACGCAGCGGTGGCGGGCACTTTGTGGCCACTATTGTGTCTACAGCCTTTGCCGGAAAAAATATGCTGGTGCGGCACCGCATGGTTTACGATGCGCTGGGCGACGCCATGAATACCGACATCCACGCCTTGAGCATCAAGGCACTGACACCCGACGAATTGAATAACTAAGGAAGGACAGAACGTGAAATCGACTCCCCGCACATTGGCCATCACTTTTTTTGCCGCCATCATCATTTTTGCAAGCACTGCCAGCCTCACATCAGCCGCCGATGAAAAAATCATCGCAACAGTCAACGGCACCAATATCACCGAATGGACGCTCAAGCGTTATGCCGGTCAACGCGGCCTGCCACCAGAAACACTCAACGATCAACAACGTGCCGCATTAATTGCAGAACTGATTAACCGCGAATTGATTTACCAGGATGCCGTCAGCATCGGTATTGACCGGACGCCCGCCATCATCAACGAGATTGCCTATCAACGGGCCAACGTTATTGCCAGAAGCATGCTGAATCGCTCATCGGACCGTTTTGAAATAAGCGATGAAGACCTGAAAAAAGAATACGAAAACCGCCTGGGTGAACTGGGTGGCAAAGAACTCAAAGCCCGCCACATCCTGTTAGAAAAAGAAGACGATGCCAAGGCGGTGATCGCTGAACTGAACAAAGGCGCTGATTTCGCCACCCTGGCCAAGGAAAAATCCAGCGGTCCCAGCGCCAAAAATGGCGGCGATCTCGGCTGGTTCTCCACTGACCAAATGGTCAAACCCTTTTCCGATGCTGCAAGCAAACTTGAAAAAGGCAGCTACAGCAAAACACCGGTAAAAACCCAGTTCGGCTGGCACGTCATCCTGCTGGAAGATGCCCGGCTGGTAAACCCACCACCGTTTGATGAAGTCAAAGCGCAAATTCGTGTGGGTCTGCAAAACAAACTGATCGAAGCCTACATCAGTGACTTGCGTAAAACGGCAAAAATCGAGCAAAAAGAATAAGCATCAACAGGCAGGGAGACCCTGCCCGCCTGAACAATAGCATTTACAGCAAGGAACATGCACGGAATGATCTGCGGGGATACAGGGAGTTGAAGCCTCACAAATTAAAATAATGAAGGGAGGGGGTGATATCCAATGCCTGTACTGAAGCGAGTTTTGCTATTGCTTGGCCTGCTCGGTGTGCTCAGCGGCTGCTTTGACAAAAGCGGAAACAAAGGCCCGCAAGGCAGCATCCTCAATGGCACAGTGTTCAGTGCTGCGGGTTCAGTGACTGACAGCGATATCAACGACCCCAGCGCCCCTTACGCAGCCAATGACGACCCCGATCAGGCCCAGCCAATCCCAAACCCGGTGATGCTGGGAGGTTACGTGAATGTGGATGGTACCGGGGCCATAGGCCGTTCATATTTTTTCGGCGATCAAACAGATTTCTTTCGCGTCAGCGTGGCCGCCAGTCAGAACATCACGCTCAACATCGCCGACCCCACCACAGGTGATCTGGACCTGTACTTATACAAGGATGATGGCAGCATCGACCCAAGCAACCCGGACGATGCGTCGATAGGCGCCGGCAAAACGAAAACCCTGACTATCCCAGAAGATGGAGACTATGTCATCGAGGTGCGTGCCGATAGCGGTTACTCGAATTACGCGCTGGTGGTCGGCCAGAATATGCAGGGACTGGCGGCACACACCACCGACAGGCTGGTGTTAACCGATGATTTCGTGCCGGGTGACATCATCGCACGCTTCAAAGACAACACGCCGGCTTCCAACACCGCGCAAGCCCAGGCCACCCGTCTTGCGTTGAAAACCAAGGCTGGCGCCAATAACCGGGCTGTATTGCTGGGACTGGGTGACCCACAGAATCGTCAGGCAAGCTTCCGTGCCCTGGGGATCACCTCAAAACAGAATACTGCCCCAATGCGGCCACTCCACTCGGCGGATTTTGAAAAGCAGCTGAAACTGGATACCCTGCAAGTGATCAAGGCGCTGCGCAAACGCAAGGATGTGCTGTATGCCGAACCCAATTATATTCGTCAGGCCCAGCAGGAGCCGAGCGACCCCTACTACCGTTCCCAATGGCACTACCCTCTTATCAATTTGCCCAGCGCGTGGGATATCAGCACCGGTGATTCCAATATTATCGTGGCAGTCATCGACACCGGTGTGCTGCTCAATCATCCCGATTTACGAGAGCAGTTTTCCGCCGATGGGGGGTATGACTTCATTCGGGACGACAACATCTCCCAGGACGATGAACCCGGTATTGACAACAACCCGGATGACCCTGGTGACAAGGCATCCCCCGGTGGCAAAAGCTCTTTCCACGGCACCCATGTCGCTGGCACCGTCGCTGCGGCAACCGATTTCGGCGCAGATGGAATCGGTGTAGCCGGTGTGGCGCCAGGTGTGAAAATCATGCCTTTACGTGTTCTCGGTGCTGGCGGTGGCACGGCTTATGACATTCTTCAGGCAATGCGCTATGCCGCCGGTCTCGATAATGATTCCGGCACAGTGCCAGCCCAAAAAGCCGATATCATTAATCTCAGTCTCGGCGGCGGCTCTCCCGTCCAGGAAGTGCAGAATCTCATCACCCAGATCCGCAGCACCGGTATGCTGATCGTAGCGGCGGCCGGTAACAACCGCAGCAGCGCCCCCGGCTATCCCGCCAGCTATGACGGGGTCATATCCGTCAGCGCGGTCGACATCAGCAAACAACTGGCCGGGTACTCCAATTTTGGCCCCACCATCGACGTGGCGGCACCGGGCGGAGATACTTCCCGGGATATTAACGGTGATGGCCGTTTAGACGGTGTACTCAGTACCATTGGTGACGATTCCGGCGAAGACATCAAATCTAATATTTACACTGAGTACCAGGGCACCTCGATGGCGGCTCCCCATGTGGCCGGTGTGGTGGCACTGATGAAATCAGTCTACAACGACCTGACTCCCATCAATGTGGATAACCTGTTGAGCAGCGGCAAAATTGTTCAGGACCTGGGTTCCCCCGGTCGCGATGACCAATTCGGTCACGGCTTGATCGATGCCCGCAAGGCAGTGGATGAAGCCGCCCTGCTGGCCGGTGGCGAAAACCTGGATGCGCCATTGCTCAGCATATCCCCCACGTCACTGAACTTCGGCAGCAACGAAACCCGCATCTCCCTGTCAGTGGTTAACGGCGGCTCTGGTGCACTTACCGTCACCTCAGTAAACGACGACGCAATATGGCTGGCGGTATCGGCCAATTCTGTGGATGCTGCCAGCCAGCTTGGCAGCTACCAGGTTACGGTGGACAGAACAGGGCTGGCCGTTGGCACCTATACGGCCAGCATCACCATTACCTCATCCGTCAACACTGTGACAATACCGGTAATCCAACAAGTAGCTGGACAAAATACCAGTATCAGTGCCGGACACCAGTATATTTTGCTGATCAATGCGGATACTGATGCAACACTCAAACAATGGGAAGGTGATGCTCAAGATGGAAACTACAATTTCCAGTTTGACAATGTTGACTTTTCCGCCGGACAAAACTATTTCATTGTTGCCGGTACAGACCAGAACAACGATGGCATTATCTGTGATGCCGGAGAAGCCTGCGGTGCTTATATCACACAGGTCCAGCCCAAGCGTATTGGTATCAACGACAGCCATGCCGGACTGGACTTCACCACCGGCTTCAGCATCGGCCTGCAAAATCAATCGCTCTCCGGCATCCCGGCCCGTGACATAACCATTCGCCGCCTACCTGACAAACGGATACCCTGACCATGATGAATACACGACTCTCGACAATCATAACGCTTACCTTGCTACTGTTGCCGCTGGCAGCCACCTGCCAACCGGACACACACAACGTTCCGTCATCAGACATAAACAAGCAGCCTGCTGTTGAAGTACTGTATGCAAACCAACAATGTGGCCGCAGCCAGACCAGTCCCGCTGTCACCTGGATCAATAATGCCCAGCAGCTGGAAACCCGCATCCGGCAAATTCAAGGGATACCCGCAGGTGGCAAGCTCCCCCCTTTACCAAAGCTGGATTTTCAACATGAAATCGCCCTGTTGGTTGAAATGGGGCAGCGGCCCACGCTGGGTTACCAGATGGCACTGACCGAAACCGAAAGCCTGCGCATCACCCAGGGTCAGGCCTATCTTACCCTGGACTGGATACAGCCCCCGGCCGATGCCATGGTTGCACAGATGATCAGCAGCCCCTGTCTGCTGCTTAAACTTAAACGGGGAAACTACGACTCGGTTCAGATTCTGGACAGACAAAACACCATCAGAGCGGAGACACACTGAGGAAATAATTGGGAGGCGTTCACAAATTTACGCTTCCACCTCTGTTGAGGGTTTTTTATTCTCCTTTTTTATGGTTTGTATTGCTTGTTGCAGATGATAAACAAGCGCATGTGTTGGCCGCTGACATTCCCCCATAAAACAGATCTGGATACGGTTTTTACGTAAAAGATGCTCACTGCGATAACTGATGAGAAAGCCTGCGTCTGCCATCTTGCGTCCCAGTTCCAGTGATGAAATTTCTTCCGGCAGGGTTATGGTCGTGATGTGAGGCGCACGACATGATTTTCTGGCGAGAACAGCAAACCCCAACCCCTCTATGCTTTCTCGCAGCTCTTCAGACCATTGCTGGATATTCACAAACCTGCGGCCCCAGTTACTGTTGCTCAGAGCAGCTGACAGTGCATGGATCGCATTGGAAGAAACAGTATGTGGTATGCCGTTTTTCTGGTCATAATAAGAAAGATCAAAATATCGTGGCAATTGCCGCCGACCACTGGAAACCACCTGCCTGTCACCAAAAATCAGCGCCAATCCCGGTAACGACCCAATACCTTTACCACTGGAGGCCGCAGCGAGATACACACCATCGAGATCAACATGACAGGAACCAATGGCGCTTATACTGTCCAGACATAATTTTATATTACGTTGCCTGCAAACATCACGAAGTGCAGGCACGTCATTTAATACACCTGTCGATGTTTCACACTGTACTACCCATAACCAACGATAATCAGACGTTGTCTGGATAATTTCAGTTAGCTCCTCCATATCAAAAGTCTGTCCATCGGCTACGCTGTACGCTTCATAATTTAGTTCAGCCCTGGCGGCGTGATCCTCAAGACGCCTGCCAAACTCGCCATTAATCAACACCAGCCCCTTACCACCCAGTAAAGACAGCTGGGCAGAAATAATATCATTTGCCAATGTTCCCGAGCCCATAAGGATATAAACTTTTTCGGCATTTACGCGCTTGCACAAAGCCTTTTGCAAATGATTAAAATCACTCACGAATTGATGCTCACGATGGGAGTCAGGCTTGGATAAATAAGCCTCCATCACGCCATCAACAACGGGCACGGGACCAGGCAGATAATTAAAGACGGCCCTGCCTGTGCCTGCCGGACGCTTGTCCTTGAAAATATGCGAATGCCGTTTAAAAGTCATAGCATGATCAAATGTAATATACATCGGCTGATACAGGGCGCCTTCTTTCCCCACCAGAGGACCAAAAGGCTTCAAACCAATATGCTGATACAGTCTGATTTGCCGAGTGGTTCCGGAAACGATACCCAAATCATAGCCACGCTCTAACGCAAGTTCAAAGATTTTTTTCAACATGCCGGTAAAAACCGTTGTATTGCGATATTTGTTTTCGACTGCCAACAAACGGATTTCGAATATTGACTCGAAATCCGGCAGATATGATTCTATATTTTGTAGTTTATAATCCAGTGAAAAAGGGCGTTTATCATGGATTGCAATCATCCCCAATAATTCACAACCTCTTACACATATCACATACGTATTCTGGTCATGAAATTTGTCAACCAGGCTGTGGCTTTCATTCCTGGCATGCTGAGGAATTTCTTCAACAAAGGTTCGATAATTTAACGTGTGTATCGCCTCAAATTCCCAGGGCTCTGATGCAGTTTTGAAAACCAATGTCTCCACATCATCTTCATTTTTCATTGTACATTACCCGTGATATTTCAACATTGCGCCGGTATGGCAGGAATATACCTGCATAACGTCACTCTGGCGGGGCCTGCGCCGGACTTGATCCGGTAACCGGGGCCCAGGAGTGTAAACCCCCGGGTTCCGGCTAAAGGCACGCCAGAACCCCAAAGAGGCCAAAAAACGAGCAGCCCTGTTCAGCCTCTTCAGAGACAATGGGATCATCGTTTACCCTGCGTTGACGATCTGACAGCGAAATATTATGAGCCATAATCCCACCCCCCAAATCAGGCTGAAGACTTCCGCTCAACAACAACACACCGGCATCAAAACCACGATTGATCCCCCCTTGTGCCCGTCCATGAATTGGCCAGCCTGGCCTTTGTTACTGGGAAATTTAAGAAGTACAATAAACACTGAATTTATTCCCCTGTCAGCTTGTGGTTAAAAACGATGGAATCATATATGGCCAGGCAAAACAAAAAACGCAACCATAAGCCAGGATTTTTGGCTATCGGCAGCATAATAGCAATATTAATACTTATTGTTATCCCATCAGTTTTACTGATATATATCAGCGACTCGTACGCGCTCGTTAAAGAAACGGCAAACGTTGACACAGATAGCGCGGTCAAAGCAAAAAAGATCGCCAAGCAACTCTATACCGACATGCTTGACTCTTCATCCCCGCAACGCTCAGAGCTTACGATTTCACAAAATGAAATCAACGGCATCATCGCGTTGGCCATGCGTGGCATCAAAGGATTTAAAGGACGGGCAAATGTCACGTCAATCGGTATTAAAGGCGCTTTCACATTTTATGTGCCCCAAAATCCGTTTGGCGATTACATAAACCTGTCGGTAACCATTGACCCGTCACCAAACGGTCTGGTGGTAAACAATGTATCCATTGGGAGTATAGAAATACCCGGGACGTTTGCCGTATCGCTGGCTGAAGCTTTATTGAATAAACTGTTAAGCGGGGAGGCAATGGGCAGCAGACTGGTAAACGCCATAGAATCAGTTCAGGTCAGTAATGCAAAACTATATCTTGTTTATCGCCCTGTTGCCGGGTTGAGGCAGGCTATAAACGAAACCCGGGGAAAGGCCAGGGAGATTCGTGACGACCTGGCGCTACTGGGTGATCCTAAAGTCGTCAGACACCATTATGAGATGCTGTGTAAATTTCATAAAAAAATTAGCGGCATTGGCGATATCTCATTGGGTTACTATCTAAGCAGCGCATTTTCTTTTGCAGAAAAACGCAGTCGTGCTGGTGCAAAGCCCGCTGAAGAAAACCAGGCAGCGTTGCTGGCGCTCGCTATATTCCTGGGGTCTGCCAATTTTGATTCTGTTGTCGGTGCGATTGATGAAGAAACCTTTCAGCGCTGCCCGCCCCCTGATGACCATATAGTGCTGGCAGGCCGTGACGATTTACGTCTGCATTTTATTTTTTCCGCCGCATTAAAAATCATTTCAGACAGTGGACTGAGTTTTGCCATTGGCGAATTCAAGGAACTGCTCGATTCACAGCAAGGTGGCTCCGGTTTCAGTTTTGTGGACTTGGCCGCCGACCGGGCTGGTATTCGCTTTGCGGAACGGGCGCTGGATGATGCCAGCGCATTGCACATACAACGAAGGGCATCCGGGCTTACGGAAGAAAAGACATTCTTTCCTTCTATCGCCGAACTGCCCGAAGGGATTCCCCAACAGGTTTTCACCGCGCGCGGAGGGATCGAAAGCAGCTACTACAAAAAATACCTGACAACGATTAATACCCGCATTGACAACCTTCCTCTATACAAAAAAATTGCACCGGTTTTCTAACGCCCGGCTTTTTAATAAAACGGAAAAGAATGCAACATCATGACGTTAAAGCAGCGACGCTGGGGTTTGCAGCCCCTCACGCATATTGAAAATCTAGCGCAAAGGCGCGGTTTGCTTTAGGGGGTGTTAACAATCACCCCATAGGAGCCTGTCGGACTTAGGATGAATCTACTGTGACGGCGGGAAATGGGTCCCTTTTAATGATCGAAAAACTGTCCGCCATTTTCCACTCGCCACGCGGCGATCACCTAAATCCGACAGGCTCCTGGACAGATTGATTAATACCGCCCACCTGATTTGTGGATATAGTTGGATAATTCCTGCGTTTCCACGTTCATGCGCATCAGGTTCATGTGCGTTAAGCGGAACAGGCCGCGCATGACTTTGTAAACAATACGTGGATGCGATTCCAACAGGCCCTCAAAATCCGCAGGCTCCAGGGTGTAAACCACGGTATCTCCCTCTGCTGTGAGGGTTGCACGGCGTGGCGCCAAATCGACGAAGGCACGAGTGCCCGCACATTCTCCCACCTTCATGGTGTAAACAGGCACATTTTCTCCCTCAATTTCGCTGCTGACGATGAGTTTTCCCTTCGTCAGAATAAACAGTCGATTATCATCCTCTCCTTCTTTCACCAACACTTCACCCTCTGTCAGTGCACGTACTTTCATCACATTTGTCAGTATCTGGCATTCATTCTTTTCCAGCTCCTGCCCCAAGGAAGAATCGACGATTGCCTCGCAATCTGGTTGTTGATTTTTATTTTCCTGATTCATGTTATTAGTCCACCGTTTATTGTCCGCTAAAATTCTGGAAAAACGCATCTCTGACAAAAATACACGGACATTGTTATTCTGTCACCTTTCATGACGATGCCTTGTTCTCCAATAATGCCAGCAATCCTGATTCATCCAGAATATCAATACCCAGCGCTTCTGCCTTTTCCCGTTTTGAGCCTGCGGCTTCCCCAGCGATCACCAGATCGGTTTTTTTCGACACACTGCCTGCCACTTTGGCCCCCAAGGCCTGTAGTTTTTCTTTGGCTTCACTGCGGCCCAGGCTGCTCAGAGTACCGGTGAGCACCACGGTTTTTCCTGCCAGTGGCAGCGTTTCCGTTTCAGCGACCTCGATAACCGGCCAGTGCACACCCTGCTCCCGTAATTGCGCCACCACTTCCCGGTTGTGTGGCTGTTTGAAAAAAGTGACTACGTGTGTGGCCACAACAGGGCCGACATCCGGCACGGTCTGCAAGTCCTCTTCATCGGCCTGCATAATCGCCTCTAACGTTCTATAGTGTTTCGCCAGATTTTGTGCGGTGGTTTCACCCACCTCCCGAATACCCAGAGCAAACAGAAAACGCGCCAGCGTTGTGGACTTGCTTTTTTCCAGTGCAGCCAAAAGATTTTCAGCCGATTTTTCCGCCATGCGCTCCAGTCCTGCAACAATTTCCGGTTTCAGTTGAAACAGGTCTGCCGGGGTCTCTACCAGTCCGGCATCCACTAATTGCTCCACCAGTTTGTCACCCAGGCCTTCAATGTCCATGGCACGCCGCGAGGCAAAATGTTTGATGGCCTCTTTGCGTTGTGCCGGACAAAACAGGCCACCAGAACAACGTAAAACCGCTTCGCCCGCTTCACGTTCCACATCGGCGCCACATTCCGGGCAATGGTCCGGCATTACAAAACGCCGGGGGTTTTGGGGACGTCGGGATACCACCACGCTGGCCACTTTGGGGATCACATCACCAGCGCGATAAATCACCACGGTATCGCCAATGCGCAAATCCATACGCTCGATTTCATCCTGGTTGTGCAGGGTGGCATTGGTGACCGTCACACCACCCACCTCCACCGGCTCCAGCCGGGCCACCGGTGTCAACGCACCAGTACGCCCCACTTGCACGTCGATAGCCAATAAACGGGTAATGGCTTCCTGCGCCGGAAATTTGTGCGCAATGGCCCAGCGCGGCGCACGCGAGACAAAACCCAACACTTCCTGTTGGGCAAGATCGTCCACTTTGTACACCACGCCATCTATGTCATAAGGCAGCATGTCGCGTTGCCCGGCAATATGCCGGTAAAAATCCAGGCAGGCATTGATGCCGCGTACAGTGCGTGTTTCCGGGCATATGCGCAGTCCCCAGTCGTTCAGGCGTTGCAGAATGGCGCCGTGGCTGCCCGGCAGCCCTTTGCCATTTTTAATGCCTTCCACCTGCCCGACACCGTAACAAAACATTGCCAGTGGCCGGGTGGCGGTAATGCGCGAATCCAGTTGCCGCAACGAACCTGCCGCTGCATTGCGTGGGTTGGCAAAAGGTTTTTCACCGGCAGCACGTTGACGTGCATTCAATGCTTCAAAGCCTTTTTTGGGCATGTACACTTCGCCACGCACTTCCAGCAACTGCGGGTAGTCATCACCCAACAGGTGCAGCGGAATCGACTTGATGGTGCGCACATTTTGTGTGACATTTTCACCCGTCATACCATCACCACGAGTGGCGGCACGCACCAGTACACCGTCTTCGTACAGCAGGCTGATGGCCAGCCCGTCAAGTTTGGGTTCTGCGGTAAACACGATGTCTTCACGGCCGAGTTTCTCGTTGATGCGGCGCGCAAAGGCCAGCACGTCATCCTCATTGAAAGCATTGCCCAGGGACAACATGGGCACCACATGTTGCACCTCATCAAATGCTGCGAGAGGCTGGGCGCCGACACGTTGCGTTGGGGAGTCACTGCTCACCAATGCCGGATATTTTTCTTCAAGGGCTTGCAGCTCGCGGAACAACCGGTCATATTCAGCGTCCGGCACCTCCGGGTCATCTAACACGTAGTAGCGGTAATTATGATGATTGATCTGCTCGCGCAGGGTTTCGGCCTGTGCGCGGATTTCAGCGGGAACATTCATTTTTGAGTCCGTCAACAGGAACCCTCCGCAGGGGTTTCTTTTAAGGGATCTTCAAACAACTCTTTTTCAAAACCAAATTTTGTCATGTCTTCAATACGCTGCGGATAAAGAATGCCATCGAGATGGTCAACCTCATGCTGCACCAAGCGGGCATGAAAACCTTCCACGTTGCGCTCAATGGGCTGGCCCTGAGGATCAAAACCCCGATAAACAATATGTTGATAACGTGGCACCCAGCCCCGCATTTCCGGCACGCTGAGGCAACCTTCCCAGTCGCTCCCGGTCTCATCACCCAATGGCTGAATCTCGGGGTTTACCAATACGGTAAATTCCACAGGGTCCCGCTCCGGGTAACGGGAGTTGTTTTCAAAACCGAAAACCACCACCCGTTGCAACACGCCGATTTGCGTAGCCGCCAGCCCGGCGCCATCGGCTGCGGCCATGGTATCCCGCATATCCGTCACCAGCGCATCCAATGCTGGCGTGTTAAACTCCGCGACGGGCAGCGCCGTTTGCAACAGGCATGGGTGGCCGATGCGTAAAATGGGCCGTGCAGGCATAATGTTGTCCTTGTACTCTTTCAGGGTGATTTGAGTGACGTTAATAACAAACAGCTATCATAACAAGAACTTCTGCCAGTCGACGTATCATGCCTGGGCATTTTTTCTCACGCTCACACTTTGTTCACTGGCGGCGCTGTTGCCAACGCCTGCGACCGCCAGCACAAAATTTACCCCGCAGTCACTGAAAGACGCCCGCTGGTTTCAGGTGGAGCTGATCCTCTTCGCCCAGAAAAGTGGCGAACCGCTGGATGCCGAACAATGGCCGGATATCGAAGGCCTGACCCTGCCCGACACCCTGCTGGCGCTGCATTTTCCGCAGGAGGCCGATGCCACTGAAGGCGGTACTTCTACCGGCGCTGACGCCGGGTCTCCTGAAAATACCGCTGAACGGCCACCTGCCTACCAGTTTCTCGGTGAAGAGGCCTTGCAACTCACCGGTGCGGTGAAAAAACTTCGGCGTTCATCCCGCTTCGCTCCCCTGCTACACATCGCCTGGCAACAACCGACCTACAACAGACAACAGGCACAACCGGTTTTTTTCATGGAAGGTATGGACAAGCCGTTGTCCGCTGAAGCAGGAGGGGATATCACAGCAGAAGACAGCGTCGGCCCGCCCAATCCCCGTTTTGTCGGCACTATAACGCTGAGTGTCGAACGCTACCTGCATCTGGCGGCGGACCTGCTTTATCGACAACCCGTCACCCAGCATCTGGCCATTCCCATTTCCGACCTGGATCTCTGGTACGACCGCCCCTACCTCACACTGAACGACCCCCAGGGTCCGGCATATCGACTGGCGTCCTGGCAAGCCATGCGCGGTTTCCAGCTTAAGGAATCACGCCGCATGCGCTCCAAAGAAATTCATTATCTGGATCACCCGTTCATGGGACTGGTGGTGGTGATTACTCCGGTGGAATTACCGGAAACAGAAGAGGACATTCAGCAGACCAGCCCGCAGAATATTTTGTCGGTACCGGTGCGGCGGTAGGCTCGGCCCACCCTGGTGTTTCTTGTCTTTTCATGCTGTAGCGCATACTGAATACCTGAAAAAACAATTCGGAAGACTGGGATTCAATTTTGGATTTTCGTAAAACCGCTTCCGGCAAAACACCGTGTTTTATGGATGACCGACCGTCAATTAAACGACATCAGCGATTCCAGCAAATCACCAACCTGCCGCATTCCGACTTTCAGGTTTTTTTCAATATCCGTCATGGTAATAATGTCACCGCTTTTCCCCGCCGCCCAATTGGCCACCACCGCGCAACAGGCGTAACACAGCTCCAGTTCACGGGCGAGCGCCGCTTCCGGCATTCCTGTCATGCCCACCAGATGACACCCGTCACGCGCCAGACGTTCGATCTCTGCGGTGGTTTCCAGACGAGGGCCTTGTGTGGCGGCATAGGTGCCACCATCCACGACCGTGATATTGCCTGCGAAGGCGGCCTTGAGCAGACGCTGACGCAGTGCATCACAATAAGGTTCGGTAAAGTCGATGTGCGTCACTGGTTCACTTTTACCGCCGGAACCCCTTTCAAAAAAGGTACTGGGCCGACCCCAAGTGTAATCAATAATCTGATCCGGGATGACAAGCCGGCCCGGCCCCATATCCGCACGGATACCCCCCACCGCCGCCACCGCCAGTACGTTGTCTGCACCGGCTTCACGTAATGCCCAAAGATTGGCACGGTAGTTCACCTGATGGGGCGGCAAACTGTGGTTGTAACCATGACGAGGCAGAAACAAGACCTCCCGCCCGGACAAACTGCCGCGGGTAACCGGCCCGGAAGGTTCACCGAAGGGTGTATCAATAAGCTCGTGTTTATCGACGTGCAGGATGCCAAGTGTATCAAGCCCGGTGCCGCCAATAATGGCCAGGGTCTGTTGGGGATTCATATTCATCACGGCTGGAACCGCTTTTTTCGCCCGGCAAGGCGCAAGGAGCGTGTAGTTGTTCTGCTCACACGGCTGACGCCGCCGCAGGACGGAAAAAGTGGCCCAGCCCGACAGATTGCGCCTGAAAATGAAACCTCAACAAGCCCTGATGTATTCATTGTTTTTTACATTCCTTTCACGGCAAAAATCCCCGCCGCATTCCGCAGGTAGCCTTTATAATCCATGCCATAACCAAACAGGTAGCGGTCTTCCACTTCCAACCCGATATAGTCGGCCTTAATACCGTGTTTGCGATTGTGGATTTTTTCCACCAACGCCACAGTTTCCACGCTACGTGCTCCGGCCTGTTGACAGTAAGCAACAATCGCCGCCAGCGTGTAGCCTTCGTCCAGAATATCATCGACCACCAGCACATGCCGGTCTTTCAGTGAACTCCGAGGCTCAACCAGCCATTTCAATTCACCGCCTTGTGTTTTGCCCCGATAACGGGTCGCGTGCAGGTAGTCCTGCTCCAGTGGAAAATCGAGCCTCAACAGCAGTTCACCGGTAACAATCAGTCCACCGTTCATCACGCACAATACCAATGGATGATTATCACGATGTCTGGCGGAAATTTTTTCCGCCATGCTGTTCAGTGCAGCTGAAACCTGCTCGGCACTAAACAGGCAATCGGCTTCGATACGGACTTTTTGGATATGTTTTTGTGAAACAGTCATAGCACTTATTTTTATGTATTCAGAAATCTTTTTTTCAGGATATTTCTGATGCTGGATTTAACCGATAAAGCCTCATATCACGTGGCCATTTCAAAAAACCGGCGGGCTTCTTTTTTTATATGCCGGTATTGTACCGCCAGTTCATAAAATCCGTTATATATATACCGTAGCGATTGAGACTTGGCACACCATACTACCCTTCGCGGCAAAATAAGGGCATATTGATATTATAATGTCACCCTGGCCAAAAACACGCCGGAATCCAAAGGTTTAAACCCCCACCCCTGGTTACCGGACCAAGTCCGGTACAGGCCCCGCCGGAGTGGCGTTATTCATGTTATTAACCCGGCAACTCGCCTTAAGCGCCTACTGTTGATGCTGCGGAATAGTTTATTTTCTTAATATTCAATGAGGTAAAATATGCTCCCTTTTTCATACTGCCACAGCGCCTGCACTCTGTTATCGTCAGTAGCATAGCAAGGGATGCCTGCTATAAATCAATTTTGATTGGCGCATCAACCAAACGGTTAATAACCGTTTGGTTGATGCGCCAGCCCGGATATTCCACAAATTGTCCGGGTTAAAGTACGCTGTCTTTTCTGCCGCTGCTAGGGTGTTAACACCCCGAGGAGTCTGTCGGACTTAGGATGAATCTACTGCGAAAAAACCATTTTGAGTCCATTTTTTTGATCGTTTGAGGCGAATATTGGACATATTCAACGAAAAGGACCAAAAAAATGGACTCAAAATGGTTTTCTCTCGCGACGATTCCCTAAATCCGACAAACTCCTCGGCAGAAATATTGACCTCACGATCACCCAAAAGGATTGGACATGGCAAATGCAGACATCGGCCTCATCGGCCTGGCGGTAATGGGACAAAACCTGGTACTGAATATGGCGGACCACGGCTTTACTGTCGCTGTGTACAACCGCACCACGTCCAAGGTGGACGATTTCACCGCTGGCCCGGCAACGGGAAAATCCGTCATCGGCACCCATTCCCTTGAGGAATTTTGCCAGTCACTAAAAGCCCCTCGACGTATTATGTTAATGGTGAAGGCCGGCAGCCCGGTGGATGATTTTATCGAATTACTGAAACCTTACCTGGATAAAGGTGACATCATCATTGATGGCGGCAACTCTTTGTACACAGACACCCAGCGGCGTGTCGATGCCCTTGCCGGACAAGGCCTGCACTTTTTGGGGATGGGTGTCTCCGGCGGTGAAGAAGGTGCGCGTCACGGCCCGTCATTGATGCCAGGTGGCGACCCCGCAGCCTGGCCCGCAGTAAAAGATATTTTCCAGGCCATTTCCGCCAAAGTGGATGGTGAAGCCTGTTGCCAATGGATGGGAGAAGGTGGTGCGGGCCATTATGTGAAAATGGTGCATAACGGCATTGAATACGGCGATATGCAATTGATTTGCGAGGCTTTCCAATTGCTGCGTGAAGGTCTGAATATTCCGTTTGAGGATTTACAGGGTATCTTCACGCGCTGGAATGAGGGCGTGCTGGATTCCTATTTGATCGAAATCACCCGTGACATTCTCGGTGTGCGTGACACCGATGGCGAGCCGTTGGTGGACAAGGTGTTGGATACCGCCGGACAAAAGGGAACGGGCAAGTGGACCGGCATCAATGCACTGGAAAGCGGCATCCCGCTCACACTGATTGGTGAAGCGGTATTTGCCCGTTTTCTTTCGGCACTGAAAGAACAGCGCGTACAGGCCTCGGCACAACTGCAAGGCCCGGAGCCCGGCACAACCGATGCGCCTTCCGCCATGATCAACCCGATTCACGATGCCTTGTACGCCTCAAAAATTATTTCATACGCCCAGGGTTTCATGCTGCTGGCCAGTACTTCAGACGAAAAAGGCTGGAATCTCAACTACGGCAATATCGCCCTGGTGTGGCGCGGCGGTTGCATTATTCGTAGCCGCTTTCTCAACAACATCAAACAGGCGTTTGAAACTGACCCCAAGTTAAGCAACTTACTGTTAGACGGCTTTTTCCGCAATGCCGTTCATGAGTCACAAACCGGCTGGCGCAGGGCCGTCCAGTTTGCGGTGGGCGCGGGTATTCCCGCCCCTGCCTTTTCCTCGGCACTGGCATTTTATGACGGTTACCGTTCGGCGACCCTTCCCGCCAACCTGTTGCAGGCACAACGTGACTACTTTGGCGCACACACTTACGAACGTATCGACAAACCACGCGGTGAGGTTTTCCACAGCGACTGGTCAGGAAAAAATCAATCATGATGAATGATCCCTGCACTTATATTATTTTCGGCGCGACGGGTAATCTTTCCCGCCTTAAATTAATGCCTGCGCTGTATCACCTTGAGGCCGAGGAGCGACTGCCGGACGGCACCATGATCATGGCCATCGGCCGCCGTGAAATGGACAACCAGGGCTGGCTGGATGAGTTACGTGGCATGTTGGTGGACAAGGCGCGCGGCGGCCTGGATGAAAGTGTATTCCAGCGCTTCAGCGCACGCATGCAATATCATCGGGGTGATTTAAACAAGGAAGCACTCTACGCAGGCATCCGCAACACTATCGACACCGACAACAATTTTTCAAAAAACTGTGCCATCTATATGGCGTTACAACCGGCACAGTTCGGTGTGGTTATTGATAAACTCGCCGAAGCGGAATTGCTTGATGAAACACATGGCTGGCGACGCATTATTATCGAAAAGCCGTTTGGTTATGATCAGGACAGCGCGCAAATGCTGGAAAAACGCCTGCACCGGTATCTGCGTGAAGAACAGATTTACCGTATTGATCACTACCTTGGTAAAGGCACCGTGCAGAATATTCTGGTTTTCCGTTTTGCCAACGTGATGCTGGAACCGCTGTGGAATCGAAATTATATTGATCATGTGCAAATCACTCATTCCGAAACAATGGGCATCGGTGGACGAGGTGACTATTACGACCATTCGGGTGCGTTGCGTGACATGATCCAAAGCCATCTCATGCAATTGTTAACCCTGGTGGCCATGGAACCTCCTGCGGCCATGGACGCGGAATCATTACGAGACGAAAAGGTAAAAGTACTGAAAGCTATCAGGCCTATCCCTAGTGGCGCAGTGCATGCCCAATCTTTTCGTGCGCAATACAGCAATGGCCTCATTGATGGCCAGGCCGTTCCCGGCTATCTGGAAGAAGACAACATCGCCGAACACTCCACCACAGAAACCTACGCGGCAATGAAACTTTATATTGATAACTGGCGCTGGCGCGACGTGCCCTTTTATTTGCGCACAGGAAAACGCATGGCAGAGACAAAATCAGCTATCAGTATCCGCTTCAAGCAACCTCCGCAGCATTTATTTCGTAATACACCCGTGGAACAAATGAAACCGGACTGGGTAATTATTGGCATTCAGCCCAAAGAATGTCTGCGTATTGAAATGCAGGTGAAAGAACCTGGGCCCAGTATGAAAACACGCACCATCAGTCTGGATGCCAGCCTGCGCACGGAAGATGAAGAATCCTATGATGCTTACGAAGACTTGTTGCTCGACGTCATCAAAGGTGATCAAAGCCAGTTCCTGCGCTTTGATGAGGTGGATGGCGCCTGGAAAGTGGTAGACCCTGTGTTACGTGTGTGGGCCACTGAGCGAGACTATATCCCGACATATCAGGCCGGTACCTGGGGGCCACAGGAAACACGTCGCCTGTTTGAACGTGAAGATCAGTTCTGGCGGCATTCGCTGGAACCGGATGGTGAATAAATATTTAAGAAATCGCTAATGGGCATTCCCCCGGCAAATTCGTGAAACACTGCCCGGGAAAATTCGTGGAACACCATTTACCAAACAGAACCCCTGTTTTAACGTTACAAATTCCACCGCAAAATGCCCGCAGCCCTTTATTGGTGTCAACAAATCCCGTTATTAACTGCAATTTGCGCCCCGTTTTTGTTGGTATCTAACATGATGATGTTACAGTTGTATGCGTTGTAACATAAATTTTTTATGTCCTAAAACGCTGCATTATCCAGTAAACTCCACATTACTTATCGTAAGAATATTGACTCTGTACTGCGTACAGTGCATCGTCACTATATTCACTCCACATTTTTAACTGTAGAAGGAACTATCGTGAACAAACAACCTGTATCTACTCTGGCAGCCGAGCTTGCCACCACACCCACCGTATTCATCGTAGACGACGATGATGCCGTGCGACACTCACTGCAAACGCTGGTGGAATCCATGAATATCCAGGCCTGCGCTTTTGCCGACGTGCAATCATTCCTTGACACCTATGATCCGGAACAACCCGGTTGTCTGGTGCTGGATGTACGTTTGCCCCAATTAAGCGGATTGGAATTGCAGGAGTATCTGCAACGGCAAGGCATAAAAACGCCGGTTATTTTTGTTTCCGGACACAGCACCGTTTCCATGGCAGTGCGCACTCTCAGGGCAGGCGCCATTGATTTTCTGGAAAAACCTTTTGATGACCAGGCGCTGTTAGACAGTATCCAGCGCGCACTGGAATGCGACCGCCGCATACGGTTAGACGAGCAATGGCGACAAAATATTTTACAGTACCTCGGTCAACTGTCGCGCCGCGAAGAAGAGGTATTACGCCTGTTGATTCAGGGGAAGGCCAACAAGGCCATTGCCCACGAAATGAACCTCAGCACAAAAACCATAGAAACCCATCGTGCGCACATTATGCGTAAACTGGGGGTCAACTCGCTGGCGGGACTGGTGTGGATGGCGTTAACATCCGGCGAATATCATGAAGTGCCTGAGCATCTGCCCTTTCCGTTACCAGAACAAAACCCGGCCCTGTTGTCGCTACGCTAACAATGACGTGTTTCATGTAAAAATCAGCTGAAGTAACAACGCCGATGTGAGTCATGAGCGAAATGTAAAACCAGATTACCCAACTTTTTCGCTCAGGCTTAATCGGCTGTTTTCAGATTAACGTTTACGTTTAACAAATTTCTTCAACCGCTGGCGTTTGTCAATCTGACGCTTGCTCAGCTTGTTTTTCCTGCCTGCAAATGGGTTGGTGCCGGTCTTGAAATCAATACGCACCGGTGTACCCTCCAGTTTGAGCGCCTTGCGAAACGTATTTTGCAAATAACGCCGGTAAGCATCCGGCACATCTTTGGTCTGGTTACCGTGAATCACAATCGTGGGCGGATTGCGCCCTCCCTGGTGGGCATAGCGCAATTTAATGCGCCGGCCACGCACCAGCGGTGGCTGATGGTTGTCTATGGCCGTTTCCAGAATGCGTGACAATTCCGGTGTGGAAAAATGGCGTGTCGCAGACACATAGGCTTTGTGAATCGGTTTGAACAAATCACCCACCCCGGTGCCGTGCAATGCCGAGATAAAAAACAGCTTGGCAAAATCAACAAACTGTAGCTTTCGCTCCAACTCGTATTTCACCCGCTCCCGTTCAGAAGACTGCAACCCATCCCATTTGTTGACGGCAATCACCAATGCTCTGCCCTCATCCAGCACAAAACCCAGCAAATGCGCATCCTGATCACTGATGCCTTCATGGGCGTCGATCACCAACACCACCACATGCGCGCGCTCAATGGCTTGCAACGCCTTGATCACGCTGAATTTTTCCAGCTTGTCGTGTACTTTTTTGCGGCGTCGCACACCGGCAGTATCAATAAAGGTATATTTTTGGCCGCGACGCTCAAAGGGAACAAAAATACTGTCGCGTGTGGTACCGGGCATATCAAATGCCAGTACACGCTCTTCACCCAGAATGCGGTTGATCAGTGTGGATTTTCCGACATTGGGTTTGCCAACGATGGCAATTTTAATGCCCAGGTCTTCTTCGTCTTCATCAATGTCAGGCCCGGACAATTCCGGCAGCACTTCCGCCATCAAATCACGTACCCCGCCTCCCTGGCTGGCCGTAATACCCAACGGGGCGCCCAGGCCAAGCTGGTAAAAATCGGCGATCACCACAGACAGCTCCGCGCCGTCAATTTTGTTCACCACCAAATGCACTGATTTGTTTGCCAAACGCAACCGTTTGGCAATTTCCTGATCACCTGACACCAGACCGTCACGCGCATCCACCAGAAACAACACCACATCGGCCTCTTCAACCGCCAGCCAGACCTGACCTGCCATCAGCTCATCAATGCCTTCCTTTTCACCACTGAGGCCGCCGGTATCCACCACCAGATAGGGGTAGTCGCCTACACGGCCTTCACCGTACTTCCGGTCACGGGTAAGGCCGGGCTGGTCAGCCACCAACGCATCACGCGAGCGTGTTAAACAATTAAATAACGTGGATTTCCCCACGTTCGGGCGACCAACAAGAGCGACAACCGGTTTCATAATATTTTACTGCGTACCTGTAATATGTGAGATGAGGAACGTGCACGGAATAATCTGCACAATTATTCCGTGCACATTCCCGATGCTGGATAATGACTTGTTCACCCTTAATCCTATGGGGCTGGCTTGGGTGCCAAACCGGGAGACACTATTCACAATAAGATTTTCAGCAATGATGTCAGCATTATCCGACAGGGTGCCCACGCCCTGGGTCGAAAAAGTGTTGGTTCCGGTACCCGTGATAAAAACATCACTTGCGTAGGAGGCGTCACTGATGCTGCCACCATCGCCTGAAGTCAAATAAGCGCCCGTAATTCTATCACGCTTTTGGCAGTGAATTGATAAGCCGGGAAGGATATCCGGGGTGAAAATACCGGATTTCCCGGTAAATCGAGGGAATGACGGTGAAGCGTCCTGGACAGGTGTCAAGCAGCAGCCAGGTTTGTGTTTTCAGCAATATTGGACGTACTCGATCGGACCACAAATTCACTACGGGTTTCGGGCTCTCTATCCGCACTTTCGGGGTTAATCAGGCGCCTGGGTGAGTTGCCGTTGAAAATAAAGTCTGAAACCGTGTAAAAACAATGCTTCCCGTTCAAACGGTTAAGCCATTTCAAAACCGGACGCCGCTACAATCAATTTCCTTGTTTTTCAAAACGTTCTTTTTCCCGCGCTTTAATATCCCAGCGGTTCGGTTTGCCCTCTTTCCAGCGGACTTCTCGGGGTGAGGGCGGGGGAAATTTAACCCCACGATCAATCAATTGCTGTTTGACTTTTAACGCCCAGTTGTAGGCGGAGTACTCGGGGCTAAGTAAATTTTAGAGAGTCCCTCATGCACATTCCACGCAATATCCCCGCGAGTCGCATCACGCACCGTATAATCCACGCCCTGTTCAATCAAATAATGCACCATTTCATACCTATCAAGGTCAGCGCCGTATAAAGCGCTATTCGCGCCTGATCGATCCGTCAAATTGATATTCGCCCCAAGTTGTTACTGTTGGATAATGAGGGTATCAGCCGTGAGCTGATAGTGGCCTTTCTGGTCTACCTGATCGGTCACAACCGGCCTATCGCTGAGTTACTCGCACCAAGGGCAAAGCCATTGGCCGATCTGAATGAGTCAGAATTCAAGGGCATGACATTTAATGACGAGGAGTGCCTGAGCCGTTTGTTTAAATGGCAGGTCGATGAAAACAGGCTCACCGGTGAACAAGGCCCGGTGGTGTTAAAGCGTTCATCATTCCTGATGTTGTGTTGTTCGTGAACGGCCTGCCGCTGGTTGTGATTAAGTGCAAATCTGTAAAAAAATGTTACGCCCTTTCATGACTCATTGCCGCAACCTGCAAGTCACCAATAAATCGTTTTGCGTTGGCTTTGCCCATGAAATCAACCATTTCATTTTGCGCCTCCCGCCAATAGGGCAAAGCATTTTTTTGAGCTCTCTTCCCTGCCCTGGTCAGTTCAATACGTCTTGACCGCTTGTCCTCCAAGCCTGGAAGAACGTTCAAATAACCTTCTTTTTCAAGCGGCTTTAAATTGCGCGTCAAGGTGGTTCTGTCCATGACCAGGCATTCTGCCAGCTCAGTAATCGTCAGGCTTTCTGCCCGGCCCAATACCGTTAAAATCGTAAACTGGGTACCCCGCAATCCCGTGGGCGCCATAATTTTATCGTAATGCTGGGATACGGCTCTCATGGCTTTGCGTATATTAAAATTTATGCAGCCAGGGCAATCCGACAAATCTATTTTGATATTCTTGTTTTTCATATACGTGTATATACACAAGATAAAATCTCACGTCAAACTTTATCCTCCCTTGTCTGACGCTTTGCATGCCGCTCTTCAAACGGCAAGTGATTAGTTCATGCGAATGCAGGACATGCGCAATCATATCAGCGCCCCGTTTTCCGGCCAGCCGATGTAAGACGTTAACTTCCCGGGTCAATCCTGGTACGAAACTGAACTATGCGGTACGTTTCCTGAAGCCCCATTGCCTTGAAAAATTTTTGTGCATTAATGTTGGCAAGCTCTGTGTCCATGCCTAACTCTGTGAAGCCTTTATTTTTGCACCAGTTTTTTATAGCGTTCATTGCTTCTCTTCCCTGCCCCATACCGCGATACTCTTTTTTCAGATACAAACCCTCAAGGTATGCCACAGGACTGCTTAAACATCCATCAACAATATTCCTTGATGATAACTCTGCAAAGCCTGTTATTTGCCCGTTTTCATTTTCCAGGAAATAACAAAACCAATCATCACTCGAAAATATCTGCTTCATCTCTTTTTCGTGAAATTCATCTTCGAGAGAACCGTATACGTCTTCCCGCATTTCTTTCCACAGTGCAAACTGATTTTCTTTTATTGGCAGAAGCTTCACTGGTTTGTAGATTGACTCGGATATGACATTTCCAGCACTACGCACCCAATATCTGTTGTAAAGGGGCCGTGTAATTCTCCTGGTGGACGGCTCGCGTAGTCGCCAACCTCCAACCATCGGTCAAATGCTGCGTCATAAAGTCTGCCCTTTATAATCATGATTTCTTCCGGGTATGCGTGGCTTTTCACACCAAATGATGCTGTATCAACCCCCGGTTTGAAGCGGGTCAGGCGTGTGTAATCACCTGTATTTTCATCAATGGCCAATGTGAGTTGTTCCAGAAGCCCATCACCGCCTTCAATAACGTCCCATGTGCCATTATTGCTTTGCTCCAGAGCGTTCCAGTATGTTGTGGTGCTTTTGCTCATTTATTAGCGTACCCAGCGGCGTCAGGTTTTTACATGGGGCTAATAAGTAAACGTAACCGTATCATCATCCATGGCTTCGCTGATGATGTACGCAGCACCCACGGTTTCATCAATTTCCGGAATCAGGTTTTCACCCCATAGCTCCAGAGTAGAGGCGCATATTTTTAATTTCGCGCCAGCTTCCACCGCATCGCACATCAGGTCATAAACTGTTTTTTTACTGTCTGCGGGAAAATGCAGATTTTCAGCGACGCCGGTATTAGCCAGTTCACCGGCACGCCCGGTCAGTATAATTTCCACATCATATTCCATGGCGGCGGCTACGCTGGCCTGCATAAAGGGGGTGCCCAGCTCCGAGGGATTGGTCGGGTCTGTGTTCATTAATACAATTAATAGTTTGTCTGCCATGGCGGTCTCATTCTCGATTCAAGCGTTAACCAACGTTAACCCGGTTCAATGTTCATTGCCGGTGCATTGGCCAATACGATACCGTCCGGCACATGCACCGTAGAGGTGGGAAAAGCCATTTCTGCACCATGCTGTTCAACGATATCAGCAATTTTCAGCAGCACGTCCTGCTTGATGGCATGAAACTCAACCCACACGGTGGTTTTGGTAAAAGTGTACACAAAAAAGTCCACTGATGATGGCGCGCAGGAAACAAAATTCACCATCAGGGTCTGTGCAGTATCAATGGCCGGGTGATTTTTCAGCATGGTTTCCACATCGGCTGTGATAGCGGACATTTTGCCCATATCTTCATAGCGAAGGCCAAAGGTTTCGTAAATGCGCCGGTTGGTCATGCGCGAGGGGTTTTCCACGGCGATGTTGGCAAATACGGAATTGGGTACATACAAAGGGCGTTTGTCGAAAGTGCGGATCATTGTCAGCCGCCAGCCGATATGCTCCACAGTGCCTTCAATTTCACGGTCCGGCGAGCGCACCCAGTCACCCACGGAAAAAGGCCGGTCAAGATAAATCATCAGGCCGCCAAAAAAGTTGGCCAGCAGATCGCGGGCGGCAAAACCTACGGCGATCCCCCCGACACCCCCGAAGGCTAACACCCCGGAGATGCTGAACCCAAGGGTTTGCAGCACGACCAGTCCGGCGGTAATGATTACGGAGAGGCGTAGCAGTTTGACGATGGCATCCAGCGTGGTGACATCCACCGGCTCACCCCTGGCTTCGCGGGCGGCAATAATATTGCCTTCAGCCTGCCGGATAAAACGCACCAGGAACCAAGTGAGCGCGACGATAACCAGCACATCCCGCACGGGCTCAATAATGGCGAAAATTTCCGCCTCTGTCTGTGTTGCGGCAATTTGTGCGGCCAGACTGATGCCCACTACCCAGATCAACAGACTCAACGGTCGACGTATGGCTTCCAGCAGCGCGTCATCCCAAAGGTTTTTGGTTTTTTCAAAGCGCTTGGCCAGACTGCGCAGAATACGTCGCTGAGCAAAATCCGCCAACAGGGCAACAAACACCACAGTAAATATCTGCGAGATCCATACCCCGTCGCCCTGCCAAAAATCGCTTTGTAAAAAATCAATGTTCATCCACACCACCCTTCATGCTGCCCAGACGTCAACCTTATCATAGCGAAAAAGCATGGGGGTGCACCACGAGCAAAGTGGGTTTCAGGAGGTTTGTGAAGCAGGCCGGTGAGCAGGCAACCCTTGCCGCTGATACCAGACACGCACCAGCAACAAGGCCAGTAAAATGGCCGCATGGATCAGTGGCAACAGATAGTCTGCTTTCACTAACCAGAGATAGTGCAAAATACCGAAGACAGCTATGACATACACCAGCTGATGCAGCTGCCCCCAACGTTTGCCGAGACGGCGCATCATGGCATTGGTGGAGGTAACAGCTAACGGCACCATCAGCACAAAGGCGCTGAAGCCAATGGTGATGTAGGGGCGTTTGATAATATCGTTGACAATTTCATCCCCGTCGAAAAACTGGTCCAGCACAAAATAGGTCAACAGGTGCAGGCAGGCGTAAAAGAAGGTGTACAGGCCGAGCATACGCCGCACACGCAGCGGCCAGCGCCAGCCCAGCAACAGTCGCAAGGGTGTTGCGGACAGGGTGATCAATAACAGACGCAGGGTCCAGTCACCCGTGCGGTGGGTGATTTCTTCAATGGGATTGGCGCCAAGCTGGTCGGTAAAACCCGCCCAGATACCAAAGAGCAGGGGAAGCAGACAAGCCATAAAAACCAGCGGCTTTACCCGTTTGGGGCCCACAAAAGGCTTCATGTTGCGCATCACAGCAATTCGCAATTATCAATAGTTGCGTTTTAAATCCATCCCCGAATACAGGCTCGCCACCTGTTCTTCGTAACCATTAAACATTTGCGTTTTACGTTTAAAAAATTCACCGATACGCCGTTCGCGGCTCTGGCTCCAGCGCGGATGATCCACGTGAGGATTGACGTTGGCATAAAAACCGTATTCCTGTGGCCCGGAGAGGTGCCAGGTGGTCTTTGGCATGGTTTCAGTGAAACGGATCTTAACAATGGATTTGATGTTTTTAAAACCGTATTTCCACGGTACCACCAGCCGAATCGGCGCACCGTTTTGATTGGGTAACACCTTTCCGTATAAACCAACCGCCAATAAAGTGAGGGGGTGCATGGCTTCATCCATGCGCAAACCTTCCACATAGGGCCAATCCAATACTCCGCGTTTTTGTCCTGGCATCTGCTTGGGGTCATACAAAGTGGTAAATTCCACATACTTGGCTTTCGATGTGGGTTTGAAACGTTTAATCAACGTGCTCAACGGAATGCCCACCCAGGGAATCACCATGGACCAGGCTTCCACACAGCGTAACCGGTAAATACGTTCCTCCAGCTGGCTCTCTTTGATCAAATCCTCCAGCTGATAATCAGCGGGTTTTTTCACCTCCCCTTCCACGCGCACATTCCAGGGATCAGTTTTCAGCGTGTGTGCGTATTTTGCCGGGTCTTTTTTGTCCGTGCCAAATTCGTAAAAATTATTGTAACGGGTGATGTCTTTCAGCGAATTGGCTTCTTCGTCTGTGGAAAACCGGGGGTTCTTTTTAAATTGCAGGGCAGTGATCTGTGCCGTTGCTTCACCGGGAAACATCAGCCCTGGAAATGCGGCGCCCGCCGCCACTGCCAAAGCAGTACGGGAACCCGCCTGCAAAAAGGCCCGTCGTTGATGGTAAATTTTTTCATCCGTAATTTCAGATGCCTGGATATCGTCAGGACGTTTGATCAGCATTGTCACTCCTCGCTTGGTTCTATAACAGAATCTCATCTCAGATTACCTGTCGACCCAAATGCGCCGAAGATAATACCTTCTATCATTGAGCCCCCCTGCACAACCACCATGAACTTATCACCCAGCCAGCAGTCGGATTCAGGGTTACCGCATTAAAATTAACCAACAATCAATAAGTTACAAGGATTTCGCTGGTGATAAATGTGTGGCTCAAGCGGCCTTTCGCGTGAAAAAGCATGAACGACAGCAAAATTAAGCCCAAATTAATAAAACCATGCCAGACTATGGATGACATCACGCTTCTGCTTCTGGTGTCTGTAACTGACTGATTTACGATTTATTAAAACAGGGAGCCTTCCATAACAGGCTCCGGCAACGCATGCACAACAGCAGGATGCCATATAATCATGCACCGAATTTGTCACAGCATTGTCACGCACAAACATATTTTCACACATCAAAACCTTTCCCCCTGCAAATCTTGAGGTCAGTCCAACATGTTTTCCCGTTTATTGATGCTTTCAGCCACGCTGCTCTTTTTCCTCACCTTACCGGCCTTCGCTGCGGAGCCAGCCCCCGATTTCACCCTGCCCACCTTCCCCGACAACACTGAAATCAGTCTGAAAGACTTCAAGGGCCGTGTGGTGTATCTGGATTTCTGGGCCACTTGGTGCCCGCCCTGCCGCAAATCCTTTCCCTGGATGGATGAGATGCATGAACGTTACAAGGACGAGGGGTTGAGCATCATTGCTGTCAGCGTGGATAAAAAGCGCGGACAAATTGAACAGTTCGTCAAAAAAACGGAACCGGCATTTATTGTCGCTCACGACCCCACCGGCAAGGTCGCCAAGTCCTACAAAATACGCGCCATGCCCACCACCTACCTGATCGACAGAAATGGTCAGTTAGTCATGACCCACATGGGGTTTCGTTCCAAAGACAAGGACAAGCTGGAAGCAACCATTCAAAGCCTGCTGGAAAAATAAACATGATAAAAACCACATTGTTCTCACTCTGCACTGCCCTGGTGCTAAGCGCATGCAGCCTGGAACCGGTGCAACCCTGGGACCGGGATATACTGGCCCAGCAAAAAATGCAACTGGTCGCCGATCCACTGGAAATCTACCTCGATGAACATACCTATTTCAGCAAAGAGGCCTCCAGTGGCGGGCAAAGCGTGGGCGGAGGTGGCTGCGGATGCAACTGAAAAAAACACAACAAGGCCCACGCAATATCCGCCGTCAACTGGCAGTGGCCACCTGTAGTTTACTGGCCGGGGCCAGCCATGCAGGGGGGCTGATTGCCTCCGGTGACAACTGGAAAATTGATTCTGCATTATTGCTCTATGCCGAGAAAGACCGCGTGTCACTGGCGGAAGGCATATTAAGCATCAGCAAGGAAATTGATGATGACGAATTTATCAACGCGCGCATCGTAACCGATGTATTGACCGGGTCTTCCCCCAATGGCGCAGTGCCATCCAACACCGCACAAACCTTTACCAACCCTTCGGGTAACTCCACTTATACCGAGGCAGCAAATACCACACCGTTAAACCATACATTCAAAGACCTTCGTAATGCACTGAGCGTGGAATGGGATACGCCATTAAGCAGAAGCCTGCGCGGCACCATCGGCGGCAATATATCCAGAGAATATGATTACCTGTCCACGGGTATTTCCGCCTCCCTCGCGCAAGATATCAACCAGCGCAATACCACACTCACCCTGGGCTTCTCGCTGAACAAAGACACCTGGGACCCGGTAGGTGGCGTCCCCGTCGGCTTTACTGTCATGCCCGCTTCCCCTGCCAAAAAGGCCATTGATGGAGCCAGTACTGATAAAACCGTTAAAGAAATACTGTTTGGCGTTACCCAAATCATCAACCGCCAGACATTGATGCAGGTGAATTACAGTCGAGGCCAGGGAAGCGGTTATCTCACCGACCCCTACAAAATTCTCAGCGTACTGGAAAACGACGGCAGCGGAAATTTACGCGGCACCAATCCGTATATTTATGAAAACCGGCCCGACCAGCGAACCTATCAAAGCCTGTATTGGAAAGGTGTACACCAATTCCCCAACGAAAATGTGCTCAACCTCTCCTATCGTTATTTTTGGGATGACTGGGGAATTCAGTCCCACACCGTAGACCTGCGTTACCGTTTTGATTTCGACGGGGGTCATTATCTGCAACCACACCTGCGTTACTACCAACAGGGTGCCGCCGATTTTTATCGGCAGACGCTCACCGATGGAGAAGAAACCACACTGTCATACGCCAGCGCCGACTACCGGCTGGGGGAATTCGTCACACAGACTATTGGTTTGAAATATGGCTTTGAATTCAAAAATGGCGCGGAAATCAATTTTCGTGCAGAAATGATCACACAAAAAGGCAAGGACCGTAGCGCAGATGCCGTCGGCATATTACAAAACCAACAACTGTTCCCGGATAACGAAGCCTATCTATTGCAAGGTGGACTGTCACTGGATTCTGATATGGTGATTAAATACATTATGCATTTTTTCAAAAAATAAAAGCCATGCCAAGCCTCGAACGTAAGGTGGATTATTTTGTTGGCCACTTCGAAGCCATGGCCAGCAACTGTGAAGTACTGATCGACAGCCGCGATAACACTCTGGCACAGGAAATAACACGCCTTGCCGCCGCCGAAGTCCATCGTATTGAACAAAAATACAGCCGTTATCAAAAAAACAATATCCTGCATCAAATCAATCAGGGTAAAAATATCACCGTTGATGAAGAAACCGCCCGCCTGCTGAACTATGCACAACAACTTTATCAACTAAGCGAAACACAGTTTGACATCACCTCCGGTGTACTGCGGCGTGCCTGGCATTTTGACGGCAGCGACAAGATTCCTGATGCTGCCCGCATTAAAGCCCTGCTGCCACTAGTCAGCTGGAAAAAAGTGCGATGGCATAACCCACAAATTCAGCTGGCAAAAGGAATGGAAATTGACTTCGGCGGCATCGGCAAAGAATATGCCGCAGATCGCGCAGCACTGATGGTCAGCATATTTATTGCCGGACAACCTGATACGCCTGCACGCAACACCTCCGTGCTGATTAATCTCGGCGGAGACCTTGCCGTTACCGGGCCCCGTAAAAATGGCAAAGGCTGGCAGGTCGGCGTCAATTCCAGCACACCGGCACTGCCAACACAAACAGCTAACTTTTCACTTCAACAAGGCGGAGTCGCCACCAGTGGCGATGCAAACCGCTATCTGGAAAAAGACGGCAAACGCTATGGCCATGTACTGAACCCACATACCGGATGGCCCGTAGAAAATGCACCTGCTGCCGTCACCGTGGTGGCAGACAGCTGCACTGATGCCGGCATGCTCAGCACGATGGCATTGTTGCACGGCCCCGCAGCCGAAGATTTTCTGCGTGAACAGGGGGTGCCTTATTGGTGTCAGTGGCATGACAAGGAGTGCTCGCGATAAGCTAAAAAACAGCTTAGTGCAACAAATATCCTGCTTGTTGCCTGTAATACCGAAATTCATTGGTGATATACCCGTGGCGTTTGGGCCTCGGCCTTCGCCGGAGTGACGTTATGATGTTAATGCCCCGTCGGCTCAACATGCACATGTTTCATGATCGGATACTTTCCCTCTGAACAGCGCCAATGACTTTTAAGGCTTTCTTTATATCCTCAGTTTCTTCAATGAGGTGGCCATGACCCACCATAATTCTTTGGCAGTCCAGCTCACTCAGTGGCTTTACAGACTGCGTGTATGCCTCTTTATCTTTGGTTGCACTTTTTACCAGCCTGCTTTGCGCAATCTTGTTTCTTGCACCGACAAAACCCAGAATCCACTTTCTGCCCAGTGGCATTGGGTCTTTCATATTAAAAAAGAGATCAGTAACTATGAGTGATTTTGATTGGCGACAATAAAATACTGTCTCATCCAAAAATGCGTTACCCAGTATGGGAAAAAATAAAACCTGGCTGTTCAGTTTTTTACCAAGCAAATCCAGGCTTAGAATCTTCTCAGATAACCACGGCTGCTTTTTAATTAAAGCAGAGGGCCCATAAATATCTATTTCAGGAAAAAGATCATTGAAGCTCTTTAGATGTTTGTGGTGAAGGGCATTGGGGGCGACACAGTAAACCACACTGTATTTTTTGATAAATTCCTGGATCATCCCTTTTTCAAAGGGACCAGGTGAAACAATCATTAGCTGATTATTTTTCAACGCTATAAAGGATGAATTTACGGGGAAGTGAACCCCAGGCATAATTTTTGTGGCGTATTCGTAGGTGAAAATATTCTCGGCGATTTTTTTCATTGTCTTGTACCCCATCGTATTCCCGGTCATTTCCTTCCTGCAGAAAGTCAATCATGGTTGACCTATTTAGTAAATCACGGTTGACCATCCTTGGTCAACTATGATTTACTAAAATCATGAAAAAAACTGATCTTGAAAAACAAAAAAATGCTTCTCTTTCCCATCAATTGATAAAAGTGGGGAGACTCATAAATGAAAAGGGTCTTGCCGCTGCCAGAGGCGCCTTTCAGTTACCGGAACTTAAGCAGTCTCATCTGGATCTTTTCCCTTACATTGATTTTGAGGGTACCAGTGTTTCAGAGATTGCCAGACGCAAAGGGGTTTCCAAACAGTCTGTAAGTAAGCTTGTGCAAGAGATGGTGCGTATGAAAATCCTGTTTCTGAAGGCCGATCCGGAAGACAGCCGTTCCAAACACGTGTTTTTCAACACTTCCGGCCCCCTCGCCATTCAAAAAGGACTTGAAGCTCTCATGTCTGTTGATCATTTACTCATGGAGCAACTTGGAGAAAAACCTTACATGTCGATGCTAAAAAAAGTATCCGGGCTTGTAGCGGTTTTTCAAGCGAAGAAACGCGCATGAAAACCAGAATTGAAGAAACACGTTCACAACTGCATCATTTTTAACACGGGTTCATTCAATGCCGGATCAGCATTAAAGCCGGCCACCACCAGCACGGTATGTCCGGGCCGGGTCAATGCGCATTGTGCTTCAATACGATGACACATATCCCGCCAGTCCTGATGATCCGGTGTTACCAGATGCACAGGAATGACTCCCCAGTGCAATGACAGGCGACGACAAACTGATTCCCGGGAACACACACCCACCATGGATGCTGTGGCACGGTGTGCGGCCAATACCTGCGCCGTAGTGCCAGACAAGGTGGGCACAATAATCGCCTGTAATTTTAAATCCCGCGCAAGCTCCAATGCTGCATGGGCCACGGCTTCACGGTTGGAAAAACCTGGCTTGCGGCGATCAGCAAACACCTGGCTTCCGTAACGCCCGTCGCGCCATTGGTGACGTTCAATCTCGCGTACAATCTTGACCATGGTCTGCACCGCTTCAACAGGGTATTGGCCACTGGCCGTTTCCCCCGACAGCATAACGGCATCTGCGCTGGAATGGGCGGCGCTGGCCACGTCCCCTACTTCCGCGCGGGTGGGACGCGAATGTGTAATCATTGATTCCAGCATTTGCGTGGCAACGATCACCGGCACATAGGCACGGCGTGCGCGCTTGATAAGATCACGCTGAATCATCGGCACCTGCTCGGCTGGCAGTTCGATACCCAGATCACCCCGCGCCACCATGATGCCGTAGGATTCAACAAGAATTTCATCAATATTTTCCACCGCCTCCGGGCGTTCAATTTTGCTGATCACCGGAATAGCGTTGCCATGGCGCGTCATGAAACGCCTTAACCGCGTGATGTCTTTTGCATTGCGCACAAAACTCAATGCCACAAAATCAGCGCCCAGCGCCATGGCCAATAACGCATCTTTTTTATCTTTGGCGGTAAAGGCTGAGGTGGATAAATCAGAATCCGGCAGATTCATGCCTTTGTGGTCTTTCAGTATGCCGCCATGGATTACGCGACAATTGACTTCTGTGCCCTTAATCGACAATACGCACAATTCCAGATTGCCATCATCCAGCAGAATACGCTCACCTTTTTTTGCGTCCTTGTACAAATGGCGATATTGGGAAGGAATCAGGCCATCGTCACCGAGGGTGTTCCGGCAGGTCACTGTCACCCGCTGGCCATCCGTTAACATAATCCGGCCAGCCCGGAATTTCCCGACCCGGATTTTGGGGCCACACAAATCCATCAAAATCGCAACGTTGCGGTTTTGGCGTTTTGCTGCGGCGCGCACACGTTTGAATAACAAACGATGACTGTCGTGGTCACCATGGGACATGTTTAAACGCACCACATTCACGCCTGCTTCCAACAGTTGACTGATCATCAGCGGTGAATCGGACGCCGGGCCCAGTGTGGCAATAATCTTGGTGCGTCGCCATTGCAACGCCAGGGTTTCATGGTTCATCGTCGTCCTTTTATTTTTACCACTGCTCAATGCGATACCCCTTCTTACGCAAAGCATGCAAGACACCGTCTTCGCCCACCAGATGCAATGCACCTACCAGCACCATTTCTGTACCCGGATCATTCAGCATGGACTCAATACGGGGAAGCCAGCGCTGATTACGCTCAACCAATAACTGCTGGTAAATTTGGGGGAAATCCTGGCGCATTGAAACCAATGACAGCGCTTCCATTTCAGCTGAATTACCATTGCGCCAGGCGCGCTTGAGCGATTGCATGATATCTGCAATATCTTGCAGATCTTTCAGGCTGTACAACACAAAATCATTTTCGCGCCCTTTGCCCATATTGGTCATAAAATCCAGTTGCTGCTCATTGCTTTCCAGATGCCCCAGCGTTTTTTTATCTGTTTTGGCGCGCTGATAATAATAATTATCCACACCCTCGCCGGCCATGCCCAAACGTTGTAATTCCATAAACGTCAGTGTTATTACCGCCATGGCCGGACGCATTTTTTCCAGCATCACCATTGGAATGCCGCGTGTTGTGCCAAATTTTTCCAACTGCGCATAAACATCAGGCCGCAATGTGTCTTTCAACGTTCGGTCATCCGGGAGCATCATGCGTTGCAACATGGCTTGAGCGAAGGTGGGGGCTTGACTGGCGTCTATATCCGTCTCAAAAACCAGTTTGGCGGATTTTTTGTAAGCCGCATCAAATGCAGCGGGCAATGGATAATCCGTTTTACTGAGCACGTGGATAGTGCCGCCCATAAATAATTCATTCGCGCCCTTGCTGATACGCCACAAAGAGGTTTCTGCAAACCCCGGCGCCGCATACAAAACCATCAGGATTAAACACCAGCGCATACCACCTCCTGTGCCATTGCAATGAAAGAGCAGACCGAAAATAAATATTATTGATGACTTGTCGGCCGCAATTGGGAAAAATAGAATTCCGCCAGTGGCAGGTCTTCCGGGCGGGTGATTTTGATGTTGTCGCCATGCCCCTCAACCAGTATAGGCATTTGGTTGTTCCATTCCAGGGCAGAGGCCTCATCAGTTATCGTCACGCCTGCGGCCAGCGCCTGCTTCAGTGCATCACGTAACATACCCAGGCGAAACATTTGCGGGGTTTGTGCACGCCACAACAAGGCGCGATCAATCGTCGCAGAAACGGTATTGGTTTCGCCGGAGTTTGTGGATTGTTTGATGGTATCTGTCACCGGTGTCGCGAGAATACCGCCGACAGAATGATGTTGACAACATTCAATGAGCTGACTGATGTCGCTCTGACGCAGGCAAGGCCGCGCGGCATCGTGCACCAGCACCCAATCGGTTTCATGGGCTGTCGTTTGTAACACATCAAGTGCGTTCAGCACCGAATGGCAGCGTTCAACACCGCCCGGCGCAAGCAGTACCGGTTTTTTGTGCTGGTAGCCCAGCTCAGGCCAATATTCATCATCAGCCGCAATGGCCAGCGCCACACCCTTAATCGCCGGGTGATTCAACATGGCATTCAGGCTGTGCTCAATAACCGTTCGTCCAGCCAGTGGCAGGTATTGTTTGGGCCGGTCAGATGCCATGCGCGCACCTACACCTGCGGCGGGAATGACAGCCCAGCAGCTTGACACCGGAAAAGAATGACTATTTATAGTTGGCGGGCTCAAACTCAGTCAACAACTTGAAAAAAAGTTTCGCCTTCTCTGATCATGCCCAGGTCATAACGGGCACGTTCTTCGATGGCTTCAAGCCCTTGTTTGAGGTCATCCACTTCGGCAGAAAGTGTCTGGTTACGCTCTTTGAGTCGCGCATTTTTTTCGGCTTGTGCGGTAATGGCGGCATCCAGCGCCCACACGTCCTTCATGCCGCCCTCACCGATCCAGAGTTTGAACTGTAACAGTACAAACAGGACGATAAGGGCGGCAATGATGGTTTTCATCTTTGCTTCATCTTCAGGTCAGGCGCGTTTGAATGCTGCCATGCCGGGATAGGTGGCCTTGTCGCCCAGCTCTTCGGCTATACGCAGCAACTGGTTGTATTTGGCAATACGATCAGAACGCGACAGGGAGCCGGTCTTGATTTGTCCCGTGCCCGTGGCTACGGCAAGGTCGGCAATGGTTGCGTCTTCTGTTTCACCGGAACGATGTGACATCACCGAGGTGTAACCGGCGGCTTTGGCCATGTCGATGGCAGCGAAGGTTTCCGTCAGTGTGCCAATCTGGTTGACCTTGATCAGGATGGCGTTGGCAATATTGTTATCAATGCCGCGTTTAAGTATTTTGGTATTAGTGACGAACAGGTCATCGCCCACTAACTGGATTTTGTCACCCAATTTTTCGGTCAAGATGGCCCAGCCTTCCCAGTCACTTTCGTCCAGTCCGTCTTCGATGGAAAGGATGGGGTATTTATCCACCCAGCTGGCCAGTACGTCAACAAATTCGGCAGCCGTTAATGATTTACCTTCCGAGGTCAGTTCGTATTTTCCGTTTTTGTAAAACTCGGAGGCGGCGGCGTCAATGGCGATGAATACGTCTTTACCCGGTGTATAACCCGCTGCGTCAATGGCCTGGATAATGACTTCGATGGCGGCTTCGTTGGAAGGCAGATCCGGGGCAAACCCCCCTTCGTCGCCCACGGCGGTATTCAGGCCGCGATCACTCAGCACTTTTTTCAGCGCATGAAATATTTCAGCACCGCAACGAATGGCTTCGGAAATATTGGCTGCGCCCACCGGTTGAATCATGAATTCCTGCAAGTCCACGCTGTTGTCGGCATGTGAGCCGCCATTGATGATGTTCATCATCGGCACTGGCAGTGTAGTGGCGTTTTCACCGCCCAGGTAACGATAGAGTGAAACACCTGCTTCGCTGGCGGCGGCTTTGGCTGTGGCCATGGAGACGGCCAGCAGCGCATTGGCTCCGAGGCGATCCTTGTTTTCGGTGCCGTCGAGGTCGATCATCAGTTGGTCGATGGCGGCCTGATCACTGGCGTCTTTGCCCAGCAGGGCGTCGCGGATTTCACCATTGATGTTGGCCACGGCCTTGAGTACGCCTTTGCCCAGATAGCGGGATTTGTCGCCGTCACGCAGTTCAATGGCTTCACGGGAACCGGTGGAGGCGCCGGATGGCACGGCGGCGCGACCCATGTTGCCGGATTCCAGAATAACGTCGGCTTCGACGGTGGGATTGCCGCGGGAATCAATAATTTCGCGGGCGTGTATGTTTGCGATTTTCGCAGTCATCGGTACTCCAGATTTTTATTGGTTAATTTTATGCTTCAGATGTCGCCTCTGGCGACCAATTTACTCTGCGGTCCACTGCTGGAATTTCCTTTCCACTTCTTTTTGATCAAGAACACTTTCCTGTTCAGCCCTGTCTATTCCATGTTGGGTTTTTCCACAACATACAGATGATACTGGACATCTTCGATGGAACAGTCATCCGGAAGTTTCTCCAGAAGTGATCGGGCTTCAGTTTTTGCCGTACTCCTCACAACACCTCATATTCCAACATTGGCCACTTATTAATCTGAGTATGGTTATCCTGGATCATACCCAAACCCCCGCACTTTCACGGCATCATCCAGCGCTTTGAGTATTTCCAGCAGCCCTTCCATTTCGCCCAGCGGCCAGGCGTTAGGGCCATCACTGAGCGCCTTATCCGGGTTCGGGTGCGTTTCCATAAACAGCCCGGAAACACCTGCCGCCACTGCCGAGCGCGCCAGCACCGGCACAAACTGGCGCTGACCACCTGACGTTGCCCCCTGTCCACCCGGTTGTTGCACGGAGTGGGTGGCGTCAAATACGACCGGGCATCCGGTGTTGCGCATTTCCACCAGACCGCGCATGTCTGAGATCAGCGTATTATAACCGAAGGAGACGCCGCGCTCACACACCATGATGTTGTCGTTACCCGCTTCACGCGCCTTGTCCGTCACGTTTTTCATGTCCCACGGCGCAAGAAACTGGCCTTTTTTAATATTCACGGGTAGGCCGGTGCGCGCCACATTCTGGATGAAGTTGGTTTGCCGGCAGAGAAATGCGGGGGTCTGCAATACGTCCACCACGCTGGCGACTTCGTCCAAAGGGGTGTCTTCATGTACGTCTGTAAGCACCGGTACGCCGATGTCGTCTTTGACTTTTTGCAGGATGCGCAGTCCTTCTTCGATACCTGGCCCGCGATAACTGGATGTAGACGAGCGGTTCGCTTTGTCGAAAGAGGATTTGTAGATAAACGGGATGCCCAGCTTGCCGGTCATTTCTTTCAGTGCCGCCGCCGTGTCCATGGCTAACTGCTCGGATTCGATGACACAGGGGCCAGCAATGATAAACAGCGGCTGATCCAGTCCGACGTTAAAACCACAAAGTTTCATGCTCATCGTTTAAATACCGGCTTTGGCGCGCGCGGCGCTGATAAAGCCGCTGAACAGCGGATGGCCGTCACGCGGTGTGGAGGTGAATTCCGGGTGAAACTGGCAGGCGACAAACCACGGATGCTCGGGAATTTCCACCATTTCCACCAGATTACCATCGGCAGAACGCCCGACAACAGCAAGGCCTGCTTCCTGTAAGGCATCAAGGTAGCTGTTGTTAAATTCATAGCGATGACGGTGACGTTCCACAATGGATTCCCTGCCATACAGTTCGCGTGATTTGGAGCCGTCCATGAGGTGGCATTCCTGGCCACCGAGACGCATGGTGCCACCAAGGTCGGAGTCTTCGTTACGCTGTTCCACTTCACCTTCCGCCGTGGTCCATTCGGTGATAAGGCCGATGACGGGGTGCTGCGCATCCACTTTGAATTCGGTGCTGTGCGCGCCGTCGAGCCCGGCCACGTGACGGGCGTATTCGATCACCGCCACTTGCATGCCCAAACAGATGCCGAGATAGGGTACGCCGTTTTCGCGGGCATATTTAACCGTGCTGATTTTGCCTTCCACGCCGCGTTCACCAAAACCACCGGGCACCAGAATGGCGTCAACATTTTCAAGACAGTCCAGGCCTTCGGTTTCAATGTCTTCCGAGTCGATGTAACGAATTTTTACCTTGGTGCGGGTATGCAGGCCTGCATGGATCAAGGCTTCAGAAAGGGATTTATAGGCCTCGGTGAGGTCCATGTACTTGCCCACCATGGCGACGGTGACTTCGCCGTTGGGATCAAACAGGGCATCCGTAACTGCCTGCCATTCGGAAAGGTCTGCCTGCGGGGCTTCGATGTGCAGCTTGTCCACCACGATCTGGTCGAGGTGTTGTTCGTGCAGCAGCACGGGAATCTGGTAAATGCTGTCGGCGTCCACGGCGGAAATAACCGCACGTTCTTCCACATTGGTGAACAGGGCTATTTTGCGGCGTTCGTCATCCGGCACCGGTCGGTCGGCACGGCAGATGAGTACATCCGGCTGGATACCGATGGAGCGCAGTTCCTTAACCGAGTGCTGGGTGGGTTTGGTTTTCAGCTCGCCAGCGGTGGGAATAAACGGCAACAGGGTCAGATGCATGAACAGGGAATTGTCACGGCCCTGTTCAATGCCAATCTGCCGAATGGCTTCGAGAAACGGCAGGGATTCAATGTCACCTACGGTGCCGCCGATTTCCACCATCAGTACGTCCAGCCCTTCGGCACATTGCATGATGCGGCGTTTGATTTCGTCGGTGATATGGGGAATGACCTGCACTGTACCCCCCAGGTAATCGCCTCGACGCTCCTTGCTGATCACGTCGGAATAAATACGCCCCGAGGTGTAGTTGTTGCGCTGGCCCATGGTGGCGCGCACAAAACGTTCATAGTGACCCAGGTCAAGATCGGTCTCGGCACCGTCTTCGGTGACAAACACTTCACCATGCTGGAAGGGGCTCATGGTGCCGGGGTCCACGTTGATATACGGGTCCAGCTTCATCAAAGATACTTTGAGGCCACGCGATTCAAGAATGGCCGCCAACGAGGCGGAGGCAATGCCCTTCCCCAAGGAGGAAACAACACCACCGGTTACAAATACAAATTTGGTCATTAACAACCCAGGAATGTGGCCAGGAACCTCTGATCAAATCATGGAGCCAGGATTTTCGTTCATGACTTGTTCGGAGGTTCCCCGGTTTAAGGGAACATCAGAAGGGAATGCAGGTTAACAGATTGAAGGCTTTGGCTCAATGGAAGCAGAGGACAACCGCCCGGCTTTCCTTACCACCATCCAGGCCCCGGAATAATTTAGCTCGCCTCTTTTAAAGGACTCAACCGCCTGCAAAAGCCATGGCCCCAAGCAGTCCTTAACTCCACGCCAAGATCGTATAACGCCAACCGTTATCAACAAGCCTGCAATCCTATTCAATCCGCACCTGACGCAACAGCTCTTCACGATCCCGCTGCGGTTGTCGGGAGCCATCCGCTCCTTCCTCCCACACCTCGGCGCGCATGAAATACACCACGATGGGTTTGGAGGCGATTTGTTTGCGCAGTTTTTCCAGTACCCGTACCACTTTGGCCTGCTCCTCGCTGCTGATCACCCCATAAACGCGGATCGCCAGGCGGCGTGGCTTTGCAAAGCCTTCCACTGCCGGTCGGTCCTCAAACCGGGCCTTGACGGGGAAGTCGTAACGTTGTGTGAGTTCCTGCACGATCTGTGCAACTTCCTGCTTGTCGTCATCAGAGGTATTCCAGGTCGTGGTAAAGGCAAACAGTGCCATGAGAAACACTGCGAGCGCCACCACCACTATTTCACCGAACGTGGGTTTTACGCCATGGCGGTAGCGCTTTACTGCCCATACCAGAATAGCAATGGGGCCAACAATATAAACCAGAATGACGAGCAGTGTAGGAAGCATTAGGTATCCTGTAATAAGTGATGAGAGGCAACAAAACCCGCTCTATTCTAGATGAGGGAGAGAGGGTGCGGCCAGAAAAATAATCCGCAGACTGTTGATAAATTTGGCCGTTGATTTGGGGTTACAATACGCGCATGCTATTTTCCCTGACGGACATAACAGCGCAGCTCTCTCCGGAGCACCTCGACAGAGGCTGGCAATTGTTCACCGACAATCGGGTAACTGCGCCCAATATCCAACGCAACGGCGAGCTGATCACGGCCGTTATCCCGCAAGCCAGCAAACGCCCGTTGCGGGTGTATATTCGCACCAGCAGTGAAAGCAATACCATCACCATCAATGGTGAATGCAGTTGCGAGACAAAACAAAATTGTGCGCATGTGGCTGCGGTGTTGCTGCAGGCGCTGGATGACCAGCAGGCGTTGCCCGGTAATAAGAACGCGGCCATGACAAGGCCTTCCGGTAAATCTGTTGCATCCGGCAGCGCACTTAAAAAGGCAAACGCCAAACCGGCAGACACTCGGCAGGCATTGCTCTATCTCCTGCGATTTGATGCCGCTGTATTGCAAGTGGAAACCGTTGTGGCGCGTCGGCTGAAACAGGGCGGCTATTCCAGTCCTCGCCCTTTTGATGCTGGCCGTGCGCTGAGCCGCACTCCGCCGCGATACCTGGAGCCTGTTGACCTGTCGCTGATTGATTCCCTGAATCAGCTACCGTACACGTTGGACGCAGGCACTCTCCAGCTTACCGGGCCACAATCCACGCAAATACTGGAACGCATTCTCGCCACCGGGCGCAGCTATTTTGAGTATATCGAGTGGCACACGCCACTCAGCCTGGGGGCGGCGCGGACATTGGAATGTCAGTGGCTGATGGATGATTTTGGCTACCAGCGGGGAGCGGAGTCCATCACCCCGGCGGCCGACATCCTCTTACCCTTGTCCACTCCCTGGTATTTCGACGGTGATACAAACGAGTGTGGCCCCTTGAAGAGTGATTTGCCCATGACGCTTATCCATGAGCTGACGACAATGGCTCCGGTGCCACCGGAACAGGCTGCCGGGGTCAACGAAACATTGCGCAAAACCTGGCCGGATTCAGCGATCCCTCCCTTGCAAGTACTGGAAGTCAAAGCCGCGCCACGGGTCAAGCCCGTGCCTTGTTTACGTTTGATCACGGTGGATGACGTCATGTTCGATGACTGGGTCGAATCCAGTGACATGGCTTGCCTCAGCTTTATTTATGACGGCATGGAAATCAGCCGTCACGATCCTCCCGGCTGTATTCGGGACGGTCAGCTTGTGCACATACCGCGCGATAAAAAAGCGGAACAGGCGGCAGTGAAACAATTGCGCAAACTGGGCTTCGAGGAAATAATGGATGTGTCGGGGTTCAACACCCGCGATGACTGCTTTTTCCTCGAATCTAAATTCAGGGATGATGATATCGAGGCATGGCTGGATTTTCAGGTGGAAGACCTCCCTGCCCTGCGTGCCAAGGGCTGGCGCATCGAATACGATAACTTCCGCTATCGGCTGGCCGAGGCCAGTTTCTGGACCTGCGACATCAAAAAACAGGCGAAAGCGGACTGGTTCGACATCGCGCTGGGGGTGGAAGTGGACGGTCAGCGCGTGAATCTGCTGCCCATCCTGCTGGATTTTCTCAGCCATTTTCCCCGTGGCCTGCCCGATGCGAAAGAGATCACCACTCAGCATTTTATTATGCCCTTTGACCTGAAAGGCGATGGCGAAAAAGCCCATCAGGAAGGGGATGAAGAAAACCGGGAGCGTCTGCTACGCCTGCCTGCGGCGAGAATATTGCCCTTACTGGAAACGCTGCTGGAAATCTATCATGGTGTCGATCTGGATAACGACCAGAAGCTGAGCCTCAGCCGCATACAACTGGCACAACTCAGCACGCTGGACGAGGATAAAAACGGCCCCCGTCTGCAATGGCTGGGGGATGATGATGCACAGCAGCTGACCCAGCGCCTGCGCGATCTGGACAGTATTCCTGAAGTGGCCGCGCCTACAGGGCTGACCGCGACCTTGCGCCCCTATCAACAGCAGGGGTTGAATTGGTTGCAGTTCCTGCGTGAATACCGACTGGCTGGCGTTCTTGCCGATGACATGGGCCTGGGCAAGACCATACAGGCTTTGGCCCATCTGTTGCTGGAAAAAGAAGCCGGACGCGCCGACCGCCCCAGTCTGGTGATTGCCCCCACCAGTCTGATGTTCAACTGGCGTCATGAGGCTGAACGCTTTGCGCCACAACTCAAGGTGCTGGTTTTGCATGGGCCCCAACGCAAATCCCGCTTCCCGGACATCACCGGCCACGACGTGGTCATCACCACCTATCCCCTGCTGGCACGCGATAAAAGCACGCTGTTGGCACACGATTATCATCTGTTGATTCTGGACGAGGCGCAGGTGATCAAAAACCCCAAGGCGCAGGCCAGTCGTGTGGTGCGAGACATCAACACCCGCCACCGCCTGTGCCTCACCGGCACCCCCATGGAAAACCATTTGGGTGAACTGTGGTCTTTGTTCGATTTTTTATTGCCCGGCCTGTTGGGAAACAACAAGCAATTTCGCCGTTTTTTCCGCTCGCCCATCGAAAAACATGACAACGAAGCCACGGCGGAACGGCTCAGCCGGCGCATTCGTCCTTTTTTGCTACGTCGCACCAAACAACAGGTGGCTACGGAGTTGCCGCCCAAAACTGAAATTACCCAGACCGTGATGCTGGAGGGCAAGCAACGCGAACTCTACGAAACCGTGCGCCTTGCCATGCACCGCCGGGTGCGTGAGGAAATCGAGCGTCAGGGACTGGGCCGCAGTCACATCGTGGTACTCGATGCCTTGTTGAAATTAAGGCAGGTATGTTGCGACCCTCGCCTGGTAAAAATAGACAAGGCGAGAGATGTCACCCAAAGCGCCAAGCTGGAAATGCTTATGGAAATGCTGCCGGAGATGGTCGAAGAGGGTCGGCGCGTCCTGGTGTTTTCCCAATTCACCACCATGCTGGAATTGATCGAAAACGAACTCGAAAAGGCCAATATTGGTTATGTAAAGCTCACTGGCCAGACCCGCGACCGGGAAACTCCGGTGAAAAATTTTCAGGATGGCAAGGTGCCGCTGTTTCTCATCAGCCTCAAAGCGGGGGGCGTCGGCCTCAACCTCACCGCTGCCGACACCGTCATCCATTTCGACCCCTGGTGGAACCCTGCGGTGGAACGTCAGGCCACTGACCGCGCCCATCGCATTGGTCAACAACAATCCGTATTCGTTTATAAACTCATTTGCGAAGGCACCCTGGAAGAAAAAATCCAGGCCATGCAGCAACGTAAACAGGCTTTGGCCGACGGGCTGTATCAAGGCGATGGCCAGAATGAACCCCAGTGGAATGAACTGGATCTGGAAGAGCTGTTTCAACCGCTGGGTGAAGACTGAGCGCCGCTCCACCTGTAGAATCAGAAAGGCAGGGATTTCGGGCAAGCTGTGTTAAATACCCGGTGATTTTTCAGCCCTTAATCCTTCGGATAATTCACATTACATGCTGGAATAAAGTTAACACTTAAAAACACACCACAATGACCCAAGACATCCAACACCAGGTCGATCAACTCTTGCTGGAGCAAGGCGAGTATCTGCCGCTGGAATTTTTGTTACAGGAAGGCCGCCTGCTCTATGCGGACTACGAAGCCTGGCGCAATGGCGAATTCGACTATCTCGACAAAGCGCTGTTTGGTGACCACGAACACATCAAACAGCAGTTGACGCAGGCCGCTGACTACCTGCAACGCCGAGGCTGGCAAGCAGAACCCATCGTTTACCATTCCTGGCTTGACGACACCACACGGCGTTTACATTTCAGCCAAAACGATGCGCTGGATCAGTGTTTCCATCAGGGTTACCACAAGCCTGAAGACCAACCACAGATGGACTTGTTCACCGATGCCCCGGCCACCACCCTGTTCAATGGTATCACCCAGGCATTGATGAATCGCAACCCGCCGGAAGCGCGGCGTCTGTTGGAACAGCTTTATGATATGGCACCCGATCATGCGCGTTTGGGGGAGCTGGAACATCTGGTGGAAGCAGCCGAAGGTCTCGGCACGCCGAGTGACAATGCCGCCGCTGACATGCAGATGCTACAACAAACATTGACTCCACTGGCTAAAAGCCTGTTGGGGAAAAACAGCCGCAATCTGCTGATTCCGCTATGGCGACGTTTATCTGCCGCCCTGCAAAACCAGCCGTATCAAAGCACAAACCCCACATTACATCCCAGCTATACCGCCAGTCAGTCAATGGATTGGGAAACGGTACATCATGCGGTGGAAAGCGAGCCTAACTGGCATACCGACGCTGTATTGTTGCTGCGTCACGCCCGGGCCTGCGAATACCTGCACCAAAAACCTGAAGCCTTGCTGAGCTGGTTTAAGCTGTGCTGGCAGTTCCCGGCACAATGCGACATCTTCGAATCCAGCAATGACCACGAACTGCGTCAACAATGGATACACTTTCTGGAGCTGGAACCGGAAATGCCCGTGCAGTCTTTTCCCGCATGGCTGCTGTTAACAAAACCGGGACTGGTCAGGCAACTGCCGGAACCTGATTCCATACCTGAAATAAACGACATAGCGTGCCCTGCCAGCTATGTCGCCTTGTACCAACTACAATATGAGCGCATGCAGCCTCATGCAAAAAACGAGAGCGATAATGCCATGGCCTTACGTGCCCAACTCAAACAACAGGACCCTGAGCTGTTTCAACATTTCCTGAATAACATTTAATCTCTCCGGGCTTACTTCCTTGCAGCTCGCTACGAATACCGTCATTCTGGCGCAGGGCAGAATCCAGAGGTTGAACGCCTGGACACCGACCTTTCGCCGGTGTGACGTTAATACCCCGTCAGCTTGCTGCAGGATCGTTTATTTGGGCAACTTTTCAGGCCTGCCCTTCACGCATCATCTCTGCCACATCCGTCACCCGCCAGATGCTTACATCACTGCGTTTTTGGCGTTCTGTACCACCATAAACCAGAGCGCCTGCTTTTGCAGGCACTGACAACCTGCTTGAAAATGTGCGCAACCCCTTGAAAAAATCTCCGCTGATCGTGGCGCCTGCCTTGATTTCCACCGGCATGACATCCGGTCCGTTTTCTATTAGCAGATCAACCTCATTTCCCTTTGCGTCACGCCAGAAAAAGAGATTGTTCCTTTTGCCTCGATTATAGCGGTATTTCAAAGCCTCGATGACCACCAGGTTTTCGAACAAATTGCCTTTAAGAGGGTGTCGATTAATGTGAAGCTCGTTCTCGACACCCAACAAATAAGAAGCAAGCCCCACATCATAAAAATAGAGTTTCGGCGACTTTATCTGCCGTTTTGAAAGATTGGTGTGCCAGGGCCGGAGCAGAAAAATCACATAGCTTGCTTCAAGCAAGGTGAGCCAGCTTCGGGCAGTGGTATGAGAAACTCCCACATCGTTACCCAGGCTCTGTAAATTAAGTAATTGTCCAACCCGGCCAGCACAGAGACGCACGAATTTTTCAAACAAAGCCAGATCCTTGATGACGGTCATCTGACGAATATCCCGTTCTATATAAGTCTCGACGTAATCACCAAGCGCTTGCGTGGGATTGATGCCGGCATCGTAGATGCGCGGATAAAAACCGGTAAGTAGCAGCTGATCTATTGAAAGCGTGGTTTCAGTATTGGCCAATTCCTCAATACTCAAAGGAAGAAGCTTTAACAACGCCGTACGACCAGCAAGCGACTGGGTAATGCTGGTCATCACCTCAAATTGTTGACTGCCTGTCAAAATAAACAGCCCCGTTTCATTACGATCATCAACAACAGGCTGGAGATAAGAGAGTAACTGCGGAACCCGCTGAATCTCATCCAGGATCGCGCCATCGGCATACGACGCCAAAAAGCCACGTGGGTCACTGCGCGCAAACTCGCGAATATCAGGACTTTCCAGATTTACATAAGGTTTATCAGCAAAGGCACTACGACAAAGTGTCGTTTTCCCGCTCTGGCGTGGGCCAGTGACAGTAAGTACCGGATATTGGCCAGCCAACTGATGCAAAACGGGTTCAAGCGTGCGAGGGATCATTAATGGATGGTAGCACGGTAAGGGTAACTTGCAACCTTGACTTTCAAATTACCCCTCCCTCCAGGAAGAATGTATTTGCTGTTAATCTTTCTACCCGATCCCTGGCGTTCAGCAGTATCCTTTTCTCTCTCAGGCCCTGCCCCCCCAAACACCTTGCATTTTCCTCTGTGTTGCCCCCCGCAGGTGTTCGCCATGATGAGAAGCTCATTGGCATTCCTTTTGCCTGCCTTCAAAACATCGAATGAAAGTCGTTTATCTCAACCGTAGTGACAATGCATGATCGACACGTAACAAACTGCCAGCCAGCCACTTGTTACTTAACCACCACCCTAGCAACACCCCAATTGAGTTCGCCACCATATCAACCACATCAAAAAACCGGTGGCCGCCCCAGCCCTGTGCAAACTCCATCGTTACGCCCAACAGGCAAAATGCCAACGCCCAAATCAGCTGTGATTTTCTCGCAGAATAGAGCTGGCCAAACCAGCCCATCAACACACCGTAAGCAAACATGTGTTTCAGTTTGTCTGCAAAGGTAAATTCAAGAATACTCGGGGGATTGAAGGACAGGGAAAGATAGATGACCAGAGCGACCAAGGCCCAGCCAACCGAAACCCATAGCCCATACCATTGAAATTCAGAATCACTCGCAACCCGCCTAAACACAAATCTAAACCAAACGTATCAGGTAAAAATAAATCTGAAAAAACACATTACACGTATCCAATAACCCGGCAACTCCATCAAAATTTCTTTCAACCAAAAGTTTGTTTAAATAGCCAACACCGGGTTAGCTGTCTCACCTCAACAACTGCAACTGCATCACTATAGTAAACAGGTTAAAATGAATGCGATGCACATGTCCAGGCTGCGTGCCTATGCGGAAATATCATCTTTAACGATTTAAAAGTTGCAACCTGCTACTTTAAAAGCCCTCACCTCCAGACTCTCGCGCCACCTGGAATAATACTGTTTTTTTCCTAATGGAGCTGCTTGCTTTCACCTGACCCAATGTTTTGGGCACCCAACTCGTGAATGAGCTTGCTGTCATCTTTATTAATCAAACAATATTGATTCCAAACAGGGTCAACGATATCTTTTTCCGCAGTATAGCCACTCACAACTTCCTCCAGCAACAATTTAATTTTTTTCGTCTCAAAATTATTGCGTGCAACCTCAAATTTTTTCTTATAGTGCAACATTGTTTCCCACGGAAGTTTTTCTTCTGCTGCACGCATAATCTTCGGATGTTCCGTCCCCGTCACATTATCCCCGATAAGTAACTCTTCATATAATTTTTCACCCGGCCTAAGCCCCGAATATTTAATTTCAATATCCCCTTCAGGGTTTTCAGCATCACACACCTCAAGCCCGCTCAAGTGAATCATACTGCGCGCAAGATCATCAATTTTTATGGGATCACCCATTTCCAACACAAAAACATCACCGCCTTCGCCAAGCGCTCCTGCCTGTAATACCAGCTGAGCGGCCTCGGGGATGGTCATAAAATAGCGCGTAACTTCTGGGTGGGTCACCGTAACTGGCCCACCATTCCTGATCTGATCCCTAAACAGAGGAATCACCGAACCGGATGAATCCAGAACATTTCCAAAACGCACCATTGTGAAACGGGTCGTGCCACATTCTTCAGCCATTCCCTGCAACACTAACTCCGCCAACCGCTTGGTTGCGCCCATGATATTGGTGGGACGTACCGCCTTGTCGGTGGAAATCAAAACAAATGTCTCAACGCCCGCCGCTTTAGCCGCCTCCGCAGTACGCCAAGTACCAAACACATTATTCTGCAAACCCTCAATTGGATTTTGCTCAACCAGCGGCACATGTTTGTAGGCCGCCGCATGATAAACCGTGTGAATTGCAAAACTCCGTAATACCATTTCCACTCGCCGTGCATGTGTTACCGAACCCAACACCGCAATAATTTCAAGACCAGGATTATGGGCTCCGAGTTCTTTTTCCAATTTATATAAAGCAAATTCAGACTGCTCAAATAACACCAGTTTAGATGGGCCATGTTCCGCTATTTGTCGGCAAAGCTCTGAGCCAATCGACCCTCCTGCCCCGGTCACCATTACACTTTTACCACGAATACATTGCTCAATAAGCTCAGGAATCGGTGGCACAGAATTTCGCCCCAGTACATCGCCAGTATCCACCTCTCTTATATCTGAAACACTCGCCTTCCCCGAAACCAAATCCGCAATACCAGGAAGTGTACGCACATGTACCGGATATGCTTCCAATTTCTCCAGGATTTTATGTTTTCGACGATGGGAAAGTGCTGGCATTGCCAACAAAACTTGGGATATACCCGTTTTATCGATTAATGCTGAGAGATCATCAAGCGAATAGACTTTAATCCCATGAATTTCAATGCCCTGTTTCTCCAGATTATCATCAAAAAATGCAACGGGTTCATATTCCCTGCCAGACTGCATCGCTTTCGCCAGCTCCGCTCCCGCAGAACCCGCGCCATAAACAGCCACTGGCTGTTTGCTTTTTCTTCTCTCTGTATAGGAATGGATATAACTTCTAAGGAAAAGCCGGCTACCCGCGATAAACAACAAGCTGAGAAGCCAAAAACTGAAAAATACTGATCTTGGCACACCATGGGTCTGAGACATAACAACAAGGGCCAGCAATATCAATGTTGTGATGGTGACCGCCTTAACAATGGTAATTAAGGCCTTACTTCCCACATAGCGCAACACCGCGCGATACAACCCCATTCGAATAAATATTGGTACAGCGACAAGTGGGGCGGCAATAAATAACCACCATGCATTTATTATGCTGTGTGGCCACAATTCACCAAGTCTCAATGCATAACCAGCCCATAGGGCGACCGGGAGAGCAATGATATCTATACTAACAAGCAATGCCCTTTTCGTATTGCGCGAGAATTCAGTTAATTTTTGATACATACTTTCCTTCTCATTTTGATGGTATAAAATCCTTCCTTATTATTGGCCGGCTGCCTCCAGTCTCCCTACCCATGTCATAATTGCTATGTACAAGCTACCCCATACTCCTAGTAAAATCCATAAATCCATTTCGGTTGCCTGTCTCGCGAGTATGGCTGTTATACCGCAACAAAGCATTAACAAATACTCAAAAAGAACTGTACGTTTATGACTCCAGCCCGCCAGCACAAGCCGCTGGTAATAGTGGCTCCGGTGCGCTTGCCAGATTTTTTCGCCATGAAATAATCTTCGCAGTATCGTCACCGTTGCATCCGTCACAAATGGAGAAAAAATCAATACAGGCATCCACCATGAGAATAGACCATCACGAACGCCCCACAAAGAAAAAGCAACAGCCAGCAACCCCAAGGGAATTGAGCCAATATCACCCATAAATATCCGCGCAGGAGGAAAATTCATCGCCAGAAAACCGGCAGCCCCCAAAGCGATAACCCAGGCATAGAAAGCATACGTTTGTGCTCCCTCCAGCCACCCGGCCAAACCCAGAAACCCAAATCCCAAAAAAGTCATTCCAGCAGAAAGACCGTCCATACCATCCATGAAATTATAGAGATTGAGTACCCAGACGATGACAAACCATGTCAATAAAATACCAGCTACACCCCATGGTAAAACCAGCCCCCCCATAATCAATAAAGCTGCCGCAACACCATGAACGATAAAACGTGGCAATGCAGATAATGTAACCACATCATCCAAAAAAGAAATGAGTGCAACCAGAACAGTAGCAGCAATGACCCAGGCCAGAATATCCGACCAATACCCCAGATAAAGCAAAGTACCCCACCCAGATAAAATCGCAACGAATATTGCCAGTCCTCCGGTACGAGGGGTTGGGGTCTCATGTAATGAACGAGAATTTGGCGCATCATGAATGGAAAAAGGACTGTATTCAGACGCGAGGAGATAACTCATGCCCCATGCAACAAAACCAGTAAACCCAAGAATGGCAATTATGCTCACACCAACCCCAAAGCTTCGACAATTTCCCCAAGACTTTCCCGCAAACTTCTTTCCGGCTTGAAACCCAAGTCTTTCTGAATCAGGTCCGAACTATAGCAGGCTGAGCCCACTAGCTTATTCAGCGCATCAGAGTCAAACACAAATCGCCTGCCCCGCACAGCACCGATGCCATCTCCCATCAAAGCCAGCAGCTTCAGGGCAAAAGCAGGAACATACCATGACGGAATCGACTTCCCCAACGCCTCACAAATCCACTCATACATCTGTCGGGTAGAGTAAGCCCGGCCATCCGTTAGAATATAAGTACCACCTGCCGACTCTGGCCTTTCTGCCACCAATATTGCTGCCCTGACCACATCATCAACATGCACCATGGATCGTTGGTTTCCCAACTCGGGCAAAGGGGGAAATCGTCCCCTGGCAATGGCATGAATCATCTTCGGGAGATTCCCTTTCTCAATAGGGCCATATACCATGCTGAGTCGCAGCACGACTGGATGAGGAACATAACCGCCATTCAGAACCAACCGCTCTGCGTCAAGCTTGCTGCGACCATAAGGTGTCTCGGGGGGAATATCAGCACCCTCACCCAAGCACGCTATACCGCCTTCTCCCATCGCTTTGACACTGCTGAACATCACAAAACGTTGAACCCCCTCTGCCTGACAGGCTTCCAGCAGCCTTTGTGTTCCCGCAGTATTAATCGCATGATACTCCACCTCGTCCTGCCGCGTTTCACTTAAAGCATGCGCCTTGCCGGCAAGGTGAAATACGGTATCGACTCCCTGTAAAACTTTATCTGGAAGGCGGCCAGCCAAGTCAGCCACCAAGACCTCATCCCAGGGCCCCGTACATTCATGTCGCATTAAGGCGCGTATCCCAACCCCTCGCTCACGTAATCGCTGGCAGAGGTTGCGACCGATAAAACCGGACGCGCCCGACACCAGCGCCAACGAGCTTTGGTTTAGCTCGTAGCTTTCCATTGCTTCCCAAACATCAATAGAGACAGGTTCAGTGTTTGTATAATCGTAATCATTTCAGTCGTACACATTCCTAGCTTCGCAGAATCACTGGTCATCAGGCAGATATATCTAACGTTAACAAAGTGTTAATTGACCAATGAAAGAACATGCTGTGACATGTCATTCATTATTCGTGCACGAGAGTACGTCATTATAAAACTCTCAACAGCTTCTGTTCGCACAGCATTTAATAGGGAATTTTCAATACAAAAAACACATGAGTCTACATCACCTGGTGAAAATACACTCCCATATTCCACATTATCTCGGATAAACTGGGCAGAATAACCATCCAGCCCTGCAACTATTGGCTTACCTAATGCGGCATATTCAAAAATTTTTGATGGCAACACGCGTTTAAATGCAGGCAAATCATTCAGGTGTAGAAATAGTATATCCGCACGCTCATAATATTGAACAAGCGATTCCCTATCTACTGGTGGCAGTAACTCCACATTATCAATTCCCTCGGCAGTTATCCTTTCCTCCAAGAGATGCCGCGTTCCACCATCGCCAATAACTGTAAATTTGTAATACTTGCCCAATTTTCTGGCTACAGCCGGTATGATTGTTTCCAGGCCTTGTCCGTTACCTATGTTTCCAGCATAAAAAATAGTGATTATTTTATCTTTAATATTATTTTTTGCCTTAGGTAATCCAATGAATTCATTATCCACCCCATTTGGATAAAATGACCAGCTACTCGTCGATATTCCTTGGGATTCAAAATAATCAGGAAAACCCAAGGAAACCACATTAACACCCGCAGCATTCCTAAAAACACGCCGCTCTATAAATGAAAAAATGGATTTTATTGCACGACCAAAAAATTTATTTCTCATTGAGAAGATATCAGAAATAGTTTCAGAAAAAATATCCCTGAGATCGATAAAATATCGGCAACGAACATTAATTGCTGACAACCAAGTCAACACCCCTGTCATTAACCGCGACGTTGTGCCAACAATAAAATTTGGTTTTATTTTTTTACACAGAAAAAATGCGCTCCAAAAATATGTTAAGAATGATCGCGCCTGAGAAACCATTCCACTCTTATGAACAGGCACACGAATTCGATGAATTCGTACATTACCTTTCACAAGATTACTCTCGGCTTTTACTTGGTGGGATGCATATCGGTTGGGTTGTGTTGTTATTACATGGATTTCATCATCAGAATTTAGTTTTCGTGAAAGAGCATCAGTCAATGCTGCCGCTCGAAAAGACCCAGCACAGAGATCCGGGGGATAATAAAATGTAAAAAATATTAATTTCACAACAAGCCCCTATATTGATTAGCTGCCTGCACAAAATTATGCGAGCGGTCACAATGTTATATAAAATATCGCCCACCAACAATACAACTATATTCGAACCGGTTAAGTTCTTATTAAAAATATTTAGTATTGTAGATGAGTCTGCCACACTAGGTAAATTTAGCCAAACAACCGTTCTGCCTCCCTCGTTCAATATTTTTGGTCATTTATTACTGGGGCACTTGAAAAGAATACCATTAATAACACCAGCCCCTAACCCCTGAATTTTTTGCACTAGCAATACCATCTCAATAACCTATGATGGATAGTAAAAATTATAACTACATTCATATTGAACTCGCATACAATTTCCCATTGTTCACCATGTAATCTTGGTTACAACATTTATTGGCAAACAATGGTTAACACAATAAATTAATTTCGTATTGTTAATAGAAAGACCAAACTCTGGGTGATACGTCGATTTTTCTAAAAATAAATCCCCATCCCCAGAATAAATAAATTTTACTGTATGCCCAGCAACACGAAATACGATACACCCTTTAGATACTTGACTAATCTCAACGTCTGGGTGTAAGTGAAATACCACTTCTACCTTATGATCCCCACAACCATTAATCTCATCACGGATATTCAAAGATGAATTAAAGTAGCTCCATGTTCTACAATGCACTGGGCAACCAGAAAGCCGCTTATACCCATCATGGCAACCAGACACAACAAGCTCATCTCTGCATCGAGTGTAAGAAGTGTGAACTTTTGCTCGCCGTGCCACACGAAACCCCCCCCAAACTTCGCTGGAATTTTCACCATCCAGTACAACCGTTGAGTGTGCAGCAGTAGATCGTTGCTGGTGCCGATCAGTACCAGTTCCATAAACTGATGTTCCAGAATTGACTATTACCCTTCGCCCAAAAAGGGACAGCTCAAAACTCAACGTATCTGCATGAGCATGAGCTGGAAGATAATCTGGTCCCACAGCCGCACGATCAATTAAAATAACGGCTTCATCTGCCTCAATTCGAGAGTACCCACTATCAGGCAACTCTATCAAACCCACCTCAGGCTTTGAGGTCTCGAACCCCAGACGTTTCGCGTACTTAAATAACTCTGAAACAGATGGTGAAATACCAATTGCCGCATCATTAAAAAAACTAATTTCGCCATCTGGATGACACATAACTGAAAGCCAGCGCAACATTTTAGGTATAATCAATTCAATGCTGGCTGGTAGTTCTCGATCAAATGCACGATGTAAATTTACAATATCGAGAAGATCTTCGAGAAAGATCTCATGGTACATCGTAGATAGCTCAAAATTACCGCCATCATTGAGCACCTGTTCTGGCAATTCCCTTTTGATAATATTTAGACCCGTCTTATACCAAATCTCTGCCTCATTATTCTCAAAAAATAGCCCTGCAAATACGAGAGCCTTAGCATTTGCAAAGAGGTGATTCCCGAGCAAGTGGGTTTCTAGATTATTCGATAGATACCGAATCTGGACAGCTAAAGAATGAAGCCAGGTAGCTTCCAAATTGTTACCAGCAAGCGACCACTTTATCCAGTTAACAATCCTTAGTGACGACGGGTAAGGTTCCCATCCATTGCCAGATCCGGCTAGATTTTCTGCCACCCAGCGTCGTATTATTGTACGGTGCCAAGCTAATCGCTGGTGGGCATTTTCAGCAGTTAAGTCGTCAAAATAGTGAAGATTATAAAGCCACAGCTTTGGCCACTGCTCATTATTCCAGCTTTTTATATTATCAACAACATGGCTCTCATGGAGAAAGCAGAATTCTTTTTCCCCAACCATACGCTGGTCACGTTTGGCAGGCTGAACCCAAACATCTTCAATCTCTCTCGGGTCACCCTGAGCAGAAAGGTCAACGCTAATATGCCTGAAACGGCGTTGAATACGTCGAATGATCTGAGCTAACTTAAGATAACGAAGCGTATACCAATATCTAAAGTATTTCTGAAAAACACCACTCATATGAGTGCCTATAGACCGTGCCGTAATGACTCTGCTACCGCAATAGAAACACGAGAACTCTCCATCACCTCTTCGTAAGGAATCGGCGAACTCTCCCCTTTGCGAATTGACTCAACAAATGCCTGGGCGCATGCCTTCTGGCCTTTATCCTGCTTAATCAGTTTCATTTTTTTAAATTTCGGCCAATTAAAGCCTCGTAGAACACGGTAGTTATCCATCTGCAATACCGCGTCTCCACAGAACACTTCAATACGTTCTTTAGGAAACGCCTTGCCACCATTTGCTAAATAATGAATAGTACCAAACGAGCCATCGGCAAAAGAAAGATTGATTGAAACCTTATCATCCCGTATTTCAACTCCGGGGGCAGCTCCCATCATCATAGCCTGGTGGCCAATGATTGGGTGACCCACAAGATGACGCATTAGATCAATAAAGTGACAGCCCTCACCTATAATTCGTCCACCACCTACTTCTGGATCCTGTGTCCAATGATCACCTGGTATGGCCCCAGCATTCACGGTTATTACAACACACTTCGGCTCACGCATACTTTCCAATAAAGATTTCATCTCAATTACATGCGGGGCAAAACGTCGATTAAAACCAACCATCAGTCTTAATGGCTCACTTCGTTTTTCATTTACTTTGTTATATTCAATGTTAATGGCATTCAGTTCATCCAAACGCAAAGCAAGGGGTTTTTCAACAAAGATATTATTCCCTGATCGAAGCGCGGAAATTACCTGATCGGCATGTGCATCATGTCGAGTAACGATAGCAACAGTGTTGATTACTTCATTACTCCATAATTCATCAAGATTAGTAGAAGCTGTAGAAAAACCAGCTTTTTTACCATGATGAACACCACTGATACCGCCACTAGTAACTAATGATTCCAGCCGGGCTCCCGCCTCTTTAAATGCTGGAATCAACGTGCGAGATGCATAGTTACCCGCCCCAATAAAACCAACAACAGGGTCAGACGGTGTATATTTAACAGGCTCTGTTGACTGGAGATTTACAACGGACGAGCGAAGCAAAGATTCTTCTTTTTCAGGATACTCAAGTAAAATTCCTAACGCAGTGGCATCATTTAACAATTCATAGGCTTTACAAGCCTGATCAATTTCGAAACGGTGAGAGATCAACGGTTTCACATCTAAAGCACCTACCGCCATCATGTCTAAGACAGCTTCAAAATTTCGCTGTTCCGTCCAACGCACAAAACCTATAGGGTAGTCCTGCCCTTTTTCTTCATAAAGTGAATCGTAGCGACCAGGGCCGTACGAAGCAGAAACCTGAAAGCTAACCTCTTTTTTGAAAAAATCATCTCGACGAAGATTTAATCCAACGACTCCCACAAGTACAATACGGCCACGCTTGCGACACATTTCTGCAGCCTGATGCATGACTTCATCATTCTGAGTTGACGCTGCTACGACAACTCCATCTACACCCCTACCACGTGAAAAACCCTGTGCGATAGCAACAGGATCTTCACCTTTAGATAAATCAACCGTTTCTGCTCCAAACTTACGCGCCAATTCACAACGATGCGCATCAAAATCAATACCTAACACCCTGCAACCATTCGCACGTAACATTTGTACGCTTAGTAAACCGATCAAACCCAATCCTGATACAACAATCGTCTCACCCAGAGTTGGATTAATTAAACGAATACCTTGTAATCCAATAGCTGCTAAGACAGTAAATGCAGCCGACTCATCGTCAACTTCGTCAGGAATTTTAGCGCATAGGTTTTTAGGCACACGAACAACTTCAGCATGGTTTCCATTCGACACCACCCGGTCACCAGACTCAAAGCCCTCAACACCACTTTCAAGCACCACACCCGCGTTGCAATATCCCAGTGGTAACGGTTGGTCTAGCTTGGATTTGACGGCATCCAACGTAGGAAATAATCCATCAGTCCTTACTTTATCCAACACCATTTTAACTTTATCTGGCTGTTTACGCGCTTTTTCCAATAAATTAGCCTTACCAAAATCAACCAACATTCGTTCTGTACCAGCAGAAACAAGGGTGTTTCTTGATGCTATTAAAACGTTACCTTGCATATTCTTTGGGCAAGGAATTTCGACTAACGACGTTTCGCCATTCGATAGATTTTGCAGTATTTGTTTCATATTTCTTTTATTTAACTAGGTAATTTTACACTGTTGAAAATGTCATCTTTTTCTGTATGACTGACATAACTAATTAATACGGCCCTGTATTTTCCCTTAAAGACAAACAAACTACCCGCGGCACATCCTATAATCCCATAATTCTGTACCGCTTGCCGTATATCATCGACCGAGCCTGCCCCTCCCAATATTGTCATGGGCACTTCAATTACTGGCTTGACCTTATTAATTAAGTTGAAATCGTATCCTCTCATTCTTCCGTCATTGTCAATTGAGTTGATGACAATTTCTCCTGCGCCCATCTTTTGAATGTTTCTGACAAACTCTAACAAATCTATTTTGACTTTATTTCGGCCATTATGAGTATATATATCAAAACCACCAAAAACTTTCTTCTTAACATCCAGAACAATAACAACGCTTTGGCTGCCAGTGCGCGCAGCAATTTCATAAATTAACCCAGGGTCATTTACTGCGGATGAACTTAGAGCGACTTTTTCAACACCTAATGAAAGTATTTTTTGGGCTTGATCTGCTGTTGTAATACCGCCACCGTAACAAAGGGGCATTCGACACTCATTCGCGAGATTCTCGATCATTTTATAATCAGGCTCATTATTATTGGCAGTTGCACCAACATCCAAAACAATCAGTTCATCAACTTCCTTTTCATTAAATATTTTTACTGCATTTATTGGGTCACCAACGTATTTAGGGTCTTTAAACTGTACTGTTTTAATCAGGCCCTTATCCTTCACCAGCAAACATGGAATAATTCTTGGCATTAACATTTACAACTCACCAAAGTTTCTGAGCAACTGAATACCAGCTTGGTGACTTTTTTCAGGGTGAAACTGAACACCAAATATATTTTCAAAATTAACCGCGCATGTAAATTCGCCCCCATATTTCGCCACGCCTAAAGCATCAGATTTGTTTAAGGGATTAAAATAATAAGAGTGAAGAAAATAAAATCTACTATTTACTTCTATATTTCGAAACAGTGGATTATCCCTAAGTTGTCGCACACTATTCCACCCCATGTGTGGCAGCGGGTAACTTTTTCCAAGTTTAACAGCATCAAATTTATTAACAGTTGCATCAATCCAACCCAAGCCAGCAAGTGAGCCTTCATCACTAGTGTTAGCTAATACTTGCATTCCAACACAAATACCAAGAACTGGAAGACTATTTACTTGAACAAGCGCCTCCAAAAACTCCTTCATCCCAGACTTTTCAAGTTTTTCCATTGCATAATCAAAAGCACCAACACCAGGTAGAATTACTTTTGTTACATCATCAAAATCGCCCGCCCCCCGGACAACCTTATGAGGAAATTTTAGGTTTTTATAGATATTCGAAAATGCTTTGATATTCCCCATTCCATAGTCAACAATACCTATCATCGTTTACCGCCCTTCTCCTTACCTAATACTCGCATTACTTTTGCTCCCAGGTCATAAATCCACATCTGATTTTTATAATCTTTATATGATTTATTCGGCCCATCCATATAGCCCTGAAGCTCATCAACAGTTATTCCAATTTTGGTAGCTATGTATTCAAAGTCTCGAATAATTTCCTCTTCGTCATAAGCAGGCTTCTTGAGTGCCTCCAGGGCTTCTTCTCTATTCATTTGACCAGTAAGAATCAAGCTTGAATATTGTACTTTACGTGTGTCATAACCAAATTTTTTCGGCAGCCAGTAACTCTCATAGAATTTGGTAAACCTTGACTCAAAATGTTTTTGTGCATATCGCTGATAACCCAAATGATCTACCAGAAATTGAGTTGCTTCTTCCTTAAAATAAGGCATAAAATCCAGTGGTCGAAGCAAACGGATACCTTTTACGTAGGGCAAATATAGTTTGTGCCAAAGAATATTTGTTTGAGGAAAATTTCTTAAAGGTATCGTGCCAAATTTTTTATGGATATCATTTAATTGGGATGAATCTGACTGATAGTACATCCATTCCAGGGGATTTCTAATACACTCTGTTGAGTAATTTCCCCCAGTCAATATATATTTCACATTATACTTCGATGCAAATTTATACATTGTTGCAAAAAAAGCATAATCCTGCGGTGTATCAACATGAGAAACACCTGACTTAAAAAATGCCAGTTGCAGATCTTTCATCTCCTCCCAGTCAATAACTTCCGTGTATAGATCCAGGTTGAGTTTATCTACAATCCTTTCAATATTATGAACCGCTTGCTGGGAATTCCAGCCTGCATCTACATGAAATACAAGCGGCCTGAGCCCTAATTTTTCCTTTGCCAGATAAACTAAATATGAACTATCAATGCCACCACTCATCCCTATTATGCAATCAAAATCTTTATCTTTACCTATCAATTTTATTTTATCGGCAATTCGTTGAATTTCTGACCAGCCAATTTCGTTTGGATTCCAGTTCGGTTCAATATCAGAATGAAAAGTATTACAATGATCACAAATTCCATTTATATCGAATTTAATACTTGAATCAGTTGTATCCATCACACAATTATTGCAAATTTGATAATTTCGCATTATGAAACAACCTTATAAATTCTTTATTATCAACAACGTTAACGCCAAACCTTGACATATTTCCTATACTTCCTGTGTGCTTCTCTACAGAGTTCCCAACGAAACCTACTCGGCAATTGATTAGTAGCAGCATGCCAGTGATGTTGAATTTTTATAGATGGCTCGTAATATGTTTTGAACCCTTTTTCTTCGAGCTGCTTACTCAGGAAATACTCCTCATACATCAAAAAGGTGGGGCTCCATAGTTCTTTGAAGTTTTGAAAAAAAACAGGTGTAAGAATATAACACGCACCATAACCTTGATAAATCTCCTGCGCTATATCATGTTGTAACTCATCACTTCTATCCGTAAAGCGGTGAGTAATTGAAGCTGTTTTTTTAATAATCCCAGCCAAATAATAATTGAGGTGATATAAATCGTAAATAAACTCCCGAAATTTGCTAATTTTTGAGATCACATGAGGGTTTTGTGGCACACCATCAATTGTCACAATGCTCGGCGATACCACTGGGTATTTATCTAATATTTTCTGGCAACCTAAAATAGACGAACAAATATTTTCTGGAAACACTAAATCATTATTACCAACAACCCAATACACGACCTTGTTAAAAGATTCTTTCGCATATTTAATACCAATATTTAATCCTCGAAAGTAACCCATGTTTTCCTTATTATAAATGACCTTTAAATTACAGTGCGCACTCTCAAGCACCTTAAGGGCTTTTACGTATTCTGGCTCTGATGCGTTATCTACAACAATAACAGGAGCATCATTTGCATCCGCCTCTAAAATAGATAAAATTGCGCCTTCCGTGTACTGCGTGTTGTTATAGTTAGTAAAAATAAAGCCTATTTTCACAAATAACCTACCTTTTATTAACTGCTCCCCCAAAATACTACCCTACAAATCTCTACATATTATTAATAATTTTTCCTGTTTTTCCTACTAAACCATCCTTTAATCCTCTAAATATAAAACCTAATCTTTTTATCTTTTGGCACTCAAAAAACAATGTTTTTAACGGAATTCTAAAAATATCAAGTAAAAAATAACAAGACAAATATGGATCAAACATAAAGTTAATTTTAAAAAATAAAAATGGGTTACGTACCTGATAATATAAACGAAATGGAGCATGATTATATATGGTTACGGAAAAACCAAAAATATTTTTTACAACGGAATCACCAACTTTATGCTGCATACCTATCGTCGGAAGCTGTATGATTTTGTAACCCTTTTTTCTTAATTTTGTACAATAATCAAAATCAACCAAATCGATAAAGAGATCCTCATTAAAGCCACCTACAGAATTAAATACATCAACATGAAACAAGCTACCTGAAGTAATTACCGCTCTTTTGTCGCAATAATGATGCCCCAATTCTAGTTCGCTATTTCTGTTCTCACCTCGTGTTAAAGCAATCACTCCAATCATGCCAATAAGTTTTTCATTTTTATTGCAAAAATCAATTAATTTGGCAACGTAGGTCTCAGATATCAAACTATCATCGTCCAAAGTTAACACCCATTGATAGCCTAAATCTACGGCGCTGGCCACACCAACATTTAATGATTTTGCAATCCCAGAGTTAACAACATTTTTCACGTAGGTTACACTGTATTTTTCCAAATCATGAGAAAACTCATGCGAGTACGTACCCGTATCGTCGACGATGATAACATGCCCAACTTGCTCCAGCACTCTCATTACACGTGGCAACATAGAGTTATCGGGAGAAAACGTAGTCATTACAGCACAAATTTTACCTTTGTGTAATTCAATCATTAAATTTCTCAAACATAAAATGGAACAAACAAAAAAGTAGCCCTAATCTTCCTTCAGTCAATCACTACTGTAAAACACATGGCCTTTGATTATGCCGTCAATGACAGAACATATTCTCTGTGAACACCTTATCGTATGCCATTCGATTAAGCCTTAAACCGTTATAGACTCATGAACAAACACTGGTTCATGAGTCTTGAGGTAACCCGCTTCGTATTTCGAATTACATCATCAATGCTCCACAAATACATGACTACACAGCAGACTTTGTTGTTTATACTGATGTTATGCTTATTGGTCATCAGCGAACTAGTACATTAACCACTTTATATTGTCGGGTAAAGATGCTTCAATTTAATCCGTGCATCTTCCGTTGTGAAGCGCCAGTTCATTCCACTTTTAAGTGCATTTCTCTGCGCTACCCAAGCAGACACTTCTCGCGTCAAATAATCTCTGTCCGTCATGCGGCCACTCAGACATTGTCAGGACAAAAGGCTAAATTCAATCTCAGCCATATTTAGCCAGCTTCCATGTTTCGGTGTAACAAAATGCCAGCTTGTCGAATAATCGCCTTGCCTCTTTTGGCTCAAACACCTTGTACAGCGATACGCCAGCATGGGTATTCAGATTATCCATAACCAGTCGGATTGCTGTGGCTTGCGGGTAGTCTTCATCAACCAATTTCCTGATTTGTAATGCCCAATCTTCTGCGGTGCGCTTTTCGGTCACATTAATACGCCTCCGGAACGTGTCAACCTCATATGCCTTTCAAGAATCCTATGGTATTATTGGCTACGCTGTACTTGGGTGGAATCATTAGCAGCAGTCGAGTCGACCGGGGCAATAAGATGCCCCAGCCGCTCACAGATCCGGACGTGAGCCTCTCGACTCATCCGGCTCCTGTTATCCCAATCGCTGGCCTGAGACCCAACAACTTCCAGTGCGGGAACAAGCCAGGCTGTCGCTTGGCAACAGAACCCAGCCAGTAGTGTGCACGGCGCGGCCGTCGTCTCAGTTTCTTGAATTTCCGGGTAGCCCATTTCACCAACTTCCTGTTCAAGTTGTAGAACGTTGGATACAGCGCTGATTTGTAGAAATGCCCAAAGTAGTTGACCCACCCCCGCAGCTTGGCACCGAACATTCTCGACAGATCATCAATCGACTTGTCACTCCTGTTCTGTATCTTCCAGCTTCTGATTTCCCGCCTGATGGCCTTTGCCGAAGATGGACTAATGGCCGGCATGAATCGCACGAACTTTTGTCCTTTTCGGTTAACCGCCATTCTGAGTCGGAACTCATAACCCAGAAAGTCGAATTTAGTCACCGGGTAGTCAATCCAGGGTACATTAGCTTTACAGCAGACGATCTTACTTTTCTCTGGATGTAGCTCCAGATGGCACTCCCGAAAACGCCTCTCCTCATGGGCAGCCATCCACTTGTCAAACACATAGTGCATGAACAGATTCATTAGGAGCGGGCTGACAACTCCGCCTTGCGGCGTTCCTCTCGTCCGCTCTTCCAGAACCCCATCCGAATGCTGCATCGGTGCTTTCAGCCATCTATCGATGTACAGAAGCACCCATTCGCAGTCGGTATGCTTTTTCAGCGCCAGTGTCAGCAGCGTGTGGTCTATATTATCAAAGGCACCCTTGATGTCGAATTCAAACACCCAGCCGTGTTTCCAGCATCTTTCTCTGGTCACTGCGACTGCTTGAATGGCCGACTTTCCGGGCCTGTAACCATAAGAATCCGGGTGAAAGCACGGTTCCAGTACTGGTTCCAATTTCAGCTTCACCACCGTTTGGGCAATACGATCGGAGATACTGGGTATCCCCAGTGTCCGCGTACCACCCGCGCGTTTCGGAATTCTTACCGCCTTGACTGCTAGAGGAAAGTAGCTTCCTGATGACATTCGATTCCAGATCTTGTACAGATTCCCTTTCAGGTTCTGCTCAAAATCCTCAATCGTTTGCCCATCAATCCCAGCAGAACCTTTGTTTGCCTTGACTTGCTTGTAGGCTTGCCAGACAAGTTGCTTGGAAATATCAAACGATCTTGCCATCTCCTATGACTCCTCCCAATCCGGTTGGTCACACTCAATGACTGAATAACTCAACCCCTTCGCTCCACTACCCATTACAGGTGCTTCATCACTACTACGGGCTGATCCGCCCCTGTGCTCTGCATCGGAAAATAGCCTCTCAGGGGCTGCCTGATTGGCCTGTTCCTTAACATCAGAACGACAGGTTCCCAAGTTCCATATGCAGGCCTGCTCAACACTCACGCCACCTTCACGCCAGCCACCGCCCGATCGATAATCAGGTAATCTCCGGACTCGTCCCGAGGTATACACAGGGCCTCGGTTTTGATGACAGTTTGGATCATTATGACGCCTCATCAGTGGTTCATTTGCATTCGTCTTCATTGAGCACATCTGACGTACTCCTACGCCTTTTCCCTTGACGCTTCTCACCCCAGCTCTTTACTGGAGCAACCCAAGGGCGATTTGAACCCCATTCCTGAAAACAGAGTCCGAAGGGCCTATCCTTCATCCTGCATACAGCATGTGAAGTCCCTCCTCCTGAGGTATTTCACTTCTTGGCACA
>DROS01000014.1 GCA_011321815.1 Gammaproteobacteria bacterium
AGGCGACGCCGCAGCGGAACACCACAGGAGCGCCCGAAGGGTTGGCCTGTCAGCGTCCATGGCGGCGTTGCTCCTCTTGCAAAGGACGACGGCCATTCGCTGCGAGGAGCGCCTTGCCCTGAACGCTGACAGACCAACTGAATCCTAATTTATCACCTTGAAAGAGTACTAGGATAACGCGAATACCCGCCGCATGCGCTGCGGCGACAAAATCCCGCAGTTCATCACGCGTGCCAAAATGTGGGTCCACATCCAGAAAATTTTGTACGCCGTAGCCGTGGTAATCCTGACTGCCCGTCACCTGTCTAAAAACCGGGCTAAGCCATACAGCGCTAATGCCCAGGCGCTGTAGATAACCCAGTTTGTCCTGGAGCCCGGCCAAGGTTCCCCCGCACCAGGACTTGCCGGCCTCGAACCAGGCATAACGGTCTGCATTCCAGGCATCCGTCCGCAATTGAAATGGTGGTGTAGTGCGCTGCGCTTCTGGCCCTTCCACCGGCACACCCGCTGCGTCGGCGAAACCATCATACTCTCTGCCGTCAGAGAAACGGTCTACGAACAGGAAATACAATACCTCGTCTTCCCAGGCAGCTGGTGAGGGGAAGTACGTACGCCCGGTGTCGATGGCAGACCAATCTATGTCGTTGAGACTGCGCTCGATGCGCTGGTGGGCATTGGCTGGATTATGTGGCATGCACAAAACCTCCCTGTTTATTTTGCGTTGATTGCGCCTACATGCTGACTGACAACCCTGTACCCCTCCAACGCTTTTGGCAATACTTTTTCAGTGTCAGGATGCTTGCCATCCAAACCGATTTTTATGACGGTTTCTCCTCCTGACAGGCCGATACCAATCGAGACCACACCTGGCAGAGCCAGCAACGCTGCCTGATGCTTTTCCTTTGCCTGTTGAATAGTCATGGTGATGCCGGTTTCCGCAAGGGTAAAAGGGATTGCAAAAAATATACCCGCAGCAAAAAAAAAAGACAGCCCGTTTCAAAGACTCAGATCCAGAGCAGAAAAAACATTTTCCATACGATTGATAATTGTTGTGGTATCACTCCCGGCAAACAGCAGCCCCACCAGATTGTTGTCATTGTCCAGCACTGCGGAGCCACTATCCCCTCCCTGACTCATTGGCCCCGCCAGAATCTGGTCAGCAAACCGCCCCACCTGCCCTCCGCCATACTGGACATTAACGGTAACATCAACCTGTTCGATGGTCCCTGTGGTGTATTCAGTGGTGCGGCCGCTTTTTTGGATTGCCATGCCCAAAAGCCCTTGTGTCATACCGGCGATGTTACCAATATCGAGGATATCAGCAGAAACATCATTGTCATCAAGCGGTTTGGCGATAGCGGCATCAACCAGGTTGTCTTCGATTTGAATTCTGACGGCTTGCAGCCGGGTGCCGCTCCCTGTGGCGGCGGCAAGCCAATTCAGTATGGAGGCGAAACGGTTGCCGACGGGACAGTCACTGGGCAAACCACTGCCACCACTCAGGTTGATCGGAATAAACTCAAGCAGGTTGGCGATGTGGTCATCCGGGAATTTGCCACCATCATATGGGCCCGGTTGCAGGATAGCATCACCCACCTGGGCAGCGTTGCTGTTGGCGAGCACATGGTTGTTTGAAAGAATCACCCTTCGACCGTTTTTTTTCACAACGCAACCGAGTGTGCCTGCCGTAACATCCCGGTGAGCGATACTGACCCCGCCAGGCGCCGGGCGATGACGCTGGGTGTGCATGTTAAGGGCGCGAATGCGGCCTGTTTCCACGACATCAGTGGCAACCCCGTCAATTTGTTGCGGAACGAGGTCATCACTGTTGAGCTGTGCTCTGGACAGCTTCTGATCCACTGAACAGACTATTGCAAGGCTTGAGCTTTTTTCTCCCGCACAGGTTTTATAACCAATACCGGTGGCCACTACATTTTGTTTTTTTAACAAATCATTGCAAACACGATGAAGCACCTTCCGGACAAGCTTGATATCTTCGGTCATAATTCACCTCCGCAGTAACACATTAATCAAAGCCTTCTTTTCTCTCTGCTTAATTCAGGTTTAACGCAATCCGGGACCGTGAAGTTTCTCACATGAAGACATAAGCCATAGAAGCTCAGAGTTTTTATTGGTTTTTCTCTGCGTCTCTGTGACCTCTGCATTGACAAACACCAAGCCTGACCAACTATATCCGTGGCGTTTGGAATTTCGGTTTAAGCGTGCGTCATATTTTCTGCATGGCGAGGCGCAATGATGTGTCATCGTTATTCCATGGCAAGGACAACAACGCGGCCATGGCGGAAACAGGACGTGCAATGAGACCTGGCTCCCAATCGCTACAGGTATATGCTTGACTTAATGACAGTGACGGGGAGTCATGAGAGCCGGAAGATACCCGCAACAGTACTTCCAGATTTTTTTAACCCCGTTCTCCTCATGGCTGCGTTTATAACCAATGAACGCTACCAATAAAGGAGAACAACCGTGACCCCCCCGCTTATTACACGATATCTTATCAGCAGTATTGTCTTGCTGGGTCTGGCCGCTTGCGGCACACCCACAACCACCAGCAAAGACAATCACAACAAAATCACCCGGACTGAGTCACTGAAAACACCACCCAGCCAGGACAAAAAAAACAAACCGGATACACAGACAAGATTAAATAATCTTGCCATCGTTACCGGTCCCACTGAAAACAAGGTGACGGCAATCACTGAAGAACAAGAGCCTGCTGTTGCGCCGGGACGACACAAGGCACGCAAAAGCCCGCTGACAAGCGCCCTTGGAAAATCGCACAGCGCCAAAGTATTGCGCACGGCACCGCAGCAGGAATACATGGCAGGGTCTCCCCTGCCCATGCCGGCATTGACGCCTCGGATGTATTGGGAAAGCGAACCGGTTGATCGTGAAAATTATGCCCCGATTCATGCAAACCCGGTGATGCGTGTTACTGAAAACCCGGTATCCACATTCAGCATTGATGTAGACACCGGTTCGTATACCAACACGAGACGCATGATCATGGCAGGCCGGTTGCCACCGCAGGACGCCGTGCGCGTCGAAGAATTTTTAAACTATTTTGATTACGCCTATCCTGTGCCTGCCAGCACGGATCAACCTTTTTCGGTCACCACTGAAACCGGACCAAGCCCGTGGTCGCAGGGACGCCATTTATTACGCATTGGCCTGAAAGCTTATAACATTGATGCAAACCACCTGCCCGCATCAAACATTGTTTATTTGGTTGATGTCAGCGGTTCCATGCAGTCCGCCAATAAACTTGAATTGCTTAAACAATCACTCCGATTGCTTACCAGACAGTTACGACATCAGGACCGGATATCCATCGTGGTCTATGCCGGCGCCTCGGGGGTAATACTCAACCCCACACCGGGCAATCAGCGCGCACACATCCTTTCTGCCCTTGACCGGCTCACCGCAGGCGGCAGCACAAATGGTGGCGCAGGCATTCGTTTGGCCTACCAGCTGGCAGAACAGGCCTTCATACCCGGCGGTATCAACCGGATCATATTAGCCTCAGACGGTGACTTTAATGTAGGCACCGTATCCTTTGACGCATTGATTGATCTTGTGGCGGAAAAACGTAAAACAGGGATTACTTTGTCTACCCTTGCTTTCGGCGCCGGTAATGTGAATGATCGGTTAATGGAACAATTATCAAACAAGGCAAATGGACAGTATGCATACATTGACACCTTGAATGAGGCTCAAAAAGTTCTGGTGGATGAAATTTCATCCACCTTACAAATCATCGCCAAAGACACTAAAATTCAGATCGAATTCAACCCGGATGTCGTGAGTGAATACCGCCTGATCGGTTACGAAAACCGTGCACTCAACCGGGAAGACTTCAACAACGACAACGTTGATGCCGGTGAACTCGGCGCAGGATACCGGGTGACAGCATTGTATGAACTGAGCCTGGTAAACAGCCAGTCACAACAGATTGACCCACTGCGCTATCAAAGCAAACAACCACCGGCTGACGCTTCAGGCAAGACAGTACCCTCTGAGCTGGCTTTCCTCCGGTTGCGTTATAAACTTCCGGGCAGTCACACCAGTGCGTTGATAGAACACCCCATTCACACCCGTAATATCCAGCATAAACTGGATGAAACCAGCACTGATTTTCGTTTTGCTGCAAGTGTCGCCGCATTTGGTCAATTATTGCGCGGCGGTCAATATACTGGTGTATTTCAGTATAAAAATGTATTGTCACTGGCACGAAACAGCAAAGGGGAAGACCCCTTCGGTTATCGCGGTGAATTTATTCGCCTGGTCAACCTTGCCGACTCACTGGCAGGCAAGCCCACACAACAATACAATTAATACACAAGTGCATAGGAGCCTGCCGGACTTAGGGTGAATCTACTGCGAAAAAACCATTTCGGCCCATTTTCTCGATCCTTTTCGTTGAATACGCCCAATATTCGCCTCAAACGATCAAAAAAACGGACTCAAAATGGTTTTCTCTCGCGACGATTCCCTAAGCCCGACAGACTCCATAGGCATATCGTAATTTAATTATCGAACGAAGTGGTACCTGGTGCAATTATTCAGGCCGTGTACCGCTTCTTTATCTGTCTGCCGTCATAGCATTGGAAAATACGTGATTCACGACAATAACGACGAAAATTTAATGTTAAGGTTTTCTCATGGCGATGTTGCTGCCTTTGATGTGTTATACGAACGACACAGAGCCCCCTTGTTCCGGTACATTTTAAAAAAAACCAGGCACAACAACGCACTGACAGAAGAACTTTTTCAGGAAGTCTGGAGTAACCTGATTCGTGCCCGTGAACAGTATCAACCCTCTGCACGTTTCAGCACCTATCTGTTTCAGATTGCCCGCAATCGGATTATTGATCATGTAAGGCGAGTATCTGTAAGACCCGTCAGTGACCCGGAAACAAATCATGAAGACATCGCCAATGCAAACAACCATGACCCGGACCGGCATGCACATAGCGTTGAGTGCATTGAACAATTACAAGCCCACATCAGCCGGTTACCGGACGAACAACACGAAACATTTATTCTGAAATATGAAGGTGAACATAATCTTGGGCACATAGCCGAAATCACAGGTGTAACCCTCGAAACCGCAAAAAGCCGGTTGCGTTACGCGATGAAAAAACTACGGGAGCTCATGCCGGAGGAATGTCTGTGAGTGATCACTCTGACAATCAATTCGATGACGACAAAAAAATCAGCGCCTTGTATCGTGCAGGCAGCACGGCGCAGCCACCAGCACATATTGATCAGGCCATTCGCGCCAAGGCCAGACGCTCTGTCAAACCAATACCACAGCGCGCACGCCCTCCCTGGGCCATGCCTGCCTCAATAGCTGCCGTTCTGATCTTGAGTATCAGTCTGATTTCCCTGATACATAAAGAAGCGCCTACAGTATCTGATATTTCCTCCGGCGCCCCACTTTCTGTTATGCCCAATGAAGAACAGGGAAATGAAACCATTGCAGAAAAAGAAACACAGATTCAACGTCCCGCCGCTATAAGCAAACAAAAAACCCAACAATCCGGCATTGAAATATCAGACGATCAGGCATCACCGGAACCAATCAATGAGTCTATTGACATGCTGCAAACAAGGCGGCAAAAAACAGAAGCCAACAAGCCTTCTCCCCTTCCGCAAAGAAGCCTGGCGTCGACAAAAACCGAAAAAGGATTAGCGGCTGATTCATCCATGGAAAGCAACAATGCAACAGCCCGGCAGTTACGCCAACGGACCGTTCCACAACCCGGAAGCCAGTCACCGATGCCTGAATTCTCCGGACTCACAGGCACTGCGGAAAAATTCAGCGCTGAATCAAAAAAAGGCCGTCATTCTGAAAACACTAAAAGCTGTGAACTGTTAACCCACAAAGCATGTCTGGATGCTGAAGAATGCAGCCTGGTGATGAATAACCAGAAAGTGCTTGTATGCAACCGTTCCATGAACCACTGCGACGCCGGATTTGTCCAACGCTCAGACACAAAACAAAGCTGTGAAGCCAAACAAGGATGTGTATATGTCTCTGAACCCTGTACTTGTCCACCCGATACCGCCTGTATCTGTGATAAAAATCAACTTCCACAGTGTCAACCCAAAAAAATACCGTAGACTTTATATACCCACCGGCTTAATACATCCGGTGCCGGAATAACCAGCCGGCCAGTACCAGCGTCACTGCGCCGATAATCGCCATGGGCCAGAACTGATGTAACAGCAATACAAAACCATCACCTTCCAGCGTTACACCTCGCACGATGACCAGGAAATAACGCAGCGGATCAAGATAAGTGAGCCATTGCACAAATTCCGGCATATTGGCAATGGGTGTAGTGAAACCGGACAGGATCACCGCCGGAACAATAAACAGAAAGGCGCCGAGAATCGCCTGTTGCTGGGTAACGCATATAGAGGAAATCATCAACCCAACCCCCACCGTGGCAACCAGAAATAACAGAATACCCAGGTACAGGGCCGGAATGCTGCCACGCAAAGGAATATCAAAAAACCATACCATCAATACAATAATCAGCGTCGCCTCCAGCAAACCGATAACAATGCCGGGCGCAGCTTTGCCAACAAGAATCTCAACTGGCCGTAACGGTGTCACCAGCAGTTGGTCAAAAGTGCCCTGCTCGCGCTCGCGCGCCACCGACAACGCGGTGACCAACAGGGTTACCACCAGCATCAGCGAACCGACAATGCCAGGTACGACAAACCACTGTGATTGCAAGTTCTCGTTATACCAGGCGCGCATCTCCAGCTTAACCGGCGGACCGGTCTGACCATGTTCACGCTGCCATTCACCATTAAAGTCCAGTACCACGTTGCGCAGGTAATTCAAGGCAATCATGGCAGTATTGGAATTTCGACCATCGATAATCAATTGCAATGACGCCGGGGAACCACGCTGCAAATCAGCACTAAAACGTTGGCCAGGACGAATCACCAACAATACCTTGCGGGTATCAATGAGAGTGCTGATCTCAGCGTCACTGCTGATTTTATGCAGAATGGAAAAATGTGGTGAGCCCTCAATACGCGCCAACAACTCCCGCGAAGCGCCACCGCTGTCTTCGTTATAAACGGCAACAGGCACATCATTGAGGTCATAAGTTGCTGCAAAACCGAAAATAAATAATTGCACAATCGGCGGCACAATAATAATGATGCGGCTGCGTTTGTCGCGCATCAGCGCGAGAAACTCCTTGCGGGCGAGAGCGAAAATGTGCAGAAAGTTCATACGGCATTGTCCTGCACTGATATTTGCGTTAAATGACTGCACTTACTCATTCCGCTCTCCTTAATCCAGCCGCTTGTAGGATTTTTTCACCACCAGCACGGCAAAAATCAGCAACATGAGCAACATGGCCCCGGCATTAAGCAACACCACTGGCCACACCGGGCCAGCCAGAAACAGGGTTTGTAAAATAGCGACAAAGTAACGGGCGGGTACCAGATAAGTGACGGCCTGCACCCATGCAGGCATGGAATGGATATCAAACAGAAAACCCGACAGCAAAAAACTGGGCAGAAAACTGACCACTAATGCCACCTGCCCGGCCAAAAACTGATTACGGGTAACAATGGAAATAAGCAGACCGATGGCCAGTGATACCAACATGAAAAGGGCTGAGCAAAGCATCAACAACCAGACGGGGCCACGCAGAGGCACATCAAACAAAAACAGGGCCATGGCCACGCTGAGCAACATGCCTCCCATGCCTAACACAAAATAGGGAATCAATTTTCCGATCAGCATCTCGCCCATATGTAACGGCGTGACCATCAACGCCTCCATGGTGCCGCGTTCCCATTCACGCGCCACTACCATGGCGGTCAGCAAAGAACCTATCATGGTCATGATAATGGCGATCAAGCCCGGCACCAAAAACAGATGGCTGGACAATGCCGGGTTAAACCATACACGTTGCTCCATGGACACCGGCAGATCGAGCGTCTGTCCGCGTGCCGCCGCAAAATGTTGCAGCCAGGCCAGCCAGGTACCCTGAATATATCCCTTGGTGATGTTGGCCTGATTGGAATCCACGCCGTTGACAAACACTCCCATGGGCGCTTCACCACCACTCAACAAACGTCCGGAAAAATCATTGCGCAACCAGAGAATACCGTCGATACGGCGCTCGGCCAGCGCCTGCCGGGCCTCCTGTATTGCGGCAAAACGCTGGGGAAGAAAAAATTCGGAGCGATCAAAGGCTCCGGCCAATGACTGGGCCGCGGTGTCCGGCTGTTCGATAACAATACCCAGCGGAATATTTTTGGCATCCAGTGATACGCCATAACCAAACAACAGTAACAACATCACCGGCATAACAAAGGCAATGGAAATGCTCGACGGGTCACGTAGAATTTGCAGGCTCTCTTTACGAATCATGCCCCATAAACGACGCAAGCGAACATTCATGCCACCGCCTCCATATTTTTATCCTGTTCACGCTGTTCAATGAGCTGGATAAAAGCATCTTCCATGGTGGGATCAGAATTATCGACAGTACGCGCACGGGCCTTCATTTCTCCGGGTGTACCTTCAGCCAGCACCGTACCTTCTGCCATGATCACCAGGCGATCACAATAATTGGCTTCTTCCATAAAATGTGTGGTGACTAGTACCGTCACCCCGGCTTCGGCAAGCGCATTGGTGCGCGCCCAGAACTCACGGCGCGCCAATGGGTCGACACCAGAGGTGGGTTCATCAAGAAACAAAATATCCGGCTCATGCATAAGCGCCGCAGCAAAAGACAGGCGCTGCTTGAAACCTAACGATAAGTCGCGGGCGTTGGTTTCACCATAGTCAGCCAGTTCAAAAGTATCAATGGCCCACGCTACCCTCTCGTCCTGCCGGTGGTTGCGCAGCCCGTAAGCACTGGCGAAAAAACGCAGATTCTGGGTTACCGAAAGATCACCATAAAGCGAAAACTTCTGCGCCATATAACCGATATGACGACGGGCTTCGGCGCGCGCAGTGTGCAAATCCAGGCCTGCCACCGATAACTCACCACCACTGGCTGGCAGCAATCCACAGAGCATGCGGAAGGTAGTGGTTTTACCCGCACCATTGGCGCCCAGCAAGCCAAAGATTTCACCGCGACGCACCTGGAAGCTGACATTGTTAACCGCAATAAAATCACCGAAGCGACGCAGTAGTTTATGCACCTGAATGACCTCATCATCGTCACGTGCGTCAATATGCAGATCCATTTTTCCAGGGCTTGCTGTATCCTCGTGACGGGTTTTGAGAAGCGCGATGAAAGCATCTTCAAAACGCGGCGCGGCGGGTTGAATAAACACCTCATCCAAACCCGGTAACAGATTTTCCACCGTGGGCTGACCGGCCTGCGCCATGACCAGACGCACCGTTTCACCTTCCACCAGGGCATCAAGCACACCGGGAGCCTGACCAAGACGGGCCTGCAACTGTCGGCGGGAAGCGCCTGCGGCGCTAACCTGAAATATACGGCCCTGCACTTTGCTGCTGAAGTCTGTGGGCGATCCCTGCCCCAGCAACTTGCCCCGGTGCAATAGCAGCACCTCATGGCAACGCTCGGCTTCATCAAGATAAGCGGTACTGAGCAGCACACTCATACCCTGCTCTTTCACCTGCCGATAAACAATGGCCCATAATTCACGGCGCGATACCGGATCTACACCCACGGTAGGTTCATCCAGCAGTAACAGACGTGGCGCACGCAACAAGGCACAGGCCAGTCCCAGCTTTTGTTTCATGCCCCCGGAAAGCTGCCCCGCCAAGCGCGCAGTAAAAGGGGCAAGACCCGTCATATGCATCAGTTCGGTATAACGGGCAGCGCGCTTTTTCTGTGGCAGATTTTGCAGTTCGGCATAGAGATCAAGGTTTTCCTGCACACTGAGGTCTTCGTAAAGACCAAAGCGTTGCGGCATGTAACCCACCACCGATTGCACTGCCTGAGATTCAGCCACGGCATCCAGACCAAGCACACGAATTGCGCCCGACTCAGGGCGTAACAAACCGCAAGCCAGGCGCATGAGTGTGGTTTTGCCGGCACCGTCAGGGCCGATAAGACCGGTTACCTGGCCGGGAATGATGTCGAAACTGACATCATCGAGGACACACACATCATCATCTTCGTCGTCGCTGTTGAAGACCTGACGGACACGATGGAAGGCAAGAACAGGATTATCCATTGTGGTCAATTATTTCCTGACACAAATCAGCATAAACGCAAAACAGTGATGACAACGAATCACGATGCACCGCAAGGCCGTAACCGGGTATCGGCACCGGCCTGATCAAGTTCGATGCCGACACTCACCGGCATCCCCAAACGAAGCTCCCCGGCGGGATTACAGGCCATAATGCGCACAGAATAAACCAGCCGGGTACGCAACTCCGGTGTCTGCACTGTCTTTGGTGTAAATTCAGCGGTAGGTGAAACGTAACCTACCCAGCCTTGATAGCGTTTGTCAGGATAACTGTCGGTAACGATCCAGGCGGTGGCCCCGGGGCGCACGCGGCCAAGCATGGGCTCTGGCAGATAAGCGCGCACCCATACCGGATCGAGAAAGGCCAGAGTCAACACCGGCGATTGCGGAGACGCCATGTCACCCGGTTCCAGAATGCGATTACGGATAATGCCATCAGCGGGGGCATAAAGATTGGCATCGGTAAGTCGCTGCCGGGCCAGCCTGAGCGCCGCCTCGCGTGCCGCCAGCTGGGCACGGGCAGCAGCGATGTCTTCTTTTCGGGTGCCCGCCTTGAGCAAAGCCAAAGTGGCACGTACTGCCTTCACCTGGGCAGCGGCGGCATCCGCCTGGGAGCGCGCCTGCTCCTCATCCTGTGGTGAAGCCAATTGCTTTTCCAACAGACGGGCCACGCGACGGTAACTGTCGCGCGCCGCCTTAGCCTGCGCCTCGGCGGCCTGTAATTCGGCTTCGGCTTTGTGGATTTCCTCGGGACGACTGCCCGCCTCCAGTCTGGCCAGCACCTGCTGCTGCGCTTCCACCGCCGCTTCGGCTCCGGCCAGTTGCGCATCCAGCAGTTCCGTATGCAGACGGGCCAATAATTGCCCCTTGCTGACACGATCCCCCTCCTGCACCAGAATTTTTGCAATATGCTCATTGCCATTAAAAGCCAGCTGCGCCTCGCGGATATCAATATTGCCGTACAGGTTCAGCTGACGACTGTCAGCACCGCTCCGGGGTGGCTGCAGCCAGGAATAACCACCTGCCCCAGCCAGAATGACAACAACAAAAAGAATGAAAAAACGCTTTTTCATATGAAAGTCTCCGAGCTTGTCTTCACGGTGGCCATGGCTCTATATCCAGAAGTTCAAAATAGCAAAAACCAGCTTTGCGCATCGACGCTTGGCCACAGTTAAATACAATTGGGCTCTCTCTGCTGCTACCCAGGTTACACTTGTTTTGTATTATCTGAGTTAACCCTGAATCACTGTTGCCCCATTAAGGAACGTGTGCGTTCCGAACTTCACATTGTCATGCCGGACCTGTTCCGGCATCCAGGAAACCGTTGACGCCATTGGAAACAGCCAACCCCGAACACACCGGAAGCACAACATTGCAAAAAACACCTGCCTGAACATGCATTGAAATAAATCTGAAAAATTACAGGAAACAAGCCCGATTGATGTCTACACTGATCCGATTGATCAGAAAATGAAAATGGAGAAGGAGATGCAACACTGATGCAAATCCCGGACAAAGGACTGCTGGCATTCAACATCACCACTGTATTGATACTGAAAATCGTTTTGATTTTTGCATTATGGCTGACCTTTTTCAGTAGCCCCATGGACGAGGAGCTGACCACTGACTCGGTGGCAGCATGGCTGCTGGGCCCGACAACTGATATCAAAGAAGACGTTCATGGTCAGTGAAACAGTAGTGGAACTTTCCCGGTTTCAATTCGCCCTGACGGCAATGTACCATTTTCTGTTTGTCCCCCTGACCCTTGGCCTGGCGTGGCTGCTGGTGATCATGGAGTCAGTTTACGTCATCACCGGAAAACAGATTTACAAAGACATGACCCGCTTCTGGGGCAAACTCTTTGGTATCAATTTTGCGCTGGGGGTAACCACCGGCATCACCCTGGAATTTCAGTTTGGCACCAACTGGGCCTATTTCTCCCACTATGTAGGCGATATTTTTGGAGTGCCACTGGCCATTGAAGGCATGATGGCTTTCTTTCTCGAATCCACCTTTGTCGGCCTTTTTTTCTTTGGTTGGGACCGGCTCACCAAAGCACAACATCTTGTTGTCACCTTTCTGGTGGCGCTGGGCTCCAATCTTTCAGCATTATGGATACTCATTGCCAACGGCTGGATGCAAAATCCGGTGGGCGCCGAATTCAACATTGAAACCATGCGCATGGAATTAACCAGTTTTGCCGACCTGTTTTTCAACCCCGTGGCTCAAGTAAAGTTTGTCCATACCGTTGCAGCAGGGTATGTAACCGGCGCCATGTTTGTGCTGGCAATCAGTTCATATTACCTGCTCAAAGGACGGGATGAAGCCTTTGCCCGCCGCTCCTTCGCCATTGCATCAGCCTTTGGCCTGGCCTCTATTCTGTCGGTCATTATTCTGGGAGATGAAAGCGGCTACGAATTGGGCGATGTGCAAAAAGCCAAGCTGGCGGCCATAGAAGCCGAATGGGAAACCCATGAAGCACCCGCCCCTTTCACCCTTTTTGGCATTCCCAACCAGGAAACACAAACCACTGACTATGCCATCAAGATCCCTTTTTTATTAGGCTTGATCGCCACACGCTCCATTGATGAGGAAGTGGAGGGGCTTAAAGACATTATCGCCCGCAATGAGGGACGCATCCGCAACGGCATGCTTGCCTACGGCGCACTGCATAAACTGCGTGGCGGCGATAACAGCGAACAAACCAGAACGTTGTTTGAGCAACATAAAAAAGATCTCGGTTACGGCTTGTTACTCAAGCGTTATACCGAAGCGGTGACTGATGCCAGTGACGCACAGATTGCCGAAGCCGCCCGTAACAGCATTCCCCATGTGGCGCCGATTTTTTGGGTATTTCGCCTGATGGTTGCGGCCGGGTTTATCATGCTTTTTGTTTTCGCCGCCGCCTTTTACTACTGCACCAAACGAGTGGCCTGTCATAAACCCTGGCTGCTCAAGCTGGCATTATTCAGCCTCCCACTGCCCTGGATTGCCATAGAAGGCGGCTGGTTCGTGGCCGAGTATGGTCGTCAACCCTGGGTCATTGGTGGCATCCTGCCCACCCGTCTCGCCACGTCGACCCTGGAAGCCAGCGATCTCTATTTCAGCCTGGCCGGTTTCATCGGTTTCTACACCCTGCTGCTGGTGATCGAGCTGTTTCTGATGTTCAAATACGCCCGCCTCGGCCCCAGCAGCCTGCATACCAAGCGTTATCACTTTGAAACGACGGGCAACGACACCGCAACGGTTCTGGCCACCCAACCGCAAGCCCGGGAGTAACAACATGTTTCTCGATTACGATACATTGAAATTGATCTGGTGGCTGCTTGTCGGCGTTCTGCTGATCGGCTTTGCCCTCACTGACGGGTTCGATCTTGGCGTTGGCATGCTGCTCCCTTTTCTCGGCAAAAATGACAATGAGCGCCGAGTCATTATCAATTCTGTCGGCCCTACCTGGGAAGGTAACCAGGTCTGGTTAATTACAGCCGGCGGGGCAATCTTTGCCGCCTGGCCCACCGTATACGCCACCGCTTTTTCCGGCCTTTATGTCGCCCTGTTACTGGTCGTGTTTGCCCTTTTTTTCCGGCCAGTTGGCTTTGACTATCGCAGCAAAATTGCCGACCCCCGTTGGCGCAATAGCTGGGACTGGGCGCTCTTTGTCGGCGGATTCGTCCCGGCGCTGGTCTTTGGCATCACCTTCGGCAATCTGCTCCAGGGAGTACCATTCCATTTCGACGAGATACTGAGATCAACTTACACCGGCAGCTTTTTCGACCTGCTCAACCCTTTTGCCCTGCTGGCCGGACTGGTCAGCCTGAGCATGCTGGTGATGCATGGTGCGATCTACCTGCAATTGCGCACCGAAGAAGCTGTTTATCAACGGGCCAAACGGGCTGCGGCCATCGCGGCTCTGACAATGATCACCAGCTTTGCCCTCGCCGGCCTGTGGCTGGGCATGGGTATTGATGGCTTTCGCATTCTCTCCATGCCCCCTGTGGATGCAGCACCGAACATCCTCGCCAAAACAGTGGAACAGGCCTCGGGAGCCTGGCTGTCGAACTACGCCAGCTACCCCTGGATGCTGATGGCGCCTTTGTTTGGTTTTAGCGGTGCAGCCGGAGCACTGTGGCTTTCAGCCAGGGATCAGCCTGGTCTGGCTTTTATCAGCAGCGGTTTGTCATTGACCGGAGTCATTCTTACCGCCGGCTTTTCCATGTTTCCGTTCATCCTGCCCTCAAGCACCGACCCCAACAGCAGCCTGACGGCGTGGGATGCCACCAGCAGCCACCTGACTTTAAGCTGGATGTTCTTCGCTGCCATATTCTTCCTGCCATTGATCATTCTCTACACCAGCTGGGTCTACCGGATAATGGGCGGCAAGGTGACAGAAAAACAAATACAGCAAAAAAAACATTCCGTTTATTAGGAGATGTGGGAGTTGCGGTTTCATCTTCATCACTGCTGTTGTGCTTGAAAAACAAATAGCTGAAAACAAACAACCGGAGACAAACAACGATGTGGTATTTCACCTGGATTCTGGGACTTGGGTTGGCAGTGTCCTTTGGCATCATCAATGCCTTGTGGCTGGAAGCACAATGTGGCGATGATGAACCCAAAGATAACAACACGGAAAATATCCATACCCGTGGCATTTAGGATTTAGGTTTAAGTGTGCGTCATATTTTCTTCATGGCGGAGCGAAATGACACGTAATCGTTATTCCAGGACACAACGTGGCCATGGCAGAAACAGGGTATGCAATGAGACCTGAATCTCAATCGTCACGGGTATAACCAAAACAACAACTGACTGACAGAGGAAATCAACATGGCGCATATTGTCATCATAGGAGCAGGAACAGGCGGCATGCCCGCCGCTTACGAAATGCGCAAGGCTTTGGGCAAAGAGCACAAAATCACCGTCATCAACACAACGGAATATTTTCAGTTTGTTCCCTCCAATCCCTGGGTAGGCGTCGGCTGGCGCACGCGAAAGGATATCACCTTTCCTGTCCGGCCCTACCTGGAAAAAAAAGGTATCGAGTTCATTGCCTGCCCGGTCAACAAAATCGACGCTGAAAACAATACGTTGGAACTGCCTGACAGAGACCCGCTTGCCTACGATTATTTACTGATTACCACGGGCCCCAAGCTGGCATTCGACGAAGTGGAAGGCATAGGCCCCGTTACTGGCTACACCCAGTCGATTTGCACAATTGACCACGCCGAAAAAGCTTACGAAGCTTACCAGCAACTGATTGAAAACCCGGGTCCGGTGGTGGTTGGCGCCGTCCAGGGGGCAAGTTGTTTTGGTCCCGCCTACGAATATGCATTCATCCTTGATTCTGATCTGTGCAAACGCAAAATCCGCGACAAGGTTCCCATGACTTACGTTACCAGTGAACCTTATATCGGCCACCTGGGCCTGGGTGGTGTAGGAGACTCAAAGGGGATGATGGAATCAGAAATGCGCAACCGCCACATCAAGTGGATCACCAATGCCCGGGTATCCAAAGTAGAGGCCGGTAAAATGTTCGTGGCTGAACACAACATGGAAGGTGAAGTGACTAAAGAGCATGAACTGCCATTCAATTACTCAATGATGCTGCCCGCTTTTAAAGGTGTGGATGCCGTCGCTAACGTGAAGGGTTTATGCAACCCGCGTGGTTTTGTTATTGTCGATAAAAATCAACGCAGCCTTGAATACCCCAATATTTATTCTGCCGGTGTCTGCATCGCCATCCCCCCGGTGGAGGCAACTCCTGTGCCTACCGGCACACCCAAAACCGGTTATATGATCGAATCAATGGTAACAGCCATCGTTCACAATATTGCAGAAGAGCTGGAAGGCAAGGCACCCAGCCACACAGGCACCTGGAACGCTATCTGTCTCGCTGATATGGGTGATACCGGCGCCGTTTTTGTTGCATTGCCGCAAATTCCACCACGCAATGTCAACTGGTTCAAAAAAGGCAAATGGGTTCATGTGGCAAAAATTGCTTTTGAGAAATACTTCATACGCAAAATGAAAAAAGGTTCATCCGAACCTGTCTACGAAAAATATATGCTCAAAGTTCTGGGTATCAACCGGCTCAAGGGTGACAAAAAATAAACGACCCCGCCGCACCTTAATTTAGGTTTAAGACAGTTCAGCGGTACCAGAGAATCATCTTCGCCTCCAGGGGCACGCTTGCCAATGGATGCGCAGGAACAATACGGGGCGTAAAATCGGCAAATGGCCGGTCTGCAACAACACTGCCGGAATACAGCCAGGCATTGGCGGTGCCCGCCAGTGCTGTGCCCCGCTCCAGCACCTGCCGCAACGGTTCACCACCATTGATGGCGTCAGCATACAGTTCGACACTCACCGCCTGTGCAGGAATATCGTCAAGATAGACCTGCACCTCTACCCGCCAGCGGTCATTGTCCTGTTGCGTAATCACGTTGCCAAAGTGGATGCGCGACCAGTGTTGTTGCAGCCCCTGATGCCACGCTTCCAGTTCTGTGGCAACGGTGGGTTCATTACTACGCTGTTGCCAAGCTCTGGCCAGGGGCACATAGTAGTTTTCAGTGTATTCACGCAACATCCGGTTGGTGGAATACCGCGTGGTCAGGTGAGCCATGCTTTCACGCATGCGACTGACCCAGGCCTGAGGAATACCATTTGCATCACGCTCATAGAAACAGGGCACCACCTCCTCTTCCAGCAAGCGGTAAAGTTGTTCTGTCTCGATCAAATCCTGGGCTGCGATGTCAGTGTGCTCACAGCCATCACCCAATGCCCAGCCCAGCTTCGGCGCATAGGCTTCGGCCCACCAGCCATCCAGTTCTGACAGATTGAGCCCACCATTGACCAGCACTTTCATGCCGCTGGTGCCACTGGCTTCCCAGGGGCGGCGCGGGGTGTTGATCCATACATCCACCCCCTGGGTCAGTCGGGCTGCGACGTGCAGATCATAGTCCTCAACAAACACCACCTGCTGCCAAAGACCGTTTTGCGCCAGAAACTGCTGCCATTGTTGCAGCATCTGTTTGCCAATATTGTCTCTGGGATGGGCTTTTCCGGCGATAACCAGTTGCACCGGGCGGTCACGATTGGTGAGCAACCGCACCAGCCGTTGCGGGTCGTGCAGTAACAGGTTGGGACGTTTGTATTCGGCAAAGCGGCGTGCAAAACCTAGCGTCAGCGCATCGGGTTCAAGGGCATCGGCATATTCCCGGCTGCGTGATTCCTCGGACCCCCGGCCACGATATTGATGCACCAAGCGGTGGCGCAGCCAGGCCACCAGCCGCTGGCGACCACGGGAGCGAAAGCGCCACAAGGTCGCATCTGACTGTTCACGTAAATCCGCTTCCACGGTTTCCAGTGCGCCACGCCAGCGTGACTTGCCACAGGCCTCGGTCCACAAGGCATCGGATTCCGGGGAATCCCAACTCGGCACATGAATGCCGTTGGTAATGTATCCAACCGGCACCTCGGCCTCTGGCCAGCGGGGAAACAACGGAGAAAAGATACGCCGGCTGACGTCACCATGCAGCCGGCTCACCGCATTGCTCGCGCCAACGCCGTGCAGAGCCAGATAAGCCATATTGAAAGACTCTCCCACAGCATCAACATGGCTTTGCCCCAGATTCAGCAGGTCATTGATGTCAATTTCCAACTCGTTGGCCATCGGTTGAAAATATTGTCTGACTAATTGCAGTGAGAACCGGTCAAAACCTGCCTCCACCGGGGTGTGAGTGGTAAACAGATTACCGGCACGGGTGGCCCGCAACGCCTCAGCAAAGGTACCCCCCACACGCTGCATGTGATACCGCGCCCGCTCCAGAATGGCGAAAGCGGCATGGCCTTCGTTGAGGTGACAAACCGGACAATGAATGCCCAGGGTTTCCAGCAGTCGCCAACCGCCGATACCCAGCACCATCTCCTGTTGCAAACGCATCTCCTTGCCACCACCGTAAAGCTCGCTGGTAATACCACGATCTCCGGGATCATTGAGTGGGTCATTACTGTCGAGCAACAACAGCGAGCGACGCCCTACCTGCGCACGCCAGCTGCGTAAATACAGAGAGCGCCCGGGCAGCTCGATACTGATGCGTACCCACTCACCCTGATCATCACGCAGCGGCACCACCGGCAGCATGGTTGGATCGTTATAGGGATAAAATTCAATCTGTTCGCCATCGGCGCTTAATGCCTGATGGAAATAACCCTGTTGATAAAGCAGACCGACACCGATCAGTGGCACATCCAGATCACAGGCGGTTTTGAGATAATCCCCCGCCAGCACACCCAGCCCGCCGGAATAAACCGGCAATGATTCACAAATGCCGAACTCCATACTGAAATAGGCAACATAACCATTAATAGCGTCTCCCACAGCCTCTGAAAACCAGGAGTGTTCACTAAAGTGCGCTTCCCGTGCATCCAGCTGCTTTTGCAGTTTTTCCAGAAATGTTTTGTCGCCGGACAACGCCTGCAAACGCCGGTCGGAGACCGTCTCCAGTATCAGCCAGGGATTGGCCGTTGCTTCCCACAGATCAGAATCCACCTGCTGCCACAAGGCATCCGCACCGTGATTCCAGCTCCAGCGCAAGTCCAGCGCCAGCGTTGCCAGCCCTTGCAAAGCATCAGGCAGAGCACGAGGCAGGTAATGATTGGTTTGCATTGCATTATCTCCAGAAAATCAATGTAACGATGATGTTTCGCAGGACACCGCACAGCCAGTGCAGACTGCCAGAATTTGTGCCGATGGTGGGCAGTGGCTCACCCGACGAAATTATTCAGCTGTTAAAAAATGTATTGTTTATCTTTTACGTCCTTTATTTTAACGAGTAAAAATTCTGAATCACTTTCCATAGCCAACACTACGGGTATACATTCATCCCGCAAAAAATATCCGTCGACGCTGGCTGAACAAAAGTTCAAAAACAACAACCCCGCCATAAAACAACCCCAGCCAGACCAGCGTATTGCCATCGCGGCCCCATAAATAGATACCCAGGGTTATCCAGCTTGCAACCGACATAAACAACCCCGCCAACGGCACCCAGGATTGGATGACAATCTGTTTACGCAGACGCCAGGCAGAGAGATTGATGGCGGCAAAAATCATCAGAAAAGTGGAACTGGCGAAAGATGAGATAATCGCCAAATTGGCGCTATTGACAAACACCAGCGTAATTACTGTAATAACAACCAGGCTCACCCAGGGGATACCATTCTGGCAACGGCGAAAACCAAAAGCCCTTGGCAGTTGTTTCGCCCTGGCCATCTCCGCCCCCAGGCGGGCAGTACCAAACAACGTTGCATTAATCGCCGAGGCTGTGGAAAAAAGTGCCGCCAGTCCAATGAGCATAAACCCGGCTTCACCCAAAAAAGGCTTTGCCGCCACTGCCAGGGCATATTCCTGATAGCGGTCTATCTCCTCCGGCAACAGGTTACCCACAGCCACCAGGGAAACCAGCACATAAATCGTAATAGTGATTCCGATAGACCAGAGAATGCCACGCGGTAAATTGCGTTCGGGGTCCTCCATTTCGTTGACGGCGTTGGAGATCAGCTCGAAACCCTCATAAGCAACAAAGATTAACGCCGCCCCCATGAACACACCCAGATGCCCTTTATTAAAAACCGGAAACACGTAGTCACTTTTGACAAAAAGCAGGCCAATGGCAGCAAACAACAGCAGGATCAGCACCTTGATAGTGACAATAAGTAATTCGGTATCACCTGCCTCCTTTACCCCATAAAGATTGATACCGAGAAAAACCAGCAGCACCAGCGATGCAAGCAGGTGCTGCATGGCGGAGTGTGGATCTGCACCACCCCCCAGCAAGGCTGCGCCGTAAACACCAAAGGTATAAGCGTAAAGCCCCATGGTGCCGATATAACCCACCAACAACAGCCAGCCACCAATGCCCGCAATGTTACCCTGACCAAACGCCTGTTCCAGATAAGTAAAACTGCCACCCTCAGAGCGGAAAGTCAGACCCAGCCGGGAATAACTCCAGCCCGTCAGCAAGGCAACAATCCCCCCCAACGCAAAGGCTATGGGAGCGGCATGCCCCGCCTGGGCAATGGCCAGACCCAGCACCGAAAAAATACCGCCGCCCACCATGCCTCCCACACCCATGGCAATAACCTGTTTAAGATTCAGTTTGCCGGACGCATTTTCTCTCGCCGTATTATTTTTCATATTGTCTCAATGCCAACCGTAAACCCCTCCTACGCCGCACAGGATATAAAAGCTGACTTGGTTGCCAAGCGTTCGCACCCAAAAACAACCATCAGCTGACACCTCAGCTGAGATGAATGGTGACATCCCGCACCCCCTCACCGGCCAATACATCATGAGCCCGCTCCACCTCGCCCTGACCGCCATGCACAATAAGCAGATAACCGTCTGACTCAATGGCCGTTTCATAACGGATAATGCTGTCTGTGGGTATACCGATACTGTAAAGCGCCGCGCCCAGGTCACTGAGCCGGTCCACCACCACCCCATCCTCAAGCGCGGCAATAAAAACATTCACCAGCAGACCGGCGATAATCACGGTCCCCAGACCGGGCAACCAGAAAAATGCCGCCCCCGGTAACAACTCCCACAGCTCATCCCAAAAGGCATCCTGTGTACTCCAGAATTCCATACGGTCGCCGGTGGTGTAAAAACCGGTAAGGTGTTCTTCGCGCTGGTAACCCTTACCGGCAATGGACAGTTTTTTGACATCAAATTCTTCTTTTTGCAGCAGGCGCATGGCCTTTTCCATCTCAGCCTGGTCATCATAAACCACAACGCAGCAATTCTCCTGAGCCATATTTCTGTTCCTCCACAAGTCATACGAATTCCCCGGGACCAACAATCAGGCAATGCCTGATTGTCGCCCGGAAGGCGGAAGAGCTTCTGCTACCAGGGTTACACAGACGCCTTGTAAGGAATCGCTTCCGCCTGGCTCACCAATTCCTGCAAGGTTTCATTCTCCAATTCCAAATAACCACGACGGGCCTCAACAATGCCCTCCTGTTTTCAGTGTTGCATGAACAAGTCAAGTCTACCCCGTATCTGCATGAGTCTGCGTTACTGAATTACCCGGATTCACCTTAGCGCACCAGAAGACCCAAAAAAGAGTATTATCTGCTGAAAGCCTTTTTGGGAGATCAGGATCATGAAGAAAAAAATCATCATTATCGGTAATGGTTTTGCATCCTTGTTTTTTGTCGGGTACTTTTTATCGTTACCGATACTGCCTGTTTTTGCCTTTTTCCTGCGCCGGATTTATTCACGTTACGACATCACGGTCATCGGCAACGGCCGGTTCGTTTATTTTCCCGCCATACCTGAATTCATCATCGGCAAAAAAAACAAGGACAGTATTACGCTTGATATCCGTCCCTGGCTGTGGCGCAGAAACATCCGCTTTATTAACGACCGGGTTGTTGATATTCAGGATGGAGGAAGAACCGTACTGACCACACAAGGCCGTTATACCAATGACGCCCTGTTTATTGGTACAGGCCCGGCCTTCAGGCTTGAAGACATCCCCGGCACTGGCACGCATACTTTCTCACCCTGCGGCGGACCGGATGAGATGAATGCGTTTATGCAGAAACTGGAAAATTTGCGGGAAGGCATTATCTATGTAGGCTTCAAACTCAACAAGCGTGACGGTTTTGTTGCCGGCCGCGGAGGCCAGATGTACGAATGCGCCTGCCTGCTCGACTACGCGCTGAAAGAAAAAAATAGACGAGACAAATTTGAAATCCATCTTTTTTCCCCGGACATTGAACCGGGAGAAACCGGCGCCATCACCGACAGGCTGCTGGAGCGCGGCATTATTCTCGACTATGGTTACGAACCGGCGGAGTTTGTGGAAGGCGGTCTGCGCGATGCCGACGGCACATTCCGCAAGGCCGATCTGGTTTTGTTCACTCCCGGCATCATGGCATCAGAATGGCTGCGGCAATCCTGTCTGCCCATTTCCGTTGGGGGGCATATTGATATCGACAAATTTGGCCGCGTAAAAGGTCTGGAGAATGTTTTCGCCGCCGGTGACTGTAGTAACCATGAAAACCCGCCGCCCTGGGTGCCCCATCAGGCCCATATGGCACAATTACGTTCACAGGCCGCAGCCAAAAACATGCGCGCTACGTTAAATGGTCAAGAACCCTCGCACACCTACCGTTTTGAGCTTTCCTGCATTCTCAATATGGAAAACGATGCAATGTGGCTGCATGCCGCCAGTGACGACAAACCCCCATTCTGGAATATCTTTCCGCGTCATTCACGCAAGCTCGTCACCGTCAAAGACATGTTCGAACGCCTGTATCTTTTTTATTTGCGCCACCTGTAACAATAAGCAGCTATTTAATGTTATGCCAGGCATGCAATCAACGCCCGGCTTCCTCTATAACGGGATTCTCCTAAATTCAACTGGCTAATTTAGGATTATGCCAGCCGCCGCCGGCAGCAATAAGTGCATCTGCTGCCTCGGGTCCCCAACTGCCGGCCGTGTACGGCACGGTCGGGTGATACTCCGTCAGGACAGGTTCAACCACTGCCCAGGTGGCCTCCAGACATTGTTCGCGAGCAAACAGCGCCCCATTTCCAGCCATGGCATCCCCCAAAAGCCGTTCGTAAGGTGCTTCCTTATTCGGCTGCTCATCCAACAGGAAAAGCTCACGCTGATCACCGGTAAACGTCTTCCCAGCACGTTTGACACGAGCAGCAAGGGCGATGGCAGTACGGGGTGAAAGCCGGAAACGCAGATAATTGGCCCGGCCATGCAGCGGAATCGAATCATCAAAAAGCCGCTGAGGTGGCGGCTTCAACTCCACCAGAATCTCCGCCACCGTTCCTGCCAGACATTTTCCGGACCGCAGGTACCATGGCACACCCTGCCAACGCCACGAGTCGATAAACAAGCGCAAAGCACAGAAGGTTTCGACATCAGAGTTTTTCGCAACACCCGGCTCCTGGCGGTAGCCGACGTACTGGCCACGTACCAGGTCGTCTGGCCCAAGCGGACGCATGGCCCGGAAAATTTTATGTTTCTCGGCATGCACAGCACCAAAACCCTGGTAGGCCGGTGGCTCTATGGCCAACAGTGCGACAATCTGGAGCAGATGGTTCTGCACCACATCGCGCAGACAACCGACGCTATCGTAAAACGCACCACGCCCCTGCACACCGAATGCCTCTGACAGTGTGATCTGCACACTGGACACATAATTACGATTCCAGATCGGCTCCAGGAATGTATTGGCAAAACGAAAATAGAGAATATTCATGATCTCTTCCTTGCCGAGAAAGTGATCAATACGGAAGATCGCATCTTCTGCAAACACCGACCGCAAAACACGATTGAGTTCCCGTGCAGACGCCAGATCACGCCCGAACGGTTTTTCGACAATAACACGCGCCTGATCGGCCAGGCCGGCCATACCCAGTCCTATGACGACCGTCGCAAACAACGTGGGAGGAATGGCCAGATAATGTACCGGACGACAGGCGTCACCAAGCGTATTTTTAAGTGCGGTGAAAGTGGCCGGATCATTATAATCGCCACTGACATAACCGAGCAGGGAAAGAAGATGCTCAAGCGCCTGCTCATCATCCAACTCACCGGATTTTTCTATGGCCTCCCGCGCATGTTTACGCAATTGCGTCAGATTCCACGGCGAAACAGCAACCCCGATCACCGGTACATCAAGCACCCCACGCCGCGCCAGTGCATAAAGCGCCGGAAAAATCTTTTTATAAGCAAGATCACCGGTGACACCAAATAACACCAACGCATCCGCCGGCACCGCGTGATTCTGAAAGTCATTCATTTCAGTGTTCCCCTTTAAAATGCTGCCACGGGTATAGTAAGCATATGCCTTGTGTGTAGCACACAAGGCAAGAATCTGGGCCAGCATGATAGACTTGGCAACCCATCAGGCAACAGGCCTGATCGGGGTGCCGGGTTGATTCGTACCCGCAAAAACATTCCCACACCACAAAATAGGACAAAAAACGCTTATATGGCTACCCTGCGAAGACTGGTACAAATCTATTGGGCAATCGGTGGCCATATTGTCTGGCTGGGACTTGTGTATAGCCACCTTTTACGTCCTTCCATCAGCCCGGCGCAACGCTTGTGCAAGGTGCTGGAAAAGCTGGGAACGACATTCGTCAAACTGGGACAAGGTCTGAGCCTGCGCCAGGATATTCTGCCCAATGATTACGTGGAAGCCTTGCAAAGCCTGCAAGACCACGTACTGGCTTTTGACAGCGAGATAGCCCGGCAGGAAATCGAACAAGCGCTGGGCGACTCCATCGAAAACCTGTTTGCCGAATTTGACGACACACCGCTGGCGGCGGCATCCATTGCACAGGTACACCGGGCAAAATTACCCGATGGACGTAAAGTGATCATCAAAGTCCGCCGACCCAATCTGCGTAATCAGGTCTCACAGGACATACGCCTGCTCAAACTGGTATTGCGGGCCATATTGGCGCTGGTGCCCCAACTGCAAAAATATTCCCTGCTGGAAATTGTGCGTGAAAACGGCCTCACCCTAATGAAAGAAATGGATTTTCGTCAGGAAATGCGCAACATCCACCGCTTTCATGAAGCCTTCAAAGGTTCAACAACCATCCATATTCCTGCCGCCATACCAGAGCTTTGCACCGAATCGGTCATGGTACAAGAAATGAGCGGCGGTCGACTGGTAACCGATCCCTCGGTGCAAAAAGAAGGCCCACAACTGGCGATCAATTTTGCAGACGCCTACCTGCATCAGTTTTTTGTCATGGGCTACATTCATGCCGATCCGCACCCTGGTAATCTTTTTATTATGGATAACGGAAAAATCTGTTTCCACGATTTTGGCATGGTGGGCCTCGTCGATATTACAACACGACGAAAACTGGCCGGTTTTTTTCTGGCGCTGATCAACCAGGACAGCGAATGGTTACTCGACACTTATCTCGACCTTGGGTTGCTGGGCACAGACGTGGATCGCCAGCTGGTACAAAGAGGAATGAGCGAACTTATTCAGGAATATGTCAGCGTATCATTACAGGAATGGTCACTGGCCACAGCCATGCTCAGTGCAGTACGCATGGGCTGGGGATTCAACCTGCGCATGCCCTACCACTTGCTGTTAGTCATGCGCGCCCTGTTAATCATGGAATCCACCCTGCGCAGCCTGGACCCTCAGTTCAACATGGCAGAGTACTGGCAAAGCAAGGGAGCAACGCTGATGACAACCGCCCTCAAGGAATCGGCAGGAGGACCAAGCGCAGCGCGTCTCAAATACGAAGCATCCGTACTTGCCCAGGAATTACCAGGGGCAGTGGCAAAGCTTCTCAGAAGTTCACGCTCAGGCAAATTCGAAATACCGCTACAACACCGCGGACTGAGGGACTTCGAAAACCATGTTGACCGCAGCAGCAACCGGATTTCCCTGGCGCTGGTTGCCCTGGGTCTCTATATCGCATCCTCATTACTGGCACAGAGTGAATTGAAACCACTGGTCGCCGGCATACCACTGGTCGCCCTGGGTGGCTATACACTGGCATTATGGGTAACCTTTCGCCTGTTGCGAGGAATATCACGCTCAGGACGTGTATAAATCGAAAGAAGTGTAATTGAAACCAGCTATATTTACAGAATGAACCATCAAACAACTTTTCACGCAACAACATGACACCGGGAGAAAAACATGTCACATCGACTTTATGACATCGACAACATCATCGAAAGCCTGAAACAGCAAAAAGATGAAATAAGGCTACAGATTCATTTGGCGGGTAGTGAAGTACGTGACGAACTGTCCGACCTGGAAAAAAAGCTTGAAGACCTCAGCGCCAAGGCAGACATGCTACGCAAAGAAGCAAGCAACACCTCGGAAAATGTTATCGAAGCCGCCAAACTCGTTGCCGATGAAGTCAAACATGGATTTGAACGCATACGAAAACTTTTGTAATCACATTTGCTGAGCATGTCAACGAGTTTGTCCTACAAACCGGTCATGGTAAATATCCCCTACAAAAACGTACTGAATATCAAGGGCTATTTTGAACATAATCAAGAAGGGGGGGACGGGACGCCGCACAGCATCCCTCCTCTGTATGTTGTTGTTTATGCATCGGTGCCTCACCGCCACGGGATGACGCTCGCCTCCAATATGAAAGAATAGACAGGGCAGGTCATCGCCTGTTTCTGCATCACGTTGCTGCAATGGCAACGAAAAATACCGGGTCTTGAGATTTTCGATCAAACGCAAATTTTAAGAACCGATAATTCCCAAAAAGATACTTTCAAGAGAGATTGACCACGTCATAGCTCTTTTCCTTCCCACACCTCCATTAAGCCAGCAGTTCTCAATACGCACCCACTGGGTAACACTAACCAATTTCATCCCGTCTCTGGGAATCCCAAGGCTCCGAGTTTAGCTCGGCACAAGAACGCTTTTGTTATGTTTAATTTTATTCGTAGTGCGACCATAGCCTAAGCACTTTTATAATATTTTCTTCTTCGTAAACTTGATATACCAGCCTATATTGGATATTGATTCTTCTTGAATATGCACCAGATAAATCACCCACCAACTTCTCATACGGAGGTGGATTTTGATACGGGTTTTCTTTAATGATTTCTAGAAGTGCTTGGGCTTTTTTCTTTAATCCTGATGCTGACAACTTTTTAGCATCTTTTTGTGTTTGCTTCGTATACCGCAACTCCCAGCTCACCAATCAAGCTCCTTAGAACACTCTGATAGATCTTCCTTCATTCCTTCTTTTAATGACTCTCTCATTCCAGGAACAGAAAGCAGATGAAGAGTCTCAGTGATGGAATTCCAGTCCTCTTCTGACACCAAAACAGCGTTACCCCTTTTCCCCGTAATTACAATAGGTTGGTGGGTTTCTGTGGTCTCATCTATGAGAGTATATAGCTTAGATCGAGCTTCTGTAGCATTCAAAATGGTCATGGTAAATACCTCCTTGTTTAAGCGTACGACTAAGCGTACGGAATATCAAGGGCTATTTTGAACAGTCACGGTAGGAACGCCGATTTCCCGACGCCCCCCCCCCCGCAGAGATCCCCGCATGAAGTTTTCCCTCACGGGGCTCCTCGGTTGTACTCGCTTTCGCAGTCAGCAAAGACTTCATCGACTCTACCACCATACCTTCGTTGTCGCTGCCTTTGCTCTGCACATTGTTGCGTTCGTCACCGATGAAATCGACCAGCTTAACCGGTGTTTGAGGCGTTTATGATGGATCTTGATCACGAGGGGTTGAGGCTTGATGAGTTCGTATTCGCACCTGAATCGATGTGTAGTCGGATGTTTCCGGGGTGAGGTTGATGCCAGCCCGTATAGGGTTAAGATCCGCATAGCTCATACAGGTGAGCAAAGCCTGCTCATCCAACAGGGCCTGACTTTTGTAGCGCCCTTCCCAGAATCGTCCCGTGCAGTTGTCTTCTGCATTGGCCTGCCGGGCAAGAGACTCGTTTAAGCAGCGCATGAACCAGCCCAGATCCGTTAAACGGCTACGCCATTCCTGTACAAGTTCAGCAACCAGTTTCTTTTCTGCCTTACCCAGCCGCTCTCCTTTCCTCATTCGACCAATTAACAGGGGAGCCTTGAATAAGGTACTCCAGTGTTCAATCACTTCATCATCAGACCATGCCAAAGCCTGAGATTGATTGATGCGCAAGACCAAATGGTAATGATTGCTCATGACCGCGTAGGCACAGACGTCGATAGAAAAAACGTCGGCCAGTTCAGCGAGTTTATCCACTACCCACTGTTTGCGGTATTCGTAACTCTGACCAGAGAACTCATCTTTGCCGCAGAGAAAGGCACGGCGGAGAGCCTGCCCCACGAAGTGCTTTGGGTACACAGCCGATTGCCATACAGAGCGATATGGGAAGATGCTGCTTCACTGCTCTCCTTGTAACAACCAGCAGTCATTCTTCCATGCCTGTGGCCATCGCAGTTGCCACCGTTGTCAACATCACGATACGGTGAAATGGCTGGAAAGACAGACGCAAAAGCTATTGCCCGTTGATTATTTTATGGTGACCTTTAGTTTGCCATATCAACTGAGGGTATTGGTCTGGCATCACCAGAAGTCGCTCTATTCGGTTCTGTTTGATTGTGCAGTATCAACATTAAAGCAGTTTGGCGTTAATGATAAAAACCTTGGGTCAGAAGTTGCAATGACAGCGCGGCAATGCCAAAACCACGTTACGTCGGATACAAATACTATTGAAGGTTTTTTTGCCCACTTTACTAAAAGCAAAAAGGCCTGCGCTTGTTTGCAAACACTGTGGTAACCCGATGGCCATCATTGCGTTTATCCCCCCTGCCTGGCGAGGGCGAGGGATACGCTTGCTTAAGATTCAGCGCCATCCATGAGGATGGCGCCATTCTTCAAAATCAAAAACCCGATATTTGCTATAGATAAGTACAAACAACTGGGCGGGCTTGTTCAACCAGATGATAAAGTCGCGGCTCAGCCGCGCGACTTATCCTTGTTTGTTAAGCCTGTTTCAGACAATGCTAAAGTACTGCTAACGACAAAAGAGAAATAATTGAAATTGTAAATAGCCAAAAAAAAATAAACGCTAGTAACCTATCAAATTTATTCGTAGACCTAACTAAAATATCAGCGTTAGCGTAGAAAAATGATATTGGACTATTATTCAGTCTTTTAGTTATAAACTTTGGTAAGGCTAATGCTTGTGCAACATTAAGAATATCCCAGCCACTCGCAAACTCAACCCCAAGGATACTTTTAGTTTCCGGGTTATTTCTGAGTTTTCTGACAGTTATTTGGCCAAAGAGCACATATAATATCATAGACAAAAACAGGCCAAGCATAGCCCAAGCAAATATAAGGTCGTCTATGTTCATATGGATGATAGCCTTTTCATAATATCGTCATATAGACCACCACTTTTTCCTTTTATGATATTATTCATAGTGATTGAAGCGGTTGCCGCTGTACCAGCAATAGCGACCCCACCTATAATTAAACCAACCCAGCCTATTGGTGTGGCGATCATAAGTAAACCCAAAGCCGCAGTTCCAACGTTTACCGTAAGAATTCCAGCGCCAGCACTTGCGGCAAAACTACTTGATTCAATAAACATTTCACGCTCCCAGTTACCGTCCGCTTTATAGCTATTATGAATATTACCCACACGGCTACCAAAGTCGATAACAGCAAGACCATTGCCCAAGTATTTAGCTTGCTTAGAAAATTTTACAACATTATTGGTCTGAACAGGACTTGAAACATCAAGCTTGGTAATATTTCGGCTACTTCTCGCAATATTTAACCCTCTTGTCACGCTAGTCAGTGGCGTACCTCGACGCGATCTAACTTGACTTGTTACCACCTTCAATTCATGGCCAAATTGACTTTGCATTTTTTGAAAAGCTATACTTGCTTTTTGTTTGGCGGCAGCTTTAAGTGCTGAATTTGATGTGGCAGCTTGCCGATATTCCATTAAAGCACCTTGATAGTTTTTTACCGAACCTACAAAGCCTCCAATTCTATTTACATAAACACTGGTAGAAGCCCCCATTACACCAATATTGTACTCTTGCATTTTTGCTGTTATATCAGCCAAGGCAATTAAGTTATCGCCGCCATACGATAAAGATAGCTCGGTTACATTACGAGAGATAAAAGGACTGGATAATTGTGCCAAAGCATTAGTACCAAAGGGAGAATTACTACCTTTAAATAAATACGGTTTGTGAGCAATCATGATTTCAGGTTTAGAACAACCCAAGGATGAAAACTCATTAATATCAATACCGCATTGATTTTTCAAAAAATCAGAACTCAATGTTCGGTTACAAAATAATACTTCACTCATTTTAAAACTCCATTTTAGTTGATATTGAACTAGGGCTTAACGCCGCACTTAACCGGCAGGCCGGAGCGGCGATTGCTTTGTGCGATAATGGAGCGGAGCGGAATGACCGCACAAAGCAAGCGCCGCGAAGGGCTGTCCGTGTTGAAGTGCCTTGTTATGCCTCACAACCTCTCTACTACTACACCCCTTGATGGAGCCGAGATGAAGCCCACTGCCTGAAAACCACACACTTGGTTTCTTGGTTTTATGTTTCATAGACTCTCATTCCCTGGCAATACTGAGCTCTTAGATTGATCAGATCCTCTCTCCATGTACCCATGCCCTCTTTCAAATATTCAGGATTCCTTCCTTATAATCTCTGGTTAGGAAAATAGATGTCTGTGGATGCATTCAGAGCTATTCCTTACGAAGATATGATTATTCATAAGCTTTCCTTATTTGGCTCTATCGTTCCCCTGAATGTTCTTTCGTTTCCAGACACCCTTTCAGAACCCTGATGCCATTTGGGGCCCCTTTTTTCATGAGGCATAATCGGGATAGGGGGATACCTCACGACATCCCTCCTCCCACACCACCTGGCATACGGATCACGTACCAAGGCGGTTCATTATCTTGTCGGCCGTTATCATGCTACCAGGCTCGGCAGCCCCAAGTCTCTAAAGTATTTGTTTGG
>DROS01000015.1 GCA_011321815.1 Gammaproteobacteria bacterium
AACGCTATTTCGACAGTAACGGCGTTGGCCGCTTCATCTTCGAAGGCATTAGCGCCAGTGACGCCACGTGCAGAATCAACGCGGAAAACTGCTACCTCTCAGTGATGATCTACGACAACCAGCAATCCGAACCGCTATTGGAACGCAAACTGTATCTGGACTTGCATGATATGAAGGATTTTTATCAACATGTAACGGCGGGGCCTGGCGGAGCAGGGGACTTAATTGGGGACTTCGATGCAGGACCGATCCAGTACGATCCATTTTTGACACTGCACGATCGCACACAAGACATTTATTCAGGCTTGATGCCGCCACGCAACCTTGAAAAGGATTACACTTTTTTTGTTCACGGCTGGCGCATGCTGGACAGCGAAAAAATCAGCTTTGCCGAAACCACCTTCAAACGTTTGTATTGGTCTGGTTATCAGGGCCGCTTCGGCGCACTTAGCTGGCCCACCGGCTGGTTTGACAAACCGGCATATCGCTATGACGATGGTCCTTTATTCTATGGCGAGTTTCTCGCGGGCAATGAACAAAACTACGGACGAAGTGAAGCCGTTGCTCGTCAGGTTGGCCCGATACTCACGCGCTGGATAGAACAGCACAAGGCGGAGAATCCAGGACAGAATTTTCATATTGTCGCTCACAGCATGGGCAATGTGGTGGTCAGTGAAGCCCTGCGTGCCTATACCGGTGGTGGCAATATTGTTAGCAGCTACACTGCTAGCGAATCTGCCGAAGTGGCTGGAGCTTATGACCAACGAGAGGAGTTGCTAATAAGGCATACCATCAGGGTAGTAGATTCTGCGCCTGTATTCTTTGATGACTGTTTGGATGCCCAAGGCGAGCCACTAACGAATCTTGGTCCTGAGCAAAGTTGGCGTTGTTACAATGTCGATTTTGGTGGTGACTATGACATGCCTCCGGATATGTATCGTTCCAACTACAGCACCACTAGCACTACACCCGTAGCAGTACAGCATGGGCCCACTACGGAAACCGCTATGCTCGCCGCCACCAGCAACACCTACTACACAGGTATCAGCAGTGCCGCAAATCGTATAATCAATTTTTGGAATGATGAAGATGAAGCTTTAAGAGGCTGGGAATTTAACCAACTGACCAAACCGGATTTTCTTGGCGTGGGGGACTGGGAATACCGAAATGCTTCACGAGCCCAATGCACGCTGACCTTGGGTGTTAGCTGCCCCTCACCGTTAATGGAAACGTCACAGTTTTTCATCACAACAGGAGTAACAGAACGCGAATTGTTTTGGAGCAATACCGTTACCCCAGACAGCGCACAAATACTGAGCCATATTATTCCCAGTCGAACGCAGGCGATGGGGCAGGGTAGAAACGCTGTGGCAAGTAGTGCGCCAGAGCTATTTGGGTTCACCAACAGCAACCAGGATCACAGTGGCCAATTTCATGGGTACTACGCAGAGCGACGTAATGGGCAACCCTTTAGGGCGAGTTATTGGAATAGAGTGCTGAGGCTGTCGTTACGACTAGATCCACTAAGTAATGATGACTTGACAGGTTTGAAGAATGATCTTGTTGCAAGTGAGTAGTAGAGAATATGAAAACTAAAAAAAACATCCTGTTTTTAGGCGCATTGATAATCATCGTTATTATTACATGGCTATTGTTGCCAGTATCACTCACACCGAAGCTCGATATTAAAAAACTGACCTCTGATCAGTCTGCCATTGACCCTGCGCTAAAACCTTTCCTGGCTGAGATTGAAGAAATCAAACGACTGGAAAAAAAGGCACCCGAAAAAGCCGCAACGCTGGGGGAAAAATTGCTGAAGAAACTCCCGAAAAGTTATCAGCAATATTATGTGATGGGTTTTAAGGCAGGCATGTTGCCGATCAATTTTTATGGGCAAATCGTGGATCAGTACGGCGTCCCTGTTGCGGGCGCCATAGTGACCTATGAAACCACTGGTGCCTTCCTGGCACACGGCAAGGGTATAGGCAAACTTCGTACCGATGAACAAGGTCGTTTTGAAATTCACAGTGAAGGGGGAAGCCTTGTGTTACGACATGTAGCACACCCCGATATCAATTTCAGTTTTCCATCACCCGATTTGGAAAACCCAAAGAAACCAAGTCTTACGATCCGGTTTGTCGCCGGCCAAAAGACCTACGGTGGAAAAGACCCCCTGTGGACCGATACCTCTCCCGGTAGGCCTTATGTGTTTACTGCCTGGCGGGTGGAGAAATATGAGAAGGTGATGACAGGTGATTTGAATAGCTATCAAATACCCGATGGGAGAATTTACACTTTTAAATTAGACAAGAAAAAATATAAGGAACGGCGCGAAGAAGGAAGCACAGACGGCCACCTCTGGGTTAGCTGCACCCGTGGGCCAATTGAAAGAGAACAGGATCAAGTGGATTGGAGAGTGACCATCACGCCAGTTGATGGTGGCATACAGGCCGCAGATAGTCTTTACTATAATTTGGCTCCCGAAGACGGATACCAGCCATCACTGACCATTGACATGCGTAAAGGGTCACCGGACTTTAAAAAATCACTGAGTAATCAGCGTTATTTTTTCACCGCAAAAAATGGACAAGTCTACGGTAGCCTCAAAATCTACATATACCCGAATACCAAACAAGGAGAAAAATGCACTATCGATATTACCCAATACAAAGTCAATCTCAACGGCTCCCGAAACCTGGCGGTAAAACCAAAGTACTGAAGTCAGTATCTAGGCACCACCGTCGATGGCCAATACCAACAAACCTGTGAACAATGGGACGAAGACCCCATCGCACAGGGCGTTACCAACACCAGTACAGCGGAACGCCTGAACACCATCGAAAGTTACCGTGATCTGGAAGACTTCGCACCCCTGGCGATTCGATTGGGCAACACCGAATTTGGCGACCACTACACCTTACGACTCAAAGCCGTGGGTGTCGGCATCAACCTCTTCAAGGGCAGCTGGCGCGACAAAGGCGACAGCGTCGCCCATGCCT
>DROS01000016.1 GCA_011321815.1 Gammaproteobacteria bacterium
GGCACGGTTGTTCCCAATGCACCTGTTTATCTCTTTGATGGTGTTGCAGACAAACTGGATTCGGGTGACTGGATAGTGGGCGCATTCGCCAGTGGGCTTAAAGCGCTCAGGATCAAAACAATTGAAGACTACAGTGGCGATGGCGTTGAAAAGGCCTTTTCCCTGAGCTTTGATGAGCTGCCAGGCGATGCCGGCATTCTTGAAAAAATCCATGCGGATTTTCGCGGCGAGCTTGTTGCTGAAGGGGCCGACATCAATACAACGGCGATTACCGGTGACATTGAGCTTGCCACTGTTCCCGATGCGTTAACCATTGGACAAAAGATACTGCTTGCAGAAGATGGCAAAGCACCACTTGCAGCCAGGATTGCCACCATCGATGGCAATACCATTACCACAGAGCCACCTGCGGCCGGCTTCAGCAAAGGTGGTCTGGTGGTTTACGGTAATGTGGTTGATATCAGCCACGGCGTTTCAAAACCCACAGTCATTCTCGGCAGTGGTAACGCGGCAAAAAGCAACCAGACATTCACGCTCGAAGTGGCCGACGTTACCTTTATACCGGATGCAAACATGAGCGCCGGGGTTGCAGCGGCTATTGATGTCGAAGTGGCCGGTCGAATCTGGGAACAAGTGTCGACATTGAAAGACTCGACAGCAGGCGATCATCACTATGCCATCCGTATGACCGAGGAGGGCTATGTGAAAATCCTTTTTGGCGATGGACAAAATGGGCGGCGTCTGCCCACGGGTAAAAACAATGTAAAAGTCCGTTACCGGGTGGGTTCCGGACTCAAGGGCAATCTTCCGACTTACAGTCTTGACAAGGTTGTCAAACAAAACCCTGTTGTGGATTCAGTGCTGCAACCTGCACCAGCCGCCGGTGGTGGTGATATGGAGAATACCCGTTCAATGCGCGACAACGCACCGCCCACGTTGTTAACCCTTGAACGCGCTGTCTCACTGGCCGATTTTGCGCATCTGGCAACGGGGCGCAGCAATATCTGGCAAGCGAAGGCGCGCAGCGAAATTGTGGGCGCCAGCTCGATGGAGCAGGTGGTGGTGACAGTGGTGCCCGCCGGAGGCGCCTGGTCTGAAACCATCCAGAAAGACCTCACCCACTTTTTACAGGCGCATACACTGCCCGGTGTTGCGGTGGTGGTCGAGCCATTTGAAGCGGTCACCGCGTTTGAAATAAGCGTTACCATCCGGGTAAACCGTGCCGCCTATTCCCCTGATGACATTATCAAAACGGTCAGGACCACACTGGCCGCGCATTTTTCGCTTGAACGCGCCAGACTTGGCGTCAGCCTTTATTTAAGCGAAGTTTACAAACTGGTTGAGGGCGTAGAGGGTGTGGAAAATTCGATATGCCGGCTGATTCGTGATGGCCAGGTAACGCAACTTATCCGCAGCAACAAGGCCAGCGAGGTAATCTTTCTCACCGGGGATAACCTCAGCATCGAATGGGAGGACTATCTTCCATGAGTTATCGTTTTGATTCCCGGCTGGGGCAGCACCTGTATCGCCTGTTGCCCGAGGTTTACCGGACACGAGACAAGCAAAACGACAGCAGTGATGACTCCGGTAACCATTCGCTGGCCCGTTACCTTGATGCACATGGTGCATTGCTGGACCTGATGCATGCCACCATTGAGCAACAGCTCAAAGATACATTGCCAGGATCAAGCCAGGAATGGTTGCTTCCCTATTTTGCCCAACTTGTCGCAGCCAATATTGTTTCCCCGGATACGGACGGAAAACAGGCGGAAGTGTCCAATGCCATTTCATGGCGGCAACGCAAGGGGACGCTGAGATGTGCCGAGGAGATTGCGGAAGCAGTGGGACGGATGGAAGTCGAACTTCATGAGGGATGGAAACGGATTGTCATGACGTCGCGCATTGGCATGCCGCTGATTCCCTATGAAGCCGTGGATGACAGTTATGATCTGGATATGACGCTTCCCTATGAAGCTGCGCGTCATCCCTCGTTGCCAACGGCAACCATTGATCTTCGGCGTCCTTCCCGTGCGGTGGAGGCGCCAGTTTCCAATCCAGCGGCAAAAACCGCCAATTTTGCCGGAATACGGCAAAGCTGGCGGCAGGCAAACCCGCAGGGCGTCCCCTGTTTTCCCGGAAGTTATGAAGACCTGTCGCGCCGGACCGTGGACATACGCACAGTAAAAAACAGGGATATAAGTTATCACCACAAACGCCTGCTGATGTTTGCGCCACCCCCCACCGGTTTTTGGGGTGTTACGCCTGTTACCATGACCTGGGCGCAACGCCTCGACTCCATTCACGAGCATTTGATCGAAGAGGTGATCGAAAGCGGCGTCACGGTGATACGCAATCGTACGGAACGAAGCATCAAGATCACTGACGATGTTACGCTGGATGCAAAACCGTATCGCATCGAAGGAATCTGTTTCCAGGGTACTTTGCATATGCCAGCGGGCGGGGAGCTTGAACTCTATGATGTTGAAGCCGCAAAGGTGAGCATTGACAGCACATCGCTTGATGAGCCTGTTCTGCTTGCCGATAACTGCCTTTTTGCTGTGTTGTCTTCCGCGGGGTTGGTGGAGCTGGACAGCACGACCATTCTCGATAATGCATACATCACTTCGGTATGGGCGCGCGACACCCTGTTTATGACGATGACGGGCACAGATATTACCGGGAGTATGGAATATTGCCGGATTCCTGCTGATGCGCCACTGGACAGCGACAGAAACAGAATGGTGATCAAAAGCCATCATCCCAGTGCAGAAAATGAGGGTGAATACGATCCGGTTACCGATGCGCCTTCATTCATGCCGGGCCAGACAGCCTTGTCAGCCAGGGCGGTGCTGTCTCCCGGTGCGCCTGAATCGGTTTATGCCGGCGCCAGTGACCGCAAGGAGATTGGCTATTTCCATCGTGGAAGAGTACGCCGGCCTGTGCGTATTACAGAAACCGTGCATTTATCCCAGCCACACAATGGGGGTTATACGCTGGTGGATGTCATCTTCGATAACGATGTGACCGTCAGCGGCGGACCATTGATATTGCGTCGTGCTGCGGCGCCGGCCTTGAGTATTGCCACGGCACTCAATGACAGCGGTGAAATCATGCCGTCGCTTGACGCCATTGATTGCCTGTTCAGTACCATCAATGTACTAAACGGTTTGGCACGGCTTGAGTACTGCACCGTAATGGAGGCGGCGAATTGCAAACATCTTCAGGCAAGTGATTGCATCTTTGCAGGCAGCATCAGCGGGGTCACAAAGCAAAACATGGGTAGCAATGTTGATGCGTTTATGAATTGCCTGCGTTATTCATCCATTCCCGCAGAATTACTGGAAGGTATTGAAGCACGGCCATCCGGAGATCCCGTTAAACGCATGGTAACGGCCCTCAGACTGATTGACAGTGATGACCAACTGGTGCTGGGAACCAACACACTGGCGCCGCCAGCATTTAGCGAATTCCGTTTCTGCAATGGTGGCGTTTCTGTTGTGCCGGAGAAGGCCGGGTATGGGGAATGGGGCTACGGTGTGCTTGGCCCGCTGACACCACGGGCTGTGCGCTTTGGCGCTGAGGATGGTGGTGAAATGGGTGCCTATCATCACCGGCACTATGCACTGAAAGAACAAGCAATGTTAACAAAGATAGGTGAGTTTCTGCCGGTGGGAATCGAGCCTGTACTTATTGAAGATGAGCGGTTATTGCATGTGCCGCCGGAACAAATGTAGGGAGCGTGTATTGAATAATGGCACAGATTATTCCATGCACGCTCCAGGCAAAATAAAGAACAACGGAGAGGGTAATGAAAACCGAAATTTCCAGAGACAGTTATCAGCCGGAAAAACACTATTCCGGACTTTATCAGCAGCAAGGGCGCATTCTCACCGACGCTGACTGGAACGAGCTGGTCGATATTCTCAAAGGGCGATTGAATGAGGCGTTGAAGGATGTGGTGGGCAATGGTTCACCGCTGCACCGGAACATTGTCAACAACAGCACAACACCGGCAAAGCTTGAGTGGGGTGTCGTTTATGTCGATGGAATACAGGCATTGGCACGCCCGGATAAAGATGCCGTGTCTCCGGTGGATTTCGAATATGAACACCAGGCGGATTTTCCGCAGCCATCACCATTGCCAACCTCTCCCGCCAACTATGTTGTTTATGCCGATGTATGGGAACGTACCGTCACTCAGCTGATGGATGAGCGTTTGCGCGATATCGGACTGCATGGCGCAGACACCTGTACACGTAAACAGGTCATGGCGCAGATCAAGTGGTGTCTGTCAGGGCTCGACCCCGAATCGGCCCCGGAAAACCCGCGCAAGGGCAATGCCAGGGTAAGTATCACATTATTGAAAAAATCGACAGAGCCCGATCCTTGTGACCCCTGCGCAAAACAGCTTGATGTGAAATCAAGCATTGGCAATTATCTCTTTCGTGTGGAAGTGCACGATGTAAAGGGTGCGGCGCATAACCCCGATGAAATAACCCTGAAATGGTCAGCGGAGAATGGAGCCATTCAGAGTGGTGTGGTTGATGGTGATGTACAGGCGCACTTCAAGGCTGGCAACTGGGCCTATGAGTTTTTTGACCAGACCAGCGAGCGACACCTGGGCGTACATCTGGACAACAGCTGGCAGCCCGTGCGTGCGGAGATGAGCGAAGCATTCGTGGTGCCGACAGATGCGGGAAAACCCAATGAATATGTGCGTCGTTGGGATGGCTTTTGCAAACTGAAAAAAGATTCTGGTAACTGGATTGTTGTACAGCAGTATGGTAACGAAGAAGGAAGCTCTTTTGTTGAGGTTGTCGGCAATACGGTAACCATTGAACTTTCAGCACTCAGAGTACTGTTTGAATTTGATACGGGGATTGTCGCTGGGGATCACTGGCTGGCAGAGGTGCGTGAAGGCGCGCATAAACCCGATGATATATTAATCTCAGCGGCACTGCCGGTGGGTATTGAACATCATTACCTGACACTTGGACATGTGGTTGATGGCGTGTTGCAGGATAATCCTGAAGCAGATCGCAAGCATGCGTTTCCACCGTTAACCGAAATGACCCACATGTTTATTGCCGGTGGTGATGGACAGGAGGTCGTGCCGGGCGAAGCGCTTCCGCAGCCATTGCGTGTTGCTGTTGGCAACGGGGAATGGCCGGTGATGGGCGCACAAGTACGCTTCCAGGCAGTGGCAGAGGATGAAACGCTGACCCCACTGGGTATCGTAAGTACGGACAGTAATGGAATGGCCAAATACCTGTGGACACCGGATGCGGCTCTGGATGCCTTCTTGAAGGTAAAGGCAACGCTGGTTGATCCCAAGGAGCCCGACGCTGATCTGGATCTTCCGCCTTTGTATTTCTCCGCCAATCTGGTTTCCGCTGATCAGGTGGCTTATGAACCGCAATGTGCAGCGGATAGCGAAGCGGATACTGTTCACCATTTATTGTTAGGTCCGGATGCTAGCCGTTTGGGGGAAGATGGTTATTATACCGTCAAAGAAGTGCTGGATGCGCTATTGTGCGAACTGGGCGCCGCGCATCTTCCATATGAAACACCAGGCTGTACCAATACCCCGGCGGGGACACCGTCGGTTATGTCGTTGCTGGTAGACCTGGACAATAACAGCGATGGACATACCACGGTCAAAGATGTGCTGGACACATTGCTTTGCCGGCTCACGGCCGGACATGTTCCTTATGACTCCTCCATCAAAGCGGAGCGTTGGGACGATGTAAATGCAGAAGAGGGGGCGGCACCTCCTTCGACTGTGCAGGGCGCCATTGATGATCTTGTTGATAACCTTCAGAGCGAGGATATCAAGTATCCATTACCCGTGTGTGATAACCCGGGGAATACCCTTAAGGATTATCTGCGGCCACTGATTCAGCACGATGACAATGATGCTGCGGATCAATACAGAATCAACGCATTATGGAATGCCCTCCTGTGTCACCTGAATGCGGAAATGATCCCGCTGAATAAAACAGATGAAGATTTGTGTCCTGATTTAAAAGACGACCCACAGGTCAATACGGTGCAGGATGCGCTCAAGGCATTGTGCGACCGGGATACCGGTGCTGGCAGTTGTTGCACTATCGTGATTTCGCCCGGTGATGATATTGCAGAGAAACTTGCTGTACTCTCGGAGGGGGAGCGTGTCGACGCACATATCTGTATTTCACACGGAAAGTATCTGCTCAAAAACACCATCAACATCGAAAAATGCGGCCACATAACACTTCAGGGTTGTGGCGATGGCAGTTTTATTGAAGCCCCCAACCGTGAATCGGTACTGGTTTTTGAGGACTGCAAAAGTGTCATGGTGCGTGACCTTTCCATGCGGTCAGGTGCGCTGGGAAGTAAAGGCGCAGGTTATGGTTATCTGAATGGTGCGTTGACTGTGCGTGATACCGGAAAAGTTGTCATTGAAAATGTCACACTCATGTGTGCCGCCGGTGATAAAAAAATGGGCAGTTGTCTGACCATATTCCATTCCGTGAAGACCGCTTCGGCACTTGTCAGAGGCTGCCGTTTGAAACCGGGCGCCCGGCAATTGGGAATGTTGCTGGTGAATGTTGATCGTGCCCGGATTGACGACAATGAAGTGAAGGTGCGCCGGAGCAACAGAAAACATTCATTTAAACGACGGATGCAGGACCGTGGGTTTCGTCTGTCCATCAGGAAACAGATACTGGCGGATATCGAAATCGTGGCTGGAACACCGCGCCCCACAGGAAAAAATACCGTGGAAATCGCGTACGGGAGAAACAAAAAACTGCGTTGGCAAACCCGGCCTGAGTTGGTGGATGCCTGGTATGCGTATTTTGAGAAATTTCCATTACCGGATGCTCGCAATGACAGGGAGTTAGTGAACTATGTGAAGGATCAGGCTGACAACATTCTTCTGAACCCGTCTATTGCGGAAGAGCGGGATTTTACTGTCTGGGTGAATGGCCTGAAGCAACATCTTCCCGCCATTGCTGAACAAGGGATTGTATGTGCTGGCCGGGTTGCAAATGATATTACTGTTTCTGGCAATGTCATTGCCGGTGTCAACCAGGGCATACATATCGGCTTGAGTCACCGCAGCTCTGGGAAGGATGGAGAAGACGGGCCGGATATTGCAGGTCGGGTAATGGTAAGCGGTAATCGTGTGGTGAACGTCCAATCGGCCCAGGAACTGAGCGGAAGGCATGGCATATATATCGGAAACGTTGATTGTCTGCATATTGAGAACAACCATCTGAAGTTGGAAACCTACCTTTCACCCGGCGCCACATCAGTGGCCAACGGTATCCATATGTTTGGGTATTTTGGCGACATGATCCAGGTGCGGGGAAATCGTACCGCAGGATACAGTACGGGAATCTATGCCAGGGCGGTGAGGGCGGTCGTCAATGCCGGTACAGACAAGGCCGTGTTATGGCAGGTTGAAAGCAACCTGTTGTCCGGTGGATCATCGCCACCTGATTTGCGCCCTGTCGCCAACTTTATCACTGAGCACAATGTTAATTCTTGACAATGAATATGGGAGAGACAACAATTATACCCAGGTCTCGCTTTCCGGTTTCAGCTTCTATGATGCTGAGGGACATACCGGGCTTCATTTACACGGAGGATTTACTTCGTGTGAAGTGTGTTCGAATCACGAGGCCTAAGGGGCAGGGGAAGCGCTGCCCCTTGTTATTTTTATCCATCCGTAATTACCTGAAGCCCGCACTGCAAACATTACGCCCCTGCGTGGCGCAATTTTCCCAGACGTTGCCTGTCAACGATGATATTGGCTTGAGGTGCCCGCGCCTTGCATAAGGCGGCTAAAAAAAAGCCTTCCCCGGTGACTGCCGCGCGCAGCACTTCGTCATCTGCGACACATCACTTCCCCATCAGCCAGCAAAATGATCGTGCTGAAGTTCGTAATATCCTCCATGTGGTGGATATTCAGCCAAAGCTCACGGTCGGTGCCCCTGATGATCGTTATGAACAAGAGGCAGACCGGGTGGCAGACCGGGTTGTTTCCGATCAGTCTGTTGGTGTGGTTTCAAACAGAGTCTCGTCCGGACTTGTTGGTGGGGAAACAGCGGGCAGTCAACCCGCCAATGACGTGCAGGCGCAGGAGAACGAGCAAGCGCCGGCAGAAGAGCAGGAAGAGGTGCAAGCGGATTTTGTGCAGCGACGGCGTGATGCCGCGGGCGATGATGACGAGGAAAATAATATTCAGGCATTGCCTGTGCAACGTCAGGCAGATGATGAAGAAGAGGAAGAGACGGTACAGGCGAAAGCCGCGCCAGAGAAAAAAGCCGGGCAGGAAGGCAAACAACTCAAATATATTGTTGATCCTGATAACCCCGGGCAAGTGGCGAAAGAAGACGTTCAGGCCAAGGCCGCACCGCACCCCCCCCGGAATGCATCATCTGCATCCATTGTCTCGCTGCTGAACAGCACGAAAGGTGGGGGGGCCACATTACCGGTTAATGTGCGCAATGATATGGAAGCACAGTTCTCGGCGGATTTTTCCGATGTGCGTATTCATACCGATGGTACAGCAGCGGAGATGAGCCGCCAGATCAATGCCCAGGCGTTTACCCATGGGCGGGATATCTATTTCAATGAAGGTCAGTATGACCCCGGCTCATCAACGGGACGTCGTTTGCTGGCCCACGAGCTGACTCATACCATTCAACAGGGGGCGGCCACCCAGCGCAGCAGCAGCCCGCTGCCCGTCCGGCAAAAAACCGAGGAGGAGACCGCTGCCCCGCATGTGCAACGCGGCTGGCTTGGGGATGCCTGGGATGCAGTGAGCGGTGCTGCCAGCGCTGCGGTTGACTTCGTGGCTGAACAACTGAGTGCTGCGCTTAATTATGTCAAAGGGCTTTTCACTGACTTTGTGCAGAGAATACCGGGTTACAGATTATTGTCAGTGGTTATCGGACAGGACCCGGTAAGCGGTGATCCGGTTGAACGCAACGGTATAAATTTTATCGAGGCCGGACTTGATGTCATACCGTTTGGCGGTTCATTCAAGCGCAAACTTGAAGAGACCGGCAAGTTACAGGACGCGGCGGCGTGGCTTGATGAACGTATCAACGCGCTGGATGGCATCAGCCTTGCCGCCATTCTTGAAAATCTGGGGCGCTTTTGGGATGGGTTATCCATTACCGACCTTGGCAATGTATCCGCTGTATTGACGCGGGCGGCCAACATCATCCGGGCGCCCATTGCCAGAATTGTGACTTTTTGTGGTGATGTCGCCAGTTACTTTCTTCAGCTGATTAAAAATTACCTGTTACAGGAGTTGTCCGATTTTGTTGCCCGCCAGGAACAGGCGCGCGGTTTTCCGCTACTGACGGTGATTTTGGGTAAAAACCCGATTACTGACGAAGAGGTCGAACGCAATGGCATGAACCTGATTCGCGGGTTCGTGTTGCTTTCCGCAGATGGTGAAGAGCAGTTGCGACAGATGGAGGAGTCCGGCTCGCTGCAAAGGGCAGCAGACTGGATTGACACTTCCGTAGCCAACCTGGGGCTGGCATGGGAAGGGATAAAAAATGCCTTCAGTGAATCCTGGGCGTTGGTCACCATCGAGAATCTTGTTACTGATCCTATCGGTACTTTTTTGGAAATTGTGGGCAAGTTCGCCGAACCTGTGATGGTTATCGTTAACTTCGTGGTGGAAGTTGCCGCGATGATTTTGCAGTTTATCAAAGAGGCCTTGCTCAGCCGCCTGTCCACTTATGCCAGAGACACACGGGGTTATCCGTTGCTTACCGTTATCCTCGGCCGTGATCCGTTCACTAATGACCCGGTTGAACGTAATACCGAGAATCTGATTCACGGATTTATGAGCCTGATGGAAGGCGGGGAAGAACAGTTCCAGGAGATGAAAGAAACCGGCGCCATCGAACGCATGAGCAATCGCATTGAACGTGCCGTTGCATCGCTTAACTTCACCCTGGAGTACATCGTCGGGTTATTTATAACGGCCTGGAACAGTTTTTCATTGCGTGACCTGGCGGCGCCCCTTGATGCCTTTATGCGTATCGTTAACCTGTTTGCAGACCCGCTGTTGCGTCTCATCAATTTTGTGGTTGAAGTGGTGAAGATCGTCATCGAAGTGATATTGCGAATTATGGAATTTCCGTTCGCGCTGATTTCCAACATAATGACCAAAGCCGTGCAAGCGTTTAATGATATCAAACGTGACCCCATTGGTTTTCTGAAGAATCTGTTACGGGCAGTCAAAACGGGTTTTGCACAGTTCTTTAACAATATCGCAACGCACCTGCTGAATGGTGTTACCGGCTGGCTTTTCAAGGAACTTGACGAAGCAGGCATCACGCCACCCACTGACTTCAGCCTGCAATCCATCCTCGGACTGGTCCTCGATATTCTCGGCATCTCGATGGACAAGATTTTTGAGAAGCTTGCCGCGAGAATCGGCCAGGAACGGGTCGACCGGATTCGGGCCATGGGTGAACGGCTCGCCGGTGCCTGGGCCTTTGTTTCAGATGTGATGACACGCGGACCTGTGGCGATCTGGGAATATGTCAAAGAAAAACTCAATAACCTCTGGAGCATGGTGCTTGAAGCCGTCAGCAATTGGGTTGTCACCCGGATTATCAGCCAGGTAACAGCCAAACTGCTTTCCATGCTGGACCCGACCGGCATCATGGCCGTGGTCAACGGCTTTATTGCCTTCTTCAAAGCCGTGCAATCGTTCATTGCCTATTTGCGTGAAATGCTCGAAATTGTTAATTCATTTGTCGAAGGCGTGGCCGAAATAGCCGCTGGCAGTGTCACGACTGCGGCCAACTATCTTGAAAACTCGCTTGCCCGTACCATGCCGGTAGCTGTTGGCTTTCTCGCCAATCAGGTGGGTCTGGGTGGCCTTGGCCGCAGAATCGGTGAAATGATCGGGCGCGTGCAAGAGAAAGTGGACGAGGGCATAGACTGGCTGATTGACAAGGCGATGAGTGCGGGAGGAGCCTTGCTGAATATGGGGCGCAATGCAGTTGCCACCGTAAGAGATGGCGTGGCAGGGCTTTTTTGGTGGAAAAGAAAATCGAGATTTCAGGTCGGTGATGAAAATCATGAACTCTATTTTCGGGATAATGATCCTTCTGCTCCAATTATGGTTGCAAGTGTACCAAGTGATTTGCGCAGATGGTTAGATGACAATAAACCTGAAGGCACTGAAGGAGAACTTGCAAGAAAATATGGTGTGGCTGTTCAGAAAGCAGCTGTTATGGAACGCAAAAGAAGTGAACTTTTGAAAGTGCAACGGAATGAGAATGCAACTGAACAAGAGAAAGAAAATGCCCAAAATGTACTGAGAGAGTGGGATGACCTTAAAGATGAATTGAAATCATTTATGGTGGCACTAAAAGACGCCTCTAAGCACAAGGATACGCGTATTGAATATGGTGGGCTTCAAAATGGTTCGACTGGAAAGCAAGCTACTGCTTTTCCTTTAACTATTAAGGGTGAGAATGGTAGTGGTGTTTCTACTAGCAATGAAGTCTGGGAGGCTGTTCGTTTAAGAAAAAAAGGGAATAGCACTTATTATATTCAAGGGCATTTGATCAACAATAATCTCCACGGAAAGGGAAGCAACAAGGCTAACTTGGCGCCTATCACTAGAAGTGCTAACGCTGATCATTCAGAAAGAGTGGAGGAAAAAGTCAAAGACTATGTATGGAATAGAGAAGAAAAAAACCCAGAAGGCAAGGCTGCAAAATATAGCGTGACAGCACGATATGACACCCATTCAGTTGGCTTGTTAGCAATGAATGATAAAATTGATAAATTCACCACCAGTGCTGATGTGAGGCGTCAACTGAGGCGGATTGTTGCTGCCGAACAAATGCTGCCGACAGCCTTTGAGTGCAGAGCAGAAAAGGTTAATAGAGACGGTGATGTCTACCGTGAGACGGGTGAAACAATTATTGGAGAACCCGTTGTTACTATTCCTAGCCGTATTCCAGACACGGTTCCTCAAATAGATAATCAACCTGTGGAATTGCCTACGATTCCCGGCAACCCAAGAAATAAATCTGAGGTGCTCGTCGCGGCTGAGAGTATGCGGGAGTCGGGTTATAGTTGGGCTGATATCGCAAGGGCTTTTAATGCAGATGAAAATGTGCAGTCAATACAAGATACACCTTGGATTGGTGGAAATATTTCTAGAGATTTGAATGCACTTCGATCAAATGAGCAGGCCTCAGAAAGTAGAAGAGGTGAAGGGAGATAGATGATGAAGGTAGTTGGCACGTTGCTGGCGTTGTGCGTACTAATCGCTATGATCATTGGGATTGGTTATAGTTTTGTTTTTGTGTACGAACTGTTGTCTATGCATTGGAGTAGTTTAGATGATAAATGGCATGCAATATTGACCGTGATTGCCGCGGTGATTGTATTTACAGCTTTATTTGTCACTTATGTGTTGGTGCGGACGATTCGGTATGAAGCCGGGCGTAGTGTAGGCAGGGTTGAAGCATATAATGCATTTGTTACCTGGTACTCAGCGCTCACGAAATGTGCCGGACAGCTGCCGGATACGGCAACCCTGGCGCCCACAAAAAACCGCATCATGCTCTGGGGAAGCAACCGTGTGGTGCGTCAAATCAACCTGTTGCATGAGCTGCTGGCAAAGGAGGGAGTGGAGCCTGATTCGGTGCTTGAAAAGGCCGGACATGTTTTTCTTGAGATCAGGCGTGAGCTGGGACACCGAAGCCCGGGCGTTGACCGGAGCATCATCTGATTCTGTTATTAATGGCGACCTGATAAAACGGGACAAGGCATATGCGTATGTACACAAAAGAGAAATTGCCACCGGCTGTGGCTAAAAAAAATGCCGCGACAATTACTCCGGGTGCTGCAAAGAAAAATGGTGATCGTTCTGAAGTACGCGCTATTCTTCAGGAGAATGTGACACAGAAAAAAGAACGGCCTGTTCCGGAGTCGACCGGTGCCGTAAAAGAGGTTGTGTCACAGGTTGAGCGCAAGAATAATCCGGACGATCCTGAAACAGGATAGGGGAAAATTGATCCGTAAATGCGTTTGTATATGACTTCGCAACGAGTTTTTTACCATCCTGGGAAAAATGCCCGCCTTTTCATGCGCCAGATTAGGTAATTGTTACCGGGTGCCAGCTTGGTCATGCTGGGTCATATTTTTTCCGGATGTTGTTCACCCTTGCATGTTCGGCACAGCCTGGCTCAGGGCAGGCAATGGAGCATCCGCAAGTTTGCTGACATAACCGGGACGTTGGGTGGCTCTGAAAAGTACAGGTAATGCCAGGCGAACGAACACAGATAGCGATAGACTACATGTCAAGCGCCAGTTATATTACGTCACTTCTTTCTTTGCTTTGTCGACCTGATGCTTCCATTGTGGACAGGTGATGGCGGGAACCGGCAGATGGTTCACTTTTAATCTCTTTGAGTTCAATTCCCCGCAGCTTGCTGCGTAAGTTTTTTGTTCAAACGTGTAAGCGTTTGAGCTGGCAGTTTAATATTCCGCTTCGCGCAGCGAGATAGCTTGCTGCGGGGTTGTTTATTGGAGGGGGGAAGTGAGGGACGCGCCTGTTCCGCACGTTGCCATAAAGCTGTGCTTACAAGAGACATTTTATGTTATCAAATGTCGTTGAATAATAGCCTGACCAGGTCCTGGATATACGATATGCCGACAACCATGAAGATAGGCCCTTGTTTTTTCTTATTGCTTCTTTTTACTCCCGGTCTCACATTTGGGGAGGGCACCGGAAAAAATTTTTTACGGATAGAAAAAAGCACACAATCTGACACTGATCTAAGTATTACCTCTATTGGCGGATTCGGATTTAACGATGGAAAGATTGGCCATGCTGACTTGTTGTATATTAAATCTGTTAATGAAGGTGATGGCTTGGCGATGGATGCCGGCGCAGCTTATGCATTTAATGCGGGTGCTGCCTTTTTTGTCGGTGGGGGATTTTTGCTCGGATATAACTGGGATAAAAATGGTATTATTGGTGCGTTCTATCCTGAGGCAGGCATTGCAGTTAACATCACGAAGTCATTGGGAATAACTCTTGGTGCCAAACGCTATTTCAATTTATATGACGACACAGAAAATATCATTATGTTCGGGTTACTTTTCAGCGATCTTTAAACAAAAAAACTGCGCCGCAAGCTGCAAGGAATTCTGCCTGGAGAGATTAAATGTATGGTGTAAGGGCATCGTAAAAATGAATTTCCCCTGTTTTACAGGATAAAGCCTGGCTTTATAGGGAAGGCTGTTTTTAATTTAAAAACTTGCGATACCATTCGGAATAATTATCCCGCCATTGGCCGGTTTCGTTATATTTTCAGTATTCCCGGTGAATTTTTTCGTCAGTGTTTTTTTGCAATAGACCGGGAGAAGATATGCCTTTTAATCGGGCAGGGCACGAGTGGATGTATAAATCATCCAGTGGTGTGGGTAATACCATCGATTTTGATCCAATCAGAAATATCAGTCGGCAGGTACAGGGCATTTTAACGTATGATTTTTGATCAACAGCCGCACAGCCAGATGGCAGTAAAGACTTTGACCTTGTCAAAATACTCCCTGCCAACTTGTCTGGCTGCTGGACAAGGTTGTTTCTGAACGGGTGGCAAGCCAGCCCCCCGGGGCCGACAACAGCCATAATCTTCAGGCAGACAGGATATCTGCCTGCCTGAAAGAGAATTACTCCGTCGGTCAGAGTTAGTTTATAACAGCCTGGATTTTTGCAGAAAATACAACTTCAACGACTGCATCATCAAACCCGATGATGTCATCGGTACCATCACCGTTGACATCAGCCATCAGGCGCGGGTTTTCATTTCCTGTCCAGCCATTACGGAAATCTGGTCCGGTTTGCCACTCATATCCGGGCATATAAGTACCACTTGCATTACCCGCATTCAATGAATAATAAACCTTGCCGCTGGCTCCCGGGCCGAAGCCGATAATATCAGGATAACCATCACCATTGATATCTGCCAGGAATCTGGGGTCGTCCTGGATACGCCAGCCATTATTGTAGGAGAATCTGTTTATTGCTACGTAGAATGCATTGTTGAAATTCGTTTCCTGAGCCTGGCTGATAGCAACAGACGCATTGGCAAAACCGACGATATCATCCTTGTTATCTTTATTCACATCTGCCAATAAACGCAGATGTTTATCTATCCTGTAACCATTGCTATAAGCAAATAATGGCATATCCCATATTTCAGCAGTAAAACCATTTGCCTTGTTATTAATCCGGGCAAAAGTTTTCGTTGATCCAAAGGCGACGATGTCAGGATAATCATCACCATTAACATCAGCCATAACGCGCGGGTGGTTTACATTCCAGCCACCGGTGGCTGATCCAAAAGAAGCCAATACAACACCGTTTGGTGGTTTGATAAAACCACTGCCCGTTGAAATTGCTATTTCAACACCAGTAGACCTGAATGCCACAATGTCCATTTTTCCATCATTATTGAAGTCACTCAGAAATCGTGGATGTTTACCGATTCTCCAGGTTTTATTATAACCGTAATCATCTATCCACTCTGAGGCTACCGCAAACATTCCTGTACCATCATTCACAGCAACCATTACCCCTTCATCGGCAAATACCACGATGTCAGGCCTGAAGTCTCCAGTGACATCTTCCAGTTCAAAAATATGTTTTGTTTTGTCATAGCTTCCATAGTCTTGCAATGTGCCAAAATCCTCAAGTACCTTTATGGCCGTATCAAAACCGCTACCATTTGACAGTGCAGCCCAGGTGCCATCGGGCCCAAAGCCCAACAAATCAGTTTTTCCGTCCCCGTTAATATCTTTGGCAATTCTTGTATGGATTGTTTCATCCCAGGATTCATCAGATGTCATGCTGCCGATGCTTGCACTGAATCCGGCTTGCAAATTTATAGAATATGTACGGATCTGATCATCCAGATTTGTGCTTTTGGCAGTGACTGTCACTGTATACTGACCTTTGTCAGCATACGGGTGGAGTGTGTTTATAGAACCTAATCCGGAAGAAGGTAGTACCGTTGGCGTTGTATTGTCTCCCCAGTTAATTTCAACGCTGTCCAGTGTTACCTCCGGTGTCGAAATAACTTCACCTGTTACCGTAATTAAATCACCAGGTCCGGTAAAGATCAGATCAATAGAAACAAACTTTATTCCAAGGGTATCGTCAACGTCATCCGGTATGCCATCACCATCGGTATCACTATTGTCAGGATCAAGTCCTTTTTCTCTTTCCTGGTCATCGCTTAAACCATCGCCATCTGCATCGGCATTAAGCGGGTCCGAATACACGAAACGTGGATAATCAAAGTCAGGGTTTTGTACTGCGACATACCAACCCTCTTTAACCTCTTCAAAATCAGTAAGGGTATCATTATCGGTGTTGGCTTTATCAGGATCGCTGCCGATCAGGTATTCTTCCCGGTTGAAAATTCTGTCACCATCGGAATCAGCGAGATACACCATGGTGATTCTGTCTCGTGGCTTGAGTATAATATCCTCAAAATTAACATCCGGATTTTCATCAATGCTTGCACTATTGGTGAAGACATACCAGAAGCCATCTTCAATACTTTCGTTTTTCTGGTCGCGTACCTGGCTTAATACAGTCCGACGGATGACCCCTGTCGGATTATTATTACTGTCCAGTACTTCCTGGGCCTGGGTTTTATAGGGGATTTTAAGTATTTTTTCCATAACGTCAGCAACCGAAATCCCTGATACTTCCTGGGTCTGCGGATCACGGTTGACATTGGCTGCCACCATATAACGTTCAACTATATCTGTGTTATTAATTCTGCTCGCGCCATAGTCGATTACCACTTGTGCGGTTTTTGATGATATATCCTGGCTCAGGCGCGCAAAATTACGACCATCCTCATCACCAATCTTGTCCAGGCTATAATTACTCACAGTAAACAAGAGGCCGCTCGGGTTCTGCATTAACTCTTTTAATAGTGGGACCGAGGGTGATTCGGTCACCACGAGCTTCTGGATGCTTTCGTCAGTTCCCAATGTTTTAACACCGCCATCGGGTTCAAATCGCAGGGTTCCTACCGGTTGAAACGAGCTTGTGTTATTAACACGTTTTTTTGCAATGACTTCAACACTTGACAAATCAAATGACAAATTTGAGGTGTTGGTGATCATTAAAGTGCTTGTTAAACTTCCGCTTTCTGTCACATTGGTGAAATTTGTTGCGGCCTCCTGATATATTCCATACTCCTGACGTGCACTTCTGGCGGCTGTCGAGGTAATGCTTGTCGAGGTTTCTTCTGTTGCTGAGGAGGAAACACTGGCTTCTCCACCTACCTTGGCGGAACCGCCAAAACCGGTTATACCATAATTACCCTCTACTTCGGCATAAACGCGACTGCTACTTCCAACTGTGGAAGATGTTGCCTCGGTATCAGATCGGCTATAGCTTGATTGTGATCCCTGCGTGAAATTTGTGGTAGAGCTGAAAACCGAGTCTCCTGAAACACTTTCCTTAACGTCAAGCTGGATCGTTGGCGCATCAATCACATCGATAGCAATCGTTGGCAGGTCAGCAACCAGGGGACTAAAACCACCATTGGTCACTTCAAATTTATCATCAAAACCATCACCATCGGTATCCGCCAGTATTGGCGATGTACCAATGGCTTGCTCTTCACTGTTTGTCAGACCATCACCATCTGTGTCAGTTGATGTTGCCGGGGTATCACCGCCACCGCCACCACCGCCGCAGGCTGTCAGTAATATCAGAGCCAATAACGCTGTGCCGGTTAAATAAATGGAGGCAAATGCACGATTTTTCATGAAAAATATCCTGTGGAACATACTGAACGATTGATAATCATTTATACCGCTAATGAAACTCACAGTACATTCGCCAAAGGTCGGTAGGGACTACAGACTTTAGTCTGTAGTCCCCGTGCTATTGCAGTACCTGTTGAAAACGATACACTACTGGAATGCAGATATATTCGCGTTTACAGCGATAATAAATTCACTGACAACACAGGCTGCCAGGCAAGTGAAAATTCTCATTGCAGATGATCACGCATTATTTCGCGAAGGTATACGCCATGTGCTTGATGACCTGACACAGCCACTGACGGTGCTGGAGGCGGCTGACTGTCAGCAGGCCATGCAGCACGCCATGCAGCATCCTGACCTGGACCTGGTGTTGCTGGATTTGTACATGCCCGGCGAGGACGGTTTTACTGCGCTGGAGTTTTTCGCCTCGCGTTTTCCGGCGACGCCGGTCGTTATTTTGTCCGCCTCGGATCAGCGCAGTGATATGCAACGCGCGTTGGATTTAGGCGCCATGGGCTTTATTCCCAAGGATACGTCCGGCCCGGTGATGTTAAGCGCCTTGAATCTGGTACTTTCGGGCGGGGTTTATATTCCGCCGTCAATGATCAAAACTGAACATTCATCCACTTCTGGTGACGGGCATCAAAACGAATCAGGGTTAACTCCCCGGCAATTGGAGGTTCTGGCTTTGCTGGTGGAAGGTGGTGCAAACAAGGAGATCGCCCGGCGTCTGAATCTGGCGGAAGCTACTGTAAAAATGCACGTTACCGCGATCTTAAAAAATCTGGATGTTAACAACCGCATCAGGGCGGCACGCGCCGTGGAACAGGCCGGGATTATCTTGCCTGATATGAATGGTTAAGCCTGGGCGTTCCGGCTAAAAACATGGCGGAACACGCAAAGCGATTCAGCGGATTGATTTAGGGGCATAGCACTGTCAAAACCGTCTTAGATGGCGTGCTATTGACGCTGTTTTTTTTTCATGGCGTTGTTGACAAAGGCTCTGAGCTTAGGGGGTGCGACGGGTTTATGCAGTAATTGAAAACCACTTTCGCTGACTTCCCGCAAACGATCAGCTTCTATATCACCGGTAATAATCAGTGCAGGGAGGTGGTTGCCATATTTGGCATGGAGTTGCTGAATAACATGGATTCCGGTTTGCTCTCCGTCCAGGCGATAATCAGCGATAATGCCATCCGGTGTTAGCTGGTGTTTTGCCAAACCGTCAATGGCTTCGTGCAATGTTGCCGTGGCAATGGTGTGACACCCCCAGGTCTCCAGCAGGCTTTGCATGCCTTCCCTGATGCTGGGCTCATCATCCACCACCACGATAGTCAGACTCTCAATGGCATTATGTTGTGTCGCAGCAACTGGAGTTTTCTTGTCATCCATAACCGCAACATTTCCTTTGTCCACGATAATGCTGAACGTTGAACCTTCGCCGGGCCTGGAATGTACTTCGATGGAATGTTTCAGCAGACGTGCGATACGCTCGACAATGGCCAGCCCCAGTCCCAGTCCCTTACTGCGATCCCTTTGCGGATTGCCCAGCTGATAAAATTCATTAAAGACAGCATGTTGTTTGTTTGCAGGAATGCCCAGGCCGGTATCCGTTACATTGATCCGGACCGACGTCTTTAAATCAGTGCATGAAATCGTGATCGCGCCTTTGTTTGTGTAACGAATGGCATTGGCAACAAAATTACGCATGATTTGCTCAAGCAATGCCGGGTCGCTATGCACCGCGTGTTTGCACATCGTGAATTCCAGCTCCAGCCCTTTTTCCTTTGCCGCCAGATGGTAATCGTTCGCCAGTTTTTCGAACATGGGCTGTAAATGAAAATGGCTGGTTTCCACGACCAGCACGCCTGCATCCAGACGTGATATATCCAGCAGGGAATTAAACAGGCTTTGCAGAGCATCCACTGACGCGGTGATTTGATCCACCACTTTACGCACCTTGGGATACTTGATCGACTCATCCAATACCGAAGTGAAGAGCATCAACGCATGCAGGGGTTGGCGCAGGTCATGGCTGGCTGCGGCGAGAAACTTGGATTTGGCAATATTTGCCTGTTCAGCTTCTTCTTTTTGAAAGCTTAATTCATGCACCAGTTGCAGGTTTTCGAAACGCAGTTTGAGGGTTTCCACCAGGGAACGGTTAATATTTCTGGCAAAGAAAGGCATGCCAAAAGCATAGATAAAGGTCATCAGCCCCAGCGTGATGTGCATGCGGTCATCTTCCAGCAGGAACATGATTCCTATCGGCAACATGGCGGGAATCACAAAGGCATAGAAGGCGGGCAGGTAAGCGGTGAGTGTCGATATTGCACCGGCACTCATGCCGGTTAATATAATCAGGATAAAGAGTTGGTATTCCAGCGAGTTCACTGGATAAAACACTACTCCGGTCATCCCCCACAGCATGCCTGACAGGCCGGAGCCCAGAGCAAACACAAGCCCCCAGTGAGGAAAATAAGTGGCATGTGTGCTTTTCTGGTACTGGCGCAGTGCGAGGCCACGCACAGACAAAACCAGGTACAACAAGGCAATCCAGATAATCAGGCTCTGCGCGGGGAACAATCCCCACAAACCAAACAACATGACAGCGCCCACCAGCGCATTGATAACCAGTACAGGCAGCAGGTGGTTGGCCAGCATGGTGATTTGTTGCTGTTTGATTTCACTATGCTGCAGTCCGGCTGTATCGCCAGTAGAATGATTTACAGCAGGGCGGCCTTGATACACGTTTTTATCAGCCATGGGGAATGTAAGGTACGGGTAGAATAAAATCCCTTTCCCTTCAAGTCCATGATTATTGCATCGCCATTCGCGTCTTTGGCGTCACAAGGCCTTATCGGGTTTTGCCACCTTTTCCGAAAACGATAGGCTGCTTTGCGGTAAAGCCTGGAGGAATGATTTTGCCTGCGAACTGAAATTTGGCGGTACCAGTATTGTGTTTTCCGCGGCACGGGTATTATCCGTTTCGGGATAGTCCAGAGTGTAATGAAGGCCACGGCTTTCCTGGCGCAGCATGGCGCTGCGAATGATCAGCGTGGCGGCCTGCACCAGATTACGCAACTCGATGAGGTCACCACTGATACGGAAATGACTGTAATATTCCTCTATTTCACGGACCAGTAAATCAGTGCGGCGCAGGGCGCGTTGCAGACGTTTGTCGGTGCGCACAATGCCGACGTAGTCCCACATGAAGCGGCGCAGCTCATCCCAGTTGTGAGAGACCACCACTTCCTCATCAGAGTCGGTGACACGGCTTTCGTCCCAGTCAGGAATGTGCTCGGTGAGTTGCCGGTCTTTCGCCGTCAGGTTGATATCTTTTGCGGCGGCTTCGCCGAACACCAAACATTCTAACAGTGAGTTACTGGCCAGACGGTTGGCGCCGTGCAGCCCGGTGAAGGCGGTTTCACCCACAGCATAAAGACCCTGGATATCACTGCGACCATGCAGATCGGTCATGACTCCGCCACAGGTGTAATGGGCGGCGGGCACAACGGGCAACGGTTGCCGGGTCATGTCAAAACCGAATTCAAGGCACCGCTGATAGATGGTGGGAAAGTGGCTGGTAATGAAATCGACATCTTTGAAACTGATGTCGATGTACAGGCAGTCGGCGCCCAGGCGCTTCATTTCGTGATCCATGGCGCGGGCGACGATGTCGCGCGAGGCGAGTTCGGCGCGTGGATCAAACTTGTGCATGAAACGGCTGCCATCAGGCAATAGCAGATGGGCGCCTTCACCGCGCAAAGCTTCGGAGACCAAAAAGGATTTGGCCTGGGGGTGATAAAGGCAGGTGGGATGGAACTGGATAAATTCCATATTGGCCACCCGGCAGCCCGCACGCCAAGCCATGGCGATGCCGTCGCCAGTGGAAACATCCGGGTTGGTGGTATAAAGATAGACCTTGCTGGCTCCGCCGGTGGCGAGTACGACACAGCGGGCATGGAAAACCTCGATGTGGTCGGCTTCGCGGTTAAGCACATAAGCACCCAGTACCCGCTGAGGCTCGTGGCCGAGTTTGTTGGCGGTGATCAGATCCACTGCGATATGGTGCTCGAACAGTTCGACATTGGGCCGGTCTTTCAATGCCTCCACCATGGAGCGGGCTGTGGCGCGGCCAGTGGCATCAGCCGCGTGAGCCACCCGGCGTTGGCTGTGGCCACCTTCACGGGTGAGGTGCAGTTTGGTATCGTCGGTGGTGGAAAAGGCGGTGCCCAGCTCATCGAGCCAGTAAATTTGTGCGGCGCCGTGCTCGGCGGTGAATTGTGCAACCGCAGGGTCACACAGTCCGGCCCCGGCAGTGAGCGTGTCCTGTACATGGCTTGTGACAGAATCGGTGGGGCCCAGCACGGCGGCAATACCGCCCTGGGCATATTTGCTGCTGCCTTCGTCCACCGGGCCTTTGGCAATAACGGCGACGCGCAGGCTGGGGTCAAGTCGTAAAATCAGGCTTAAACCGGCTGCGCCGCTGCCAATAACCAGCACGTCATGGCTGAAATGTTTACTCATGCCCAGAGCTTACTTGATTCTGCGCATCTCGCCCATATTTCAGGGTGACCGATAAATATTGCGTGTGTGGCGGGAATCGCGTCAAAATAGGGCGCGCTGGTTTGCAAAGCCTGGATTGACTGACAGAACTATCCGTCGTGGGTGCTGTCTACTCGTGGGAGGTTGCCGGGAGACGCTTCACTCGCAAGAAGAACAAAACCAAGGGGATGCCCCTCGCAGGGCAGATCGCTGAATAGAAATGAGTGAACAAAAGGCAGACCAGGTTCTCGTTGAGCGCGTGCAACGGGGAGATAAATCCGCATTTGATGTTCTGGTACTGAAGTACCAGATCAAGATCATCAAGCTGATTTCACGTTATATTCGTGACCACAGCGAAGTACAGGATGTGGCCCAGGAGGCTTTCATTAAAGCATATCGGGCCTTGCCGCGGTTTCGTGGTGACAGTGCGTTTTACACTTGGCTGTATCGTATCGCCATTAATACGGCCAAAAATCATTTGGTGGCCCGAGGGCGGCGCATGCCAAATGTGGATATTGATGCACAGGAAGCTGAACAATTTGAGGGTGCCGAGGGTCTCAGAGAATATGCAACACCAGAACAGGTTGCCCTGAAAGATGAGGTTGAGAAGACGATATTTTCAGCAATGGAGCAATTACCGGATGATTTGCGTACGGCGATTACCTTGCGGGAAATTGAAGGATTGAGTTACGAAGAAATTGCCGAAGCCATGGAATGCCCGGTGGGCACAGTCCGATCCCGCATCTTCCGGGCGCGTGAGGCAATTGATAAAAAACTGCGGCCGCTGATCGAGCGCGAATGAACAAAACAACAGGTGATGAGCATGATAAATCCATCAGATGAACGAATTTCTGCGCTGATTGATGGCGAACTGGATGAGCGGGAGCACCAGGCAACGGTCGACGAGTTGCTGGCCAATGGCGAAAACCGCAAAGCCTGGGGGCGGTATCACTTGATCAGCGACACATTGAAACGCAGCTTGCCCAAGGGCATGGACAATGATTTTTCATCCCGGGTAATGGCTGCACTGGATGAAGAACCCACGGTGCTGGCGCCTCAGCCAACAAAATCATCCTGGGGGCAGCGTGCGGCAGGCCTGGCGGTTGCCGCCTCCGTTGCGGCCGTTGCGGTACTGGGGGTGCAGTTCATGTACCAACAGGATGGACAGACACTACCTCCGCAGATGGCGCAGACTTCCAATAAACTCTCACCCATAGCACAGCAACAAAATATCGCGCAGGCCAGGATTCAACAATCACTTCGCGCCAATATTCAAACCGTGACCCAATCATCCGGCGCGGTGGGCCACACACCCAGGCCAAGCAAACAGTTTCACCCCCGGCTCAACAAATATCTGGTAGATCATAATCAGCAGGCACCCAGGGCCGCAGTGCAGGGAATGATTCCCTATGCACGTATTGTGGCTTATCCCAATTCACACCGACTTCTGATCCAGGCGCAAAAATAACGGTGTCATCCTTTTTCTTCTCACGTCTGCTTTTACCCACGTTTATTTTCGCCAGCTGCTTCAGCAGTGTGGCGCAGGCGGCAGACCAGGCCACACTGGACGTGTTGATGCGTATGCAGACCGCATCAGAGAACATTAATTACCATGGCACGCTGGTGTTTTTGCAGAATGGCCAGGTGCAATCCATGCGGGTAGTGCACAAGGCGGATGGAACGGGGCGCTTTGAACGCCTGATCAATCTGAATGGCGTGGCACGCGAAGTGGTGCGTAAGGATAATCTGCTTATTTGCTATATGCCGGACAGCAAAGAGGTTATGGTCAGCCGCCAGAAGTTTAAAGGCAATGTCAATGTGCTGACGCAGCTGGCCGGAAATGATTTTGCGGAGCTGCAAAAAAATTATGAATTCACACTGGAGACGGTGGAGCGTATCGCAGGGCGGGAGGCGCAGCGTGTCCTGATCCAGCCGAAAGATAATTTACGCTACGGTTACCGCCTGTGGGTTGATAATGAAAAATCAATTCTATTGAAATCCGACTTGTTGAATGAACGGGGCGAATCGCTGGAGCAGGCGATGTTTGCGGATATCGCCATAGTTGACCGTATTCCTGAAAATTTATTACAACCGACATCAACGGGCGATGGTTTTACCTGGTATGAGCGTGAATCCGACAGCAGCACGTCCATGATATCGGACAGTGACTGGAAAATAGAGCCACTACCCAAAGGGTTTACGGTGTCTTCACGTTTTCGACATCAAATGTTGGGCGCCAGCGTGCCCAGTGAACACTGGGTTTTATCCGATGGTCTGGCCAATATCTCGATTTACTTTGAAAAACTCACAGATGGCCAGGATACATTCGAAGGTATTTCACCCATGGGTGTGGTGAATGCCTTTGGCATTCTGAATGCGAAACATCAAATTACCGTTATCGGTGAAGTGCCTGCGGGTACTGTTGAACAGCTTGCGCGGTCAGTAACATTTTCTCCGGGGGTGAAAAATGATTGAAGAACACGCTCAGGTCATCGCGCTGGACAATAACGATGTGTGGGTGGAAACACAGCGGCGTAGCGCCTGTGGCCAGTGCGCGGCAAACAAGGGCTGTGGTACAGCGACGTTGGCCAGGGTGTTGGGTAACAAACGTAGTCAGGTGCGTACACTTAACCCGGAGGCAACCCCCGTGGCCGTTGGTGATGAAGTGGTTATCGGAATCAATGAGCAGGCGTTGGTGCGTGGCTCGCTGGCTGTTTACACTGTGCCGCTATTGATGCTGTTTGTTTTTGGTTTCCTGGGTGAATTGTTGAGCACGCAATTATTGGTGACAAACCAGGACATTTTACCTATTGTTCTGGGTCTTGCCGGCTTGTTGCTGGGGTTTGTCTGGGTCCGGCGTTTTACCCGGGGGATTGCGGATGATGTCCGTTACCAGCCTGTATTATTGCGGCGCGTCAGCATTGCGTTACGGTAAGGGAGTGGGCGCGAGGTGATTTTTGGCGTGCCTGTTTCTGAATATGATTGAATCGCTTTGGGTTTAATTCCCCCGCTGCTTGCAGCGACTGCCGTCAGCGCCTGTCCCGCGAAACGCTTTGGGTATTCCGGCATGTTTTTAACCGGAATCCAGAGGTGTAAACCCCTGGCCCCCGGCCTTCCCCGGGGTGATGTTATTAATGCTAATACCCCGTCAGCTTGCTGCGGGGTAGTTTATTATAAAATGGTGATGTTGAATGTTAGGAGCAAACATGAACGTTAAGAATGTCCGACCGACTGGCGCGTATAACCTTGAAAATAAGCGCAGAGTAGTCCTGTCTGCCCGGCCTGGTCTGGTAATGGGTTTTATCCTGGCATTTTTGCTGCTGTCCAGCCAGGTACAGGCAAGCAGTCTGCCCGACTTTACGGAACTGGTTGAGAAACACAGTGCAGCAGTGGTCAACATCAGCACCACACAAAAAATCAAACACCCCAAAATTTCGCGCATGCCACGTGGCATGCCTGAGCAGATTCCTGAAGGCCCGTTTGGTGATTTGTTCCGCCATTTTTTTGGTGAACAGGGCCGCGATTTTGGCGGCCCTGACAGCGAGCCGCAAGAGGCCAAGTCATTGGGTTCAGGGTTTATTATTTCTGAAGATGGCTATGTCATGACCAATCATCATGTGGTGAAAGATGCCACCGAGATTCTGGTGCGTTTGTCTGATCGGCGTGAATTGGTGGCAGAGGTGATTGGCAGCGATGCACGCAGTGACATTGCCCTGTTAAAAGTGGATGCAGACAACCTGCCTGTGGTAACGATTGGTGATTCCGGCCATTTAAAAGTGGGGGAATGGGTGCTGGCCATTGGCTCGCCTTTTGGTTTTGACCATTCGGTGACGGCAGGTATTGTCAGCGCCAAGGGCCGTTCTTTGCCGCGTGAAAACTATGTGCCATTTATTCAGACAGATGTAGCCATTAATCCTGGTAACTCCGGAGGCCCTTTGTTTGACCTCGAAGGCAAGGTGGTCGGCATTAACTCGCAGATTTACAGCCGCACCGGCGGCTTTATGGGGTTGTCATTTGCGATTCCCATCGACATGGCCATGCAAGTGGTTGCACAGTTGAAAGATGGTGGCAAGGTGGCCCGTGGCTGGCTGGGCGTATTGATTCAGGATGTCACCCGCGAGCTGGCTGAATCGTTTGGTATGGACAAGCCCCGTGGCGCCCTGGTGGCCAAAGTGTTGAAAGACAGTCCCGCAGAAAAAGCAGGACTGGAAGTGGGGGATGTTATTACCCGCTTCAATGGCAAACCGGTGGTGCGTTCTTCCAATTTGCCACCACTGGTGGGCATCAGTCCAGTGGGCGAAAAGGTCAAGGTGGAGATTTTGCGTAAAGGTAAACTCAAAACCCTGAAGGTGACGCTGGGTGAATTGCCAGACGACGACATGCAGGTGGCTGCCGGTGAACCGGGCACGACCAATGAAACCCGCTTGAATATCACCGTAATGGACCTTACTGCCGAACAGCGTAAAAAGCTGGACATCAAGGAAGGCGGTGTGATTGTGCAAAAAATCCAGGCGGGCCCGGCGCGCAAGGCCGGGGTACGGCGTGGCGATGTCATTTTGATGATCAACAACGTGGATGTAAAAGATGCCAAGCACTTTGCCGAGATATCAGCGGATCTGCCCGCAGACAAGTCGTTGCCACTGCTGGTTCAACGTCGTGGCGGCCCCGTCTTCCTGGCGCTGAAAATCAAGGAAAAATAGTCCGGCTGAATTTTGCACAAACACCCCGTTGATCGTAATGGTCGCGGGGTTTCTGTTTCGGCGGCGGGCCAGATAGATTACAATGCCCGCCGGCCGTTCCTTCTGAACATGATTTCATTCTTTTAATTCGGTGGTACCTTTATACATGTCAAAAATGGAAAACATCCGCAATTTTTCCATTATTGCGCATATCGACCACGGAAAATCCACGCTTGCTGACCGCTTCATTCAAATGTGCGGCGGCTTGTCTGAACGGGAAATGTCGGCGCAAGTCCTGGATTCCATGGATCTGGAACGTGAGCGTGGCATTACCATCAAGGCGCAGAGCGTTACGCTTGATTACACCGGCAAAAATGGTAAAACCTATCAGCTGAATTTCATTGATACCCCCGGTCACGTCGATTTTTCCTACGAAGTGTCACGCTCACTGGCAGCCTGCGAAGGCGCGTTGCTGGTGGTGGACGCCTCACAGGGTGTGGAAGCGCAGAGCGTGGCCAATTGTTACACCGCCATCGAACAGGATGTGGAAGTGGTGCCGGTGCTCAACAAAATTGACCTGCCCGCAGCTGACCCGGAGCGGGTGATTCACGAAATCGAAGACATCATTGGCGTGGAAGCCAGCGAAGCCACACGAGTCAGCGCCAAAACGGGTTTGGGTGTTGATGAGTTGCTGGAAGATCTGGTGAAAAAAATTCCTGCGCCGCAAGGGGATCGGAAGGCCCCTCTACAGGCACTGATCATTGATTCCTGGTTTGACAATTACCTTGGCGTGGTGTCACTGGTGCGCATTAAACAGGGCACGCTGAAAAAACGTCAAAAAATCCTGGTTATGAGCACAGGGCGTACGCACCTGGTGGACCATGTGGGTATCTTCAATCCCAAACGGCAGGACACGGAAATGTTGCAGGCCGGTGAAGTGGGGTATGTGATTGCCGGTATCAAAGAGATTGAAGGCGCGCCAGTGGGTGACACACTGACATTGGTGGATGACCCGGCTGCGGAACCTTTGCCGGGTTTCAAGGCCGTGCAGCCACAGGTGTTCGCCGGTATTTTCCCCATTAGTGCCGAAGATTACGAAGACCTGCGTGATGCCCTGGCAAAGCTGCGGTTGAACGACGCCGCCCTGTTTTATGAACCGGAAACCTCACAGGCACTGGGTCTGGGTTTTCGCTGTGGTTTTCTGGGTATGTTGCACATGGAAATTGTGCAGGAACGGCTGGAACGTGAATACGATCTCAGCCTGATCAGTACCGCGCCCACCGTTGTGTATGAAGTGTTGGCCAGTAATGGTGAGGTGATTCAGGTTGATAATCCCTCAAAGCTGCCTGACACGGGCAGAATTGATGAATTGCGTGAACCCATTATCGTTGCGCATATTTTGTTGCCGCAGGAATACGTTGGCAATGTAATCAGCCTGTGTATTGAAAAGCGTGGTGTACAGCGCAAGATGCTTTACATCGGCAACCAGGTGTCTCTGGAATATGAAATGCCGATGAACGAGGTAGTGATGGATTTTTTCGACAGACTGAAATCCGTCAGCCGTGGTTATGCCTCGCTGGATTATCATTTTGTCCGCTTTCAGGCTGCCGATCTGGTGAAACTGGATTTGCTGATCAATGGTGAACGGGTGGATGCATTGTCCGTGATCGTGCATCGTGACCAGGCGCAGTATCGCGGTCGTGAGCTGGCCGAAAAAATGCGTGAAATTATCCCGCGACAAATGTTTGATGTAGCCATTCAGGCGGCGATTGGCGCACATGTTGTGGCGCGCAGCAATGTGAAGGCCTTGCGTAAAAACGTGACCGCCAAATGTTATGGCGGCGATATATCACGCAAACGAAAACTGCTGGAGAAACAAAAAGCAGGTAAAAAGCGTATGAAGCAGGTGGGTTCCGTGGAAATTCCACAAGAGGCCTTTATGGCGATATTGCAGGTCGGTAAAAACAAATAACAGCTTAAAGAGAAGAAACACATGGATTTTAATTTTCCCGCAATTATGGTCAGTGCGGTTTTTATTACCGGCATCATCTGGTTGCTCGATGCCTATGTTTTGGCTCCCAGGCGACGTGAGGCCGCTGATGCCTTATCAGAACAAAGTGTATCCTCTGCCAGCACACTGACTGAGGCAAAAGAAAAACTGCTTAAAGAACCGATACTGGTTGAATATGCACGTTCGTTATTTCCGGTAATACTGGCTGTGCTGGTGCTGCGTTCATTTTTGGTGGAGCCCTTTCGTATCCCTTCAAATTCCATGATGCCGACCTTGCTGACCGGTGATTTTATTCTGGTCAACAAATTTTCCTATGGCATACGCCTGCCTGTGCTCAACAGCAAAATCATTGATGTGGGCGAACCAGCGCGGGGCGATGTCATGGTTTTTCGCTACCCCAAAGACCCCTCTATTGACTACATCAAACGGGTGATCGGTTTGCCGGGAGATAAAGTGGCTTATTACAACAAACAGCTCTTTATAAATGGCGAACCCGCTAAACAGGAAACAAAGGGAACATTTATTGGTGTTGGTTCCGGTGTGCCCATGTCGGGGGCGACGGTACGGCTGGAGCATTTACTGGGCGTGGATCACGACATTCTGATTGACGACAACCGTGGCACAATGGAAGGCGAATTTATTGTACCGGAAGGCCATTATTTTGTGATGGGTGATAACCGGGATAACAGCAATGACAGCCGTTACTGGGGTTTTGTACCGGAGGAAAACCTGGTGGGCAAAGCCTTTATGATCTGGATGAACTGGGATTCAAAAGCCAGCGGCATTGCCTGGGATCGGTTGGGGAGCACTATTAAATAGGAATCACGGTTCGGCTGAGATTTGAATTGCCCGGTTGCTTTGCGCCAAAAAGGTGAAAAACCGGGCTAATATATGGTATGAGGTGGTTACACCTGTTTTTCATGCCAGAAAATACAATAAAAGCGAGTGGAGCCTAAAGCACAATGAATAGAAAAAGCCAGCGGTTTGAGCGGCACCCACACCGTCAACACGGTTTGACAGCCGTCAGCATTATTTTGATTCTTGCGATGATTGGTTTTTTCGCCATGATCGCCATACGCCTGTTTCCCATTTATATGGAACATTTTAGTGTTGTCTCTCATCTCGAAAACCTGGCGGAAGAAGCCGGCGTCACGGAAAAAACCAATGGCGAAATCTTCCGCACACTCAATAAACGCTTTTCCATTGATAATGTAAAAAATGTCACCGATGAAAATATCTTTATTGAGCGCAATAAAGATGGCTCCATGGTCATAGCCATTGAATATGAAGTACGTACTCCCGCAGTGGGCAATGTCGACATGGTGGTGAGTTTTGTTGACGAGGTAACACTGGATTGACGTTGTTGTGAATAAACCGGATGTACAACTTGACCGATTACAGCGCGCACTCGAATATCAATTCAGTGATGTTGCTCTTCTTACTCTGGCGTTAACCCATCGCAGCAAGGGCTCAACCAATAATGAACGGCTGGAATTTCTGGGCGATGCCATTCTTGGTTTTGTGGTTGCCGATCTTCTTTATTTTCAGTTTGACGCTGTACCGGAAGGACATCTCAGCCGCTTTCGTGCATCTCTGGTGAAAAAAGAAACGTTGGCAGAGCTGGCGCGGGAATTTTCACTGGGCGACTTTTTATTACTGGGCTCCGGTGAGTTGAAAAGTGGTGGCTTTCGTCGCGATTCCATACTGGCGGATGGCATGGAGGCCATTATTGGTGCAATTTATCTGGACAGCGGGCTGGACAGTGCACGCAGGCTGATTGAAAAATGCCTTGCCCCACGGCTTGCAGGCCTTTCCGCAGAAAATGAATTAAAAGACCCCAAAACACGTTTGCAGGAATTTTTGCAGGCACGCCATTTTCCACTTCCGGCTTATGCCGTTGTTCACACCTCCGGTGATGAACATAACCAACGTTTTGAAGTCAGCTGCACCGTACAGGGTTTGGCTAAACCGGCTTCCGGTATTGGCAGCAGCCGGCGCAAGGCAGAGCAGGACGCTGCCGAGCAGGCGCTTGCGTCTTTGAATAACCATAAAGAATAAATGCATACGATTCTGCCTTCTCATGACTGATATCATAAAAAACGGACAAAATTTTCACTGTGGATATGTTGCCATTGTTGGCCGTCCCAATGTGGGCAAATCAACCTTGCTTAACTGTATTCTGGGCCAGAAAATCAGCATTACCGCCAACCGCCCGCAAACCACCCGGCATCGTATTCTGGGCGTAAAAACCACGGATGATTGTCAGGTGGTTTATGTGGATACACCCGGCCTGCACCTTGGTGGAAAAAAAGCGATCAACCGTTTTATGAATCGGGCAGCATCGGGCAGTATCACCGATGTGGACGTGATTGTTTTTGTGCTGGATCGTACCCAGTGGACCGATGAAGACGCACATGTTCTGGAAAAAATAAAACAGGTTTCTGTGCCCGCACTTCTGGTATTGAACAAAGTGGATGGTTTGAAAGAAAAAGACGTGTTGCTGCCGCATCTGGGCATGCTAGCGGAAAAATACGCCTTCACACAGATGATGCCCATATCGGCTCAAACCGGTGAGGGTGTGGATCAGCTGGAAACGGCTGTTGAAGCATTGTTACCGATAGCCCCCCCGTTTTTTCCGGAAGACCAGGTAACTGATCGCAGTGAACGTTTTATGGCGTCTGAATTTGTGCGTGAAAAACTGGTACGCACCCTGTCACAGGAATTGCCGTATTCCACCACGGTGGAAATTGAAAAATTCTCGCTGGAAAACGGTGTGCGTCATATTCATGCCGTCATCTGGGTGGAACGTGACGGGCAAAAAGGGATCATTATCGGTAAAAAAGGCCAGCAATTAAAACGCATTGGCGAACTGGCGCGCAAGGATATGGAGCGGGCCTTTGAGGGCAAAGTCTTTTTGCAGTTATGGGTGAAGGTGCGCAGTGGCTGGGCCGATGACGAGCGCGCCCTGCGCAGTCTCGGTTATCAGGATGACTGACATCCGGGTATTGTTGCAACCCGCCTATGTTTTACACCAGCGGGCCTATCGTGACACCAGCCTCATCCTCGAATTATTTACCCCGGCGCAGGGACGGGTGGGGGTGATCGCCAAGGGGGTGCGCGGCAACAAGCCGCGCTGGCGTGGCCTGCTACAAAGCTTCCAGCCTTTATTGGTATCGTTTAATCAGCGTGGCGAACTGGGACTGTTAACGGAAGCCGAGGCACAGGGCGCTGCACTGCGTATTAATCCGCAATTAATCGCCAGCGGATTTTATCTGAATGAAATTTTACTGCGCCTGCTACAACGCCACGACGCACAACTGGAACTGTTTGGTTGGTACGATACCGCTTTGCGTGAGCTGGCGCGCCTGAATGTGACCGATGATGCACAGGCGGAACTGGAAATCATTTTACGCCGTTTTGAAATACGCCTGCTAACGGCTTTGGGATATGGTCTGGTGTTTGACCATGATGTACATAGCACCATGCCGGTGCAGGCGGAGCAGGAATACATTTATTTTCTGGAGCAGGGACCCGTGCTGTTGGTCGAGGATTCCGGGCCCGCAGAAAATGCAGAAAACAATGAGGCGCACATGGGTATTAAAATATCCGGACACGCATTGTTAGCTTTGCAGGAAAATGATTTATCGGCAGCAACGGTCCGGCGTCAGGCAAAACGGTTATTGCGAGCCATGCTGGGGCATTATCTCGGCCCCAAACCCTTGCAGAGCCGACAACTGTTACAACAAAGCGCGCAGCTGGCACAGCGTATGACACATTGACTTTACGTAAAACTTACCATTCAACGGACTAATTTAAGCCCAACAAACAGCACAGGTTCTTTCTTATGGCACAGGCACACACACATTCAAACGCCATGTTACTGGGCGTCAATATTGACCACGTCGCCACACTGCGCCAGGCGCGAGGCACGCGCTACCCCGACCCTGTTCAGGCGGCTATTGAGGCCGAGCAGGCCGGTGCTGACGCCATTACCCTGCATCTGCGCGAAGACCGCCGCCACATTCAGGATCGTGACGTGGAGATGCTCAAGGATATTTTGCAAACGCGCATGAACCTGGAAATGGCCGTCACCGGGGAAATGCTGGCCATTGCCAGCCGTATTCGGCCAGCTGATTGCTGCCTGGTGCCGGAACGCCGCGAGGAATTGACCACCGAAGGGGGCCTGGACGTGGCAGGGCAGCGGGAGCGTATGGCTGAAGCCTGCACCCGCCTTGCCGAGGCCCAGGTAAGGGTATCGCTGTTTATTGATGCTGACCCACTGCAAATTGACGCTGCGGCTGAAGTGGGTGCCCCGGTGATCGAAATTCATACCGGGCATTTTGCCGATGCGCAGACGCCGGCGCAGCGCGATATCGAGCTGGCCCGGATTGCCACGGCGGTGGAGCATGGCCTCGGCCTTGGTCTGCACGTCAATGCTGGCCATGGCCTGCACTATCATAATGTGCAGGCCGTTGCAGCCATTCCGGGCATTCGTGAATTGAATATCGGCCATGCCATTATTGCCCGGGCGGTATTCAGTGGCTTGCAACCGGCGGTGCGTGAAATGAAGCAGTTGATGCGTGAGGCTCAAATTACGTGATTTTTGGTATTGGCACCGATATTGTGCGCATCCCGCGTATAGCGGACAGCCTGGCGCGTTACGGTGAACGTTTTGCTGCACGTATTCTCACCGAGGCTGAAATGACGGTGTTTGCGGATTTGGCACAGCAGGCACCGTTTTTGGCCAAGCGTTTTGCGGCCAAAGAGGCGGTTGCCAAGGCGCTGGGCACCGGGTTTCGTAATGGTTTGAGTCTGCGCGATATCGGCGTAGGCAATGATGCACTGGGCAAACCGTTGCTGATATTTTCGCAACGGACACAACAAATGTTGCAAAAGCAGGGGGTTGGAAAGAGCCACCTCAGTCTGTCCGATGAGCGTGAATATGCGATTGCTTATGTGGTGCTTGAAACGGCCAACAATAAAAAATGCTAACTATTTGCCAACCGGGCTTGTATTTTTAGCGGACTTGGGTAGAATGCGCTGCCTCGGGTGCGGGGTGGAGCAGTCCGGTAGCTCGTCGGGCTCATAACCCGAAGGTCACAGGTTCAAATCCTGTCCCCGCTACCAACTACGAGAAGATGGTTTTGTGGAAGCCCGACGTTCGGGCTCAGCCTTCTCCGGCGCAGCCGCTGAAGGTCACAGGTTGAAACCCTGTCCCCGCTACCAACTACGAGAAGATGGTTTTGTGGAAGCCCGACATTCGGGTTCAGCTTTCGCCGGCGCAGCCGCTGAAGGTCACAGGTTGAAATCCTGTCCCGTTACCAGCTGGGAAAAGTTGAATGATTCCATGGGGAGTCAATGATCCGGGTACGGATCGCAAAGGCCACGAGTAAACGTGGTTTTTTTTTAACTTTTTTTTGTTAAAACCCGGCTAAGCCGGTGGCGTAGCTTGGTGTGAAGGCCGTCAGGCGCTATAATTGGCATTGATGACAGTTGTTGATATGACGGTGGGCCTAGGGCCCTTTTTTTATTTCTGAAACTTTTGTTTTTTTAACAGAGTGTTTCTGAAAAAGTGATTTTGGAGCGAGATTGTGCGGCAGATACCAGCTCATATACAGGCGGTTATCGCCCCGGTGGTTGAATCATTGGACTGCGAGCTCGTGGGCATCGAATATGGCAGGCAGGGCAACCGTGGCCTGTTGCGTGTGTACATTGACAAAGAGAATGGCGTTGACGTGAACGACTGCCAGCGTGTGAGCCACCAACTGAGCGGTGTGCTGGACGTGGAAGATGTTATCCAGGGCCAGTATCAGCTGGAAGTATCGTCACCGGGGCTGGACCGGCCACTGTTTACGCTGGCGCATTTTGAACGGTTTGCCGGTCACAAGGCCAGGTTGACGCTGGTAACGCCAATTAATGGACAGCGTAAATTCAGGGGCATCTTACAGGGTGTTGAGAATGAACAGGTAATAGTGAATATTGGTGAAAATGAACTGGTATTGGCGCTGGGTGCTATTGACAAGGCAAATCTGATTGCGGATTTTTAGTCTGTAACGAACACATCAACCCGTCAATATTCGCTGTGTTGATATACCGGTCTGACGGGAAATAGCAGTAAATTGAGAGCAGCAAGCAGAGAACAAATCTAAATGCCATGGCCAGCTGGTCACGGTTATGATGAGGCAGAGAGCGATGAACAGCAAAGAAATATTGATGGTTGCAGACGCCGTATCGAATGAGAAAGGACTCGACAAAGAGACGATTTTCAGTGCCATTGAAGCAGCGTTGGCCACGGCCAGCAAAAAACTGAGCGGCATGGATATCAATGTGCGTGTTGATATCGACCGGACAACAGGTGAATACAAAACCTTCCGTATCTGGGAAGTGTTTGAGGATGACTCCGAAGATTTTGAAGATCCGGACACGCAGATCAAGCTGACCTACGCGCTGAAGAAAAATCCCGATATCAAAGTCGGGGAGTTTATCGAAGAGCCAATAGAATCTGCTGAGTTTGGGCGTATTGCGGCACAGGCAGCGAAACAGGTCATCGTGCAAAAAGTCCGTGATGCGGAGCGTGCGCACGTTGTCGAGGCTTTTAAGGGACGCATTGGCGAATTGGTTATGGGGGTGGTCAAGCGTCTGGACAAGGGCAACATTATTATGGACCTTGGCGAAAATGTTGAAGCCCTGGTGCCACGCGAAGATATGATACCGCGCGAGGCAGTACGCCCCGGTGACCGCGTGCGGGGTTATCTGAAAGACGTACGTTCCGAAATGCGTGGCCCGCAGTTGTTTGTGAGTCGCACGGCGCCGGAATTACTGATTGAGTTGTTCAAGCTGGAAATCCCCGAAGTGGGTGAAGGTCTCATTGATATTCTGGCGGCTGCGCGCGATCCCGGTTCACGCGCGAAGATTGCGGTGAAATCCAACGATGCACGTATTGATCCGGTGGGCGCCTGTGTGGGTATGCGGGGGTCACGGGTGCGTGCCGTATCCAACGAGCTGGCCGACGAGCGCGTGGACATTATTCTTTGGGATGAAAATCCGGCGCAGTTTGTCATCAATGCCATGTCACCCGCAGAAGTGGTGTCCATTGTGATGGACGAAGAAAACAATACCATGGATATTGCTGTGGAAGAGGAACAGCTTTCGCAGGCCATTGGTCGTGGTGGACAAAATGTGCGGCTGGCCAGTGAATTGACCGGTTGGACAATTAATGTGATGTCTGACGAGCAGCTGTCGGAAAAAGGCGAACAGGAAGGCAAAGTCGCCTTGCAGTTGTTTATGGCCCAACTGGATGTGGACGAAGACTTTGCCAACATTCTGGTACAGGAAGGTTTCACCAGCATTGAGGAAATTGCCTATGTACCGCTGGAAGAAATGTTGGCCATTGAAGAATTTGACGAAGATACTGTTAACGAATTACGTAACCGCTCCAAAGATGTATTGCTGACCAAGGCGCTGGTGCAGGAAGAAGTGCTGGACGAAAAGCAGCCGGCAGAGGATTTGCTGGCAATGGAGGGAATGGACCAGCATCTGGCTTATGTTCTGGCCAGTCGCAATGTGATTACCATGGAGGATCTGGCTGAGCAATCCGTTGACGAGTTAATGGACATCGAGGATATGGATGAAGAGCGGGCTGGTAAATTGATTATGACCGCACGAGCTCCCTGGTTTGCTGAAGATGCAGCAGCTGGCGAACAACAGGGTTAAGTGATTGGGGGAAGTTATGTCAGGCGTAAGTGTAAAACAGTTGGCTGAAGTCTTGAGTGTCTCGGTGGATCGTCTGCTGGGACAATTGGACAAGGCTGGTATGTCGTTTGAGAACGGCGAGCAAACCGTGAGCGACGAAGAAAAGATGAAACTGCTGGATTTTTTACGGGACACCCATGGGGGCGCGAAGGCTGTGGCCAGCGAACCGAAAAAAATCACCCTGCGCCGCAAGACTGTTTCGGAACTGAAGCAAGCAGGTGGTACGGGGCGCAGTGCAACGCGCAGTAAAACCGTGAATGTTGAGGTGCGCAAAAAACGTACTTACATGAAGCGTAGCGAAGTTGTTTCTGAAGAAGCTGAAAAGCTCAAAGTGGAAACGGACAAAATTGTACAGGAGCGCCTTGATGCAGAAAAAACCGCTGAGCTTGAGCGTCAGCGTCGTGCCGATGCAGACGAAGCAAAGGCCCGGGAAGAGCAGCAACGCCTGAAAGAAGCAGAAGCCAAAAAAGAACAGGAAGCCGTGCTGAAAGAGGCGGCCGCGGTTCCTCCCGTCGCCCCCGCTCAACCAGCGGCGGAAAAAGCGACGGAAAAACGCGGCGCAAAACGCGAGCGTACAGACAAGCCTGGGAAACCTGAAAAACCGACAAAATATGGCCGCAAGGAATTGCACGTTGATGCCAGCAAATCAAACCGCCGCAAGAAAAAATCCCGGCGTACCCGTGGCGCAACGGCTTCCACACCAACCGAGCATGGTTTTGAAATGCCGGTGGCGCCTGTAGTGCGCGATGTCAGTATCCCTGAAACCATTACAGTTGGCGAACTGGCGCAAAAAATGGCGGTAAAGGCCGCTGCTGTCATCAAGGTGATGATGGGCATGGGCAGCATGGTGACGATTAATCAGGTGCTTGATCAGGAAACGGCAACCATTGTTGTGGAAGAGATGGGACATAAAGCCGTGCTGGTGAGCGACAATGCGCTGGAAGAAAGTATTACGCAGGCATCCGTTTCCGATAATGAAGGCGAGCAGATGACACGTGCACCTGCTGTCACCATCATGGGGCATGTCGACCACGGTAAAACGTCGCTGCTGGATTACATTCGGAAATCAAAAGTGGCCGCAGGTGAGGCCGGTGGTATTACCCAACATATTGGCGCCTACCATGTGAATACTGAACTTGGCCCGATCACCTTTTTGGATACGCCCGGACATGCCGCGTTTACTGCAATGCGTGCCCGTGGTGCGAAAGCAACAGACATTGTTGTGTTGGTGGTGGCTGCCGACGATGGTGTTATGCCGCAAACCAAAGAGGCCATCCAACATGCCAAGGCTGCCGGTGTGCCGCTGGTGGTGGCAGTGAACAAGATTGATAAAGAGGACGCACAACCGGATCGTGTCAAACAGGAATTAGTGGCCGAGGAAGTGGTGCCGGAGGACTGGGGTGGTGATACACAGTTCTTGCACGTGTCCGCCTTGACCGGTGAAGGTGTGGACAAGCTGCTGGAAGCGATTTCTCTGCAAGCAGAGTTGTTGGAGCTTAAGGCAGTGAAGGATGCACCGGCACGCGGCGTAGTGATTGAATCCCGTCTGGACAAGGGACGGGGTACCGTGGCAACGGTGCTGGTGCAAAACGGTACCCTGCACAAAGGTGACATGGTGCTTGCCGGCCAGGAGTATGGCCGGGTACGCGCACTGCTGGACGAAAACGGTCAACCGACTGCCGAAGCAGGTCCGTCGATTCCCGTGGAAGTATTGGGCCTGTCGGGGACACCCAGTGCGGGAGATGAAATGCTGGCAGTGGAAGACGAGCGCAAGGCGCGTGAAGTGGCATTGTTCCGTCAAGGGAAATTCCGTGATGTGAAACTGGCGCGGCAGCAAAAAGCCAAACTGGAAAGCATGTTCTCACAAATGGAAGAGGGCGAAGTGAACACCCTTAACCTGGTGGTGAAGGCAGATGTGCAAGGTTCAGTGGAGGCTCTCAATGAGTCACTGACAAAACTGTCTACCGATGAAGTGAAGGTGAAAATTGTGGCCAGTGGTGTGGGCGGCATTAATGAATCCGATGTTAATCTGGCGGTAGCCTCTTCAGCGGTAATGATCGGGTTTAATGTGCGTGCCGATGCCTCGGCAAAACGCATTATCGAAGAGGATGGTATTGATCTGCATTATTACAGCGTGATTTATGACGCCATAGATGACGTGAAGAATTCGCTGAGCGGTATGCTGGCGCCGGAATTCAAAGAGGAAATCGTGGGTCTTGCCGAAGTGCGCGATGTTTTCCGCTCCCCCAAGCTGGGTGCCATTGCAGGCTGTATGGTGATGGAAGGCGTGGTAAAACGAAACAATCCTATTCGTGTCTTGCGTGACAATGTGGTGATTTACGAAGGTGAGCTGGAATCCTTGCGCCGCTTCAAAGATGACGTGCAGGAAGTGCGTTCAGGCACTGAATGTGGTATCGGTGTGAAAAACTACAATGACATAAAAGCCGGCGACCAGATTGAAGTTTTCGAGCAAGTTGAAGTTAAACGTACCCTGTAACGGCCGTTTGTTTGCTGACCTGTGGAGTTAAAGCGTAATGGCCAAAGAGTTTAGTCGCACACGGCGGGTGGCGGATCAGATTCAGCGCCACATGGCTGAACTGATTCAGATGGAACTGGGTGACCCGCGGGTGGGCATGGTGACTGTCACCGGCGTGGATGTCACCCATGAATTTGAGCGGGCGCGCGTGTACTTTACCGTACTGGATGAAAATCTGGCGGATAAGGAGCAGGCGAAAAAATCCATTGAAAGCAGTACGCTGGCCTTGAACAAGGCGGCCGGTTATTTGCGTACGGCATTGGCCCGGCGTCTTAAATTGCGCACCACCCCCCAGCTGGTTTTTATTTACGATTCCTCCATGGAATACGGGAATCGGTTGACGGACTTGATCAAGCAGTCCGGCACACCCTCTAAACAGTAAGGAACGTGCACGAAATACTTTGTACGGCTATTTCGTGCACGCTTCTGATCTTCCTGTTTCTTTTTAACCCTTTATCTGGAGAATGATTGTGGCGCGTCGTCGTAACCGTGGCCGAAGTGTGAATGGTGTATTGCTGCTGGATAAACCCGTCGGTATTACCTCCAACGCTGCCTTGCAAATGGTCAAGCGGCTTTTTAATGCCAACAAAGCCGGACATACCGGCAGTCTTGATCCGCTGGCATCAGGCATGTTGCCGATTTGTCTTGGTGAAGCCACCAAAATTTCCGGTTTTCTGCTTTCGGCGGATAAGGAGTATCGGGCAACCTGCAAGCTGGGCGTGACCACTGACAGTGGTGATGCCGATGGTGAGGTCCGCGAAACACGGCCAGTGGGTGAGTTTACAAGCGCACAGGTGCAGGAAGTGCTGGAAAGTTTTCTGGGGCAGAGTCAGCAAATTCCCCCCATGCACTCTGCCATTAAACGTGACGGTCAACCGCTTTACAAATTGGCCCACCAGGGTATCGAGGTGGAGCGGGAGCCACGTGCGATCACCATTCATGCGCTAAAATTACGGCGACTTGAAGGTGATGAGCTGGTGCTGGATGTGCGTTGCAGCAAAGGCACCTACATCCGGGTGCTGGCGGAAGATATCGGTGCAGCACTGGGTTGTGGTGCTCACATAGCGGCCTTGCGGCGTACCGGGGTTGGCGCATTGGATGGGCATACCATGCACACGTTGGAATCCTTGCAGACCATTGCTGAAGAATCAGGTGTCGGCGCACTGGATGAGTTGCTGTTGCCTATGGAATCCACCTTGCCGGACTGGCCGGAAGTGCGGCTTTCGGAAGACGCCAGTTTTTATCTCTGCCAGGGACAGGCGGTATTTGTACCCCAGCTAAAGGATCGTGGCTGGGTGCGGTTGTATGCCGGAGACCAGCGTTTTCTGGGGCTGGGTACCGTACTGGACGATGGCCGGGTCGCGCCCAAGCGGCTGTTGAGCCATAACTGAAAAAATACTGCACAGAAAGTACATTAACTAAACTGCTTCAGGTAAGCCTCCTAACCTGTTGAAATATAACCCTTCGGGAAATTCTACTTAATCTCTCCGGGGTTGATTCCTCACAATAAGTGCTATTGTTCTGCTCTGTTTTTGGCCGGAGTCCAGAGGTTAAGCTCCTGGCTGCGCCAGGGTGTTAATCCTGAATTAACCCTCCGTCCGCAATTTATTTCAAATCAAATGGCGCAGCAAAAGCAAGCCTAAAAAGACAAATCACCATCCCCGCCCATCAGAGCCAACAGTGTGTTTGGTGACGAAATTGAAACATGCATTTAGGGTGGCTACATTGTACTTATGAAGGAGAAAAAAACAGACTGGCCAAAAGAATACCTGACGGCTGATTATCTGAAAACAGGGTCCACGATAAAGGAATCTTCTTATGAAAATAAGTGAAATCAAACTTATCCAGGAATATCTCGTTAACAGCAATTTCTATACCCATGAAATAAACGGAAAACTGAATTCAGATACAGACATAGCAATTAATGCCGCACTTTCCAGTGTTTCATCAGACCTCCCTGATGGATGGGGGAGCTGGCCCCATCGCAGAAAAGCTGTCGCGTATCTGCAATGGGTATGTCTTGATAATGACATCGACGCTGGCAATATTGATGGTTTATACGGGCCGCAGACAGAAGCGGCTTCCCAGGCGCTGGCCATACTGCATTCAACAGGGTCAATACCACGTTCCTTCGTGGATATTGTTCCTGTGCGGGAAAATCCTTATCAGTTTCCTGTTGAGCAGACCGATGCACTTACTGATTTTTACGGTGAGCCGTGTTCTTCGCGTCTGGTTAAGGTTCCGTGTCCATGGACATTGCGTTTGGACTGGGATTTACGCACAACAACAGGCGCAATATCCATACACGAAAAATTAAGCGACAGCCTGGCTGGAATTTTAAAAAGCGCATACGAAATTTATGGTAATGACGGCATTAAGAAATATAAACTGGATCGTTACGGGGGGAGTTATAACTGTCGAAAAAAGCGTGGCAGTGCAACAAGCTGGTCGACTCATGCCTGGGGTATAGCAATTGACTGGTACCCTTCAGGAAATAAACTTAAATGGCGTAGTGACAGGGCAACACTTGCACATCCGGATCTGGATGACTGGTGGGAATTATGGGAAAAAGAGGGTTGGGTGAGTCTGGGCCGCTCGGAAGACCGGGACTGGATGCATGTTCAGGCTGCAAAACGTTAATCCCGGCCGGAAAGCTTGTTTTTAGCCGCCGGTTTTGGACATGAAGCGAACCACGTGCTGTGGTTTTTCCTTGAAGGAATGACGCTCCGGTTTTAAAGCAAGTGCACTGCCAAGCAATACTTTTAACGCTGTGTCGCTCAGGCCTTGTCGCAAGGCCTCCCGCAATTCAATCATATGCTCCTGCCCCAGACACAGGAAAAGTGTGCCGGAAGCGGTCAGACGTACACGATTGCATGTTGCGCAGAAATGTTGCGATATGGGGGCGTGTTTCTGCTGGGGATTGTGTTGGTGCGCCGTCAAAACAGGGCAGGGTAAACGGGATTTTCAGGCTTATCTGTGTTGACTCAGACTTATTTGTTACAAATCCTCCAATGGACTGACCACACCCTCTCCACCCTGCTTCAATACATGGGTATAAATCATTGTCGTCTGCACATCCTGATGCCCCAACAGCGATTGAATGGTGCGAATATCTGTGCCCCGTTGCAGCAAATGGGTGGCGAAACTGTGACGAAAAGTATGCGCACTCACTTTTTTCGTGATTTCCGCCGTGCGCACAGCCTGCCGTATTGCCTTGTTCACTACCGACTGATCCAGATGATGCCGACGCATCACCCCGCCTCGTGGGTCTTTCGACAACTTCCTGCTGGGAAAAACATACTGCCAGTTCCACTCTTTCTCCGCATTCGGATACTTGCGAGCCAAGGCATAAGGTAAATAAACTGCGCCAAGCCCCTCTTCAAGATCCTGCTTATGAACTGCCATCACCCGCTCCAAATGATTCTTCAGCAGAGACTCCAGGACGGCTGGAAACGGCGCCACCCGATCCTTGTTACCTTTACCATTACGCACAGTTACCTGCTTGTATCCATAATCGATATCCTGCACCCGCAAACGCACAGCCTCGGTAATCCGTAAACCACAACCGTACAACAGCTTTACCACCAACTCCGATGTTCCTTCCAGCAAAGCCAATACCCGCTTTACCTCCTCCCGCGTCAACACCACCGGAATTCGTGGTTCCTTATGCGAACGGGTCGCCGACACATTCTCCAGAGGTTGTTGCAATACCCGCTTATACAGGAAAACCAACGCATTGAAAGCCTGGTTTTGCGTCGAAGCCGCCACAGTGTCATGCACCGCCAAATGCGTCAAAAAATCTTCCACATTTTTTTCTGCATCCACAAAAAGTGCATCCCGCACCTTCATCTGATGAAAACGAACAAAGCGCGCCACCCAGTCGCAATAAGCAC
>DROS01000017.1 GCA_011321815.1 Gammaproteobacteria bacterium
CCAAAGGAAGGGTAGAGTGAGCAGAACCGCCAGAAACGGGAAAGCGCTCGAAGGCTGTCGGGGAGTCGGATCACTTCATAGTACTCGGAGACGGTAGGGCCGATCACAGGGGGAAGGGAGTGACAGTTATGTGTATTCGTCAAAGGCAACTCGCGCCGGACATTGTAGGGCCGGATTCCGTTGAGCCAACCTTCTTGGCGGAAATATCCATGGGGTATTATGTGCTCTCTACGAGTGTGAGCATGACTGAAGAGCCCGGTGCGGGAAAACCGCACGCCGGGATCTGTGCAGGGGACGCCCGGTAACGGGCGTTCCTACTGCGACGGTTTACAAAATAAACATCAACAACAAGTCAATTACGGAGATTTAAATGGAATACTTTATCGGAGCAATTAAAAATTATGCAACATTTACTGGACGTGCAAGAAGAAAAGAATACTGGATGTTTATATTGTTCTATACAATTTTCTATATTGGATTAATAGTAATAGATGGATTCTTAGGTACATTCATTTTATCAACCATTTTTTCATTAGCTCTATTAATCCCCAGTACTAGTATTGCTGCAAGGCGGCTTCATGACACCGGGAGAAGTGGGTGGTGGCAATTGATCGCAATTATTCCATTGATTGGCGCAATTGTATTAATTGTGTTTCTTGCCCAAGATAGCCATGATGAAAATAAATATGGTTTAAATCCTAAGCTAGCATGAGCCTTTGAATTCTGCAAACCTACTATGCGGTTTCTGTCCGTCAGCTCGTACTTTTGCGCTCGGGCCTCCTTCAGACAACATCTCGCGAGGTTGCCCTTGCCGTCGGCTAGTAGTTATCATCGTCTCTATGAAAAACAACGGAATAGCAAGATACAGCCCATGGGAATAGAAGAACATTACCGTTATCTTTTAGGTATACAGTCCCCCTGGCAGATCAGCGATGTTGATCTTAGCATACAAGAAAACCGCGTAGACATTGAGATTGAATACGCTGACGATGAGGGTCCCTGTCCCGAGTGCGGAGCGATATCACCCAAGCACGATGATCGCAACAGGCGGAGCTGGCGACACCTGGACACCATGCAGTTTTCAACGTATTTACACTGCCAGCTTCCCCGGGTTCGCTGCAAAACACATGGCGCCAAAACAGTTAAAGCCCCCTGGGCAGAAAAAAACAGCCGCTTTACACTGCTCTTTGAAGGTTTCGCGCTTCGTGTATTAACCGCTGCACGCAGCGTTGAAGAAGCGCGCAAACTGTTAGGACTCAATTGGCATCAGGTTGAAGCTGTTAAACGGTTACACCATTCCTGTACAAGCTCAAGCGCTTGTTTTTGTTCTGCTTTACTCAGGTGTTCGCCTTTTTTCATTCTATCGATTAACAGGGGTGCTTTGAATAGCAGGGTCCAGTGTTCAATCACTGCTTCGTCAGACCATGCCTGGGCTTGGGGTTGATTGATGTGCAGGACTAAATGGTAGTGATTGCTCATTACCGCGTAAGCACAGACGTCGATAGAAAAAACATGGGCTAATTCAGCGAGTTTGTCCACGACCCATTGTTTACGGTGTCCGTAACTCTGGCCGGAGAATTCATCGTTGCCACAGAGAAAAGCTCGGCGGAGAGCCTGCTCCACGAAGTGCTTTGGGTACACAGCGTGAAATACAGTGGTAGTAAGGGGTTGAATCCAGGCAAACCTGGTTTTTGCGGGGTTTTGGCGTCCGTGCCTCCTTCTTCCGTAAGAATAGAGTATGCCCCGGATTTAACGAGGATCGAACAGGGTGTCAATTGATTAATGGGTGTCCTGTTTTTCTTGAGGGGTTCGCGATTCTATTCTTTGCCTTCACCAATTAAACCTACTCTAAGGTCATTAGCTTCATATATTATGCAATCTTTATGCATAACAACACCATCGGCGATACCAACGGGCATTGGTTTTTTGAATATACGTTTGATATGTAACCGGTATCGAATTAAACCGGCATCTGGATAAATTTGCCCACTAAATTTTACTTTTCCGACACCGAGCGCCCTTCCTTTTCCCTTTAATCCAGACCAGCCAAGATATACACCTAATAATTGCCACAAGGCGTCCAACCCCAAACATCCGGGCATTACGGGGTCATCTTTAAAATGACACCTAAAAAACCAATGATCCGGCTGAATTCTGAGACTGGCGTCTAATTGGCCTTTCTTATAATTACCCTCTTCCGTCGAAATATTCTCAATTTCATCAATCATTAACATCAAGTTACTGGGTAGCTGGGCGTTACCTTTACCAAAAAAACCACCTTTGGATATTTCAATAATTTGTTGATTTGTAAACTGCATCTATATCTCCTGACAGGGAAAAGATACAGTTTCACAGACTTTGGAAATCAATGATTGTAAAAATCGGACATAAACCGACTGAAAAACACCCCCGGTGATAATTTAAAGAATTTGCCAAATTCTCTAATAAGGTGCGGCTGGTCATAGTACCCAAGCTCTACAGGAATACCTTGCCCGCCAAATAGCTTTATATACAACTGCCGGCATACGTGCTGTAAACGGATTATCCGGGAGAATGTTTTTGTACTTAAACCCGTGTGCTGTAAAAATTGACGGTTCAAATGTCGGCTGCTCCAGCCTACCTTTGCAGCAAGCTGGTTGATTCTTTCACTGCCCTTCGTTTGGTATATTAAGGATAAAGCTTTATCAAACCTTGTGACCGGCTTCTGGGAGTATCGACTTGATAACCATTTTTCACACACATTCACACGCTCATTAAAGGTGCTGTATCTGTAAATATCGCTATGCAGTCGAGTGAAATGACTGCACTCAAAATATTTTTCATCAACAAACTGACCGGAAATTTCAGACAGGTTCACATCAAAGAAATATCTCAGCGCACCAGGGTAAAACCAAATGCCAAAATATTCTCCTGGCTGTAACAGTTGGATGTCTTTTGCCTCGGTCTGGGCTCCACCTATCATTGCATCTTGCGGTGACATATATACCGCCTGGGTACCATCAGGCATCACAGGGTATGGTGTCTGCTTTTCAGTTTTTATTTGCAAATAAGAATACACCAGTCCATTGAGTGCGCCAGAGGGAATATTTTCTTTCAAGGTAAGCCCAAACCGGTTCAGTCCGGATTGGGTTAACGTTGGCTGGAATGGTGTATAAATTTTTCTCACGGTAAAATTTTCCTGGAAATTTTCAGGAAAAGTATTCTGTATCTCTTGCTTTCATGAAACCAGCCGAATGGCGTGTGCCATACATCCTCAGCGCACATTATCAGGAACAATCAAACCACACTGACCCGTGCAAAACGCCGCTTGCCCACTTGGTAAACATGCTGTGTACCCACAGCAATCGCCAGCTTGTTGTCAGCAACACGTTCGCCATCAATACGCACTGCGCCTTGTTTGATCATACGCATGGCATCAGAGGTGCTTTTCACCAGACCAGCCTGCTTCAGTAAATTGGCAATAGCGAGTTTTCCCTCCGGGGCGGACAGTTCCATTTCCGGCATCTCATCCGGCATGGCGCCTTTTTGAAAACGGGCGATGAATGATGCTTTGGCTTTGTCTGCTGCGGCTTGGTTGTGAAACCGGGCAATGATTTCTTCACATAACAAAAACTTGATGTCCCGTGGGTTGGCTCCTTCTTCGATCCGTTGTTTGAAGCCTGCAATTTCACTCTCTGGCCGGAAGCTGAGCAATTCAAAATAACGCCACATGAGTTCATCTGATATCGACATCAGTTTGCCAAACATTTCTTCTGCCGGTTCGTCGATGCCAATGTAGTTACCCAACGATTTGGACATTTTTTGTACGCCATCCAAGCCTTCCAGCAGCGGCATGGTAAGCACTACCTGTTGTTCCTGGCCGTACTGTTTTTGCAGTTCACGCCCCACCAGCAGGTTGAATTTCTGGTCGGTGCCCCCCAGTTCCACATCGGCTTTCATTTCCACCGAGTCATAACCCTGGATCAGCGGGTACAGAAATTCGTGAATGGCAATGGGCTGGCCGCTTTTGTAACGTTTGCTAAAGTCATCACGCTCCAGCATGCGCGCTACGGTGTGCCGGGCAGCCAGTTGAATCAGTCCGGCTGCGCCCACTTTGCTCATCCATTGCGAATTGAACATTACCCGGGTTTTATCCGGGTCAAGAATTTTGAAGATTTGCGTTTGATAGGTTTTGGCATTTTCAGCCACCTGTTCGGGGGTCAGTGGTGGTCGGGTAGCGCTTTTGCCTGTGGGGTCACCGATCATGCCGGTGAAGTCGCCAATCAAAAACAGGATTTCGTGCCCCAAGCATTGAAACTGGCGCAGTTTGTTAATAAGTACGGTGTGGCCCAGGTGCAGATCCGGTGCAGTGGGGTCAAAGCCCGCCTTGATGCGCAGCGGTTTGCCTTGTGCCAGTTTGCTCTTGAGTTCCTCCTCAACGAGGATTTCCTCCGCGCCGCGTTTGATGAGTTCCAGGTCTTCGTTTGCTGCTGATGTATTCATATGTTGCACAATTCCCGGGCATTTCAAAATCAATGGCCGGGGATTATAACGTATCTCGCAGCACACGCCGGGGAGATTTTTACCCGCATTTTATGGCTTGCCTGCAACCTAAAGCCTGCATGACCTCTGCCGATAGTTGATGCAGGCATTCACGCGGGCTTCGCACCAATACCTGTAAGGAAAAGAATACGTTATGGCTGTTTCCGTCACCGTTGTCGACGATTCCAAAATCTCGCGCAAAATGGTCATTCGTGCCTTACCACCACAGTGGAATATCGAGCTGACCCAGGCTGAAAACGGTGAAGAGGCTCTGGCCGCCTATCGTGATGGCAAAGCGGAAGTGATGTTCCTCGATCTGACCATGCCGGTAATGGATGGCTATCAGGTATTGGAGCAGTTGCAAAAAGAACAGCTCAACACCTTTGTGGTAGTGGTCTCCGCCGACATCCAACCCGAGGCTCAGGCGCGGGTAAAAAAACTCGGCGCCATGGCCTTTATCAAAAAACCCGTTAAAACATTGGATATCCAAAATGTACTGCACGAATACGGTATCGTTTAAACCTGCCAGTAAAACCACCAGCATGAGCATTCAACCCTACACCGAAGATCAGAATGATGCCTTGCAGGAGGTGGTAAATATCGCCATGGGCCAGGCGGGTGATTCTCTGGCGCGGATTTTGGGCCATTTTGTGGGGCTTTCCGTGCCACGCATTCGTTTGGTCACCGTTGAGGATGTCATCAAAACGGTCACCGACATGGTGGACGAAAACGCCGAAATTTCTGCCGTGCGTCAGGCTTTTTCCAATGCATTACGTGGAGAAGCCATTGTGGCGTTTGCTCAGGCTGGTGCCGATGACCTCGCCGATCTCATGGGTTATGACACCGACCTGGACCAGTCGGCAGAGCAGGAGCTGTTGCTGGAGGTGAGTAATCTGTTGGTGGGCGCCGTCATCAACGGTATTTCGGACACTCTGAAAACCGACCTCAGTTTTTCCGCCCCTTCTCTTATGGCCCAACGCACTCCGCTGGATCAGGTACTTGTACCGGAGCAACTGTCCTGGTCTCACGCTTTGTTGATGGAGGTAAACTTTACTGTGGAGGATCGTGATTTTCACTGCCACCTGCTGATGTTCATGACCGAGGGCGCCATCGACACCCTGCGTGATATCCTTGACGAATTCATGGACAGTATTTAAACACTCCGGTGTCGCTTTCTTCACATGCCTGCCTCCAATGCCACCGCCAGCCTGCTGAACTTCATAGTCGACCGCGCTCATATGGGCATTTTTGTGGTAAACCAAAAACGGGAAATCCTCCTGTGGAATCAGTTCATGGAAATCCATAGCGAGCGCAAGGCCGATACTGTAATCGGCCAGAATCTGTTTGAAGCCTTTCCCGAACTGCCGAAAAAATGGCTGGACCGGAAAATCGAAAACATCTTCATTCTCAAAAATTTTTCTTTCACTTCCTGGGAACAGCGTCCGTATTTATTCAAGTTCGCCCACAATCGCCCGGTAACCGGTGGTGTGGATTGTATGCGTCAGGACTGTACGCTGATGCCAATCAAAGATAGCTGTGGCGAGGTGCAGTACGTGTGCTTTACCCTGTTCGATGTCACGGATACCAGCATCTATCAGTCAAAACTGGAGGAAACCACAGAAAAGCTGCGCGAGCTGAGCAATCGTGACGGCTTGACTCAGCTCTTTAATCGCCGCTACGTAGAAGAAGCACTGGGAAAAGAGTTCAATCGTGCGCGTCGTTATCACAGTAAACTTTCAGTAATACTCACCGATATTGATTTCTTCAAAAAAGTCAACGACGTGCATGGTCATCTTGCTGGGGATGAAGTCTTGCGCGAAATCTCCCGGCGCTTGGCCAGCGGATTGCGTGGCACCGATACCCTTGGCCGTTACGGTGGAGAAGAATTTCTGGTCGTGCTGCCAGAAACTGATACACAGGGGGCATATGTACTTGCTGAGCGCCTGCGTAAAACAGTACAAGCCAAACCGATTGAAATAGAAGGCGCATCGCTGATCATCAACATCAGCCTTGGCATCACCGAGTTACGCGAAAGCACCGCTGCTTATGCACAACTCATCGCTGAAGCTGACCTTGCCTTGTATCAATCCAAAGAGAACGGACGCAACTGTGTGACTCTTTTCCAGCCTGGTTTTTGACGGTGTTTCAGCTCTTCCGTCTGTTTTGATTCGCTGTTTTTTTATTTTCCACCAGCAAATATTTGCACCACAAAAAAGCACCCGTAACTACGGGTGCTTTTTTGTGCGCATTCCTTAGGGGGTTAATACCCCTGAGCTTCACTGGCAAATCAATTGCGTTACGCCATAGCGATACATAAAAGCATCAAGTTTGGACCCTGCGGCGTAAACTTCCCCCGTTGTCCCAAACTTTACAAAACTGGAATCATTTCCATCACCATTCTGCGTCCATAATTCGGTGCCGTACATATCAAATTTAACTGTCGACATAATGCCGTACTCTGCCTGAATACCAACGACAACATTACCAAGACCATCAACATCCAACCCCTTTGGTTTTAAAATACTGCCAGAATATTCTGTACTCCAGGCCAATGACAAATCCGTATTCAGTTTTTGCGCTATTAACACGGTCGTGCCTTTACGCTGCATAGTGACATAAACCTTATCATCAGCCACCTTGATATTTCCTGCCAGATAACCATCTGTGCCATTCAAGACAACGCTACCCAACACATCTCCATTTGAGCTGAAGCTCACAATTGATGACGTTGTGCAATACGAACATGAACTTTCAAAGTTAGTGGCTTGCACCAGAATATAAACATTACCATTGGAATCCAGTTCCAGGCCATAGGCATCTTCATTTTGCTTGCCTGCTTCATACCAATGCTGAACCCAAAGCTCATTGCCATTGCTATCAAATTTCTTGACGATAACATCGGTTGTACCATTGCCTGTAAGATATTGGGTACGCCCAACCGCATAAACATTACCAGAATCATCCACAGCAATATCACGCACCCAGGTATTCAGGTTATACAATAACTGCGTCCAGTCTGCGCCACCGTTAAGGCTTATTTTCTTTATTGAATACGATGCCCGCAGGTATAAGTTATTTTCATTTTTATCAAGTTCCAGGCCGACACGGTGGTCATAATTGTAGGGTATTCCACCACCTTCGACCAAAACGGTCTCATTGCCATCAGCATCGTATTTCAGGATTTTTCCAAAATTACTGCTCTCAGATAATGCAACATAAGCATTACTGTTTCGATCAACAGTCATTGTATTGAAATGAGCAAACCATGAAGACTGGCCGGTGGAATGAATACGCACCCACTCTTCACGGCCATAGCTATCATATTTTGCAATATAATAACTTGTACCTCCGCTCACCGTTCTTCCGCCGGTAATGTACATACTGCCATTTACATCCACCGCAGCTGAATTGACCGGGTCTTGCCCTCCGCCATCATATGTCACACTGATTTCTTCGAATACAGTTTCAGCAGATACCAGCATTGGCAGGCTTATTAATGCCCCGGTAAGAGTCTGTAAGATCCTACATATTTTGTTAGACATGTCTAAATTCCTTTTTTAATTGGTGGGAGCCATCGGGGGTTTTTACGACCAAATCAAATGTAGCAAGAACAAAAACCCTTAACAATGAGTGGAAATACGCACACCTTTAAGGAAAAAAGACCATGGGGCTAACGGGGGGTAAAACCATCACCTCCTGAACAAAGACCAGCCGACATCAAGCAAGGAATATGAAGGGAACGTGAGCAGCAAAAATCACACATAAGCCGCCGCATCATCGACGTTTAACTGCAACCACAATTCCAGCAAAGCCATGTGCCAGAGCTTGCTGCCCTGTAATTTGGTGAAATGCTTGTCCGGCTCAGTCAGTAGCCGGTTGACGTAACGACGATTAAATACCCCACGCTGACGACAGGCTTCGGAATTAAGGATATCGGACATGAAATTGAGAAAATCCCCGCGCACATACTTCAATGCAGGCATGGGGAAATAGCCCTTGGGACGATCAATAACTGAATCCGGAATCAGGCCGCGGGCGATATTTTTCAGGATGTGCTTGCCTCCGGATTTCATTTTTAACTCAGGCGGCATACGCATCGCCAGTTCCACCAGTTCATGATCCAGAAACGGTACCCGTGCCTCCAGTCCCCAGGCCATGGTCATGTTGTCCACGCGCTTCACCGGGTCATCAACAATCAGCGTGGTAATGTCAAAACGCAGTACACGGTCGAGGAAACTGTCGGCATCACCAAGTTTCAACCGTTTTTCCACCAGCATCGAGGTAAAATCTTCACTGACATAGGCCTCGGTGACTGAGTCCCGAAACTCGCTATGGCGACAATCAAAATAATGGCGGCGAAACCGTTCCAGGTCCGTGCCGCTATCGGCCTCCATCTGCGGGTACCAGAAATAACCGCCGAACACTTCATCTGCACCCTGACCGCTCTGTACCACTTTCACTTCTTTGGCCACCTGTTCGGCAAGTAGATAAAACGCCACGGCATCCTGCCCTACCATGGGTTCGGCCATATTGCGCACCGCATCAGGCAGACGGGGCAGAACCTCGGCATTGCGAATGGAAATTTTTCGATGATGCGTACCAAATCGTTTCACCACCGCATCGGAATATTCAAACTCGCTACCCGCTTCATCAGCAATGTCTTCAAAACCAATGGAAAAGGTACGTAGATCAGTGACCCCCGCCTCAACCAACAGTCCCACCAGCAAACTGGAATCCAGACCGCCGGAAAGCAGCACGCCCACGGGTACATCCGCCACCGACAGACGGCGTTTCACAGCTTTGAGCAAGGCATCACGAATCAGTTGTGTCCATTCGATTTCATGCTTGGGTTCGGCGGGACGTGTTGCAGAAAGATGCCAGTATTTTTTCTGTTCCGTATGCGCATTATGTCCCACGACCATCGTGTGCCCCGGCGCCAGCTTGCTCACACCTTTCAAAATGGTGTGCGGTGCGGGAATCACCGCATGCAAAGTCAGTTGATGATGCAGGCCCACAGGGTCAATATCAGTATCCACATCACCAGCCGCCAGCAACGCTTGCAGGTTGGAGGCAAAGCGAAAGCTGTGTTTTGTTTTTGAAAAATACAGAGGCTTAATGCCCAATCGGTCACGCGCCAAAAACAGACGCTGCAATTTTTCACTCCAGATGGCAAAGGCGAACATGCCATGCAGGCGTTCCACACAGCGTTCACCCCAATGCTGAAAGGCCTTGATAATGACTTCCGTATCCCCTTCAGAAAAAAACCGGTAACCGGCATCCATCAACTCCGCGCGCAGTGCCTGGTAATTGTAAATTGCGCCATTGAACACCAGCGACAGCCCCAATGCTTTATCGACCATCGGTTGATGTGAGCGATCAGAAAGATCAATAACCGACAGACGCCGGTGCCCAAAACCCAGTGCGCCTGAAACATACACTCCCTCATCATCCGGCCCACGGCGAGCCAGTTTTTGGTTCATGCGCATCAACATTGCCGTTTCGGGAGCCTGACCATCAAACCGTAATTCACCGCAAATGCCGCACATCAGCCAAATCCTCGTCAAATCACCAAAAGTAGTAAAACAGCTATTCTAGCGTGAAAGCTGAAACAACAGCGGACTTATGCAATGTATTATTAACCCTTCGCCCATTTTGACCCGAGAAACCGGTAACAACACTGGCCGATACATTGTGGGATCCAGGCCTGATTGCACGCCCTGTTTCCGCCATGGCCACGTTGTTGTCCTTGCCATAGAATAACGATTACGCGTCATTTCACCTCGCCATGCAGAAAATATGACGCACACTTAAACTGAAATCCCAAACGCCGCGGGTATACACAAATGAAAAATGCAGGCGGCTGCCGGGGTTTCATGGATAACATTCGCGGTTTTTTTTAAGCGTAATACCTGTGATAAATCATCGGGTTTTTCACCGGTCAAAAAGGTATTACTACTGGATTGCCCCCACATGTAATCAACTGTTGAGCCTCTGCTCATACACGTCCGAAGATCTCGCGAACCATGAGTATTGCACCCAAAAACCCGCCTTGAAACACCATAAAATGGTGCTAGTATCAAAAGACACTATAATCATGTAAAGGGACTTATCAATGAACGCTCGGACACCTTTCTCTGCAATCGTGCTCACTTCCCTGTTCACCGCGCTCGGCGTTTCCACATCGGCCAACGCCGACCACGAACATCAAGCCAAGCTGCTGGATGACAAGCAGGCGCCAACTGTAATCTATCCCTCGTCCACCGCCACCGGCGATAAAGACCAGTTTGCGGTTACGGTAAAAGATGACGCAGGCATCCAGTCCGTGACCCTGTTTTACCGCAAACCCAACAGCTCCCAGTTCATGACTACGCGCATGAAGCGAGTTGGCGAAAGCAACTCCTATATCACCGACCTGGGTAAACATAACGGCCTGGACTTTAACATCCTGGCTGTCGATCTGGCCGGCAACAGCCGGGTGATCAGAGGGAAATCCGGGGAGGCCATAGCCTCGGCAGACAGCAAGCACTGACAAACCTCATGCGAGCCAGCGCGGCTGCGGATAACAAAGCCGTGGCCGTGCTGGGAGCCGCTTTCCAATGGTTGCCGGTGGACCAAATTCCGGCAACGCAACATTTTTCCACCGTCGGCCAAAAAGCAATCCGGAAGATTGGTTAGAGGGGGGTCAACAATCACCGTTCGTGGCGCGATAGCCTTCCCCAACCACCGCCACCTGGCGTTGCAATGATCAACCGCTCACCGGCTCCGATGTCAAAATTCGTTTTCGCCAACAGGACTTCGCCACGGCATTGACCGGTGCGCAAATTACTCCCCGGTTGACCATCATCTCCCCCCCTCAATCCCCACGGCGCGTGTCGACGCCGCTCGGTCAATAACGTCACCGTCGTCGGCGCCAAAAACTCAAACTCCCGTATCAAACCATCGCCACCGCGGTATTTGCCCTCACCACCCGAACCTTCCCGCAAGGCATAACGGCAGACACGCAATGGGTAATGGCTTTCCAATACTTCAATGGGCGTATTCAGTGTATTGGTCATGTGCGTCTGCACAGCACTCAGGCCATCACCTTCCGGCCCGGCACCCATACCGCCCCCTATGGTTTCGTAATAGTCCCACTGAGCACCGTCAACACGCGAGCCCATGGCAAGATTGTTCATGCTGCCATGGCTGGCGGCAGGAATTTTATCCGGCAGCGCCTGCGCCAATGCACCCATCACAGCGTCCACCACACGGGTGCTGGTTTCCACATTGCCCGCCGCCACGGCAGCAGGTCGTCTGGCATTAAGAAGCGAACCTTCCGGCGCCATCAGGGTGATACTGCGAAAACTGCCCGCACAGGCCGGCGTCTGCGGCGGCATCAAACAACGGAACACGTAATACACACCGGCCGCCGCCACCGACAAGGGGCAGTTGATATTGCCTGCGGTCTGCGCTGCGGTGCCGGTGAAATCCACATGGATTTGATGACCACTCACACGAACAGTCACCACTATAGGAATATCAGTGTTGCCCAGACCATCATCATCCATCACATCATCAAAATAATATTCACCATCGGGAATCGCTGCCAGACTGCTGCTTGCCAAACGCTCGGCATAGGCATTGAGCTGTTGCAGGTACTCTTCGTACCTCGCCACACCAGTGCTTTGCACCAGTGCAATAAGTCGCGCCAGCCCCGTACGATTAGCAGAAATCTGCGCTGCAAAATCACCACTGGACTGCTCGGGATTACTGGTCGCTTCCGTAATAGCGGCCAACCGGCATTTGTCCAGCTGGCCTTTGCGCAATAAAAACGTGGGCGGAATAATCATACCCTCTTCACTCAGTTGCCGGGAAACAGGCATGGAGCCAGGCGTACTGGCACCGATGTCCGCATGGTGCGCACGATTGGCAACAAACCCCACCACGGTATTGGCGACAAACACGGGCGCAATAACCGTTACGTCCGGTAAATGGGTGCCACCGAGGTAGGGGTCATTCAAAATCACCATGTCACCGGGCGACCACGGTAAATCAGACACGATGTCGCGCATGGCATAAGCCATGCTGCCAAGATGCACAGGAATATGTGCCGCCTGGGCACAGAGTTCACCGGCGGCATCAAACACCGCACAGGAATAGTCCAACCGATCCTTGATATTGGGCGAAAAGGCCGTGCGTTGCAGTACCGCGCCCATTTCTTCACATACGGCCTCGATACGACTGGCAAACAAACTCAGCTCGATAGCATTCATGGCAGTAAGTGTAACGTAAACACTCCGGTTCATAACCCATCGCCATACCTGATTATTTTACTTGGTTATTGATCCAGAGTAGAATACACAGCCGTCGCCTTTTGGCGGCCTTGCGCGCATAATATCGCGCTTCAACATTCCGCCAGCGAACAAACCCTGGCACGATTTCGATACAAACACTAAAGCAAGTTAGGAGAACGAAAACATGGCACACGAACTGCCTGCACTGCCCTACGCACAAGACGCTCTGGCCCCGCACATCTCAGCGGAAACCCTGGAATACCATTACGGTAAACATCACCAGACTTATGTCACCAATCTTAACAACCTCATCGAAGGCACTGAGTTCGCCGACGCCAGCCTCGAAGACATCATCATGAAGGCCGAAGGCGGCCTGTTTAACAATGCCGCCCAGGTGTGGAACCACACCTTTTACTGGAATGGCCTGAGCCCCAACGGCGGTGGCGAACCCACCGGCGCACTGGCGGATGCCATCAACAACGCCTTCGGCTCCTTTGCAGACTTCCAGCAAAAATTTGCGACGTCCTGCGCCACCAACTTCGGTTCTGGCTGGACCTGGCTGGTGAAAAACAGCGACGGTACACTGGAGATTGTCAACACCTCCAATGCCGCCAACCCCATGACAACAGGCCAGACGCCAATCATGACCTGCGACGTGTGGGAGCATGCCTACTACATCGATTATCGCAATGCCCGCCCCAAGTATGTGGAAGCGTTCTGGAATCTGGTGAACTGGGATTTCGTGGCCAGTAACTTCGGCAGCTAAATTCCTGCTTTACCGGGCGACAATATAAAAAGGGGCCCAATGGCCCCTTTTTATATGTATACAACACCCCCCCTGTGTCAGGCTAGGGGTCACCTCTGTTGAAATAATAAATGATTAGACAGAGGGGGATGTTCCAGTATTCAGCATACGGGCATATGCCCTCTTCTGTTATAATGCTTCAATGTGCCAGGGTTCTGGACTTTTAGCATGATTCAGGAATGGTCGATGGAGTCCATACTTTTTAAGGTAGTCATCGATAGTTCCTGCTTTCGCTTTAACAAGGGAAGCGGTTAGCTGATTCAAACCGACGGTCTTGAGGTCTGCAGCAACACCATCTAAATGTTTAGAACGCCCTGCCCCACATTTACAAGGCTCACCACAGGGCTTCAGTCCCGCAGAGACCATTGCTTTACCACTATCACCAATGCCTGCCTTGGTTTGTATCGATTTAACGTATTTGATGGTTGTTTCTTCATCGGGTTCAAAACCAGATTTCCAAGCATTTCCAAATTTAACAGGAGCAACATTCTTCTTAGTTCTTAAAAAATCTGCCTGCTTTATGGTATTCCAAACTATTTTTGGATCGCTAAAATGCTCCCACGATATTGTTCTTTTCGTTAAGTGTGATTTTAACGGCTTGGTACTTTTGTATCGATTATAGAGAAACATGTGGGCTACATGATGTGTAGTTTGCCATACAACTGTCCGCCCTGAGTCTCGCCCAATAGTGATTTTATGGGTAGCTTTCACATCATCCAAAAATGCTTCTAACCTTTGTTTAAAGGTCTTTCCCTTTGGGTCAAATTTATTTTTCGTCATAAGCTATACCCTCTATATCCTAATTAAAATAGATCTGTTCAATTTTTTTTGTTTTTTTATTAACACCTAAAATCATAATATGCTCTACGTCACCCATACCCCTTAAAAACAAATATGCATCCTGTGACTCCCATTCCATAGCATAAGGTCCAAACTCATTATAAAATCTAGAATATTCGGCTACGGGTATATATTCACCATCAACACTATCGACCTCCAGTTCTTCGACCAACTTCCTCAGATAAGCTAACAATTTTTCGTTTTTCTCAAATACCCGCCTGTCTCGTTTTCCCAGCACAAACCCATACCCATCATTAGCAGCTTCCCACTCCTGATTGTGAATATAAAAAGGGAAACCACTTAGCGTAATCAATATCTGTGCATCATTTTTATTTATTGCCTTAGCAAATTGATTAGCGGTCTCATTTGTTGTGAATTTCGGTGTTGTCACGCAAGCACTCAGAAACATCGTCAGGAACAAACATACAGTTGCTTTATTTATGACTGATTTGATGTTCATATTTGGAGGCCTATAGTAATATTTTCTCTACATGCCCCAGTTTGTTTTATCCCCTTAAAGTTTTTGATGTCATTTTTTATGTGTTTTTCAATTATCATTTTTTTGAAGCCTTGAGGGTGACTATGGTGTTGAAGGTAAAAGACTTTTTGGAGTATTTAGGACGACAGCGTATCATCCATACGGTGAGGGTTCAAAATAACCCAAAAAATCTTCCAGGAGCCTGTCGGACTTAGGGAATCGTCGCGAGGGAAAACCATTTTGAGTCCGTTTTTTTGATCGTTTGAGGCGAAGACTGGGCATATTCAACGAAAAGGATCGAGAAAATGGGCCGAAATGGTTTTTTCGCAGTAGATTCATCCTAAGTCCGACAGATTCCTAGATTCGGTGCCATAGACGTTCGCAGTAGATTCAACTGATTAATTTAGGATAATGATTTACTTGGTTTGCTCGCTATTCAAACATTTTCAAAGCAAGGCATTGTGAGCACCAGATTGTCAAAACCTGTCGCTTACCGTTTGTATCGACCTCAATACCGCGTATATCTTCATGTTATCTGCGAACGAGCAAAGAGCCTACTCCAACATTTGTTGTCCATGTACCACTGCTGTATGCGTGGATGCCCAACACGGTGGTTTTTCGGAGGAGCATATCGAGTTTCCCGGCTATTGCCTCTCTCCCGGCAAATCGCTAGAATTTCCCTCTGATATTGAATGGCAGTCTCTATTGGGACTGCCTTTTTGTTTTTGATGGTTTTTTACCGGCCCGTTGGGAAATTGAACATTATGTCTGATGCACTAATGCACACTTACGCCCCGCTGCCCGTCACCTTTGATAAGGGTGACGGCTGCTGGTTGTGGGACACCGATGGTAAACGTTATCTCGACGCCCTCGGCGGCATCGCTGTATGCGGTCTGGGTCATGCCCATCCCGCTGTGACTGAGGCCATCTGTCAACAGGCTGGCCAGTTGATACACACGTCCAACCTTTATAACATCGCCCATCAGCAGGCACTGGCAGACAAACTCGCTGCACTGGCGGGTATGGAACGGGTGTTTTTCAGTAATTCCGGTGCTGAAGCCAACGAGGCCGCCATCAAGATTGCCCGCCTGCACGGTCATGCTCGGGGTATCGAACAACCCACTATCATTGTCATGGAAAACAGTTTCCACGGCCGTACTCTGGCCACCCTGAGCGCTACCGGCAATCGTAAGGTGCAGGCGGGTTTTGAGCCACTGGTGAGCGGTTTCCTGCGGGTGCCTTACAACGATCTCGACGCCATTGCCGCTGTGGCCAAAAACAATCAGAGTGTGGTGGCTGTGCTGGTGGAGCCGGTACAGGGCGAAGGCGGCATCCGCATTCCCGATGACAATTACCTGTCCGGTATCCGTGCTCTGTGTGATGAAAACAACTGGCTGATGATGCTGGATGAAATTCAGACCGGCATGGGCCGTAGCGGACGGTGGTTTACCCACCAGCACCAAAGCAATGCCACACCAGATGTAATGACTCTCGCCAAGGCACTGGGCAATGGTATGCCCATCGGCGCCTGCCTGGCGCGCGGTGCAGCAGCGCAAACGTTCCAGCCCGGCAACCATGGCTCTACCTATGGCGGCAACCCATTAGTCTGCCGGGTGGCCTTGAGCGTTATAGAAACCATTGAAAAAGATCAATTGTGTGAACGCGCTGCGTCTCTGGGCACACAGCTGGCAAGCGCATTTAACAAACAACTGGCTGATGTTGAAGGCGTTAATGAGATTCGTGGCAAAGGCCTGCTACTGGCCATCGAGCTGGACCGCCCTTGTGCCGGGTTGGTAAAAATCGCGCTGGATGATGGGCTGCTCATCAATGTCACTGCGGACACTGTGGTGCGCTTGCTGCCACCACTGGTGATGCGCGATGACGAGGCAACACAACTGGTTAAGCAGCTCAGCACGCTCATCCGTGATTTTCTTTCCGGCCAATAAACGTCAGACTCCAGCGAGACAACCCATGAACGTGCGCCATTTTTTGACCCTCAATGATTTGAGTCGCGATGAATTACACAAACTGATCCAACGCGCCATTGAACTAAAGACCCAACAAAAAGCAGGCAAAATCTTTGAGCCCTTAAAAAACAAAGTGCTGGGCATGGTGTTTGAAAAATCCTCCACCCGTACCCGGGTTTCCTTCGAGGCGGGTATGGCACAGTTTGGGGGTCACGCTATTTTTCTGTCGCCGCGCGACACACAATTGGGCCGTGGCGAACCCATCGAGGATTCAGCGCGGGTACTGTCGCGCATGGTGGACATCATCATGATCCGCACCTTCGAGCACGAAAAAATCCAGCGTTTTGCGGAATACTCACAGGTGCCGGTCATCAACGCGCTCACCAACGAATTTCACCCTTGCCAGCTACTGGCGGACATGCAGACTTATTTTGAACATCGCGGCGATATCCGTGGCAAGCGTGTGACGTGGATCGGCGATGGCAACAATATGTGCCACTCGTACATCAACGCGGCAAAACAGTTTGACTTCACACTGCAAATAGCCAGCCCGGAAGGCTATCTGCCTGACGCACAAATCCTCGCTGCCGGTAAAGACTATGCCACATTGAGCGAATCACCCCGTGCGGCAGCGCAGGATGCCGACCTGATCGTCACTGACGTATGGGCCAGCATGGGCCAGGAAGAGGAACAGACCGCGCGCGAACAGGCATTTGCCGACTATCAGGTTAACCCGGAATTAATGGCGCTGGCCAAACCCGATGCCCTGTTCATGCACTGCCTGCCCGCCCACCGTGGCGAAGAAGTGGCGGCGGCCGTCATTGATGGCGCACAAAGCGTGGTGTGGGATGAGGCGGAAAATCGCCTGCACTCACAAAAAGCCCTGCTGGAATTTCTTATTGGCTGAAACTGAAGCCCCCGGCACACCCTATCCGCACAACCCCCACCGACTTAAGCAGCGATGATCTGGTATCATATCGGGAATGATTCTCACTAACCCTGCGACCAACACCCGAAAAGCCTCATGAACCCCCTGCTGGATGTCCGCGATATTGAATGCCGCTACCGTAGCCAGACGGTGGTCAGCGGTCTGTCCATGCACGTTAAACGTGGCAGCCTGGTGTGTCTGCTGGGCCCCAGCGGTTGCGGCAAAACCACAGCACTGCGCGCCATTGCCGGTTTTGAGCCTGTTTTCCACGGTGAAATTTGCATTGATGGCAATACCGTATCCCGCCCCGGTTATGTACTGGCGCCGGAAAAACGCCGCCTCGGCATGGTATTTCAGGACTACGCCCTGTTTCCACACATGAATGTCAGCGACAACGTCGGCTTTGCCCTGCGCAAAACCGCCAGTGCAGCCCGGCGAAAAATGGTGATGCGCATGCTGCAAGTGGTAGGCTTGGCGGAATTCCAGACACGCTTTCCCCACGAACTGTCCGGCGGGCAACAACAGCGCGTCGCGCTGGCACGCGCACTGGCTGCACAACCCGAGGCCATTTTGCTGGATGAGCCTTTTTCCAATCTCGATGTCGATACCCGCGAACGTCTCAGCCTGGAAGTACGCGAAATTCTGAAACAGGAAGGCATCACCGGTATTCTGGTCACCCACCACCAAGACGAAGCCTTTGCCCTGGGCGACCACATCGGCGTCATGGATCAGGGACGTATTTTGCAATGGGACACCCCTTTCAATCTTTACCACGAGCCACAAAACCGCTTTGTTGCCGACTTCATCGGCCAAGGCACCTTTTTGAAAGGCACAATGGTCGATACCGATACGGTGGACACAGAGCTGGGACGGCTGACCGGTGACCGTGCTTATAAATGGCCCAAAGGTACTGAAGTCGAAGTATTGATTCGTCCGGATGATATCGTACCCGATACCGACGGCTCCCTCACCGGACTCATCATCCAAAAGGCCTTCAAAGGAGCCGAGGTCATGTACACCCTGGAACTGCCATCCGGCAACCGGGTATTATCGTTATTCCCCAGCCATCACGATTATACGATTGGCACACGGGTCGGCATCCGCGCCGACATGCACCATGTTGTGGCTTTCAGCCGATAATACCCGCACCCAAAAGACAAACTTGTTATTTAAGGGCGGCGCCATTTTCAAATGGTCCGGCTGCCGCTCGCATTGTGACACTCAGGGTAATATCACCCCCGGTTTTGACATCATATTTCGTGTATTCGGTAATTCGAATACGGTGTGTACCAACAGGTAAACCACGAATTTGGTGCTTGCCCTTAAGGCGCAGCACAATTTGCGGCGCATCATTGTCGACACGTATTTTGACATGGTGGCCATCAGGGCTGCGTAAAATAGCATAGTCCACGATGAAGGGCGTATGGGCGGGCAGGACGGCATCCCCCACCGGCGAATAAATTTCGATAAGAGGCTGGGATGCACCGATGCTGTTCCGGTCCGGGATATTCAGCTCAGGCTCTGAACAGGCAATTAATAATGCCGTGCAGATCAGCAATGTTGAACAGCGTGTTAACATGATTTCATCATGAACTCATTTCCTGACGGGTGCACGGCTAATATTAATATCATGAACAACAATGATCCACATGAACCACCGGAATCTGATTCGGTAAATCCACATCGTCGCCTGGGCATGAAAATGATCATCGCCATGTGGGTGGTGATCATGGGCTTGCTGGTCATGTTTTTTCAATCATGGCAGGAAAAACAATATAATCCCAACCAGGACTTATCGTTAAACCTGGATGCCGAAGGCACACGGGAGCTGACGTTGCAACGGAATCGTTCGGGGCATTATGTGGCCAATGGCAACATCAACAATACACCGGTGGTTTTTTTGCTGGATACGGGGGCCAGTGATGTATCCGTGCCCGAAAAACTGGCGCAGGAAATTGGCCTGAAACGGGGCGGACCGATGGTCTATAAAACTGCCAATGGTCTGATCACGGTATATGCCACCCGTCTGGCAAAGGTGGATCTGGGTGGCATTGTATTGCGGCAGGTGCGTGCGTCGATCAACCCTAACATGCAAGGCAATGAAGTGCTTCTGGGCATGAGCTTTTTAAAACATCTGGAATTTACCCAACGGGGCGACACACTTATTCTCAGACAATATCCGCCATCGTCATAATTAAAACGGGAAAAGTCAGATTCAAAAAATCAATATTGACGGGTTATTTCAAAGGCGGCAATTGAACTGGCCATCGCTACATTCATTGAAGAATTCTTCCCAAGCATCGGGATATGAATCGTAATATCCGACAGATCAAGCAGTGCTTGATTAACACCTGCATTCTCAGACCCTAAAACAAGACATATCTTTTCATTTTTTGAAATGCCGAGATTTTTTATATCGATACTTGAGGAAGTGATTTCCAGGCTGATAATCGTATAACCTGAATGTTTAAGGCTTTCTATTATTCTGACCGGGTCTTTTTCATAAACATACGGCACATATTTTTCGGTGGACCGTGATGTTTTCTTTATTTTTCTATTAGGGGGAGCGATTGATGTCCCGGATAAATATATTTTCTCCACGCCAAGCGCATCGGCAATTCTGAACAAACTCCCGACGTTCATGGGCACGTCAATATCATGCCCCAAAAAACAAAGAGGGTGTTTTATTGATGTTAAGCGATGCTGACCATGGCCGGATTGTATATTTTCCATTGCCGATTCAACCGCAGCATTTTTTATATTTCTTTCCACTGCCACAAGGACAAGGCTCATTGCGACCGATTTTGGGTGACTCTCTGCGCACGGGTTGCTGATCCAACCCGTCAACATAAAACCAACGCTCTCCATCGTGGGTGAATTCACTGATTTCATGTAATTGCGAGGGCTTTTTACCAACATTGCAGCTGGCAATAAATTCGACAATACCGGTTTTGTCACCAGCCAATCCTGCTTCAGTGCGCAGAATAGAGAGCCCGGTCCAGACGGTGTTATCGCCATCATCACTGGGGTGGGGGATAGCGGGCCGGGTATCCGGGTGCCAGGTAGCCAGCAAATAGTCATCATCCATACGGGTGTATGCCGTGTAGCGTGAGCGCATCAGCGCTTCAGCTGTGGGCGGTATTTTGTCACCGGACAAATAAGGTTCGCAGCAATCTGAAAAAATAGCCTGACTGCCACAGGGGCAAAGTGTTTCCTGGTTCATAATTTATTACCTTGAAAGAGTACTAGTGTGACAGATCATTTTGTGCCACGCAGGAATTTATGGGCATGTTCGGCTGACCAATGTGGCTCAACGCGGTAATCACTTTTTGTAGGCATAGGCTGATAGGTGGCTTGTGATACATCTTGTTCCATGGCAACAAATTCACCCGTTGTTATCAATTGTATAAACCCCAGGGCACCCTGCGTTGCCAGCAATATATGAAGCTCAGTGCGTGTTGCCCCCACCGGGTAGGTCATTTCCCGCTGATACAAAATCGGCCCGGCATCCAGCCTGTCGCCAAGTAAATGCAGGCTGATACCTGTGTGTGATTCGTTGTGGCGCAGCTGCCAGAACAACGGATCAGGACCACGGTATTTTGGCAACAACGAAGGGTGCAGATTGATACTTTTATCACGCGGCCAGTTTACCAGTGCCGCAGGCAGCTTTTCCGGAAAACAAGCGACAAAAACATAGTCCGGCGGAGTGATACCTGTCACATTGTTACAAAGTTGCTGCCATTGTTGTTGCCGGTTTTTAACATGCCCCAGAAAAGTGACAGGAATATCATGCCGGGCCGCAAGCTGCTGGATGGAACTACTTTGTTGATCAGGCTTTATGGAAAATGATACGGGCAGATGTTTTATGGGAAGCGCGCCAGGGGCATACCCCGCCAGAATTACCTGTGAAATACTAATGCCGTGTTCACACAGAACGTTAAACGCCGCAAATGAAAAAGTACCGGGCATGCCGATAAAACAAACACTGGCCGGTGTCAGCAAATTATTTTTCATGACCGGGATGTGTATCGCTGTCAGCGAGAAAAGAAAGCGAAGCCGAATTAATGCAATAACGTAAACCAGTGGGTGGAGGTCCGTCTTCAAACACATGACCTAAATGTGCATTACACTGCGCACAACAGATTTCCGTACGCACCATGCCGTGACGGTAATCAGGAACCTTCAGGACAGCCGCATCGTTAAGTGGCGCCCAATAGCTGGGCCAGCCGCTGCCCGAATCATATTTCTGCCGGGCATGGAACAATGGTGCATTACAACACACACAATAATATATTCCGGTTTCTTTATGTTGATAATATGCACCACTAAAGGGTGCTTCGGTGCCACCTTTGCGGGCAATGCGATATTGCTCTGTAGTGAGCTTTTTCCTCCAATCGGCATTTTTATCCATGTTACGCCCCTGGAAACTGAACAATATTGACTTTGTTTGCAGTATACAACACCTGCCTGTCGACTGAGATAAACCCTGCCCACACGACTGACTCTGACGCTATTCGCTGCAAGCAGAGGGGGGAAAGAGCAAATGCAAAGCGATGAGTCAAACGCCGCCCGGCTTCGCTTCGCAAGCGGAATATACACAAAGCCGGTATTGTATGCCGCAATCTGGCTGTGGGACGCCATCAAGGAAACCAACGATTTATGCAAAATAAACTGTGAGCGAGCACATTCGGATTCACCAACAGTCGGCGCGCTTAGGCGATGCCGTACAAGAAACGTTGAGACTGACAGCCAGTCCCATCCAGTAATTGCTGCATTGCGCCAACAAAACCCTTTTTTTGCAGCCTTCGCCGGGGAATAATCAGCCCCGCTTCATCGACTGAGCCCCAAAATGCGGCGACGGCGACACCAATCGCACACCAGAATTTTCCCAGTGCATCAGGAAACCACTGGTGTACATTTCCTTATTGGTTTATATGCGGCGCTCTGCCCAATACCGCCCAGAGTGATTTTTTGCCCCGAATCCGGCACAATGGCCAGCTTAAATATAAACAGGGGCACGCATTGTATCGCATCGCTGAACAGCGACTCTCAAAACTGGTGAATCAGGGCGGCCATCGCCCGCTGGCAGAAAGCCGGATTGGCCTGGAAAAAGAGAGCTTACGTGTCTCCCCGGAAGGTAATCTGGCGCAAACCCGCCACCCCGCAGCATTGGGTTCGCCGTTGACGCACCCTCACATCACCACCGATTACTCTGAAGCACTGACAGAGTTTGTGACGCCACCCTGCACAAGTATTCCGGCAGCACTGGATTTTCTGCGCGACACCCAACAGTTTGTATACAATGTGCTGGCCACAATGCCAAACCACGAATTATTATGGGCCACCAGCATGCCCTGTGTGGTGGCGGGAGAAACCAGTATCCCTATCGCGCAATATGGTGACTCCAACCCGGGCATAATGAAAACCGTTTATCGTCGAGGTCTGGGCCATCGTTATGGCCGCGTTATGCAGGTTATCGCCGGCGTACACTTCAACTATTCTTTTCCCGATACTTTTTGGCCACTGTATCAGGACCTGGAACAACACCCAGGGAATGCGCAATCATTTATTTCCGCACAATATTTCGGCTTGATTCGCAATCTGCAACGTTTCGGCTGGCTGGTACCTTACTTGTTTGGCGCATCCCCCGCTGTATGTAAATCCTTTTTGGGCGGCCAGCCCACCCCGCTGGACTCCCTTGACGAGTACACCTATTTTCAGCCTTTTGCCACTTCGTTACGTATGAGTGACATTGGCTATCAAAACAACAAGGAAGCCGAAATTGGAATCAAGGCCAATTATGACAGCATAGAAACCTATGTGGCCAGTCTGGTAAAAGCCACTGAAACGCCTTATTCCGAATTTGAAAAATTAGGCGTGGTGGTTAATGGACGTTACGAACAACTCAATGCCAATATTCTACAGATTGAAAACGAGTATTACAGCACCATCAGACCCAAACAAATTGTTGATCCATTTGAAAAACCTTCCCATGCTCTGCTGCACCGTGGCGTGCAGTATGTTGAGTTACGCTCCATTGACGTCAACGCCTATGACCCGCTGGGCATTAGTGAACGGCAATTACACTTCCTGGAAGCCTTCCTGGTTTTTTGCTTATTACATGAGAGCCCACCGATTAGTGAGCAAGAACGCAAAGACATTGATCACAATGAGCTGTCGGCGGCGCACCGGGGGCGCGACCCGCATTTGATGCTGAGCCAAAATGGCAAAAGGGTATATTTGAAAAACTGGGCGGCTGAAATTATTGACGCTATGACCGGCGTATGTGCACTTCTGGACGATGGACACAAAGACAACCCCTACTCGAACTCCCTTGCTGTGCAAGCTGAAAAAATCAAAGACCCGGACCGCACGCCTTCCGCTCGCATGCTGGCGGAAATGCGTGAACAGGGTGAAGCCTTTTTTCATTTTGCCCTGCGCATGTCGCAGCAACATCAAACCTATTTTCAAGGGTTGGCAGCAAACCCCGCGCGGGAAAATGAGTTTATCCAACAAGCCAGGCAGTCATGGGCACGCCAACATGAACTGGAGGCGGCCAAAGAGGAATCCTTTGCTGCCTATTTGCAACGGTATTTTGCCCAACCCGTCTGAAACCACAGGCACAGCCAACACCCACCCCGGACGCCCAGTTAAAAGACTCACTGTCATTAAGATTGTTTTTGGTTCAAACAGCCGACATATGTCTGTAGCAGATGATGCCCCGGTATTCCGTATGCGCTAGGAGTCTGTCGGACTTAGGGAATCGTCGCGAGAGAAAACCATTTTGAGTCCATTTTTTTGATCGTTTGAGGCGAATATTGGACATATTCAACGAAAAGGATCGAGAAAATGGGCCGAAATGGTTTTTTCGCAGTAGATTCAC
>DROS01000018.1 GCA_011321815.1 Gammaproteobacteria bacterium
CACAAGGGCTTTTGGTTGAGGCCATTGATGCCTCTTATGCGGTGGGTTATGTTCGCGGATTGTTTGAAAGCGTCAAAAACCCTGTAAAAGGCGCACTGAAAATATTAAAAAATTTTGGGAAAAAAGCAAGCCAGAACTGGTTTAAGCATGCGTCTGTGACTGATCTACAGAATGTTAAGGTTTATAATTTTGTGCTGGATTTTATTGCAAAAGAATTTAGAAAGCCTTTGCATCTCTTGTTGACAAAAAATGAACTAGATGAGAGGCCGGGAGCATTTTTAGCCTACAAAGTACCATCACCCGGCATTGTGAAACGATGGGGTTAGGCGATGAAAAAGAAAATATTTTTTGGCGGTGTGGGCGGCATTTTTCTGACGATAGCCGGGCTTATGTTTTATGCTATGTCGGAAATGGAGATGAAAGTTTTGATTTCGTGTAGTGCAAATGAAGGCGGTATACGCATCCCGAGCAGTCTTTGTCATTATTACATGGTGAATTACCGAATCAATGAACAAGGTATTAAAGAATTAAGTGACGGTGCAGGCCTTGACTACATTCTTAATGGAGAAAGTCCCAAAAATTACGAATTGGCAAAAATTTTTCTCGCTAACGGCCTGGATGTCAATGGCATCAATCACTACGACCCCAAAGGTGCGACGCCATTACAGGCTGCGGTGGTGTACAACGACGTGAAACGAGTTAAATTTTTAATCGAGCAAGGGGCCGATTTATACATAACGGGAGGTGAGGGAATGACGGCATTGGAAATGGCAAAGAAACTCCACAAAGAAAACAGCAAACGGCAAAACAGAAGTGAAATTATCCAGATATTATCGGATGCGGAAAACACAGACTAACCCTGTAATATGGATTACACGTAGAGACAAAGAAAAAATAAATATGCACGAGTGTTGTTTCAATTTAAAAGGGGAAGTGCGTTGGAACCAGTAAAAGTCGGATTGTTGGGAATGGGCACTGTCGGTGGCGGTACCGTGAATGTGCTTAAACGTAATGCACAGGAAATCGCCCGTCGGGCCGGACGGGGTATTCAGGTTACCCATGCAGCAGCGCGTGATATTAACAAGGCGCGCATTTGTGATACGACAGACATTACCCTGACGACGAACCCGCAGGATGTGGTGAGTGATCCCGATGTACAGATCATCGTCGAGCTGATTGGCGGCGACACCCTGGCCCGCGAATTGGTATTGACCGCCATTGGCAACGGCAAGCATGTGGTGACTGCCAACAAGGCATTGATCGCCAAACACGGCAACGAAATTTTTGCCGCTGCACAGAAGCAGGGTGTGGTGGTTGCTTTTGAAGCCGCTGTGGCCGGCGGCATTCCCATTATCAAGGCCTTGCGTGAAGGCCTGGCGGGCAATCGTGTTGAATGGCTGGCGGGCATCATCAATGGTACCGGCAATTTTATTCTCACCGAAATGCGTGACAACGGCAGTGATTTTGGCGATGTGCTGGCTGAGGCGCAGCGTCTTGGTTACGCCGAGGCCGATCCCACCTTTGATGTGGAAGGTATTGACGCCGCACACAAGCTGACAATTCTGGCCTCCATTGCCTTTGGCATTCCATTGCAATTCGAGGCCTGTTACACCGAGGGCATTACCAAAATCACCCGTGAAGATGTGGTCTATGCCGAAGAGCTGGGTTACCGTATCAAGCACCTCGGTGTTGCACGGCGCACCGAAGCGGGTGTGGAACTGCGCGTGCATCCCACCCTGATTCCCGAGCGGCGTTTGATCGCCAATGTGGATGGCGTGATGAATGCTGTGCTGGTGAAAGGCGATGCAGTGGGCCCGACGTTGTATTATGGTGCCGGTGCGGGGGCTGATCCCACGGCATCTGCTGTGGTGGCAGACGTAGTGGACGTGGTGCGCACACTGACTTCTGACCCGGAAAATCGCGTGCCGCATCTGGCTTTTCAAGCCGACGCACTCAGCGATTTGCCCATCTTGCCTATGAATGCAGTAGAGACTGCGTACTATGTGAGATTACAGTGCGAAGATAAACCCGGAGTGCTGGCCAACGTAGCGAGCATCCTGGGTGACTCGGATATCAGTATTGAAGCCTTGATGCAAAAAGAGCCTGCGGGTGGCGCCTCTGCAACGATTATCCTGCTTACCCATCGTGTGAACGAAGGTAAAATGAATGCGGCCATTGATGCCATTGAAGCGCTGGATGCTGTGACCGGCGAAGTGATGCGTATTCGTCTGGAACATCTGGACGCTGATTAATATTACAGGCTGCTCTGTTGTCAGCGGTGGCAGGCACAAAAAAGGATAACAACGATGACTGTCGGTAAGTTGATAGAAAAAAGTAATCAATGTTTAGAGGATCGTGAAGAAATCCCCAATGCACCACTTTGGCATATGGGAAAGGTTGCAGTCCTCGAATCCAAAGATAGCTTTAATCTGCTGCAAAATACAATTGATTACTTAACGTGTAAAGGAAAGTTGGACAAGGTATTTACGGATAATGAAAAAGAATTTATGAAGGAGCTCTTTGAGGCTTTATGGTGGGGAGGTCAATATCATGGGTTCAAAGAAGCAGCAACACTTGCTGATCATTACGTGAATGGTGGTGGAGAAACACTTAATATTAATTCAAAAGTCTATACAGATTCAGTTATTGTTTCTGATACCATGCTTGCATTGAAGTCACATATTAAAGAACTTTCATCCAGGAAAAGGCCGGTCTCGATGATAAGGTCGAGCAATGCAGAGTTTCTTGGCTCAGTGCATGCCAGAAACTTGAAAAAAGGAGCAAGAAGTGTAATTAGCCAAGGTTACATTTTAAGTAATGGTGCTCTTTTAGCAGAGCAATCAAACTTAAGATTAAAAAATTCTGATCACAGGTTTTACTTGACTGTGAATACAACGATAAATGGAGATTATTTTTTATCACAATGGAAGGTAGAAAGTGTCTATGACTTTGAGCCGTTTGAAAAAGGTTTTATTACTGATATTCCCCTCGCAAAGGGCTTTATCTTGAAGTTGCCAGATGGTTTGTCACATTATCTTACAAAGGTGGGTGTGGCTAAAGATTTTAAGTACATATCCAGATGGCAAGACCTTTGGAAGTGATCAATTAATTATGAGGCTTAAGAAACTTTTTATTATCTTGTTTGCTACTAATATTTTAATAGCATGTTCTGAAAGCGGCGACTGCTTCGTCGCTGATTCTGTTGAAAAGATTGAGGAACTTCATATAATCGATACGACATACTTTTTATACCTCAGGGCTTCGGGGTTTAATGAGAAGGAATCTTTTTATGAGTTATATAACAAAGAGCCAACGTTTGATGATTGTGGAAAAACGGATGCCAAACCAATTTCTGACCTTCATGTTGATACTTCAGTAGGTACACCTGTAAAACTGATTATCAAAAACAATACGTTGAGTTTGCTGTTTTCTAATAATGCCAATGATAGTGTAGACCTGAAGAAAATATTAATTGAGGTCAAAATTGCTGATAAAGAATCACCATTGTAAATAATTCAGGGCACCGGAGTTTATGTCTCACTCCGACCCACAGCTGATACCCTCTCTCCCGAAAGGAAGTAGAGGGGTGAAATATTCGTTTGATTTATGTAGAGAGCCAAAAAAATGCCATTCCGATCCCGCTACACCGGACTTATCGACAAATACCGCGACCGCCTGCCGGTGCATGACGACACCCGTATCATCAGCCTCGGCGAAGGTAACACGCCGCTGATCCGCTTGAACAATATCCCCGACCTGTTGGGCAAAGACGTGGACATTTACGTCAAGTACGAAGGCCTGAACCCCACCGGCTCCTTTAAGGATCGTGGTATGTGCATGGCGGTGACCAAGGCGGTGGAAGAGGGCAGCAAGGCCATCATCTGCGCCTCCACTGGCAATACCTCAGCGGCAGCAGCGGCTTACGCTGCACGCGCAGGCATCACCGCTTATGTGCTGATCCCCGAGGGTAAAATCGCCATGGGCAAATTGGCCCAGGCCATGATACACGGCGCGGTGATCATCCAGATTAAAGGTAACTTCGACGCCGGTATGCAAATCGTCAAAGACGTAGCCGAGCATGCACCGGTGACTATTGTTAACTCCATCAATCCTTTTCGTTTGCAAGGACAGAAGACCGCCGCCTTCGAGATTATTGAAGAGCTGGGTGCCGCACCAGACTACCACTGCCTGCCCGTGGGCAATGCCGGTAACATCACTGCACATTGGATGGGTTACAGCGAATATCATGAAAACGGTATCGTCAATAATCGTCCGCACATGGTGGGTTATCAGGCCAGTGGCTCCGCACCCTTCCTGCGGGGTGAAATGGTGGACAACCCCGAGACCGTGGCCACCGCTATCCGTATTGGTCACCCGCAAAGCTGGGACAAAGCCTGGAAGGTACATGAAGAATCCGAAGGCTGGTTCGACGAATGCAGTGACGAAGAAATCCTCGCCGCACAAAAACTGCTCACAGAAAAAGAAGGTGTGTTTTGTGAGCCGGCCTCCGCCACCTCGCTGGCGGGCGCCATGCGTGACATCAAGTCCGGCAAGATTCCCGAAGGTTCGAAGATTGTTTGCACACTGACCGGCAACGGCTTGAAAGACCCGGATACTGCTATCAAGCAATGCAGTGACAGTGGTGTCATGGTGACCGTGGATGCCACCATGGAAGCGGTGAAAAGCGCTATTTTGGATAACATGGATTAAATGCTGAAGACGCAGCGTTTATAAAAAGCGTTGATTAAGTGATTTTTTCGTTATTTCGGCACATGCCAGAATGACGAATCGGAAATCCCTTTAATGTTTTCTCTGCGCCCTCTGCGATCTCTGTGTTAAAAACACCGCACTAAAAAATATCCTATGAAATTTGACCTGCTCAATACCGACGGTCCCGCTCGCCGTGGCCGTCTGACGTTCGACCGTGGCACGGTGGAGACCCCCGCCTTTATGCCCGTGGGCACTTACGGCACCGTAAAAGCCATGACCCCGGAAGAACTCACGGGCATGGGGGCGGAGATTATCCTCGGCAATACCTTTCATCTAATGCTGCGTCCTGGCACTGATGTCATTCAGGCTCATGGTGATTTGCACAATTTCATGCACTGGCAGGGGCCGATTCTCACTGATTCCGGTGGTTTTCAGGTGTTCAGTCTGGGCAAGATGCGCAAAATCACCGAAGAGGGAGTGACTTTTCAGTCACCGGTCAATGGCGACAAGGTGTTTCTGGGGCCGGAAGAGTCCATGGCGGTGCAGCGCGCGTTGGGTTCGGATATCGTGATGTGTTTCGATGAATGCACGCCGTATCCGGCAGATGAGCAGCAGGTGCGGGATTCCATGCAGATGTCGCTACGCTGGGGGCAGCGCAGCAAGGATGCGCATGCGGATAATTCCAACGCGCTGTTCGGCATTGTGCAGGGTGGCATGTTCGGGGATTTGCGGGCAGAGTCCGCAGCAGGGCTGACCGATATCGGTTTTGATGGTTACGCCATCGGTGGCTTGTCCGTCGGTGAACCCAAAGAAGACATGATGCGGGTGCTGGATCACACCACGCCCTTATTGCCCGCGGACAAGCCTCGATATTTGATGGGCGTGGGCAAGCCGGAGGATCTGGTGGAGGCTGTGTTGCGCGGGGTGGACATGTTTGATTGTGTCATGCCCACCCGCAATGCCCGTAATGGCCATATTTTCACTCGCGAAGGCGTGTTGAAAATCCGCAATGCCTGTCACGAGTTCGATACCCGGCCACTGGATGAAACCTGCGGCTGTTACACCTGTCAGAACTACAGCCGCAGCTACCTGCGTCATTTGGACAAGACAGGTGAAATTCTTGGCGCACGGCTTAATACGATTCACAATTTGCATTATTACCAGGAAGTGATGCGTGGCGTGCGGAGTGCCATTGAGGCCGGTACGCTGCTGGATTTTGTCGCCGGGTTTTATGCCGACCTTGGCCGGGAATTACCGTAGGGGCAGGCCCCTGTGCCTGCCCTATGGACGATGTTCATCCTGTGAAATCAAAACCACCCGCACAAAAATCCGTGAGTGTGTAATAATAGCGCCCATTTTTGTGGGCACACGCTGTCCGCTTAACGTAGAACATGAGGAAAAATAGTCCATGAATTTTTTCATTTCTGATGCTTTCGCCGAAGGCGCTGCGGCAGCACCGCAAGAAGGTGGTTTGCTGGGTCTGTTGCCGTTGCTGCTGATCTTTGTGTTGTTTTATTTCATGTTGATCCGTCCCCAGGCCAAGCGCGCCAAAGAGCATAAAAATATGGTGAGTGCTTTGGACAAGGGTGATGAAGTTGTGACCAATGGTGGTCTGCTGGGACGTATTACCGATCTGGGGGAAAGTTTTCTCACGGTAAAAATCGCCGAGGGCGTGGAAGTCAAAGTGCAAAGGCAATCGGTTTCTGCACTGGTACCCAAGGGTACGATGAAATCGGAAGTCAAAAATTCGGGTAAAAAATCAGACTGACCCCCCTTCATTCTGATCCTAATTTCTGTTTTTACCCAAAAAACCAACGGATAACCCACCATGTTGAATCAGTATCCTGCCTGGAAATACCTGCTCCTTATCGTTGTACTGGGTGCCAGCATCTTGTACGCACTGCCGAACTTGTACGGAGAAGATCCTGCCTTACAGGTGTCTTCCAGCCGTAATACGGCAGTGGATATCAGCACTCAGGAAAAAGTGCGCAAGTTATTGCAAGACGCCAATATAGCGTTTAACAGCATCCTGCTGGCCGATGAGCAAATCCTGGTGCGTTTTGCCGATACCGAGGCACAACTGACAGCCAAGGATGTGGTGAAAGAGGGGCTAGGGCGTGGCTATGTGGTGGCCTTGAATCTGGCGCCGCGCACCCCGGGCTGGCTGCGGGCCATGAATGCTGCACCCATGTATCTGGGGCTGGATTTACGTGGTGGTGTGCACTTTTTGATGGAAGTGGATGTTGATGCGGCGGTGCATCAGGCCGAAGAGCGTTACATCAGCGATTTCCGTGGTCTGTTGCGGGAAAACAAAGTGCGTTACGTCAAAATCGCCCGTTATGCCGGCAAGCAAGGCGATAGTGCGGTAGAAATAAAATTCAGGAAGGCGGAGGCACGTGATAAGGCCGAGCGTTTGCTGGAGACCGAGTACCCTGATCTGAACATTGACACGGAAGACCGCGAAGGTGGTTACTTCATGTTGGCCCGGCTGACAGAAAATGAAAAACGCGAAACCCGCAAGCTGGCGTTAAAGCAAAATATCACCACACTGCGTAATCGTGTCAACGAATTGGGCGTGGCTGAACCGGTCATTCAGCAGCAAGGTGATGATCGCATTGTTATACAGCTGCCGGGCGTACAGGACACGGCCCGCGCCAAAGAAATTCTTGGCGCTACGGCGACTCTGGAGTTTCGCCTTACCGATGAAACCCATGATGCCGAAGAGGCCGCACGCACGGGCCGTATACCGGCCGGACTGAAATTGTACGCTCAGCGCGAAGGTGGGCATGTGCTGTTGAAAAACCGTGTGATGCTCACGGGTGATTACATTATTGATGCTTCCAGTGGTCTGGATCAGCAAAGTGGTGGCCCGGCGGTCTATATCACGTTAGATGGGAAAGGCGCGAGCATTTTCAGTAAAGTCACCGGCGAAAATGTGAAAAAACTTATGTCGGTAGTTTTTATCGAGAAGAAGACCGAGACACGCATTGTGGATGGCGAGCCGGTGAAGACCCGGCGCACGGTAGAGGAAGTGATCAATACCGCGCGTATTCAGGAACAGTTGTCCAAGCGTTTTCAGATTACCGGCCTTGACAGCACCAAGGAAGCACATAACCTGGCCCTGTTGTTACGTGCAGGTGCGCTGGCTGCGCCTATTGAAATCATTGAGGAGCGCACTATAGGCCCGAGTCTGGGACAGGATAATATTGATCAGGGTTTTGCTTCCGTGGTGATTGGTTTTGTACTGGTGCTGGTGTTTATGGCGGTGTGGTACCGTGGCTTTGGTCTGGTTGCCAATATCGCACTGGCGTTTAATCTTGTGGTGATTGTGGCGGTACTGTCCATGTTGCAGGCGACCTTAACGTTGCCGGGTATTGCCGGTATCGTGCTCACTGTGGGTATGGCGGTGGATGCCAATGTGCTTATTTTTGAACGTATACGTGAAGAGTTGCGTAATGGTGTCAGCCCCCAGGCATCGATTAATTCCGGTTATGCCAAGGCCTTTTCCACTATTGCTGACGCCAATATCACCACGTTGATTGCGGCATTGGTTCTGTTTGGTTTTGGCACCGGGCCCATTAAAGGGTTTGCGATCACTTTGTCCATCGGCATTATCACTTCCATGTTTACGGCGATTGTTGGTACGCGCGCGGTGGTGAATCTGGTGTACGGTAATCGCCGTGTGGAAAAACTGTCGATCTAGCCGGCTTGGCTGTTTCGTTAACTTCGCGTTTATTCATTTTCAGGAATGCATCATGCAGCTGTTTAAAAAACCCACTACGTTTGACTTTATGAGCAAACGCACAATGGCGGTGACGTTTTCGGCATTGTTAATTTTGATTTCCATTGGCTCACTGGCGACGCGCGGCCTGAACTTTGGCCTGGATTTCACTGGTGGCACGCTGATCGAGTTAGGCTATAGCCACCCGGTGGACCTGACTGTTGTACGCTCGACCCTGGAGAGTTCAGGTTTTCCCGAAGCTGTGGCGCAACACTTTGGCACCACAAAAGATATTCTGGTGCGTATCGCTCCGCAGGAAGGCAAGAGCAATGCTGATATCAGCTCCACGGTGATGTCGGCCTTGCGCAGCGTTGAAAAAGATGAAGTGGAGATGCGCCGGGTGGAATTTGTCGGCCCGCAAGTGGGTGAGGAACTGGCCAATGACGGCGGTCTGGCCATGATTTATGCGTTAATCGGCATACTGATTTATGTCGGTTTCCGTTTTGAATATCGTTTTGCCATTGGCTCGGTGGCGGCCCTGGTTCATGATGTGATTATCACCCTGGGAGTGTTTTCCCTGTTTCAGCTGGACTTTAACCTGACGGTACTGGCGGCAATTCTGGCGGTTATCGGCTATTCGCTTAACGACACGATTGTGGTGTTTGACCGTATCCGGGAAAATTTCCGCAAGATGCGCAAGGGAGCCAGTGTCGATATTGTCAATGCCTCATTGAACCAGACCCTGTCCCGTACCATGATGACATCCATTACCACTTTGCTGGTATTGATTGCCTTGTTTGCGGTGGGTGGCGAGCTGATTCATGGTTTTGCCACGGCGTTGATTATTGGTGTGGTCGTGGGCACCTATTCATCGATTTATGTGGCCAGCGCCAGCGCCTTGAGTCTGGGTATCAGTAAGGAAGACCTGATGCCCGTGGAAAAAGAAGGCGAAGATCTGGATCATATTCCCTGATGGCTTGTATGTCATGACGGGATAAAAAAAAGGCCGCAAATTTGCGGCCTTTTTTTATGGTAAATATGCATTCCGGCGTGGGAGTGGGGGGCCGAGAAGTTGGCAAGTTACGTGTTGTAAACGCAAAGATGCAGAGGACGCAAAGTTTTCGATTTTTCTTTGCGGCCTCTGCGTCTTTGCGGTCTCTGCGTTAAATACCCGGTGATTTTTTGGAAAAGGGGGGCTGGGTTAGCGCTTGATTCACATTAATAGCCGGCTCTTTAAGCGGCTCTTTTGGCTGATGCAGGCTGGCCAAAGAATGATGTGTGCTACAATCAGCGCCCTTTTTTAGCAATTTTTCCAAAAAAAAATGGGCAGAAAAACGTTTAATGACAAAACATACTTCAGGCAGGGGTAAGGGAAATGTTCAACAAAGATATGCAAATTGCGGGTTTTGATGACGAATTATGGGCCGCCATGCAGGCGGAGGAAGTCCGACAGGAGGAGCACATTGAGCTTATTGCCTCGGAAAACTATACCAGTCCCCGGGTGATGCAGGCACAGGGCAGTGTGTTGACCAACAAATATGCCGAAGGTTACCCGGCCAAACGTTATTATGGCGGCTGTGAGCATGTGGACGTGGCCGAGCAATTGGCTGTTGATCGTGCCAAAGAACTGTTTGGCGCTGATTATGCCAATGTGCAACCCCATTCAGGCTCTCAAGCCAATGCCGCCGTATATCTGGCCCTGTTGCAGCCCGGCGACACCATTCTCGGTATGAGCCTGGCCCACGGTGGTCATCTCACTCATGGCTCAAAGGTCAGCTCTTCCGGCAAGTTATACAATGCCATTCAGTATGGTCTGGACGAAGCCACGGGTGAAATTGATTATGCCCAGGTGGAAGCGCTGGCCAAAGAACATCAGCCGAAAATGATTGTTGCGGGGTTTTCCGCCTATTCGCGCGTAGTGGACTGGCAGCGTTTCCGTGATATTGCCGACAGCATCGGGGCCTTGTTCTTTGTGGATATGGCCCATGTGGCTGGCCTTATTGCCGCAGGCGAATATCCCAGCCCGGTGGCCATTGCCGACGTGACCACCACCACCACCCACAAAACCCTGCGTGGTCCGCGTGGTGGACTGATCCTGGCCAAAGCAAACCCGGATATTGAGAAAAAATTCAATTCTGCGGTGTTCCCCGGCATTCAGGGCGGGCCGCTGATGCATGTTATTGCCGGAAAGGCCGTAGCCTTCAAAGAGGCGCTGGAGCCGGAATTCAAAACCTATCAGGCACAGGTCATCAAAAATGCCCGCGCCATGGCCAGCACCCTGCAAAGCCGTGGTTACAACATTGTTTCTGGCGGCACCGACAATCACCTGTTTCTGGTAGACCTCATTGACAAAGGTATTACCGGAAAAGAAGCCGACGCCGCACTGGGAGCCGCCAATATCACTGTCAATAAAAACAGCGTACCCAATGACCCGCAATCACCCTTTGTCACCAGTGGTATTCGCATCGGTACTCCGGCGCTGACCACACGCGGATTTATGGAAGGTGATGCTGCTGAACTGGCGGGCTGGATATGTGACGTGCTGGATGATGTGAACAGTACTGCCACCATTGAACGGGTCAAACAGCAGGTGCTGGCTATCTGCAAACGTTTACCGGTTTACGGTAGATAATAAGGGCGCAGAGGCGCAAAGAACACAAAGCATGTACTGTTTTTCTTTGCGCTCTTTGCGTCTTCGGGAACTTTGCATTATCAGTAATAAGTTTTGAATTAAACTCTGGAATAACCATTATGTCCAAAATCAGATGCTTGCAAAATCAAATGTTGATTTGTCGTTAAAGAACCAGGCTGAGTGGTTACGTTAACTTTTCCCTTTATGCTTTAATTCTGCCGCTATGCACTGTCCTTTTTGCGATGCTGAAGACACCAAAGTCATTGATTCGCGTCTGGCGAATCAGGGCTTTGAAGTGCGCCGCCGCCGCGAATGCCTGACCTGTAGCGAGCGCTTCACCACCTTTGAATCCGCCGAACTGGTGATGCCCAAACTGATCAAAAACGACGGTCGTCGTGAACCCTTCAACGAAGACAAACTGCGTGCCGGTATTGTGCGCGCACTGGAAAAACGCCCGGTGAGTTCTGAAGATATCGAATCGGCCGTAGAACGTATCAAAAAAAATCTGCGCAATACCGGTGACCGCGAAGTGCCCGCCCAAAAGGTAGGGCACTGGGTCATGGATGAGCTGCGTGACCTGGACCATGTCGGTTACGTACGGTTTGCCTCGGTGTATCGCAGCTTTGAAGACGTAAACGCCTTCCGTGAAGAAATCGAACGACTGGAACAGGCCCCCACCGCAGAACAGCGCCGCAATCAAATGAACCTGCTGGACGACGAAGATGGCTGACGCCCCGCCAATTGCTGACCGGCGCTTTATGGCCAAAGCGCTGCAATTGGCTGAACGGGGTTTGTTTACCACGGATCCCAATCCGCGTGTCGGCTGTGTATTGGTAAAAAATAATGAAATAGTGGGCGAAGGCTGGCATCAATATGCAGGTGAAGCGCACGCAGAAATCAACGCCCTGCGAGCAGCGAATCGTTTGGCAAAAGATGCAGCAAAAGGCGCAACTGCCTATATTACGTTAGAGCCCTGTTGTCATCATGGCCGCACACCACCGTGCAGTAATGCCCTGATTGCTGCGGGCGTGTCACGGGTAGTGACCGCCATGAAAGACCCCAATCCACAAGTAGCAGGGCAGGGGCTGATCCAACTGCAACAAGCCGGCATCGAAACACACAGCGGTGTGTTGCAGACTCAGGCCGAAGCGCTGAATCCCGGTTTTATCAAACGCATGCGCACGGGCCGGCCTTTTGTACGTGGCAAAATGGCCATGAGCCTGGATGGGCGCACCGCCATGGCTTCAGGCGAAAGCCAATGGATTACCGGTGAAGGCGCACGACGTGATGTGCATCGGTTGCGCGCCCGCAGTGCCGCAATCATTACCGGTATTGGTACCGTGCTGGCAGATGACCCTTCGCTGACCGCGCGTCTGGATGACGATGTAGAACAGCCGTTACGGGTCGTGCTGGACAGTCGTCTGCAAATGCTGCCGACGGCAAAAATGTTCTCATTACCGGGTCGTACTCTGGTGTTGACGGTCACTACCGACGAACAAAAAGCCACCGCTTTACGTGATGCCGGTGCAGAAGTTGAGGTGCTGGCGTCAGACAATGGTCGCCTGGATTTGCCAGCGGTGCTGGATTGTTTGGCCCGTCATGAAATCAACGAAGTATTGGTAGAAGCTGGAGCAACTTTGTGTGGAGCCTTCCTGCAAGCGGAGTTGTTCGATGAACTGGTCATTTATATGGCCCCCCTGTTTATGGGCAGCGAGGCTCGCGGATTGTTGAATCTGCCCGGCGTGGAAAAAATGAGCCAAGTGACCCAACTCAAAATAATTGACATGCGCGCTGTCGGAAATGACTGGAGGCTGCGAATAAAAGTGAAAAGGTAAAACTTCTTACCTTTATTCTGAATTTATATGTTTACCGGAATAATAGAAGCTGTTGGCGAAATTCGTGACCTGACTCCATGCGGTGGTGATCTGCGTGTGGTGGTGGGTTGTGGTGATCTCGATATGGGAGCGGTTGCTCTGGGCGACAGCATTGCAGTGAACGGCGTTTGTCTGACCGTTGTTGAATTTAACACAAACAGCTTTACCGCAGACGTTTCTTCCGAAACGGTGGCCTGTACCACCGTGGCCGGTTTTGCCGTGGGTACTTCAGTGAATCTGGAAATGGCCATGCTGCCGACGACACGGTTGGGCGGGCATCTGGTGAGCGGGCATGTGGATGGTGTGGGCGAAATCAAATATCGCTGGAGCGATGCGCGTTCTGAACGTTTCCGTATCCAGGCACCGGATGAGCTGGCGAAATACATTGCCGCCAAGGGTTCGGTTTGTGTGGATGGTATCAGTCTTACGGTCAACGCCGTGGCTGGCAGCGAATTTGAATTAAATATTGTGCCGCATACTTTGACTGCCACTACCATGGGTAATTATCAGGCCGGGCAGAAAGTGAATCTGGAAGTGGATATTATTGCGCGTTATCTGGAGCGTTTGTTGTCTTCCTCTGCGGATTCTGCAAGTCCGGGCATTACCCGTGATCTGCTGGAATCACGGGGTTTTCTTTTGAAGTAGGTTGAATGGGTAATCGGAAACACATGGATAAAACATTGAACAGTATTGAAGAAATCGTTGCCGATATGCGTGACGGCAAGATGGTCATTCTGATGGATGACGAAGATCGTGAAAACGAAGGCGATCTGATTATGGCCGCCAGTCAGGTGCGTGCCGAGGACATCAATTTTATGGCCCGTCACGGGCGCGGGCTGATTTGCCTGACCCTGAGCCAAAAGCGCTGCGAACAATTGCGCCTGCCGTTGATGGTCAATGATAACAATGCGGCCTATGCCACCAATTTCACGGTTTCCATCGAGGCGGCCAGGGGGGTTACCACGGGCATTTCGGCGGCGGATCGTGCGGTGACGATACAAGCAGCGGTGGCGGAAAATGCCCGCCCGGAAGATATCGTACAGCCGGGGCATATTTTCCCCATCAAGGCGCAGGCTGGTGGTGTGCTGACCCGCGCGGGCCATACCGAGGCCGGTTGTGATCTGGCACGGCTGGCCGGGCTGGAGCCTGCGTCGGTGATTGTGGAAATTCTCAATGAAGACGGCAGTATGGCGCGCCGTCCGGAGCTGGAAAAATTTGCGGCTGAGTTTGATCTCAAAATTGGCACCATTGCCGACCTGATTCGTTACCGGCTGGAAAACGAGCGCAGTGTTGAGCGTGTTTCCGAATGTGAGTTAAAAAATGACATTGGCAGTTTTCGCCTGGTGACATACCGTGATCGGCTTGATGGCGGAGTGCATTTTGCGTTGGTGAAGGGACAGATCAAACGTGATCAGCCTGCGCTGGTGCGGGTACACATGCCGCATTATCTCGCTGATGTGCTGGGCATGCAGCGCTCGGACGTGAGCTGGCCGCTGGAAAATGCCATGCGTTACATCCATGAGGCTGGTGAAGGTGTTATTGTATTGCTGGGGCAGTCGGAAGGGGAAAACGAATTATTGAACCGTATTACGCATTATCAGGCGGAAGATGCGGGCGAGATTGCGCTCAGGCGTGAGTCCAATCCTGATTTGCGTACTTATGGTGTCGGTGCGCAAATATTACTGGATCTGGAAGTGCGAAAAATGCGAGTGCTCAGCGCGCCCAAGCGTATGCACGGGCTTTCCGGTTTTGGGTTGGAGGTGGTTGAGTACATCAATCACGATTAATGCTGAATCCGTATCCGTAATATTAGCCCCGCAGGGTGCGCACCGCGTACCCTGCAAAAGCTGTTGTTGTACTAGTACTCTTTCAAGGTGATAAATTGGGATTCAGCGTTCCTGTGGTGTTTCGCGGCAAGGCGCAGTGCGCAGGCAATGGTTGTTCCCTTGTCAAGCACTGCAACGCCGCAGCGGAACACCACAGGAGCGCCCGAAGGGTTGGC
>DROS01000019.1 GCA_011321815.1 Gammaproteobacteria bacterium
GATACGGCTTTGATGGTTGCCAGCAACATGGGGCATATTGAAGTGGTTAAACGTTTATTGCTGGCCGGTGCAGATGTGCAGCGTCGCAATAAACAGGCCTGGACGGCATTGATGTTTGCAGCAGCCAAAGGTCATTTGGCAATCACTAAAAGGCTTGTTGCCGCGCATGCCAAACTCAATGCGCACAATCGCATGGATGAAACAGCATTGATGTTTGCGGCAGAGCAGGGGCATGTGAAAACCACAGCGTATTTATTGGACAAAGGTGCGCGCGTCAACCTGCGTAATCGTGCCGGGCATTCGGCGCTGAGTCTGGCGCAACAAAATAAAAAGACCAGGGTGATTGCCTTGTTAAAAAAACATGGCGCGCAAACTCATACGATGCCTGTGGCACCCAAATTTAAACCAGCGAAAAACAAAAAAAATCGTAAGCTGTACCAGGGTTGGACGCCACTGATGGTGGCTGCCTGGGAAGGTCACCTTGATGCAGTGAAACAGCAACTCAAAAAAGGTGATTTACTGATAGAAAAAGGCCCGCAGGATGAAACGGCCCTGGCGCTGGCGGCACAGCAGGGCCATTTTTCAGTGACGAAGCTGTTACTGGCAAAGGGAGCCAACGCAAATCAAACTGATGCAGAAGGTATGACGGCGCTGATGCGGGCGGCACGCGAAGGCCATTCTAGAACCGTACAGTTATTGTTAGATAGCGGCGCAAAAATCAATACACATAATAAATCGGGTTATACGGCATTGATGCTGGCAATACGTGCAGGCCGCAACACGGTTGTGACCCGGTTATTGGCGCACGCTGCCAATCTTGATGTGCAGGGAAAAGATGGTCATACGGCCCTGAGTCTAGCGCTTGCGCAAGGGCAGGATGCGCTGGCGGTGCAACTACTTGATAACGGTGCTGCACTTGCCTGGCGGGATGATGATAAACATAATTTATTATGGATGGCTGCACGTTTTGGCAACCAGAAAATGGTGGAACGTCTGCTGAGTAAAAAGGTTTTTTCAGTCGCTGAAAAACGTGAAGCGGCCTTCATGGCCGCGATACGTTATGGCCATAAAGCTGTGGTTAATCAGTTGTTGAAATCGGGCGCCAATGTCAGGGCGCGAAGCCCGGAAGGCAATACACCGCTGCATGTTGCCGCTGGTGCAGGTGAAGTAGATGTTGTCAATTTATTATTGGAGCGTGGTGCGGATATCGATGCGGAAAACAAATTGCGTAATACGTCACTGCTGATAGCCGTTGAAGCAGGGCATGTCGCAGTGGCTAAACGCCTGCTGGAGAAAGGCGCAGACTGGAAGGTGAAAAATAAAATGAAGCAAACAGCCTTGTCTGCTGCCCGGGCAGGTAAAAATCCACAAATGATCAAACTTATGAATGTGCAGGTGAAAAAAGATAAAGATTTGTTTGGATTGTTTTAGTCTGGAACGAAAAATGTGAGTGTATCTGCTAACTGCTTTTTGATAATGATAACGTCACCGGTTTTATATTCACTAAAATGAGTGGTGCCCCAAACCACACCAGGCCAGCAAGCATCATTACGTTTTCGGCCGATGATGTGGATGTGTAATTGTGAAACAATATTCCCAATGTTGGCGATGTTTATTTTGTCTGTGGAGAAATATTCTTCAATGAATTGGGCAACGGCGTTGATGTGCCGCTGAATCCTCGATTGTTGTTCGGGGCCCAGCTTGTGAAACTCGATTTCCTGGGTAACAGGTACGAGGATGAACCAGGGAAACAAGGCATTCCTTGACAGCAGCAACTGACAATCATCAAACTTACCAAGTCGATAGCTGTCTGCTGCCAGACGTTCGTCTATATGAAATGTCATCAGGCCGTACCGTGTTTGGTTTCTATATCAATGCCCAGTTCTTTTAACATGCCAGTGGGTAGAATGCCTCCGGCGCTGACGATGATGGCATCGTTTTCAATTTCGATTTTTTTACCGTTCTGGTCGAGGACGACGGTATCTTTGGTAATCTCTTTGGTATTGGATTTCATCAACACAGTGAGTTTTCCGGCAGCTTCGGCGGTCGTGACTTTTTGGCGATTTTTTTCTTTGGCGCGCGAAAAGGCGTCGCTGCGATAGGAAATGGTGACGTGGGTACCGGGCTCGTCGGCGATACTGGTGGCAGCTTCCAGTGCGCTGTCACCGCCCCCCACTACCAGTACCTTTTGATTGCGGTATTGTGCCGGGTCGATGAGCCGGTAGGTCACTTTCGGCAGTTCTTCTCCGGGCACGCCCAGTTTACGCGGAGTGCCGCGACGGCCGATGGTCAGTAGTATGTTTTTGGTTTTGTAGCTGGTCTTGGGGGTGGTGACGAGGAAGCCGTCTTCGTCGGCAGTAATAGTGCTCATGGGTTCGCCACAATTCACTTTCAGGCCGGTGTCGGCAACGATTTTCTCCCAGAAGGCCATCAGTTCTTCTTTGGTGGTTTCGCGGAAACGCACTTTGCCCACTAATGGCAGTTCGGCGGGCTGGGTCATCACTACTTTGCCGCGTGGGTAATGGGAAACAGTACCGCCGAGAGTTTCCTGTTCCAGGGTGACGAAGCGCAGTTTGTGTTTCATTGCGCCCAGGGAGGCGGAGAAGCCAGCGGGTCCGGCACCGATGATCACCACGTCAAGTCGCTCAGGGTCCGTGGAGCGATCCTTTTTATTGATGGCGTCCATGGCCTGTCGGCCCTGAGTGATGGCGTTGCGAATCAGTCCCATGCCGCCCAGTTCACCGGCGATGAAGATGCCCGGTATATTGGTCTCAAATGAGGGATTGACATTGGGAATATCGACGCCGCGTTTTTCGGTGCCAAAAACCAGGGTTATGGCATCTACCGGGCAGGCGCGTTTGCAGGCGCCGTGGCCGATGCAGTGTGTGGGGTTTATCAATTCTACCTTGTCGTGGATAATTGCCAGTACGTCTTGTTCCGGACAGGCTTTGGCGCAGGCATTACAGGCGATACACAGGTCGCGATTGATCAGTGGATGCAGAGAGGCGGGCTCGGTGAGTCCGGCTTGTCGGGTTTTTTGCAGGGCTTCGTGGTGGCGTCGGGTGGCGATGCGGGAGTGACGGACGCGCCATAGCCAGATCAGAGCAATGGGGATCAGATAAACCAATAAAATGCCGTATTGTCCGGCGTTTTGCAGCAATGATGAAGATTCCATAGATGTGCGGAACTATTCCTGTTTAAACAGCGTTTAACGTAAATTTTGTGGGGTACGGTTTTCGGAAAAGGCTTAGCTGCCACTGTACCCCTCTCCATAGAATGAACTTACTAATAATAATTTTCCACAATAATTGAGAATTTAGCGGCATGAGTAGTAATGCGACCATCGAAGTAAGTCCACCTGCCGGGCTTGCCAAAAAAACGGCGAATGCGCACGACGTAAAGCAGCTTGCCCGTCATGCTGAGCTTTTTTTTGCACTGGGCCTGATTCTTTTTATGGCGGTGCTCTTTATTGTGGGCCGTATCTATTGGGACGAACGTTATTACGTGCCGGAAGAGGGGCTGGGTTACTGGCTAGGCTTGGTGGGTGGGGTAATGATGTTGCTGGCCATGACGTATGGTTTGTTCAAACATGTTCCGGCACTAAGATCTTTGGGGTGGATGAAATACTGGCTGAGCGTGCATATTTTTTTTGGTATTACTGGTCCTTTGCTGGTTCTGGTGCATTCCACGTTTCGACTGGGCTCACTGAATGGCGCAGTGGCCCTGATTTCAATGGTTTTGGTCTTTCTCAGTGGCGTCATGGGCCGTTTCCTTTATTCCAAAATTCATTACGGCCTGGGTGGTAGTAAGGCGCAATTGGTGGATGTGCAATCCAGTCTGGTCGCGGCAGGCAGACGTATTAAATCGAGCCGTCTGGATGATTTTTCAGCCTCGGTGATGTTGCATCCTGGTGGCTTGCTTAATGCCGGGCTGGACTTGATCGCCTTTGGTTGGCGCAGTCGCTGGCTGGCCTTTCAGCTACGGCGAGATATGAAACGTCATCTGAAAGCCATGGCAAAACGGGAAGCCTGGACTGCGGCAGAGCTGCGCCAGCAACGTAAGGCTTTTCGACGTCAGTTACGTGCTTATATGATTACTTTGCGTAAGGTTGCACTGTTCAGTGTTTATGAACGTTTTTTTTCTTTTTGGCGCCATGCTCATGTACCTTTGTTGTACCTGTTGCTGTTTAGTGGTGTGGTGCATGTGATTGCTGTGCATATGTATTGAATGGCATGTTTTTACCAAGGATAATTTTTGTTGTCGGGGTAATGCTGTTTATCGCTGTACTGAACTACGTGCAGGCGGGAATGCTGGATTCGATGGAGAAGGCGTTAATGCCGGGTGAACTTTCCGCAGCTCATGCCCGGTTTGAAAATAATTGCACAGATTGCCACAAATTATTCGGACAGGAACAACAAAACCGCTTATGCCTGGATTGTCATGATCATAAAAATATCGCTGGAGATATTAAAAACGGAAGGGGATATCACGGGCGTATTCCTGATGTAAAAAACAAGGAATGTCGTGTTTGTCATTCAGAACACAAAGGACGGCAGTATTCCATCGTGCTACTGGATAAACAGGCTTTTGACCATCGTTTAACCGATTTTCCCCTGCGTGGACGACATGGTGATGCACCCTGTCAGGCTTGCCATAAAAACAATAAAAAAACCGGTAAAGCAAAACCTTATCACCAGGCGCCGAAACAATGTGTCAAGTGTCACAAACCTGATGATGCGCATGATGGACGCCTGGGAAAACAGTGCGGTAGTTGCCATACACAAATGCGCTGGCAGAATTTTCGCTTTGATCATGCGACGACCAAGTTCAAGTTAAAAGGAAAACACAAAGGTGTGGAATGCCGTTTATGTCACCCGCAAGAACGTTACAGTGGTGTGCCCGGAAAATGTGTTGCCTGTCACAAAGGTGATGATAAACACAAAGGGCGCTATGGTAAAAAATGTCAGGACTGTCACTCAGTATCTGGCTGGGGAAGCCAGAAATTTGATCACAACAAGGATACGGACTATCCGCTGAAGGGGCGACACATGTCGGTGACCTGCCAGCAGTGCCATCGCAGCGAAGGCTTTAAAGTCTATGTGAAGGAAAACACGAAGAAGAAAAATAAAAAATCAACTACGGATTGTTATGCCTGTCACCGTTTACAGGACGAACACAAAGGGCAATACGGGCGTAAATGTCACGCTTGCCACACGGTGAAAGCCTGGAATAAATCTACGTTTGACCATAAAAAAACAGATTTCCCGCTGAAGGGAAAACATAAAAAAGTGGCCTGCGGTGATTGTCACCCGGGTGTGCTTTATGAAGAAAATTTAAAAACGGACTGTTTTTCCTGCCATCGACAGGACGATGTACATCATGAAAAACAGGGGAAAAAATGCCAGGAATGTCACAATGAAGAAGGTTGGCGGCATAACGTTAATTTTGATCATGATTTGGTGAAATTCCCATTATTGGGTGCCCATGTAGCACTGGCATGCGAAGAGTGCCACGATTCCGGAAGTTTTAAGGACACCAAAGCATCGTGTTTAGCGTGTCATAAGGGCAATGATGTACACGAGCGCAGTCTGGGAGCGCAATGTGATGTGTGTCATTACGTGGGCGACTGGAAGGCCTGGGAGTTTGATCATGATAAACAGACAGATTTTGAGCTGGAAGGTAAACACAAAGGCATTGTCTGTAAGGCCTGCCACCGGGAACCTGTGAAGAACGAGATGGATATGCCCAATGATTGTCAGGATTGCCATTTGCAGGATGACGCACATGACGGAGAGTTTGGGCGTCGCTGCCAGCGTTGCCACAATACGGAATCTTTCTCTGAAATAAATATGCGGTAATTACTTGCCTGGTTGATATGCAGAATTGGAAACATTAAAGGTGACGGGATGAAAATCAGGAATTGTTTAACACAGCATGTGTTGCTGCTGGTTACTTTGTGGTTGCTATTGCCTGCATTGAGCATGGCTGCGCCAAAACAGGATTTTGACCATTTTGAGACGGGCTTTCCCTTGTCCGGCCAGCATCAGACGGTGCCTTGCGCCGCCTGTCACTTGCGTGGAGTCTTCAAGGGAACGCCATTGACCTGCAACGGTTGCCATAATGGTTCCATTGCACCCGGCAAGCCGGATCGGCATATCGCCAACACAGAGACTTGTGATGATTGTCATACCATCTTTGCCTGGCAGGCTGCGGCTATGGATCATTCGTCTGTGACAGGTTCATGTACGCAATGCCACAATACCCGTTTGTCTGCGCAGCATATTCAAACCCGTGCCCAGTGTGATGAATGTCATGGCACAGTGGGTTGGTTGCCTGCGAGATTTACGCATGATGCTGTATCGAAAAATTGCAGCAATTGCCATAATGGGATAACAGCAAAGGGAAAATCCGCGAACCACATTCAGACAGCGGAGCAGTGTGATGGCTGTCATAACACTGTGGCCTGGTTACCCGCCCGCTTTGATCACGGAAGTGCGACGGGTTCATGCAGTAGTTGCCATAATGGAACGACGGCGACCGGGAAACACAGTGCTCATGTGACAACTTCAGGCGAGTGCGAACTTTGCCATGCGACGACAGCCTGGTTGCCTGCAACCTTTAATCACAGCTCATTCAGTGGCGCCTGCAACAGCTGTCATAACGGCGTGACGGCTACCGGTAAATCCGGCCGTCATTTACAAACCACATCTGATTGTGTTGATTGCCACAGCACCAATGCCTGGTTACCGGCAAATTTCTCACATGATGGCATTACGGGAACATGCAGTTCTTGCCATGACGGTGGTATTACGTCGGGTAAATCAAGTAATCATATTCAAACCACTGGCGAATGCGACGTGTGTCACAGCACGAATGCCTGGTTACCCACCCGCTTTGATCACGGCAGTGCGACGGGTTCATGCAGTAGTTGCCACAATGGAACGACGGCGACCGGGAAACACAGTGCTCATGTGACGACTTCAGGCGAGTGTGAACTTTGCCACAGCACGAATGCCTGGTTACCCGCCCGTTTTGATCACGGCAGCGCGACGGGTTCATGCAGCAGTTGCCATAATGGAACGACGGCGACCGGGAAACACAGCGCCCATGTGACGACTTCAGGCGAGTGTGAACTTTGCCACAGCACGAGTGCCTGGTTACCCGCCCGCTTTGATCACGGCAGTGCGACGGGTTCATGCAGTAGTTGCCATAATGGAACGACGGCGACCGGGAAACACAGTGCTCATGTGACAACTTCAGGCGAGTGTGAACTTTGCCACACGACGACAGCCTGGTTGCCCGCAACTTTTGATCACAACTCGTTCAATGGCGCCTGCAACAGCTGCCACAACGGTGTGACGGCTACCGGTAAATCCGGCCGTCATTTACAAACTACATCTGATTGTGTTGATTGCCACAGCACCAATGCCTGGTTACCGGCAAATTTCTCACATGATGGTATTACCGGAAGGTGCAGCTCTTGTCATGATGGTGGTGTTGCGCTGGGCAAATCCGGCACTCACATTCAAACCACTGGTGAGTGTGATGTCTGTCATGGTACCAATGCCTGGTTGCCTGCCCGCTTTGATCATGGCAGTGCGACAGGTTCATGCAGTAGTTGCCATAATGGAACGACGGCGACCGGGAAACACAATAACCATGTGACGACTTCCGGGGAATGTGGAGTTTGTCATACAACAACGGCGTGGTTGCCTGCAATCTTCGATCATGATTCATCAAGCGGCCTTTGTAACAGTTGCCACAATGGAGTGACGGCAACGGGCAAGGCCGATAATCATTTCATTTCATCCAGGCAATGTGACGAATGCCATACTACACAGAGCTGGACATCGGTACGCTATAACCATGTGGCGATCGGCTACCCAGGTGGCCATAATGGTTTGTCATGCAATGGATGTCACAAAGGAAACAGCGAATCTTCAGTCTGGGAAAATCCTGGCTACAAACCTGATTGTGCAGGTTGCCATGCGGATGACTGGGAAAGTGATGAACATAAAAAAACGAAAAATCCACGCACCATTTTTTATACCATCAGTGAATTGCGTGATTGTTCATCATCATGTCATGAGTACACGGACAACACGTTCACGACTATTAAAAAGAGACGTAACAGAGAACATAGCCCGAATGGCGGAGATTTTTAAGCTTGTCCAAAACTGTAAAAAATAGAATGCAATGAGAGGTTTTCGGTTTTGGTGTCAGGTGATGGGAGTATACTTCGCAGTATCTTCCCAGGTCTGGGCATTGCCAAATCAATCACTGGAAAGTATTGAATATCTGACTCATCAAGGGATGGCTGCGATAGAAATTGGTTTTGCCCAACCAGTGATTTACATGTCGAATTTTCCGCTGGAATCTGGTGCAACGCTACAAATTTTTATCGGGCCGCGCACTGCTGTGGATGTCGATGTGGATAAGCTTCCTTATACCCAGGCGATGCGCGCACCAGATTCCGGTGAGATACCGCTGCGGCAAGTGACATTCCATATTAACGAAGCCGGTGAAACCTCCATTGTTGTGGATTTTAAGCGGGTGGTGAATTTTACGATATCGGCTGGTCGTCGTTTTAACACGTTGATGATTGTTTTTCCGGAATTGAGAATCACGCAGGCGGTACCGTTGAAAAAAGCACGTACTGTGGAGATAGTTGACAGCAAAGCTTTCAGGTTGCTGGTGTCGGGGCGCAAGGCTCTCAAGCAGCATAAAAACAAAATGGCTATTCGTATTTTTACCGGGATGCTGGAATTGCCCGAAAGCCCGGAACGACAGGAGGCAATGGAATTGTTGGGAGTGGCACGGGAACGCAACCAGCAAAAGGCACATGCCAGGGCCATGTATCAGGAATACCTGAAGCAATACCCAAAGAGTGAAGGCGCGGCACGGGTCAAACAGCGGTTACAGGATTTATTGCATGCACAGTTAAAACCCCGGGCGAAACTGAAACCCATCAAGAAATCAAAGGACAGAAAAACTACTTCACGTATCTATGGCAGCTTTGCCCAGTATTATTATCATGGTGAAAATAGCGTTGAAAATGCCGGTAGCTCGGTGGATCAATCCTTGTTATTGAATCAATTGTCTGTTAATTGGCGTATTCGTAATGCCGACTATGATATTCGCAACTTTGTTTACACCAACCAGAGTTATGACTTTTCCAGTGAGACAGGTAAGGCAGTGACTCTGGAGACGGCGTATAGTCAATTTAAAAACAGCCGCTGGGGTTTTTCGGGTCGTGCTGGTCGGCAAACCGGCTCCGGCGGTGGCGTGTTGGGTAAGTTTGACGGATTACGCGCCAGTTATGATGCTACACGAAGAATCGCTGTGAATGCTGTGGCGGGCTATCCTGTCAATATCAGTGACAAACGCAGTATTCAATCACAAAAACCTTTTTGGGGAATCGGCTTTGAATGGGATGGTGAGGGCAAAGGTGTTGATATCCTACCTTATTATATCCAACAGAAGGTAGATGGCATTATTGACCGTGAGGCTATTGGTAGCGAATTCAGATTTTTTCATGAACAAGGGAATTTTTACGGACTTATTGACTATGATATTCATTATGCGGACCTGAATATTTATCTTTTTCGTGGCCAATATAATTGGCGAAAAAATACGATTTTTAACCTGAATCTTGATTATCGAAACAGCCCTTTATTGTTTACCTCTCATGCCTTGATTGGGCGTACGGATGTGTCGAGCATTGGTGAGTTACTGAATGTGCATAGTGAACGCAGTATTAATGAATTAGCAGAAAGCCGTGTGGGTGATTCAAGTACATTTTCATTGGGCGTGAGCCATACCTTAAGTACACGTTATCAACTTAATGCAGACCTGACATTTGCCAGACAGAATTTTATCATCGACGGTGTCACGCCGGGCGTTTTAATCAGTGAGAATGACCAGCAAATTTATTTTTCCGGTCAGCTTATTGCCAACAAATGGTTTAATGATCGTGATACCAGTGTGCTGGGTATGCGTCTCTCGCAGACCGGTAGCTATGATGAACTTTCGTTATCCGCCTCTAACCGGTTACTGTTGAACAATAAATGGAAATTCGACACCCGAATGCGCGTTGATTTACGTCAAGGTAATTCAGGTGAAGATTTAACCAGATACCGTCCTTCAGTGAAATGGAATTTCCGTCACAATCAGACGATGTATTACGAAACGGAAATTGGTGTGGAATGGTGGCGTTATGGTGGCGATTCCAATAATCCTGATTTTCGACGGTTGTTTGCTAACGTAGGTTATCGCTGGGATTTTTGAAGTGCCCGATATTTTTGAAACTTGCATTTACTTGGAATATGGCGATATGACATTCAGTTTTGACGGATGGTTTGTTTTTCCCAATAGCCGGAATTCGTGAAGCGAGGTGGTAACCGGTGCCTGACTGTGAGCGGGAATGAAACCCACGAGTTCTTGACCATCACAGGTTTTTTCTGCCTGGATGATGATTCCTGGCGTTTCTTCATTGTTACTTTTGTTGATGTGTAATGCGTATTGTGGAATCTCTATTTCCAGTGGCGTGCTTAATGTCTCATTTCCTGACTTCAGCAAAAATGTAGCTTTTCCTTCCATGAGGTCTTGTTCTGTCGCCGTACGCCCGGTAACAAACTTGCAACTATTCAGGTCAGGCCATTTCATTTGTATTCTCTTTGTAGATAGGGATGTGCATGAAATAATTTTTGGGTTGTTTGGATACACTGTAGATTTTTTACCAAGGGCCAACAAGCGCTGAATACCACTATTGATATGGGGGTTTATGGCTGTGCGGTTCAGTATTTGGTTTTTTATCTTATATTTTTATGTCTTCAGATATTTCATGCGTTAAATGCCATTAGTGCTGGTAATACAGGCATTATTTTCAATTTTATGTTTCCCGTCATCCTTGGGGTTGACTTTCAGCACTTGTTGGTTAGTCAGGGTTATTGCTGGAATTGTTAGGGTGATTCCTGTTGGATTGTATTTGCTATTGCGTACTCTTTTTCATCATTTTTCACTTTAACCTAAATTAATCAGGTGAACGTGCATGAAATAATCTGTGCATTCCGCCTTGTCTTTTTATTCCTGGCCGAACGATTGAAACTGCTCGGCCAGTACAAAATCCAGCGTCATATTTGTTCAAATTATTCCGTGCATGCGCCTAAAGAGTGTACAGGGTCGGACGATAACGGATTTGCTGACGGTGCAGCTTTGCACTTTGGCAATTAATTTCAAAACGCTTTGAGGGGACAGATTTGTGAACAAACAGGAGTATGGTCGTGCGATTGGTTCGCACCTGGGAAAACCCATTTATGAATCTTTTAAAGATCAGGGTGTGACGTATATTTTTGATCGGGTGGCGCAGTGTGATACGGAAGGTTGTCCACTGGACCAGGTCAAACCGGGTGAGTTGCTGGTGAATCCGGGTTTGATTTACAGACAGGCATCCTGATTTTAAAAAAACAACAACAATGAAAGGCCGGCCACGGTTTTTTCGTGGTCGGCGGCAGCTTTTCAATCAGGTTTTTTCGTGATTTACTTGGCAAGTTGCATCAGTTGATTTGCTTTTTCTTTACTCAACCACTTCCAGGGTAACGGAATCAGTCCGGGTACCTGTCGGCAGTATTCCTCATAGACTTCTCCGTAATGCGCAACCAGTTTGCGTTCCTCCATATGTGAGCCGATCACAAAATAAGCGCTGATCAGGCTGTATACAACCAGTTGGACAAGATGCAGGTCTTGCGTCCACAAAATAACCAAAAAAAAGGAATACCAGGGATGGCGCACAAAACGGTGCAGGGTAGAGATGTGCAGGGCGTCGGGGTCAGTGCTGTCTGTGTGCCGGTTGCGCCACTGGGTGATTCCCAGAAAGACTCCGTTATCGTAGGATTTCAGTGACCAGACAAAGCCAAGTATGGCTGCAACCATTAACCCTTTCATCAACCAGCCTGCCAGTCCCGGCCATTGCCAGACCAATGGCCCCGGATTCTGGTGCATAAACCAGAGCAGGGGGATCAGCAGGATCACCGCGAGAATATTATATGCAAGCCGATAGGCGGGCATTAATCCGGGCCATGTGTGCTGTACCCAACGTTTGAACCACAATGATGCCAGCAGGGAATGCAGTACAAAATAGGCGATGAAGCTAATCCCCAGAGGAACCAGGGACCAGAGGATGTCGTTATCTGTCATAAGTGTAGATATTTGATTTTTGTGAGCAATAGTCGATACTTGGCGTGGTCGCCGCTTCAGAATGACAAGCACATATACCTGTCGCGTTCGAAGTTTGGGCCTTTAGAGGGTGCCCTGTTTATTTTCGTGCAGCTATGAAATGACGAGGGTATGCAATAAAGCCGAAATCTCAAATGCTACGGGTATAGTATACAAACAACAGCATAACAGTATAAAGGTGAATACAATGCGTCAAATGAAAACAGTTTTTTTGGTGGGCTTTTTGAGTATGCTTGCCGCAGGGCCGGTGTTGGCAGGTGATTTGTATTTTGGCGTCAAAACAGGCCCGATGATAGTAGACAGTTCAGTAATAAAAACTGATCCCACCAATGTCGGCGTGCTGATAGGCTATGAGCTGGGCGTGGTTTTGGGCGATCTGGCTGTGGAGGGTGAGATGACGACAAGCACGAGTGATGGTGAGTTCAAAGGTGGTTTTGGTAAATTTGATCTGGATACCATCGCAGCCTATTTGGCTTTCCGCTCGGCGGGCCCAATTTATTTTAAAGCCAAGGGTGGTTTTTTGCAGGTCGATGATGGTAGTGGTTCAGATACGGGAGTGTCATATGGTATCGGTGTCGGTTTGGGGATTGGTATCGCTCAAGTGGAGCTGGAATATACCCAGACTGCTGTTGATTCCGATCTTGCATTTGTGAGCGCAGGCGTGCAATTCTGACCGGCGGTAAATATTTTGGTAGACCAAGCCCCCGGCAATTGCCGGGGGCTTTTGTTTTTATGGGCTGCTTTTATTCATCGACTGAAGCGTGTCAATCATCGCACTTGCCGCATTCGACAGGGTGCGCGCCTGATGATATACAACCCCCAGTTGACGGACCAGCTTTATCCCGCGTATTTTCAATGCAAGCAGTTCTCCGTTCAGCATGCTGCGTGGTAACACCGACCAGCCCAGCCCCACTCCTACCATCATTTTGATGGTTTCAAGATAATTTGTGGTCATGCCTGCGCCGAGTTTTCCTCCTGCCTGGACAACACTGCGCTCCAGTAATTGCCGGGTGTAAGTGCCTGGTGAGGGCAGGATTGCCGGGTGTGCTGCGAGCTGTTGAAAACCGAGCCTGGATTTTTTGGCCAAGGGGTGCTCGCGGGCCACAACAATGTCCAGCGGGTCCGGCCAGATGAGTTCGCTTTTTAAGTCCGCAAGTGGTTCCAGGGGCAGGGTGACAATGCCCAATTCGAGATCACCCGTTTGTACCGCCCGGCAGGCCGCTTCGGAATCCATAAACTGCAAATCCAATGCCACGTCAGGGTAGGTCTTGCTGAACCGCCGAAGCACGGGCGGTAAACGATGCAGGCCAATATGGTGGCTGGTGCCAATACTCAGTTGCCCGGCTACTGTGCCAGTGAGATTGGAAATCAGCCGGCGACTGTCTTCGATTTCATGCAGGATAGCTCTGGCGCGCGGCAGTAATGCACGCCCCGCTTCGGTAAGACTGACGCGACGGGCAATACGGTCAAACAGTGCTGCGCCCAGCTCGGCCTCTAAAGTCGCCACCCGTTTGCTGACCGCAGGCTGGGTAAGATAGAGCTGCTCGGCGGCAAGCGAAAAAGACTTCAGTTCCGCAGCAACAATGAAGGTGTGCAGGTTGGCAGTGTCCATGGGAATAGTTTTATCCATTCCTTTATGGAATGCAAATCAATAAAAAACAGAATTGTTGTTATTTTCCGGCTGGGCTAGAATTTCCTCCGGCAGTATTGAACGAAGAACTGAAACAAAGCGGGAAGAACTGAGGAAAAAGCAATGGCTGGCAAAACCCTTTACGACAAATTGTGGGACGCGCATGTAGTGCGTACTCAGGACGACGGTACCTGTCTGCTTTATATTGACCGGCATTTGGTACACGAGGTGACTTCGCCGCAAGCCTTTGAGGGGTTGCGTTTGGCGGGCCGCAAACCGTGGCGGGTGGATGCCAACCTTGCCACACCGGATCATAACGTACCCACCACACCACCGGAAAAGGGTGGGCGGGCGCAGGGTATCGTCGATCCTGTGGCGCGTTTGCAGGTGGAAACACTGGACAATAATTGCGATGAATTTGGCATTACCGAATTCAAAATGGATGACATCCGCCAGGGCATCGTGCACGTCATCAGCCCTGAACAGGGTGCAACGTTGCCGGGCATGACCCTGGTGTGTGGTGATTCGCATACCTCTACCCATGGTGCATTGGGTGCGCTGGCGCACGGTATTGGCACTTCCGAGGTGGAGCATGTATTGGCCACGCAATGCCTGATTCAGCGCAAGTCAAAAAACATGTTGGTGAGCATTGATGGTGCGGTAGGCCCAGGTGTGACGGCCAAAGACATCGTACTGGCCATCATCGGCAGGATCGGCACCGCAGGTGGCACCGGTTATGCCATCGAATTTGGTGGTGAAGGTATTCGTGATCTTTCCATTGAGGGCCGCATGACCGTGTGCAACATGGCCATTGAAGGTGGTGCGCGTGCGGGCATGGTGGCCGTGGATCAAAAGACGATTGATTATGTGAAGGGGCGTCCCTATGCGCCGACAGGGGGATTATGGGAGGCAGCGGTGAGCGCATGGCATGAATTGCATTCGGATGACGACGCACAGTTTGATCATGTGGTGCGTATTAATGGTGCGGATATTCAGCCGCAGATCACCTGGGGAACATCACCGGAAATGGTGGTTCCTGTGGATGGCCGGGTGCCTGATCCGGCACAGGAAAGTGATGCGGTAAAAGCGGATGGTATGCAGGCCGCGCTGGCTTACATGGGGCTGGAAGCCAATACGCCGATTAACGAAATCAGTATTGATAAAGCCTTCATCGGTTCCTGTACCAACTCGCGTATTGAAGATTTGCGTGCGGCAGCCATGGTCGCCAAAGGACGCAAGGTGGCGGACAACGTGAAGCTGGCCATGGTGGTGCCGGGTTCCGGCTTGGTGAAAGCACAAGCGGAAAAAGAAGGTCTTGATAAGATTTTTACCGATGCCGGTTTTGAATGGCGCGAGCCGGGTTGCTCCATGTGTCTGGCCATGAATGCCGACAGACTGGAACCGGGTGAGCGTTGTGCCTCCACCTCGAACCGAAACTTTGAAGGGCGGCAGGGGCAGGGGGGACGCACGCATCTGGTGAGCCCGGCCATGGCAGCAGCGGCAGCGGTTATGGGGCATTTTGTGGATGTAAGAGGACTTGATATTTAACGCAAAGGGCGCAGAAGCGCAAAGGACGCAAAGATTTTATTGTTTTAGAGTCTTTTCTTAGCGTACTTTGCGTCTTTGCGAGCTTGCGTTTCTAACGCGGAGTTTGAACAATGGAAAAATTTTCGAAAATAACAGGCATCGTGGCACCCATGGATCGTTCCAACGTGGATACCGATGCCATTATTCCCAAACAGTTTTTGAAGTCCATCAAGCGTTCGGGGTTTGGTCCCAACCTGTTTGATGAGTGGCGCTATCTTGATCATGGTGAGCCGGGTATGGATAACAGTATTCGGCCATTGAACCCGGACTTTGTGCTCAACCAGCCGCGTTATCAGGGAGCGAGCATTTTATTGGCGCGAGAGAATTTTGGCTGTGGCTCCTCGCGCGAACATGCTCCTTGGGCATTGCTTGATTACGGCTTTCGCGTCATCATCGCGCCTGGTTACGCGGACATTTTTTTCAACAACTGTTTCAAGAACGGTATTCTGCCCATTGTGCTTGATGCACAGGTAGTGGACAGATTATTTCAGGCTGTGGCGGCTAACGAGGGCTATGCGTTAGGTGTTGACCTTGAAGCGCAGACCATCATCACGCCGGATGGCAAGAACATTACTTTTGATGTGGAAGAATTTCGTAAACATTGTTTGTTGAACGGGCTGGATGATATTGGGCTGACTTTGCAACATGTGAACGACATTCGTGCTTATGAGGCACGGCGTAGTGCAGAAGCGCCGTGGTTGTTTTGAAAAGAGTATATAAACGCAGAGGATACGGGGGCGCAGAGACGCAAGGTTTTTTTGAATTGCTTTCTCTGTGCCTCCGTGTCTCTGCGGTCTCTGCGTTAAATACTGGAGTTGGATAAATGAAAAAGATTGCAATTTTACCTGGTGATGGTATCGGCCCCGAGATTGTTGCTGAAGCAGTAAAGGTGCTGGAGTGTTTGCGTGCCGATGGTCTTGATATCGAAATGAATGAAGCTCCTGTCGGTGGTGCCGGTTACGAAGCCAGCGGCAAGCCATTACCCGATGATACGCTGGCGCTGGCCAAAGAGGCCGATGCAATTCTGCTGGGCGCGGTGGGTGGTTATCAGTGGGAATCACTGGACATCAGTGTACGTCCAGAAAAAGGACTGCTGGGTTTGCGGTCAGAGCTGGAGCTGTTTTCCAACCTGCGTCCTGCAATTCTTTACAAACAGTTGGCCGATGCCTCCACACTGAAGCCGGAAGTGGTTGCCGGACTGGACATTATGATCGTACGTGAACTCACCGGCGGTATTTATTTTGGTCAACCGCGTGGTGTGCGTACTCTCGATAACGGTGAGAGACAGGGTTTTAACACGCTGGTTTATTCCGAGTCCGAGATCGAACGCATCGGACGCTCTGCTTTTGATATCGCCATGAAACGCGGCAAAAAAATCTGTTCTGTGGACAAGGCCAATGTGTTGGAATGCACGGAACTGTGGCGTGACGTGATGGAACATGTGGCCAAAGACTATCCCGAAGTGGCGTTGTCACACATGTATGTGGACAACGCGGCAATGCAGCTGGTGCGCGCCCCCAAACAATTTGATGTGATGGTCACCACCAACATGTTTGGGGATATTCTTTCTGATTGCGCCGCCATGTTGACGGGGTCTATTGGTATGCTGCCCTCGGCCTCGTTGGATGCCAATGGCAAAGGTATGTATGAACCCATTCATGGTTCGGCTCCCGATATTGCCGGGCAGAACGTGGCTAATCCACTGGCGACGATTTTATCCGTGGCGATGATGCTACGTTATTCACTGAATGAAAGTGCGATGGCAGACCGTATTGAAAAAGCCGTTGAAAGTGTGTTGGATCAGGGGTTGCGTACGGCAGATATTTACAGTGATGGCATGCAAAAAGTGAGCACCAGTGAAATGGGCGATGCAGTCGTATCGGCTTTATAAAGCGCGATGTTGTAAACGCAAAGGACGCTGAGACGCAAAGAACACAAAGTTTTTTGTTCTTTTTCTTTGCGCCCTCTGCGCCTTTGCGAACTTTGCGTTAAATACTCAATATCAAAAAAAGCAGGTAATGGAAAAATGAAAAAAGTCGGATTAATCGGTTGGCGCGGCATGGTGGGTTCAGTGCTCATGCAACGTATGCGCGATGAGAAAGATTTTGACCTCATCGAGCCGGTGTTTTTTACCACGTCACAAACCGGACAACCAGGCCCGGACATCGGTAAAGATGTACCGTTATTAAAGGATGCAAAATCCATTAATGAGCTGCAAGCAATGGATGTCATCATTACCTGTCAGGGCGGCGGTTATACTGAAGATATCTATCCGCAGTTACGCAAGGCGGGGTGGGGGGGGTACTGGATTGATGCCGCTTCTACGCTGCGCATGAAAGATGATGCCATTATTGTGCTTGATCCGGTGAATCTCGATGTTATCAAAAACGGCCTGGCCAACGGCACTAAAACCTTTGTCGGTGGCAACTGCACTGTAAGCCTGATGTTAATGGCCATTGGCGGGCTGTTTGAAAATGATCTGGTGGAATGGATTTCACCCATGACTTATCAGGCGGCTTCTGGTGCTGGCGCGCAGAACATGCGGGAACTGATCCGGCAGATGGGTGCGATCAATGATTCGGTCAAAGACCTTAACGAAGACCCTGCTGCCGTAATACTGGACATCGACAAAACACTGGCCGGTTTTTTGCGTTCTGACAACTACCCCAAAGACAACTGGGGAGTGCCGTTGGCGGGCAGTCTGATCCCCTGGCTGGACTCCCCGCTGGACAGTGGTCAGACCCGCGAGGAATGGAAAGCCGAGGTGGAGACCAACAAAATTCTTGGCCGTACTGATAACGTCATTCCCGTCGACGGTATCTGTGTGCGTATTGGCGCCATGCGTTGCCACAGCCAGGCATTGACCATCAAATTGAAGAAAGATGCACCACTGGATGAAATTTATCATATGCTGGCACAGGCAAACGATTGGGTGAAAGTCGTACCCAATGATCGTGAGGCCACGGTGAAAGATCTGACTCCTGCCGCCGTTACCGGTACGTTGACAGTACCCGTGGGGCGGTTGCGCAAACTCACCATGGGTAATGATTATCTATCTGCCTTTACGGTGGGCGATCAGTTGTTATGGGGTGCAGCGGAACCTTTACGTCGTATGTTGCGGCTGTTGTTGGCAACATGAAGGAACGCGCACGTTTCTTAGTAAACTCGATGTTAATGGCATAAATATTGGATCATAAAAATTGTGAGTAAAACGTTTAATGTGGCTGTAGTGGGCGCAACCGGTCTGGTGGGTGAGGCCCTTGTATCATTTCTGGAGGAACGTGATTTTCCTGTAGGTGATTTTTTTCCATTGGCAAGCATGCGTACAGCCGGGAAAAAGGTGGCGCTGGGCGGTAAGTATCACACCGTGAAGGATGTGGCGGATTTTGATTTTTCACAAGCTGATATTGTCGTGTTTTGCGCGAGTGATGAGGTTTCTGCGGAATATGTACCGCGCGCTACTGCGGCGGGTTGTATGGTGGTTGATACCTCCGCACAGTTTGTGGATGACGATGATGTGCCGCTGGTGATTCCTGAAGTGAATCCACAGGCAATTACTGGTTATGTTCATCGTAAGGGGCGGCGCAATATTATTTCCAGTCCTGACAGTTCAACAATACAAATGCTGGTTGCTCTCAAACCCATTTATGATGTTGTTGGCATTGAGCGTATAAATGTGGTTAGTTATCAGGCAGTGACAGCATCAGGCAAATCCGGGATGGATGAACTTGCCAGCCAGACAATTGCCCTGTTGAATATGCAGGACGCTAAACGTAAAATGTTCCCGCAGCAGATTGCCTTTAATGTTTTACCGCAAGTCACGGTTGCTGAAGAAAATGGTTACTTGTCCTGCGAAATGGAAATGCTGCGGGCAACGCAAAAAATTCTTGCTGATGGTGACATTTTTATCAACCCGACTACGGTGCAGGCCCCCGTGTTTTTCGGCCACTCCCAGGCAGTGCATGTGGAGACTGGCGCAAAACTGGGTGTAGACGAGGCGCGGGATCTGTTACGACAGGCCCCAGGGGTGGAGCTGCTGGATGATGATGAGCCCGGCAATTCGCCCACGGCTGTCACACATGCGGCGGGTGAGGACGCAGTATTTGTAGGTCGTGTCCGTGAAGATATTTCTCATCCTTGTGGTTTAAATTTGTGGGTAGTTGCCGATAATGTGCGCAAAGGGGCGGCGCTGAATTGTGTGCAAATCCTTGAGCTGTTGGTAAAAGAGGGCTTGTAAGCTATAGTTGCTTCTGATTCTTTGCTCTAATTGCCTAATATTTCTAAACAATTCCTATAGGTTGCCGATGCTGTAGTGGGTTTCCTAGATATGGGGAATCAGCAGGCAGGCTGAATAACTAAAAAACGGGAGTAACTATGAGTAAGCTATCGGCACCGGATACGCTATTTGCACCGGCAAAACGATTGGCACCGGCCATGGCCATTTTGGCAATAATGATGTTGATTCCAGCACTGGGACACGCGCTGGGGCTGGGTAACATTGTGATGAAGTCGGCACTCAACCAGCCTCTGGATGCGCAGATAGAGCTGCTGTCAGTACAGAAAGGCGATCTGAACAATCTGACAGTCAAGCTGGGTTCAGTGGAAGATTTTCAACGTGTTGGCGCTGACCGTGCTTTCTTTCTTACCAATATCAATTTCGAGGTCGTCAGCCGTAAAAATGGTACGGCCTATGTTCGGTTGACGACCACCAAAACTGTTACCGAACCGTTCCTGGATTTTGTGGTTGAGGCCCGCTGGCCGCGCGGCCGTATTCTGCGTGAATTTACTGTGCTGGTAGACCCGCCGGTATTATCGGATGAAGCCCCTGCCCCAGTACAGCAGGCCGCCGTTGCGGCCCCGGCACAACAGGCAGCACCTGCCCGGGCCACACGTCCTGCACCGATTCGTTCCCGTGCAACAATGGCTCCGGTTTCCCATCAGCCCGGTGAGCTGACCTACGGCCCGGTGCAGTACAACGATACCCTTTATGAAATCGCCCACCAGATGCGCCCCAGTGGCGTCACTGTTGATCAGATGATGCTGGCGCTGGTGCGGAGCAATCCCAATGCCTTTTATGGTGGCAATGTGAACCAGCTTAAGGCGGGTTATGTGTTGCGCGTTGACGATATTAATGAGTTATCTGCATTTTCGGCTGCTGAGGCGAATGCAGAAGTCAATCGCCAGCATAGTGAATGGCGGGCGCGTAAGAGCGGCAAACTGGTGCGCCAGGCCGATGCAGTGACCGGAGGACGGGTTTCCCGTGGCGAAGGTACTGGCGCCGGCAGAGCTGGGGATCAGGCCAGTCTCAAGCTGGTTGCCCCTGGTTCCAAGGGCGCGGGCAGTGGCGCGGGCGATGAAGACGTGGATCAACTGCGTGAGGACTTGTTGCTGGCCGCCGAGGCGCTGGACGCCAATCGCCAGGAGACGGATGAATTAAAAGCCCGCCTGGCGGAAATGGAAGAGCAATTAGAGGCCATGCAACGACTCATCACGCTCAAAGATGATGAAATGAGGTTGTTGCAAGCGCAGGCAGGTATAGAGCCTGAGCCGGTTGAAGCGGAAGTGCCGGCTGCGGATGCTGCAACGGAAGAAGAACCGGCGGCGGAGGTTCTGGGCGAAGAAGGCGCAGAAGCAGAAGGTGCAGAAGCAGAAACGGAAGTAATTGCCGAAGAGGAGAAGGCCGCTGCACCCGCACCTGCGGCACCCGTAGCAGAGCCGGGGCTGCTGGATGACCCCATAGTATTGTACGGGGGGCTTGGTGTGTTGCTGCTCCTGATTATTGCCGCAGTGATCCAACGTCGCCGCAAGATGCAGGATGGCTTTGAGGAAAGCATTCTGAATGTGGGAGACGCGGACGGTAACGCGGGCGCAACGACAGAATCCATGAATGGCGGTGAAAGCTCCATGGTCAGTGATTTTGCCATGAGTGAAATGAGCGGCATGAGTGGTATCGAGACCGATGCGGCTGATGTTGATCCTATCTCGGAAGCCGATGTTTATCTGGCCTACGGCCGTCATCAGCAGGCTGAAGATATTCTCAGAGAGGCATTGGAAAAAGAGCCGGACCGCCATGAGATCAAACTGAAAATGCTGGAGGTGTTTTTTGCCGCCAAGGATCGTGAATCCTTCGAACAACAGGCACAGGAATTACATGATGCGTTGGGTGATGAGTCTGATCCTATGTGGGCCAAGGTTGTCACTATGGGGACGCAATTGTGTCCGGGCAGCGATTTGTTTGGTGGTGATTCCGCTGAAGCGTTAAAAGAAGACCTGGAAGAAGACGCAGGTACTGGTGATGATGATTTGCTGGACTTCGATTTTGATATTGATGCCGACAATATTGACACCGGTACTGCCACAGGTGATGCAGCAACCGATGAAATGTTTGCGGAGCTGGAAGCGGCCACTGGTAGTGATGCCGTTGTAGAAGAGTCACCCGTTGCGACTAATGACGACAACAGCCTCGATTTTGATATGGACATGGGCTCTGATGCCGCGGAAACAACAAAAGCTGCGCCAGCAGAGGGGGGTGATAACACCGCTCCTGATGACAACAGCCTGGATTTTGACGTTTCCTCCCTGGACTTCAACCTGGATGCCGATACTGATGCTGACGGTGAGACGACGGCTACAGCACCAGTGGATGATGATGGCAGCCTGGACTTTGATCTTGGGGACATTGACGAAACTGTTGTTGATGAAGCTGTCGTTGCAGAAGACTCGATCAGTGGTGTAGAAACTGATGGTGGAATCGAAAATGTAGATGAGCTTGGCGGCGAGTTAAGCGATGATGTTTTCGGTGAAGTCGATGAAATTGGCACCAAGCTGGATCTGGCCAAAGCTTATGTAGACATGGGGGACGCTGATGGTGCACGCAGCATCCTCGAAGAAGTCATGGAAGAAGGGGATGGCACACAGAAGAAACAGGCTGAGGAATTGCTGTCGCAGATTGCCTGAACCTGAATCGGGTAATCATAAAAAGGCGCAGACCGGCAGGTCTGCGCCTTTTTTGTGCAGCGCGAGTACTTGCAGGATTCAGATTGAAATGTGAATCAAGGACTGAAAATGCTCCAGCCAAAAACCGGAAAAACCAACACAGAGGCGCGAAGGTGCGAAGGATGCCATGTTTTTTTAAGGCTAAATTCCAAAAAGTCTTTTAGATTCGGTGCCATAGGCGTTCGCAGTAGATTCAACTGCGGTTTTTAGGTTTAAGTTTAGCTGGGGGAGTTTCACATTCAGCGTTTGATTCATATTAAAATACATCCCCATGCATGCCGTCATCAAAATTGTCTGTTTTTTGATCTTTGGCACCGCTATGGCAATAGGCACTAAACCGCTGCTGCTGGCGGGGTTTGTGCTGGTGGTATTGCTGTATGTATCCGAGCTTGTCCGTGGTGTGCCCACTCAGCTACATAATGCGTTGAAGATGCTCAAACGCCTGCGCTGGCTGTTTTTGTCGATTCTCGTGGTTTACCTGTTTTTTACGCCGGGAATATTGTTGTTACCTGATGTGTTATGGGGACCAACCCAGGAGGGTTTGGTGCAGGGGCTGTTACGTATTGCCGTGCTGGTGTTGATTGTTGCGGCGGTGAATGTGTTGATTGGGAGTACCGGGCAGGCTGAATTTTTATCCGCAGTGAGCTGGTGTTTACAACCGCTGTCATGGCTGGGTTTGTCCCACGAGCGACTGGCCGTGCGTATTTCGCTGACACTGGCGACGGTGGGCGTGTTGCGCGCAGCCTACCAGCATGAAGTGCGCGAAGAAACTTCCGAAGCCGTTGCAGCTAAGTCTGTAGCGCCTCTGGCTTCAGAAGCAGAACCTTCTGAACCAAAGCTGATGGCCATTGCCAAAACTGCCCACCGCCTGTTTGCCAAAGTGATTGATGATGCGGAGCAGGCATCCTTGCAGGCCATCACTTTGCCTGAACAGTCGCGCCCGCCTTTGGTGCAGTGGGCTATCCCTGTATTGCTGACGCTGTTGCTGCTGGCGGTAAAAATCATCATGACGGACGTAGGATAAAACGATGCGCATTGCCATGGGTATCGAATACGACGGCAGTCATTTTTGCGGCTGGCAAGCCCAGAAGCAGGATGTGCCGACGGTGCAGGGCGTGCTGGAAGCGGGTTTGTCCCAGGTTGCTGACGCAGAGATAAAAGTGGTCTGTGCAGGCCGTACCGATGCGGGGGTGCATGCCTGTGGCCAGGTGATTCATTTTGAAACCAGCGCCGAGCGCAGTGAACGCTCCTGGGTGTACGGCGCCAATGCCAATATCGACAAGACGATTTCTGTGCAGTGGGCCAGACCGGTCGCCGGGGATTTTCACGCACGCTTTGGCGCCGTGCGCCGACGTTATCGCTATGTGATCGTCAATCGCGAAGTGCGCCCCACCTTTGCCGCCAAACGGGTAGCGTGGGATCATCGAGATCTGGATGAACAACGCATGCAACAGGCTGCACGACATTTGCTGGGTGAACACGACTTTAATGCCTATCGCGCTGTGGCCTGTCAGGCGCACAGTTCGGTGCGCACCCTGTATCAACTGGATGTGCAGCGCCAGGAAGACCTGATCATTATCGACCTCGAAGCCAATGCCTTTCTTCAGCATATGGTGCGTAATATCGCAGGGGTGTTGATGGCCATCGGTGCAGGCGAACAAACGGTGGACTGGAGCCGGGAAGTGCTGGAGACCCGTGACCGCACCCAAGGTGGTGTGACCGCGCCGCCATACGGGCTTTATTTCATGAGCGTGGAATATCCGCCCGAGTTTGCTATTCCGCAGGTTTCACCGACCCGGTTGGTCTGGTAATCTGCGCGATTCCTTCATCGTAATCAGTTTTCGTTACTTATGGCCACTCGCATCAAAATATGCGGCATCACCCGCCCGGAAGACGCGCAACAGGCCGCGAAGTTGGGTGTTGATGCCATTGGTTTGGTATTTTATGGCCCCAGTCCACGTAATGTTGATATGCAGCAAGCCTGTGCTGTGGTGAATGCCCTGCCGCCATTTATTACCCCGGTGGGCCTGTTTGTGAATGCGACGGCGGACGAAGTCCAAGGCGTACTGGATCGGGTCAATCTGGATTTGTTGCAGTTTCATGGTGATGAATCGCCTGAGTTTTGTGCCTGTTTCAATCGACCGTACATCAAGGCAATCCGCATGCGTGAGGATGTGGATTTGCAGATCGAGGCTGACCGGCATGCGCAAGCCCGGGGACTGTTGCTGGATGCTTATCATCCGGCCTTACCGGGAGGGACCGGAGAGTCATTTGAATGGGCGCGGGTGCCGGGCGATTTGCCGGCATCAGTGATCCTCGCCGGAGGCCTGGATGCCGGTAATGTGAGTGAGGCCATTCGAACCGTGCAGCCATATGCTGTGGACGTGAGCGGTGGTGTTGAGGCGGAGAAAGGTGTCAAGGACTGGGGTAAAATGGCGGACTTTGTTGCCGCAGTGCGGATTGCCGACGCATCGAATTAAGGACCGTGCGCGTGCCTGAATGGGTATGTTTGCTCAAGGCCGGTGTAATAAATGCAAAGAACGCAAAGAAAAAATTATTTTGTATGAAATACGAATCAAAGGTAGCGAATGTGTCACAGCCAGAGAATATGAAAGTGGGAGATAAACTCATCGGTCAGGCGCCGGATGATCGCGGTCATTTTGGTATTTACGGCGGTAAATTCGTCGCCGAAACCCTGATGGTGCCGTTACAGGAATTGCAGGATGCCTATGAACAATACCTCACTGATCCCGACTTCATCGCTGAGCTGGATGCCGATTTACAAAACTATGTAGGCCGTCCCTCACCGTTGTATCTGGCCGAAGGCTGGACCCGTTACCTCGGCGGTGCGCAGATTTATCTCAAACGCGAAGACCTCAATCACACCGGTGCGCACAAGGTGAACAACACCATCGGCCAGGCACTGCTGGCCAAACGTTTGGGCAAAACCCGCATTATTGCCGAGACCGGTGCAGGCCAGCACGGTGTTGCCACAGCCACTGTTGCTGCGCGGCTGGGATTGAAATGCGTGATCTACATGGGCGCAGTAGACATCGCCCGACAGGCCATCAATGTTTATCGCATGAAGCTACTGGGTGCAGAAGTGGTGTCTGTAGACTCCGGCTCGAAGACACTCAAAGACGCGCTCAACGAAGCCATGCGGGACTGGGTGACCAATATCGATGATACTTTTTATATCATCGGCACTGTTGCAGGGCCGCACCCGTATCCGGCCATGGTGCGTGATTTTCAGGCCATTATTGGTCGTGAGGCACGGCAGCAGATTCAGCAGCAGGCCGGACGATTGCCGGATGCACTGATCGCTTGCGTGGGAGGGGGCTCCAATGCCATTGGTTTGTTTTATCCCTTTCTGGATGACAAGGAAGTGACTATCCATGGTGTCGAAGCGGCGGGTGACGGGCTGGACTCCGGCCGGCATGCCGCGCCACTGTGTGCCGGCCGCCCCGGTGTGCTGCATGGCAATCGGACCTATTTGATGGAAGATGACGATGGTCAGATCATCGAAACGCATTCCGTATCCGCCGGGCTGGATTACCCCGGGGTTGGCCCCGAGCATGCCTGGTTAAAAGACATTGGTCGTGCCGAGTACGTGGCTATCAACGATGATGAAGCCCTGCAAGCCTTTCACGACCTGACCCGTATCGAAGGTATTATTCCTGCACTGGAGTCCAGCCATGCGCTGGCCTATGCCACCAAACTGGCACCCACCATGGACAAGGATCAAATTATTATCGTCAATCTTTCCGGTCGGGGTGACAAAGATATTCATACCGTGGCAGCGCTGGAAGGCATTGAGGTTTGAATTTGATTTTAAGTAATTACCCAGCCTGTTTTTTTAGAAGTGTGTAACACTATCAGGCTGAGTGTTATAAACGCAAAGCCAGCGGATTACAAAATAACTTCTTGATTTGTATTTAAAAATTCAGACGGAGTTACGACTTTATAGTCATTTATTTGATTGGGAAAAACATGAGCCGTATCAAAAACTGTTTCGACAAACTAAAAACGAAAAACCGCAAAGCACTCATTCCCTACGTGACAGCAGGCGACCCTGACCCCGGCATCACCGTACCGCTGATGCACGCCATGGTTAGCGCTGGTGCGGACATTATCGAACTGGGTGTGCCATTTTCCGACCCCATGGCTGACGGCCCGGTGATCCAACGCGCCGCCGAACGGGCCTTGGCACACCACGTCAGCCTGCGCGATGTGTTGGCCATGGTGGCCGAATTTCGCCAGCAGGATAACGCCACGCCCGTGGTACTCATGGGTTACCTCAACCCGGTGGAGGTGATGGGGTACGCAGTCTTTGCCGAAGCCGCCATACAGGCTGGCGTCGATGGCGTGCTTACCGTTGATTTGCCGCCCGAAGAAGCCGACGAATTGGTGGCTGCACTCAAATCACAACAACTCGACCCCATTTTCCTGCTGGCGCCCACCTCGGACGACGAACGCATCAAGCTCATTTGCGCAGCCGCCAGCGGCTACGTTTATTACGTCGCAGTGAAAGGCGTCACTGGTGCAGGCAATCTCGATGTACGGGCGGTAGCGGACAAGCTGGCGCAGATTCGCAAACACACTGATTTGCCAGTGGGTGTCGGTTTTGGTATCAAGGATGCTGAATCAGCCGCCGCCATTGCCGCTGTAGCCGATGCTGTCGTGGCAGGCAGCGCCCTGGTGCAAAAAATAGAGCAGGCCGCTGCTCAACACGATAGAATCAAAACGGAAATTGCCGGGTTGCTGATGCAGATGCGGGCGGGAATGGATGTATAAAAACCGTTAGATAAAATAAAAACGTACATGGCATTTTTGTACAAATTGTCCATGTACGCTCCTGACTGAATATAGAGTGTAAAAACACGATGAGCTGGCTAAAAAAACTAATCCCGTCAAGAATCAGCACCCAAAGCGGCCAGAAAAAAGCTGTGCCGGAAGGTATCTGGGCCAAATGTACAGCGTGCAGCGCAGTATTGTATCGCGCAGAACTGGAACGCAACCTGGATGTTTGTCCCAAGTGCGACCATCATATGCGCATAGGCGCGCGTCGTCGTCTGGACATTTTTCTCGATGAAGAACCGCGCGAGGAAATCGGCGCAGAAGTCGTGCCGGTTGACGCACTTAAATTTAAAGACGTTAAAAAATATAAAGACCGCCTGACCCAGGCACAAAAAGCCACAGGAGAGACAGATGCCCTGGTGAGTATGATGGGGCAGGTACAGGGAGTGCCGCTGGTGGCAACGGCCTTCGAATTCAAATTCATGGGCGGTTCCATGGGCTCAGTGGTGGGCGAGCGTTTTGTGCGTGCGGTGAATACCTCCCTGGAGCACAACATTCCGCTGGTGTGTTTCTCCGCCAGCGGTGGCGCACGCATGCAGGAAGCACTGTTTTCGCTGATGCAAATGGCCAAGACCAGCGCAGCCCTGGCGAAACTCAGTAAACAGGGTATTCCGTTTGTGTCCGTGCTGACTGATCCCACCATGGGCGGGGTATCGGCCAGTCTGGCCATGCTGGGTGATGTACATATTGCCGAGCCCAAAGCGCTGATTGGTTTTGCCGGACCGAAGGTCATTGAGCAGACCGTGCGCCAAACCCTGCCGGAAGGTTTTCAACGCAGCGAGTTTTTACAGGAAAAAGGCGCGGTGGACATGGTGATTGACCGACGCGACCTGCGCGACCGTATTGCCAATTTATTGGCCATCTTAACGGGACAGCCAGCGCCTTAAAAACAGACGTCAGGAAAACCACGGCCCAGAATCAGTCTTTACTGTTTGTTATATTTACAACCCAAACAATAAATCATGACCACCGCCTCAGCCCGCGCGATCCCCGACGGCATCGACTACCATTTTGCGAAAGAATCACAGACTGTTGACGCACTGATAAACTCGCTTTACGCCAGCCCTTCCAAGCTGGCTGTTGAGCACGTCAAGGCGATTAACAGCCATCTGAAAGCCGGACAGGTTCAGGCCGGACAGCTGATGATTGTCACACCCCGAACAGCCAACAATGCAGCCGTTTCGAGGCAGATCACGAAGCGTGTACCATTGGTGCGGATTTGTCGTGTGGCAAGACCACTGCGGGTGATGTTGGAAAAAACGCGGTGAAAGAGTGTATGACACAATCTGTCAGTGTCATCTGATGGAAATGCCAGAGTTAATACTTACCGTTATTTTTTTGGGCGTGATAACAGGAATTTTAATGATTGTGCTGCTGTTTTATATTGGCCGCACCTGCATTAAAGAAATTGACTATGAACTTTTTATCTACTAACGACATTTACCATCCTTAGCGGATTATTCTTACCCAAGCAAAGGACCGGATAGCGATTATATTATTGTTAAGTCCTGGCGAAATTTCGGTACGGAGAAATTGTCAGTCAGCCAGTCTTTTTATAATTTACCGGTAAAACGAATTAACAAGACAGTAAACATATTGACGAAGGTCGGTGCGTTTAATGTGGCGTGGTTGTATGGCTGTCGTTTTGATGGTGAAACACCCCGATTAAAGCATAAGTGGGAATCGCATTATTTCGTGCAAGTTCTTTAGAAGCTTTCGTATTGTTTTCTGGTTTGCATGAAGCGATATGTCTATACGGTATGGGTGAATTCTTCTAGAATGCAGCTTTTAGCTTGGCTGGGCAATTTTTTGGTGCTGAACGATGACTAAAATAACTGATAACAGACAATCCCCTACCAATATGGATGCCCACAAAAAAACCTCAGATTGTGATTCGTTGTTGAAACTCTGGAATTTGCGCATTCTGACCCGGTTGAATGTATTCAACCGGTTTTTTGATCGTTATGGTGGTCTGCATGACCCGGAAACGATGCATGTTTTGGGTTTGTCAGCGTTTTTACATGACGAAAATGTTGGTAAAAAAGACATATTTTCCAATCTGTCCAATACATTAAAATCACTGGAAAGTGATACGCTGACCTCTCCCCAGGATGTTTTTTCCGTCAATATTTCAGTTCTTCAAAAATCGTTAAATCTGACACAGTGTGAGATCGATATATTGCGGTTTGTCATCGTATCGGGTTCGTCTGCGGGGTTTAATATGGTGGTCGAGACGCTTGGGGAAATGAGCAATGAACAAATCAGGAACAGCCTGTCGATAATCCTGAATGTTCCCCGCAATGAGATTGATAATGCCATGCGCACCAATGGTACATTGATATCTTCGGGCTTGTTGCGCATCAATACCAGTGGCCACTATATGCATTCATTGCAGCAGTGCTTTGATGTCCCACACAGTATCAAATATGCCTTGACTCAGGAGCAGAATAATCCCGGGGCAATATTACAATGTTTTTTTAAAATGGTGGATCAGTCGCACCTGTCAATTGAAGACTTCCCTCACTTAACAGCCGATATTGATCTATTGACATGCTATTTACAGTCAGCTGAAAAGAAAAACATTCAGGGGATTAACGTATTGATATACGGTGAACCCGGCACAGGTAAAACCGAGCTGGTGAAAACCTTAAGCCAGTACTGCGGGTTTGAGTTATACGAAATCACCATGCAGGATATGGAAGGTAATCCCATTGATGGAAAAGACCGTTTTGCTGCTTATCAGCTGACTCAGAAAATGTTGGCCAATAAAGAAAAATCAGCCATTTTGTTTGATGAAATAGAAGATGCTTTTCCTGATGTGAATTTCAGCCCGTTTGGTCATGTGACACGCCCTGATTTCAAAAAAGCCTGGGTGCATCAATTGTTGGAGGAAAATTCAATCCCTGCATTCTGGTTGTGTAACAGTGTGGTGCAATTGGATGATTCGGTGTTACGTCGTTTTGATTTTGTTCTGAATTTACGTTCTCCCACACGTAATATCCGCCGGCGTATTCTCGACAAATACCTCGGTCACCTGAATTTGAGTGAAGCATGGTTGGCGCAAATGGCGGAACATGAGCATTTGGTGCCGGCACATGCTGAGAGCGCCGCTAAAATTGCAGCTCATCTGAATGATGGAAACACAAAGGCGCTGGAGAAAAACCTGGAAAGGATTATTGGTAATAAACTACAAGTTCTGGGATTATCCCGTAAGCCCCGCACGGTTATCAGTCGTGAAACCCGCTATAGCCTTGAGTACCTGAATCCAGACCAGGATCTGGAGGCGTTAACCAGGGGGTTGCAACAAAATCACCAGGCACGTATTTGTCTGTATGGTGCACCAGGTACCGGAAAAACAGCTTTTGCACATTATGTTGCGGAACAGCTGGACAAACCCTTGCTTAAAAAACAGGCTTCGGACATTCTCAGCAAATGGGTGGGGGAAGCAGAACAAAATATCGCTGCCATGTTTGATGAGGCTGAGGCTGACGACATGGTGTTGCTTGTTGATGAAGTGGATAGTTTTCTGCTGGATCGCGGTTCCTCTCAGAACTCATGGGAGATCACCCAGGTTAATGAATTATTGGTTCAAATGGAAAGCTTCAATGGCGTGTTTATTGCCTCTACAAATTTACTGAATCTTGTGGATGCTGCATCGTTACGCCGTTTCGATCTGAAGATAAAATTTGACTGCATGAAGCCCCAGCAGGCGTGGGCGCTGTTTCTGCAAATATTGGAAGAGCATGGCTGTACCGTTGAGGATGAAATGAAGCACTGGAAAACAGCGCTGGCGCGGTTCGATAATCTTACGCCTGGGGATTTTGCGACAGTCGTGCGCCAGTCCCGAAGCCTGAATAAAGCGATTCACCCGCGTTATTTATTGAATGCGCTGGAAAAGGAATGCAGGGCCAAGCCGGGCGCCGGAAAATCTATCGGGTTTATGGGTTGACAATCTGTGTTTTACGTTTAGATGCGCTTTAATACCCTTAAAGACTGGTTGACGTGGCAGGAGACGCTGCACCCCGTAGAAATTGATCTTGGGCTGGAACGGGCAAGTGCTGTGCTGACGCGGCTGAAACTTAGCCAGCCTGGTTTTACATTGATTACAGTGGCTGGAACCAATGGCAAAGGCTCCAGTGTGGCGATGCTGGAAGCTGTTTTACTTGCTGCCGGTTACCGTGTCGGCAGTTACACCTCGCCACATTTGTTGCGTTACAACGAGCGCATCAAACTTGCGGGCAAACCGGTAGATGATGCCACGCTGTGCGCGTCTTTCGAGCGTATTGATCAGGCCCGTGCAGATGTCCGTTTGACCTACTTTGAATTTGGCACCCTTGCTGCTATTGATATTCTGCACCGTGCCGGGGTGGATGTGGCTATCCTCGAAGTGGGGCTGGGTGGACGGCTGGATGCGGTGAATATACTGGATGCCGATGTGGCATTGATCACCGCCATTGGCGTGGATCATGTGGATTGGCTGGGCGGTGACCGCGAGACCATTGCCCGTGAAAAGGCGGGCATTTTGCGTGCCGGCCAGCCAGCCGTATGTGCTGATCCGCTACCGCCGGCATCGCTGTTGTCGGTGGCGGAGTCGCTGGGGACATTGTTATCGCTGTTGGGGAAGGACTTTTTTCTTGAAAGGTTTGTCGAAAGGTCTGGTGGGCAAAAGGTTGACGGCTGGCGCTGGCGCAACTCACAGCACCGTTTTGAGAATTTACCTCTGCCCGCTTTGCCAGGTGACTTTCAGTTGAACAATGCAGCGGGTGTACTGGCGGTATTATCATGCCTGAGAGCGGACTTCCCTGTGGATGCTGCGGCTATTGCGCGAGGTTTGCGATCAGTGTCGCTGCCAGGGCGCTTTCAAATTATACCGGGTATGCCGTTGCAGATTTTTGATGTGGCCCATAATGCTCAAAGTGCGCAGGCACTCGCCAATAATCTGCTGTGTCAGGATTGCCAGGGCCGCACATTTGCCGTGCTGGGTATGTTGGCGGACAAGGATATCGATGCCGTGGTAGAACAGCTATGCTCTGTAGTGGACCATTGGTATCTGGCGCCCTTGCCAGTACCCCGTGCGGCCCCGGTGGGGCAGTTACAGGCTGCGTTGCTGGCCAGGCCAACGGAAACCGCAACCCGCAGTGTTTCAATAGACATTTTTAATGATGTTGCCGCGGCCTATCAGGCAGCACTGGCGGCCGGTGCGGCAGAGGATCGTATTGTTGTGACTGGATCGTTTTATACAGTGGCGGCGGTGCTGGGCGAGGCAGTATAATCACGCTTCATTGGGTACCGAGGCATTTTGTGAATATTCAACTCAAGCAGCGATTAGTGGGTGCGGTGGTGCTGGTAGCGCTGGCGGTGATTTTTATCCCCATGTTGTTGCCGGGCAAGGGTAACCTTGGCGGTGGTATTGACGGCAGCAATATTCCCCCTGAACCGGATTTTCGGTTCCCGCCTGTACCTGCTGCCCCCAAAGCGCCACCGGTGGCGGCGGTGCCTGTGGTGCCCCTGGGGGATAGTGATGATGTTGAGCCTCCCGCCATATCTGACAAATCTGCCCCGGTGGAAAAAACGGCGGGCCAATCTCCGCCAAAACCTCCGGTAAACGCTGTAGTGAAAACGCCGGCGAAGCCGCCGGCAAAACCGGTTTCATCGCCCGCAACAAAGGCTGCACCGGCCAAGGTCAAGCCTGTTGAATCCGGGCAGGTGAGTGGCTGGGTGGTACAGGTGGGCAGTTTCTCGGCACGTAACAATGCCCGGGCATTACGCGACAAGTTGCGCAAACAGGGATATGCCAGTTTTGTGGAACCGGTTCAGGGCGCGTCTGGCCGCGTATATCGGGTACGTGTAGGACCGGAACTCAGCAAGGCGGCAGCCGACAAGCTACGCCAGCGCCTGGCCAAAAAGCCAGGCTTGCAGGGATTGGTACAGGCCTACCCTTGAGGAACCTGGTGCAATTATGATTTGGGTCGACATAGTTATTCCCGGCGTCATCATCATCTCCGCGTTGTTTAGCCTGATGCGGGGGTTTGTGCGGGAGGCGCTGTCACTGTTGGGTTGGCTGGCCGCTTTTTGGATTGCGTTGACATTTGCCAGGGATTTTGCCGATTTATTGCTGACCGGTATTTCTGCCCCCTCAGTGCGCATGGTGGTGTCATTCACCATCCTGTTTGTAGTGACACTGGTGATTGCCGCACTGGTCAATCGTCTGGCGGGCTCGTTGGTGGCGAAGACGGGGCTGACCAGCACAGATCGCATGATCGGCATGATTTTTGGTGTTGCCCGTGGCGTGGTGGTGGTGGCAGTGCTGGTGTTGCTGGCAAGCATGACGACCATTCCCCAGGACCCCTGGTGGCGGGAATCGGCACTGATTGATGTGTTTCACAAACTGGCGCTGTGGTTACGGTACACCGTAGCGCCGGAACTGACGAGTAATGTTATCCCTGGCTGATCCGGGCAAACAGGATCAGCAAATAATGAAAGCTTTGATGAGGTATTTTGCATGTGCGGCATAATCGGCATCGTTGGAACGGAAAACGTTAACCAGAATCTGTATGATGGATTAACGGTTTTACAGCACCGGGGGCAGGATGCGGCGGGCATTGTCACTTGCGACAAACGGCGTTTGTATCTGCGCAAGGATAACGGTCTGGTGCGTGATGTGTTTCGCACCCGGCACATGCGGGGGTTGCAAGGCAGCATGGGCATCGGCCATGTGCGTTATCCTACGGCGGGCTGTTTTTCCTCTGCCGAGGCACAACCGTTTTATGTCAATTCACCGTTTGGTATTTCGCTGGCGCACAACGGTAATCTCACCAATGCTGCCGAGCTGAAACGCGACCTGTTCCGCGCTGATCGCCGGCATATCAATACCGATTCCGATTCCGAAGTGCTGCTCAACGTGTTTGCTCATGAGCTGCAACACGAGGGCAAACTGACCTTGGATGCCAACGATATTTTTGAGGCAGTGGCCGCTGTGCACCGTCGTTGCAAGGGAGCGTATGCGGTGGTGGCGATGATTACCGGTTACGGTATTGTCGGTTTTCGTGACCCGCATGGTATCCGTCCCGTGGTGTTCGGTAAACGTGAAACATCACGTGGTGATGAGTATGTCATTGCCTCGGAAAGTGTTGCCGTGGATGCACTGGGTTTTGATTTGATGCGTGACATCGCGCCGGGAGAGGCGGTATTTGTTGATGTCAATGGCAAGATCAGTACGCGGCAATGTGCGAAAAAACCTGAAACCAGCCCCTGTATTTTTGAGCATGTATATTTTGCGCGGCCGGACTCCATCATTGATGGTATCTCTGTTTACAAAGCGCGTCTGCGCATGGGTGAGACTCTGGCGAAGAAAATTTTACGGGTCTACCCGCAGCATGATATCGACGTGGTTATTCCGATTCCCGATACCAGCCGCACCTCGGCATTGCAGCTGTCTTATCAGCTGGGCACGGTATACCGTGAAGGATTTATCAAAAACCGGTACATCGGTCGTACGTTTATCATGCCAGGGCAAAAACAACGCAAAAAATCTGTGCGGCAAAAACTCAATGCCATTGAGCTGGAGTTTAAGGGTAAAAATGTATTATTGGTGGATGACTCCATTGTGCGTGGCACCACCTCAAAACAGATTATTCAAATGGCACGGGAAGCCGGCGCCAACAAGGTGTATTTTGCCTCGGCGGCGCCACCCGTGCGTTTCCCCAATGTGTATGGTATCGACATGCCATCGGTGAATGAGCTGGTGGGGCATAACCGGGATGACAAACAGATTGCCGCAGTCATTGGTGCCGACTGGCTGGTTTACCAGGACCTGAAAGACTTGATCGAAGCCACCCGCCATGGCAACCCGGCGGTGAAAGGTTTTGACACCTCGGTGTTTGATGGTGAATATATCACGGGGGATGTAACCCAAGACTATCTGGATTTTATCGAAGGCAAGCGCAGTGATGGCGCGCGTGAGAATACAGATGACGATGATAATGCAGTGATCGAATTACATAATACCGCTTAGCCGCAAAGGGCAATAGAGAAAAACTTGACGGAGTGGGCTGGTTTTACTAGTCTGCAATCTAACGCGCCGATTTGAGATCAGCTTGCGGGCGCGAAATAAATACGGCTAAAGCGAGGTGATGAGTTTAATAACCTGCTTTGGCAATGGCTGAGCAGGTTTTTTTATGCCTGCATATAAATACCTGTTTGAAAATACAAGAGAAAATGCGAGGCAAACAATGTCACACGATAATGGAGAACACTACGGGTTCGATACCTTGGCCGTACGGGCCGGGCATGAGCGTACTAACGAAGGTGAACAGGGTGAAGCCATTTTTACCACTTCCAGTTATGTGTACAACAGTGCGGCACAAGCCGCAGCACGGTTTTCGGGTGACGAGCCAGGTAACATCTATTCGCGCTTTACCAATCCCACCGTACAGACCTTTGAAAAACGTCTGGCCGCACTGGAAGGTGGAGAACGTTGCGTGGCCACGGCATCCGGTATGGGCGCTATTCTGACGACCTGTCTGGGTTTATTGAAGGCGGGTGACCATATTGTTTCATCACGCGCTATTTTTGGTTCTACAGTCGTGTTGTTTAACAACATTCTGGCACGGTTTGGCGTGGAAACCTCTTATGTGTCGTTGACAGATCTATCCGCGTGGGAGGCGGCCATACGCCCCGAAACCAAATTCCTGTTTTTGGAAACCCCCTCAAACCCGATGACAGAAATTGCCGATATCCAGGCGTTGGCAGACCTGGCTCATGCCCATGGCTGTCAGCTGGTGGTGGATAATTGTTTTTGCACACCCGCGTTACAAAAACCGCTGGCACTGGGTGCGGATATTGTTATCCATTCAGCCACCAAGTATCTGGATGGTCAGGGGCGTTGTATTGGTGGCGCCATTGTCGGTACTGAGGAGTGTGTGAGTGGGGATATCCACGGTGTAGTGCGTACCGGTGGCACTTGCATGAGCCCGTTTAATGCCTGGGTGTTTTTAAAGGGACTGGAAACGTTACGCATCCGCATGGAGGCACACAGCCGTAATGCACAGATATTGGCGGAATGGCTGGAGCAACAGCCGGCTGTTGCCCGGGTGAATTACCCCGGCCTGGCATCACATCCCCAGCACGAACTGGCTGCGCAGCAACAAAATGGTTTTGGCGGCGTATTGTCTTTTGTCGTGAAAGGTGGCCAGAAGGCAGCGTGGCGCGTTATTGATAACACCCGTCTGATCTCAATCACTGCAAATTTGGGTGACACCAAGAGCACGATTACTCACCCGGCCACCACCACGCATGGTCGTATTACCCCGGAACTGCGTGCTGAAGCTGGCATTGGTGATGGGCTGGTGCGTATAGCGGTAGGTCTGGAGGAAATCGAGGATATCCAGGCAGACCTGGAACACGGTTTGAGGTAAGGAACCGCATTGTTAACAGAACACTGGCTAATGCGTAGTAATGCGTGATTTGATTGCCTGCGCCATATCTGTATTGCCAATCTCTTTGTACAGTGTAGCGAGTTCAGTTAAAACGATATCTAATACAGGCTGTGTTTCACTTTTTCCATCATCGAGTATTTCGGCGGCTTTTTTATACAAGGGCAAAGCCTGCGCAAAAAGCGCGATTTTCCGCTGTGTGGTATCTGCCAGGGCGGCAGAATTATTATTGGTTGGTATGATATTGGACTCGAAAGATGTCTGATCCTGCTCTTCGATACGTGCCTGGGCGTGATAAATATTGGCCAGGGTATACATCAGCAATGCCAATTGCGGGTCTGATGAGCCCAGTATATGTTGCGCAATATTCAAGGCTTCTTCATAGGCATGGCTGGCAGGGCTGTATTCACCTTGTTCGAGATAGCTTGTGCCCAGACTGATGAGTGTCTGGGCAACCTCTTCATGTTGGACGCCAAAAACAGATTTTTTGAAAACAAGCATACGTTGCAGGATGTTTATGGCTTTGTTGTGTTTTCCTTGTGCACGGTAAATGCCACTCAGATTGCTGAGTGCATTGCCGACATAAGGATGTGTAGGCCCCACACTTGCCGACCATAAGCTGATTGCCTGCTGGTAAAAAGTTGCTGCCTGTTCATATTTATGTTGGCTTTCGTACAGCACCGCCAGATTGTAAGTTGATTGTGCAATTGCGGGATCATCTGCATGGAAGGCATTTTTGCGAATATTCAAGGCCTGTTGATGATACTTTTCAGATAGCTCGGGGCGTTGTAATTCAAAATAAACATTGCCGAGATTTGTCATGATCACCGCAAGATCGGGGTGATTTTGGCTGAGTTGCTCTTCAAGTATACGCAATGCTTCCTGTAAACGGTCTTCCGCTTTGTGCAGGTGTCCTAATGTTTGGTTGATAATGCCGAGTTTTAATAATGCATCAGCAGTATTTACATCATTTGGGCCAAAGTTCTTGTTGGCAATATCGTGAGCACGCTGGGCGGCAAAAAGCGCATTCTGGTAATCACCTTCTTCATAATAACGGATGAAATAGCTGGTCAGGTCGATCCAAATGGTTTCAGCCAGCTCTGTTGTTTCATGGAAAGAACGAATGTTTGTTTCTTGTTCTGTTGTTGAATTAAGTGTCGGGTTGACAGAAGCAAAGAGAATGCCTGGTGCAAGCAGAAAAAAAATAAAATAAAATGTACACTGTTTCATCCGCAGGTGAATGAGAGCCGGGCGTGCATATTTTTCCCAAGGGTTATACATTTTACTGTGCCTTTGTATCCCGGGTATAACATGTTTCGTGATTGTTAATCCGGTCAGTTTGAACGATGCCGTAAAAATGCATCGCTTATCCTGCATATCGGCCAACGCAAGGAGCGCTTTAGCACAGCCTCTATGGCGAATGGTTGAGAGAGCGCATTAACTTTTTGATAAGGAACGTGCACGTTTCTAATACACATCATTTCGCCTCGCCATGAAGAAAATATGGTGCACACTTATAACCTCAATCCCAAACGCTGCGGGTATATGTGGCCACTTTTAAAGCGGGAAATTATTTTTTCTGTTTATCAACAGGATAGGATGGCTATTCAGCAGGTGACAAAAATCAGGCAGGCATCTGTGTTTTGAGGTTCAATGTTCTGCGGTAGATTACGAGGTCGTTTATTGCGGCTTACCCGTTTCAGTGGATATTTTTTGAAGTTTGGCAAGGCTGGTTTCTGTGCGCAGCACGAGACCGTTGGCATTCTGTTGTTTGGCAATGGCCAGGGATTCATTGAAATATTGTTCTGCAAGGCTGTGATTGTCAGCGCCGTTTTCCATGGCAAAATCACCCTTGATACGCAGTAGCTCCGCAGTAAAAAACCCCTCGCCAGTAAAAGCCGTTTCGCGCAGCGCAGACTCGATAGTCAGACGGGCTTTATCGGTTTTTCCTGCATCACGCAAAAGCTCTGCCAGAAGGGCCTGAAAATAAGAGCGGGCGAGTCGGTTACCGGATTTTTCGTAATCGCGCAGCGCTTGTTGAAACCGTTCACAAATACTGTCGGCCGGTTGTTCTGTTGATTCCGCCCAAGCCTTCAGCATACGGCCTGTCGCTGCCCAGAATGAAAAACCATAGGTTTCACTCAGTGCTATTTGTGCATCAGCATAGCGGTAAGTCGCTTTATGGTCACCACAAAGCTGGGACAGGGTACCCATGAAATGCAGGGCATAGGCCTGACTGAATGGGTGTGCAAGGCGTTTGGCCAAATCCAGCGCGGCCTGGCCGCGCGTCAGTGCCTGGTCTGTTTTCCCAAGCAACCATAAAACGCATGCAGCATTGGCAAGAGAAGCCACCTGTGCATTCTGGCTATAGGCCACCAGTGTTGCCTGTGGGTGAGCCTGCCCGGTTTGCGGTTCGATGTGACGTTCAAGATTTTCCAATGCCTCGGAAAAATTACCTTTCCAAAAAAGCGTGGTGCCTATGGCGCGTTTTGCTTCCAGTAAAAACTCCGGAATGTTGGATTGTGCAGCATATTGCTGTAGCTCATCGGCAAGCTTGTGTGCTTTTTCCAGCTCTGCGCGGACAATATAAAATTCCCACAAGCCACATAATACGGGAAACACAATACTGGTGTCCGTGATGTTTTGGCACAGGCTGTAAGCACGGGCATAGGCTTTTTCCACCTCGGGTGCGGCATAGCCTTTGCTCATCATGCTGGCCAGCCCCAGGGTGGTTTGCAAGGCCAGCTCGTGCCTATTTAACCCGGGTGATTCGGGCATTTTTTTAATCAGGGCGAGGCCCTTTTTGAGATGTTCGATGGCTTCAATATTGGCAGAGTGTTGAATCGCGGAATTGCCTGCGGATAACCAGTAATACAATGCATCTCCATTGTTTCCGGCTTCAGTATAATGATGGGCAAGAATCTCCGGGTTATCGGTAACAAGCTGTGGGAATTTTTCCTTGATAAGTGTGGAAATACGTTGGTGGTATTTTTGACGGGTACGCTTTAATAATGATTGATAAGCGGCTTCCCGTACCAGGGCATGCTGAAAGCGGTAATGTGCTTTGGGTGGCTTGCCGTTCTGGACAAATAATTCGGCATTGATAAGCCGGCTCATACTGGATTGCAGGTTGGGCTCACTTTGCAAAGCAGCGGCGAGCAATAGTTCGTAGGTGAATTCACGTCCCAGTGTGGCGCTTAATTGTGCCAGCTCTTTGTCATCACCGAGGTTGTCCAGGCGTGACATGAGCGAATCCTGTAGTGTGCTGGGGATTTCCAGTTGGGACATATGGTGTCCAAGCTCAAAATGATCCTCTTTTTCCACCAGCAGCGAAGACCGTAGCACGGCATTGGTCAGTTCCTCGACAAAAAAGGGAATGCCGTCTGTTTTGTTGGTGATTTCGGCAAACACTTCCAAGGGGAGCGTTTTCCCCCGGCATAGCTGCCTGATCATACTGCCTGATTGTTTTTGGGTAAGGCGATTGAGCGTAATCTGTGTCAGGCAGGTGCGATTTTTCCAGGGGGGAGCGAAGTCGTTGCGGAAGGTGATAAGGGTAAAAATGTTGCTTAGCCCAGGCTGATCAACGAGTAATGACAACAGCTCAATAGTGGAAGGGTCTATCCATTGCAAATCCTCCACGACCAGCAACACAAAACGTTGTTGGGCGACAGCCTGTAAAATATCAATGAGCACATCAAAGGTTTGCTGCTTTTTTTGCTGCGGAGTGGAGTTTGTTCCGGCAGCGTCGGCAATTGTTTTTCCTGGAAGGGAAATTGATAACAGTTCAGCTAAAACAGGGGTAACTGTTTTGGGTTCCATACCCAGAGTAGCGATGGTTTTTTCGATACGCGAAATCTGTTTTTGCGGGGGATCATCTTCGGTCAGGCCGATAATGCGCCTTGCCATGTCCATAATGGGATAAAGAAAGCTGTTTTTATAGTAGAGGGCGCCATAGCAATCCAGAAAAAGACAATTTTCATTTTCCACTTTTTCGCAAACCATCTGCACCATGCGTGTTTTTCCCAGTCCGGGTTCACCGCTGAGCAGAACAACCTGCCCAACCCCTTTGCGTGCCTGATTGAGTCTTTCTATTAACAGACCGGTTTCCTGATCCCGTCCGATAAGCATGGCATGGGCAGGGCGTTTGGTTTTGATAAATCGGTTTTTGTTGCCACGGATCTGTTGTACGTGAAAAAGGTTGAAAGGGTGGGAGAAGCCTTTCAACATGTGGGTACCCAGTGTTTGACATTCAAAACGCTGACCTAATAACTGATGTGTGCTGCCACTGATCACCACCGTGTTTTCACTGGCGTAGCCCTGAAGTCGTGCAGCAATATTGGGCGTTTCGCCCAAGGCCATTGAACGTGTGTCGCCACCGCCGATTTCACCGATAACCACCAGGCCGGTGTGAATGCCAATACGGACGGCAAGTTGTATGTCACCGCTTTGTTGTGTGGAGTAAACCTGTTTCGGGACATGTTTGACCATTTCCAGCGCGGCGAAGGTGGCGCGCTGTGCATCGTCTTCATGTGCGTGGGGGTAACCAAAATAAACCAGTATCCCATCACCGAGGTATTGCGCAACATAACCACCATAATCATTGACAATGTCATTGCAGGTGTTGCGGTAGTCGCGCATGATATCGCGCAGTTCTTCCGGGTCAATGCGCTCAGAAAGCGCAGAGGAATCGACGATGTCGCAAAACAATACGGTGAGTTGGCGACGTTCTGCATCTTGCTGCCTGAGTGTCTGTGTTGATGTAGTGTGATGATGGTCAGTCTTTTGTGTTTTGCTCAGGCGGGTGGCACATTGTCCACAGAACTCGAAATCAAATGGATTGCTAAAGCTGCAATTGGGACAAATGGTATTCAGCGGCGTGGCGCACTGCCCACAAAAGTGCATACCCTCTGGATTATTGAACCCACATTTTTCGCAGAGCATGGCAGAATTTTCCTGGTTTGCCGGTATATGCGGAAGGAGGATACCCATCCCCTCTGTGTTCAGCAAGGCGAGTGGATAAAGAATAAAACAGGAGAAAACATGAGTTTGGCCCGTAAGCACCTTTTACAAATTTATCAAGCCGCATTAGCGGCCGTACAGGGGGGCGATTGCACGCAACGGGCGTTGTCGGGCTATGATCCGGGTGGGCCGGTTGCGGTGATTGCCATGGGCAAGGCAGCGTCGAGCATGATGCAGGGTGCAATGGTGATACTGGGGGACGCTTTTGATGAAGGGCTGTTGATCACCAAGGAAGGGCATTGTGATACGTCGCTACAAGGCATAGAAAATATCCGGTGCCTGGAATCAGCACACCCTGTGCCGGATCAACGCAGTTTGTATGCCGGCCAAACCCTGTTGGAATTTATAGCTGCACAATCGGTGCAACATGATTTTATCTTTTTGATTTCCGGTGGTACCTCTTCGCTGGTGGAGATATTGCCGGATGGGTTATGTCTGGAGGATTTGCGTAAAGTAAACCAATGGTTGCTAGGTAGTGGTTTGAATATCACCGCGATGAATTGTGTGCGCAAATCGCTGTCGTGTATCAAGGGGGGACGCCTGGCGCAGCGGCTTGTGGGACGTCACGTAAACTGCCTGATGATTTCCGATGTGCCGGATAATTCACCGCACGTGATTGGCTCGGGTTTTTTGAGCCCGGATAACAGTGACAGATCACAACCTGACGATATACCGGAGTGGATTAAAAAATTGCCCAAGGCCCCACCTGCGCCTTTGTTGGGCGATACTTGTTTCGATACGATTGATGTGCGTGTCATTGCAAAACTTGAAGATGCTATGCAGGCCGCAAAAAAAGAGGCAGTGGCTTTGGGGTATGAGGTTTATTTACATGAGGCGTTAATCACAGGTGATGCACAGCTTGCAGGGCAGCAGTTGGCCCATGCCTTGTGCAATGGCGAATCCGGTTTGCATATCTGGGGCGGGGAAACAACAGTGTGTTTGCCAGACAACCCTGGATATGGTGGCCGCAATCAGCAGTTAGCATTGGCAGCCGCAGTAGAATTGAGCGGCATGGAAGAATGTTATTTTTTAGCCGCAGGCACTGATGGTAGTGATGGGCCGACAGAAGCTGCCGGTGCTTTGGTGGGCGGGGATACTCTTCAACGCGGGGCACAGGCCGGGTTTGATGTGCAACAAGCACTGGCCGCGGCAAATGCGGGTGGGTTCTTGCAGGCCAGCGATGACTTGGTCATCACCGGGCCCACAGGCACCAATGTGATGGATTTGATTCTGGCCATCAAATTGCCGACGGCATGAGTTCAGCAGAAAATAATGACTGATATCGTATTGCCTTATGGACATCCTGTGGTGCGCGATCTCGCCTGGGTGATGGCCTCCCCCGGTTTATTGCAGGCGGCTCCGGAAGGGCAGGCCTTGGTGACAGATGACTGGTGTCGGCATGTTTACACAACACATGAAAATCATCTGCGCCAGCTGGATGAAAATCCTGCGCCTTTGTTAGATGCATTATCGAAATGTAAAAGTCATCGTCTGGGTATCTATTTTGAGTGCCTTTTACATTACTGGTTGAAAACTGTTTTATGCGTGCAACAATTGAAACATAATGTCCCCGTTTTCCAATTGCAGGAAACGGGCGGCAAGCGTACTCTGGGAGAGTTTGATTTTTTATTTCGGGCGGCTGAACAAAAATCGGTGCAACACTGGGAGGCCACGGTAAAATTCTATTTGCAAAAAACAGACGATAACGGTCAGTCTTACTGGGTTGGGCCGGGTAACCGGGATCGTTTTGATATAAAGCTGGATCGTTTGTTTCGGCATCAACTTAAGTTGCCAGATTTTCCTGAAGCGCAAGCGTGTTTGATGCGTATGGGGGCAGGACCGGCCCGGTCCGCTGCCTTTATCAAGGGTTATCTGTTTTACCCACTTGATGAAACCGGAGCGTTTTTTCCGGAACAGGTTGATGCCGTTACGCTGGCGCCCTACGGGCTGTCTGCCAGTCATCACAAAGGCTGGTGGCTGCACTGGAAAAAAATGCCAGTGCCCGTCACAACGGTTGACCCACGTTGGGTGGTTTTGCCCAAACTTCGCTGGTTGTCGCCGGTGTGTCATGAACCAGCGGAAGCAACGTTGATGGATATAAATGCGTTGATGGAACATTGTGAAACACACTTCCGTTACCAGGACAGCCCGTTGCTGGTGGCGGAGTTAAGTTGGCAATCCCCCGTCTGGCTGGAGGTGTCACGCGGGTTTGTATTGGCATCTAGCTGAAATATTTAAAGAAAATTGACTATTTTCCGATAGTTTTAAACGAATGCGTGATGTGTTTCACAAAAACAGTGTGTATCCAGTCACGGGGGCGTGTGCTTGAGTAGACGACACACATACTGTGGCCAGGAGTGCGTGGTAAACAATGTGGCAGGGGACCGAAATCACGAGTTACCCGCCTGGAATTATGCAACAGGGGGCAGAAAATGAAGTTTTTATCCAGATTGGACCCGATGACGGTGTTACTGTTGGTCGTGATATTTGGCGTGGTGATCACCATGTCGGCCCAGGTTGCGAGCCAACCGCCAGCCAGCAAAGCAACAACAGCACAGGTTATACCGGCTGACCCGGCAGATCAGGCAGCCGCCAAAAATCACCCGGGCGAATCCTGATTACCTGTTTGAACGGGTTGCAATTAATGGTTGCAGCCAACGTCGATAGAGCGCATCCGCTGCGTTGTGCAGTTGCTTGACGCGGTTCCCAAGGTTTTCCATTATTTCGTTTTGGCTTTGTACGCTCGTTGCAGGGTCTGTGAGTTCATCTTTATAAAGCGTGGTCCACTCGCGCACCATGGCCCCGGTCATTTCAATATGGCATTGCAGCGCCAGGGTGTTACCGATTACAAATCCCTGATGGGCGCACAACTCACTGCGGAGAATCGCTGTTGCGCCATCTGGCACGGAAAAAGTTTCGCCATGCCAATGAAACAGCATGCTGTTATCAATGAAGTTCTGTAACCAGTCATCAGTGTGCGGGCCGGGAATTTTCTGCGCGGGCAACCAGCCAATTTCTTTTACCGGGTTTGCTGTAATGCTGCCACCCAATGCCTTGCTAATGAGTTGTCCGCCCAGACAATGTCCGAGCACGGGTAAATTGGCATCGACCGCTTTTTGTATGAGCGCCAGCTCCTGCGGAATCCATTCAATGTCATCATTAACGCTCATGGGGCCACCCATGAAAACCAAAGCACTGACATCATCGACCTGTGTCGGGGGTGTCTCTCCGGCATCAATGCGCACCAGCTCAAAAGGGATGTTATAGTTTTCCAGCAAAGTGGCAAAATAACCGGGGCCTTCACAGGCAATATGAACAAAGATGCGTATGGGTTTCATGATAGATAAACGACCTGAGTGGGGTATTCAGATTGTGGGCATATGGCTACTGATGACTTTGTCAGCCTTTGCTGGTGTGGCAGAACCGCAGGATGAGCGCAAACCCGCACGCCAAATTGTATTGCAAGGCATTCTTGGCAGCAAGGCCTTGTTGCTGGTGGATGGTCAGCGACAAATGATGTCGGTCAAAGATGCAGCAAAGCAGGGCGTGCGTGTACTGCGTATTGCGGAGGAGCAGGTGGATGTTGAAGTCGATGGCAAGCGTCGTCGTTTGCGCCTGGGGGGCAGTCGCTCAGTGACGGGCAGATACAAAGTGCGCCAAAATGCTGAGGTGATTATTTCCAAAAACAATCATGGCATGTATTCCACAGTGGGCAGTATCAATGGTTTACCGGTTTCGTTTTTGGTGGATACAGGGGCCACCTCCGTTGCCATGAGTGCGCAACATGCCAAACGGCTGGCCATTGATTTTCGGATGACCGGCGAACCGACGTTTGTGGGGACTGCGTCGGGAGTGAGTAAAGCGTATCGGGTTACATTGGACAAGGTGACTGTTGGAGGCATCACCCAGCACAATGTGAAAGCGGTGGTTATTGATGGTAATTACCCGATGCAGGTTCTGTTGGGAATGTCATTTTTGGGGCAACTGGAAATTCAGCGTGATGGCAACCTCATGCGCTTGAAAAAGAAATTTTAAGCTATGTTGTCATGTTCTTTTCAATTAATGCGTAGGCTGAATGATTATGAATGGACTCAAAGTTTTCTGATTCCACTATGTAGGCGGTAATGCGTGAATCCTGGTTTATATGCGCGGCGATATCACGCACCATGTCTTCCACAAATTTCGGGTTGTCGTAGGCGCGCTCGGTAACGTATTTCTCATCCGGGCGTTTTAACAGGCCGTACAGTTCGCAGGAGGCAATGGATTCCACGGCGTCAATGATGTCTTCAATCCAGACAAATTCTCGTGTTCTGATGGTGACGGTAACGTGTGAACGTTGATTGTGCGCGCCACGGTCAGAAATTTTCTTTGAGCAGGGGCACAGGCTGGTGACCGGTACGACGACTTTGAGTGTGGTTTCATGCTGGCTACCGCTGCTGGCACCCAAAAAAGTCACATCGTAATCCAGCAGGCTTTGCACGCCGGATACCGGTGCTGTTTTGTTGACGAAGTAGGGGAAGTTCATTTCGATGTGGCCGGATTCGGCTTCCAGGCGTTCGGTCATTTCCGCCAGCATGTCTTCGAAAGATTCCACTGAAATTTCGCGTTCGTGCTGGTTGAGTATTTCCACAAAACGTGACATGTGTGTGCCTTTGAAATTGTGCGGCAGATTCACGTACATGTTGAAGTTGGCGATGGTGTGTTGTTCGCCGCCGGAGCGATCACGAATCCGCACAGGGTGACGGATGTCTTTGATGCCTACTTTGTTAATCGGCAGATGACGGGTGTCTTCTGAGTTTTGCACGTCAGCGATAGGGAGAGTGGTCACAATCTGTTCCTTTGTTTATCAATGTTGGGGGCGGGTTTCGCTTTCGTTACTCTTCTTCATACCGCACACAGGCGCGCTCGGTTTCCCACAGGGTAATGGCTTTGACACGAATCCGCTTATCGTTAAGTGCCGCCGACAGGCCGCTAAAAATAAACGCGGCGATGTTTTCTGCGGTGGGATTGATTTTGTCAAAGGGTTTAATTTCATTGAGGTAACGATGGTCAAGCACGCCGGTTAATTCGCGCACCTGCCGGCGTATTGCTTTGAAATCAATGGCCATGCCCACGTTGTCCAACTGGCTGGCTTCCACTTCGGCCTCTACTTTCCAGTTATGTCCGTGCATGCGTGAGCAGGCACCGGGGTAATCGCGCAGGGTGTGGGCGGAGGCAAAATCGCTGATAACTTTGAGAGTGTACTTCGCAGGCATGGGTTCGGTGAGGGCTGGTGTGAGTGATGGGGTGTTTTTAAATAAAAAGCGTAAACAAAATATAAGTTGAGTAAAATACTAAGTTATCGCGCATTGTTTGGCAACAGGGGGTTGCGCATTGGCGTGTGCGAGTACGTTGGCAATGGCGGTTTCGATGCCTTTGGCATCCAGGCCGCATTGGCCAAGCAATGCGCTGTGCTCACCGTGTTCGACAAAACGGTCTGGCAGTCCCAGGTTGTGTATGGCCACTGTGACACCATGGGCGGCCAGGCATTCGTTTACGCCACTGCCGGCGCCGCCGGCCACGACATTTTCTTCCACGGTGATAATCAATGTGTGTTGTTCGGCCATTTCCAGTATCAGGTTTTCGTCCAGGGGTTTGACAAAGCGCATGTTGATCACAGTGGCTCCCAGTGCCTCTCCGGCCGAAACCGCCGGGGCCACCATGCTGCCAAAGGCGAGGATGGCTATGCGGGTGCCGCTGAGCCGTACTTCGGCTTTGCCCACTGGCAGGGTTTCAAGGTCTTGTGCGGGTTGTCTGCCAGGGCCGAAGCCGCGTGGATAACGCACGGCGCTGGGGCCGTTGTGCTGGTAGCCGGTGCTGAGCATTTGGCGGCATTCGGTCTCGTCTGCCGGCGCCATCACCATCAGATTGGGCACGCAGCGCAGGTAACTGAGATCGAAGCTGCCTGCATGGGTGGGGCCGTCGGCGCCTACCAGCCCGGCGCGGTCGATGGCGAACATGACGGGCAGATTCTGGATGGCAACGTCATGGATCAGCTGATCATAGGCGCGCTGTAAAAAGGTGGAATAAATGGCGACCACCGGCTTGAGGCCATCGCAGGCCATGCCGGCGGCCAGGGTGACCGCGTGCTGTTCGGCAATACCCACGTCAAAATACTGTGCGGGATATTGTTCGGAAAAGGCCACCATGCCGGAGCCTTCGCGCATGGCAGGGGTGATGCCCATGAGCTTTTTGTCTTGCGCGGCCATATCACAGAGCCAGTCGCCAAACACCTGTGTGTAAGTGGGGCCGACTTTTTTGTTGGCAGAGGCGTTGCCTGTGGTAAGTGATTCACCTGTGTCCGGGTCGTAGCTGCCCACTCCGTGGAAGGCGCAGGGGTCTTCTTCCGCAGGGGTGAAACCCTTGCCTTTTTTGGTGACGATGTGCAGGAACTGGGGGCCATCGAGGGATTTGAGGTTGCCCAGGGTTTTTACCAGGGAGTCTATGTCGTGGCCGTCGATGGGGCCGATGTAATTGAAACCCAGTTCTTCAAACAGCGTGCCGGGGATCACCATGCCTTTGGCATGTTCCTCGACACGCTGGGCCAATTCCCACATGTTGGGAATCTGGCTTAATACCTTTTTTGAGCCTGCGCGGGCGGTGAGGTAAAGCTTGCCGGAGAGGATACGCGCCAGATAGTTGGACAGTCCGCCTACGTTGGGTGAGATGGACATGTCGTTGTCGTTAAGGATTACCAGCAGGTTGGCATCCAGTGAACCGGCGTGGTTCAGTGCTTCAAAGGCCATGCCCGCTGTCATGGCGCCATCGCCGATGATGGCGACCACTTTTTTGTCGGCTTCGTCTTCATCAGCGGACTGTTGCGCAGCGATGGCCATGCCCAGCGCGGCGCTGATGGAGGTGCTGGAATGGCCTACGCCGAAGGTGTCATAAGGGCTTTCGCTGCGTTTGGGAAAACCGGCTATACCATTCTGTTGACGTATGCTGCGCATTTGATCACGGCGACCGGTGAGGATCTTGTGCGGGTAACTTTGGTGGCCCACGTCCCATACCAGTTTGTCTTGCGGAGTGTTGAAGACGTAATGCAGGGCGACGGTGAGTTCCACGGTGCCCAGGCCGGAGGAGAGGTGCCCTCCGGTCTGGCCTACGGTTTGAATCAGAAAGGCGCGCAGTTCGTCAGCCAGTTCTTCGAGCTGGTTGGCGTCCAGTGAGCGGACGTCGTCGGGGTTGTTGATGCTCTCCAGCAGTGGAAAAGCGTGTGTTTTGGGCATGGGCTGTGTTGCAATTTTTTCGCAGAGCGGGACTGCCCACCGTTTCAGACTATGAATGGTGTGCAATGGTGGGGGGTGCCCATCCTGCGAGTTTTAAAAAAGGGAGGTGATTATATCAGCTTTGCCGGTGAATGATGTAGCCGGCGATATCGCGCAGTGGTTGAGCAGCCTCACCCCAGTGGGACAGGCTGTGGAGGGCTTCCTGATGCAGTTCATCAGCGTGGCGTTTGGCTTCGGCCATGCCCAGCAAGGCGGGATAGGTGGCTTTATGGCGGGCTTCGTCAGACCCCTGGGGTTTGCCCAGAGTTTGTGTGTCACCTTCTATGTCGAGGATATCATCGCGGATCTGAAAGGCCAGCCCCATGCACTTGGCGAAGTGGTCGAGTTTTTCCCGTTGCACATCTTCTATATCAGGCTGGCTCAATGCGCCCAGTTGGACGCTGGCGCGGATCAGCGCTCCGGTTTTGTGAATGTGCATGTTTTCCAGTTCGATGAAGCTCATGGTTTGGCCTGCACCTTCGGCGGCGAGATCCATGGCCTGACCTCCTGCCATGCCCCGTGAACCGCTGGCCAGGGCCAGGGTTTCCACCATTTTCAGGCGAAGTCTGGCATCGTCTACCATGCCCGGGTCGTGGGCGAGAATGTAGAACGCCAGGGATTGCAAAGCATCGCCAGTGAGGATCGCTGTGGCTTCGTCAAACCGGATGTGGCAGGTGGGCTTGCCGCGGCGCAGTTCGTCGTTGTCCATGGCGGGCAGGTCGTCATGAATCAGTGAATAGACGTGAATCAGTTCCAACGCACAGGCCGGGCCATCCAGGGTGGCGGGGGTAACGCCGAGCATTTGTCCAGTAAGGTATACCAGTAACGGGCGTATCCGCTTGCCGCCATCGAGGCTGGCGTAACGCATGGCTTCGTGCAGTAATGCCGGGTTTACGCTCGTGGCGGGCAGCCAGTGTTGTAGCGCCTTTTCAGTGCGGGCTTGACAGGTATCGAGCAGGGGAGTCAGTGACATGGGGCTGGAGCAGGTAAAAGGGCAAGGCGTAAAGAGGAAAGAGGAGTGGATGGCATCTATTCCCCCCCGCTCTTGAAATCTTCCGGCTCACCGTCTTTTTTCAGCAGAATTTCCACTTTTTGTTCTGCTTCGGCCAGTGCGGTCTGGCAGCTGCGGGTGAGTTCGATGCCGCGTTCAAAGTCTTTCAACGAATCTTCCAGTGAGGATTCGCCATTTTCCATGCGCTCCACCAGGGTTTCGAGTTCTTTCAGTGCTGTTTCAAAATCCGGTGTTTTTTGCTTTTTTGGGGCCATATGTTTTTCCGTTTTTTACGGGTGGCCGGTACGTTAACGCAGGGTCTCCGGCCGGGTCAATTCTGCCTGGGTTAAATGTGATGAAAAAAACGGTTTTTCAGTTTGGTTTCAGCTTGAGGGCGTAGCTTATCTGTCAACAAGGGCAACATCGACAAACGGACAGGAGAACGGAGATGAATACTTCCATTACAAAATTTGAGCACAATGCCACCAGCGTTCAGCAGGTTCAGCCGAAAATGCTCAAGGTGTGGGACCCGTTGGTGCGCATATTTCATTGGTCATTGGTGAGCGCCTTTTTTATCGCTTATTTCACCGAGGATGATTTGCTGGATCTGCACGTTTATGCCGGTTATCTGATTGGTGGGTTGTTGGTTTTCCGCTTGATCTGGGGTTTCGTGGGTAGCCGCCATGCGCGGTTTTCTGATTTTGTGAAACGCCCCCGCGAAGTGTGGGCTTACCTGAAATCCATTATCGCCCAGCATCCACGACGCTATCTGGGACACAACCCTGCCGGTGGCGCCATGGTGATTGCTTTGCTGTCATCGTTGGTGCTGGTGACGATAAGCGGTATCGCCCTTTATGGCGCAGATGAATCTGCCGGACCATTGGCTGCCAGTCTGACCGGGATGAGTGAATTTTGGATTGGTGTGTTGGAAGACGTGCATGAGTTTTTTGCCAACGCCACGTTGACACTGGTGTTCTTCCATGTGCTGGGTGTGTTGATAGCGAGTTTTCAGCACAAGGAAAATCTTGTGAAGTCCATGGTGGATGGCCGTAAATCGGCTGACGAAGAAGGTGTGGCATGAAAACGGGGTGTGAAGTATTGCGCAAGGGTTTGCTCATTTTGTCTGTCACCGTGCCACTGGCCGGCCAGGCGTCTGTGGTGGATGAGCGGCAGGCCGCCTATCGGGCCAGTGGGGCAGGGCCATTCAGTGCGCAAAAAGGCGGGCAGTTATGGCAGCGGGAAGTGGTGAGCACGAAAGACGGTCGTGCCCGCAGTTGTACCACGTGTCATGGCAATGATTTGCGCAGCACTGGCAAACACACCAAAACCGGCAAGGTCATCGAGCCGCTTAGTCCGGCAGTCAATGCTGAACGTCTGAGCAGCGCCAAAAAAATCCGCAAATGGTTTAAACGTAATTGCAAATGGACCTGGGGGCGTGAATGCACGCCGCAGGAAAAAGGCGATCTGTTGAGCTTTATTCGTCATCAATAATGTTGAAATGCAAAGGTCATTATCATGAATAACAGTAAAAACAAAACCTGGAGTATTGTATTGAGCATGGGTCTCGTATTGGGGCTCATCGGTGTCAGCGGGCTGGTGCTCAGTGATGACGATGATGAGTACGAAGGCAACGGCCGATGGCGTCAGTCCCGACTGGATGTGGCGCCGGTGAACAATGCCTTTTATAAAGAAGAGTGTGGTTCCTGTCATTTTCCCTATCAGCCAGGTCTGTTACCAGCCCGTTCCTGGCAAAAGTTGATGGGTGGATTAGAAGATCATTTTTCTGAAAATGCGGAACTGGATGCTGCTGACGCCCGGCAACTCACGGCCTATCTCACAGCAAACGCGGCAGATACGTCTAACTACAAGCGGTCGCGGGGTATCAGCCGTTCATTGGCTAAAGATGATGTTCCATTGCGCATCAGTACCACACGTTATTTCAAGCGCAAGCATCACGAGCTTTCTGCACGCATGGTGAAAAACAATCCCGAGGTGCGTTCATTCAGTAATTGCCAGCTTTGTCATACACGAGCGGCGCAAGGCGCCTATAATGAACATCAGGTGAAAGTGCCGGGTTATGCCGGATGGGATGATTGAGCCTGCTTGTTTCGAGGTTGTGGTAAAAATGAGCCCGGTGCACACAGGATATGTGCTGGTGTTAACGCAGAGGTACAGAGGACACGGAGAAAGTCATTTGAGTAATGCCTGTTATTACCGTAGGTTTAACGGATTAACTCAAACTGTAAAGAAGGTGTTTGGATGAGGCGTCTATCAATTGTGTTGCTGTTGTTGTCCGGCCTGTTTGTGTTGACACCCGGATTGAGCGACGAAGATCACCAGCAGGCCCGGCGCTTGAAAGAGCTGGGTGAGATTTTGCCACTGGAGCAGATTATTGAGATCGCCAGGGCAAAACAACCTGGCCGGGTGATTGAAGTTGAATTGAAAAATAAAAGTGGGCGTCATGTTTACGAGGTGGAGTTGTTGGATATGCGCGGTGGCGTCTGGGAACTCTATTTTGATGCGGCAACCGGTGAACTGATTAAACGTGAGCAGGAGGATTGATGAGACTATTGCTGGTTGAAGATGACGAATCCCTGGCCGCAGGTCTCAAACAGGATTTGTCCCGTGCCGGTTTTGCCGTGGACGTAGCGCATGATGGCATTGATGGGGAATTTATGGGTAATGAGGTGGATTATGATGCGGTGATTCTTGATCTGGGTCTGCCCAAAAAGCCGGGGCTTGATGTATTGGCCGATTGGCGCAAACAACAAAATACGGTGCCAGTGATTGTGCTTACCGCGCGGGATGCCTGGAATGAACGAGTCGATGGATTGCGCGCCGGTGCCGATGATTATCTGGGTAAGCCTTTTCATGTGGAAGAATTGTTGGCCCGTATTGATGCCATGATTCGCCGTCGTGATGGGCGTGCCGGTGGCTCACTGGAAATAGCGGGCCTGGTGCTGGACGAGGAGCGTCAACAGGTGACGGATGCCACAGGCACCCGCCATCCATTGACGGGCACAGAATTTCGCTTACTGCGCTATTTCATGAACCATCCCGATAAGGTGTTATCCAAAAATAAACTCACAGAACATGTTTACGAAGATGATGCGGATCGTGACAGTAATGTCATTGAGGTTTATGTGCGGCGTCTGCGCGATAAACTGGGCAATGAACAGATTCGTACCCAGCGTGGGCAGGGTTATGTTTTTACCGGTAATAATAGGGGCAGCATTTGAATTCAGTACAACAACGTTTGCAGCTGGGGCTGATCGCCAACATAGTGCTGTTGATGTTGTTGTTATGGTGGCTGGTGGCTGGCGCTATTGAAAAATTTGGAGAGGAGTTTGTGCAATCCCGGCTGGAGCATGATGCTGATCGTTTATTATCGGCCTTGCAGGTGGATGAAAGCGGTGTGTTGCAGCTAACGCCGGATCGTATGACAAACCTCTACAAGCAACCCTTTTCCGGCCATTATTTTGTGGTGTTGAATGATAACAAAACACTTTATTCCCGTTCATTGTGGGATGAGTCCCTGGCTGTATCACGTTTGCCCAAAGGCGTGGTGCGTCAATGGAATACGCAGGGTCCGCTGGGGCAGACATTGTTGGTATGGGCGGGTGGATTTCAGAAGCAGGGACAGCGTTTCACACTTGCTGTTGCAGAGGACTTGACGCCATTGTCAGAAAGTCTGGTGCGGTTCAATTGGTATTTTGCCGGCCTGTCGTTACTGACATTGATGTTGCTGCTGGGTGTACAGCATTACGTTGTACGCCGATCCTTTCGACCGTTAGAGCATATTTTGTACGAGATTAAAAACCTGCAACAGGGTGCAGTGGGTGAATTGAGTGAGGATGTGCCCGCTGAGGTGCGACCGTTGGTGCGCGAAGTTAATCATCTGTTGCGCCTGCTGGGTGAAAGGCTGCAACGTTCACGCAATGCCCTGGGCAATCTGGCTCATGCCCTTAAAGGCCCATTAAGCCTGCTGACCCGGCTTGGGCAACAGGAAAGCATGCGTGCATTGCCCGACTTGTCGGCCAGTCTGAAACAACAGACCGATAACATCCGTCAGCTTATGGACCGTGAACTGAAACGTGCCCGGCTCATGGGGCAGGGTGCGCCGGGTGTGCGTTTTGCGCCACAGGAAGAAATGCCAGTACTGGTGGATGTATTGCAACGCATGTTTACTGCGGTGGACGGACAGAAAAAATCCCTGGATATCCATTGGCAGGCACCGGATGTGGTTTTTGTTTTTGATCGTGACGACATGCTGGAATTGATCGGCAATTTGCTGGATAACGCCTGCAAGTGGGCAAAACATCAAGTGCGCTGTGAATTGCGGGGTGACGAATACCATTTACAGTTAGCGGTGGAAGATGATGGCCCGGGATGCAGCGATGAGGAAATCAAACAATTGACGGCGCGAGGGGTGCGCATTGATGAAGCGGCACCCGGTCATGGGTTGGGTTTGGCGATTGTGCGTGATGTGGTGGAGATTTATGGCGGTACGTTAACGCTGGGGCGGTCTTCGACGCTGGGTGGGTTGCGGGTTTCCGTGTGTCTGGAAAAGCACACAGCGAAGTAAATGGCCTGGGGTAAATGGCAGTGGTTCGGGTTTGACCTAACCCGCTGCTGCTTCACCGGTGCTATCGCGGTACATGCAAGCACCACTGCCATTACGTTTTGCGGTGTACATGGCAGCATCGGCACGGCCAATCAAGGTGTCAACATCGGTACCATGGTCTGGATAAAGCGTGATGCCAATGCTTGCACCAACGTTGATTTTTTCACCATTGCTATCCATGACAATGGGTTCCACGAAGGCAGACATTATTTTTTCCAGGACAATTTCGGGTGATTCCCGGGCAACGGTTGGCAGAACAAAGGCAAATTCATCGCCACCAAGCCGGGCGACGGTATCGCTGTCCCGCAAGGTTTTCTGGATGCGGTCTGCCACGGTTTTGAGCACATAATCCCCGGACAAATGGCCCCGTTGATCATTGATTTCCTTGAACCCGTTGAGATCCATCATTGCCACTGCAAACTGGGTTCTGTTGCGTGTGGCCAGTTTGATGGCCTGCTCCAGCCGGTCATGGAACAGGATGCGATTGGGTAAACCGGTGAGCGCGTCATGCAGAGCAGCATGTTTGAGCTGGTCATTGGTGTTGGCCAGCTCGGCATTCTTTGTTTCCAGCTCTGTTAATAATTCCTTCAGTTGCAGAGTGCGTTGCTGTACCTCTTTTTCCAGGTTTTTGACATAGTTTCTGGCCTGTTCGCCCAGGTTCCATTTTTTCACCAGGCTTAACGCCATTTGTTGCACGGCGATGGCATCGAACGGTTTGCGCAGGAACAGCAGCTTGTCGCTGCTGCCCAGTTTTTCGACGATGTCATCCCAGGTGTAATCAGAATAAGCGGTGCATAACACCATTTCGATATAAGGGTGCTTGAGCCAGATGCGGCTAATGGTTTCGATGCCATCCCAACCGGGTGGCATGCGCACATCCATAAAAATCAGTGCATAGGGCTGTCCCTCCTGTGCAGCTTTGTCCACCATGGCCAGGGCCTCCTGGCCTTGTAATGCAGAATCAACTTTATATTTGAGAATGTCGTCCAGGGTTTCGTTTTTGGGTGAATCCTCGGCATCGCCAAATAATTCGGCTTCCAGGTCATCCAGTGCGGCGTGGTCTTCATTTTCTTCATGGACCAAAACCTTACGAAAGTCCTCATGGATGGATTCATTGTCGTCAACAATCAAAATGCGTGTGTTGTGTTCCATTATGACCTCTTGGAAATGCCTTTGTGTTTAAGCGGCTTTGTTTATAGGTAAGGTAACGGTAAAACAGGCGCCTTTCTGAATACCTTCGCTGTCAACTTTTAGCGCCCCTTTCATTTCGGTCATGGCATTGGCGCAGGTATGCAGGCCAAAGCCGTGCCCGGTTTCCTTTGTGGTAAAGCCATGATTAAATATTTTTGTGAGCTGTTCTTCGTTTATTCCACAACCATTGTCTTTTATTTTCAGGTAAACGGCAGTGTCGTTGGCCATGCCGGTTTCAATTTTCAGCTCTTTGGGACGATTGAACTGGTCATTGTCGCTCATGGCTTCTTTGGCATTTTTGATCAGGTTGGTGATGACTTGCAGCAGCTTGGATTTTTGTCCGATACATGTCGGGGTGTTGGCAAATTGTGTATCCAGTTTGACCCCCCATTTTTTGAGTGAGGCATTCTGGATTTTCAAGGCATCTTCCACCAGTTCCGGCAGGTTGAGTTTTTCGTTGTGGAAACCGGATTTGGCATAGGTTTGCTGAGTGCTGATGACTTCTTTCATCATCGTGGTTTTGGCAATCAGTTCTTTGGATTCTTTTTGGATGCTGTTGATTTCAGCACTCAGCACCTTGCCCATTTTGATGAAATATTCGGGCAGTTTTTTACCGCGCGCATCCTGGGTGAGAAAATTTTCCATGTCATCATGGTTTTCCAACAGCATGTCACTGGCCTTTAACAGACCGGTGACCTTGCTGTTGCCCGAGATACGATGAATTTCTTCACCGGCCAGATTGACGCTGTTGAGAATATTGCCAATGTTGTGCAACACGCCAGTGGCCATGTCGGCCATACCGGATTTGTGTGCGGCGTCCACCAGCTGGTTTTGAACATCAGCGAGTTTCGTTTCGGTCTGCTTGCGGGAGGTGATGTCACGCACAATGCAGACAAGCAAGTGTTTGGAGCCCAGGTTCATACGGGATACCACAAACTCCATGGGAAACGTGGAACCATCGGAACGCACCCCACGATATTCTTTGGGCTGATGGTTATTGCCTGTTTTGGTCCGGCCAGCCGATTGTACTTCTATGCCGATAAACCCGGGGGCGTCTTCCGAATCGTGTTCGTCGATGAGCAGGACGCTGTTGATGCCAATGGAATCTTTTTCTTTCATGGCAAAAATATGTTCTGCCGCCGGGTTCATGGATTCTATCCGGCCATCTTCGTTGAGTACCAGAATACCTTCGCCAATGTTATCGAGAATGGCGCGGATTTTGGTTTCGCTTTGTTCGAGGTCTCTGGTGCGGTCCTGAACGCGGGTTTCCAATTCATCCAGCATCTTTTGTTCGTTCATCGCAGCTTCGCGCAGATGATCCACCATGATGTTGAACGAGGCACCCAGCTGCCCGATTTCGTCCTTACTGGTTATCATTACCTCGGCGTTGAGATCACCTTCGGCCACCCGGCCCGCCGCGCTCATCAGGCGCCGGATCGGTGGCACTATGCTGCGGGTGAAGTTGATCGCCAGCAGTGTGCCGGTGAGTAGCGTGAGAGTCATGAGAATAATGGCCGAGATGCGAATTTGGTACAGCGCGCCGGTTAATTCCTCGGCATTGTCGAATGCGGCATCAAGCAGTCTGTCCGCAGTACCCTCGAAAATGGTTTGCAATTGATCTGTGACGGGTTGTACTTGGGTGCGCAGCATGTGAGTGTCAGCCCGCCAGGCGCCAGTTTCAAATATTTCCAATACTGCCGGAAGCCTTGCAAGATAAATGGCACGTGCTTCATTCATCTCTTCTATTTCCCCGAAACCGATGTTGACCTCCAGCTGGTTCAGTTTTTCCATCAGGGTGTTGATGTGTTCGTTGAAATTATTAAAGTTAATCAGGACTTCCTTGTTCTGGGTCGTAATGTAGAGATTGAATACTCCCATCATCCTCACCCAGTTGTAACGCAGCTCTTGCAGAATGAGCAAAGCCTGGGCAGTCTGAGGATCATTGGGATTGATGTCGTCGCTGGTCAGCAGAATATTAATGTCGCCCAGAAAACGGATAGCCTGTGGGTTCAGTGTTTCCCCCGCCAGCAGTAGGCCACGGTTGTTTTGGTGATTGTCATACAGCGTGAACAGTTCTTTTGCATGCGCACGAAATTGCTGAAGCAGACCCTGGGAGGTTTCCAGTGTACTGTCGAGTCCCAGGGTCTGGAAAATATCATGCTGACGGGCGCCATCCAGGTGGTCGGCGATATTATCGGTAATCCGTTTGAATTCTGCCTTGCGCTCCGGTTCGCCTGTTAACAGGTAACCGTTTAACAAGGCAATGGCTTGATTAAGGTTTTGTGACAGGCGCTGAAAATAATTGGCAGCGGGTTGGCGTTTTTCGAGCGCGGATGCTGCGGTGTATTTGACGCTGTCGAGTTTAAACAGGGTAATGCCCATACCTACCGCCATGATCAGGATCAAACCACTGAAGCCGATGCCAATTTTCAGGCGGAGACTCCAATTACGGGGGTGCGCGCCGGCAGTAGTGGATGATGTGTCTGGAGGGCTCATGTGTTTGTGCTAATGGGGGGTTGCATCCGGGCCTGTTGAATCTAACTACTTCAATCTTATGTTGATATCGGCAACCCTCGGATGGTCTTTAGTGATCCCGGGTGGTAAAAAATATCACCTGTGACGAAAAGCCCTGTGCAATTATTTGCAGTCTCGCCTCATGCGTCCGGGGCGGGTAAACTGCGCCATTCTATCAATATTCTTCAGGAGCCCCATGAGAAATCAGTATGATGCTGCCTCCATCGAGGTACTAAGCGGTCTGGAACCAGTGCGCAAACGTCCCGGCATGTATACCCAGACCGAGCGCCCCAATCACTTGGCCCAGGAAGTGATCGACAACAGTGTTGACGAAGCCATTGCCGGCCATGCCAGCACGATTGATGTGATTTTGAGCAAAGATGGTTCTTTGCAAGTAAGCGATGATGGTCGTGGTATGCCTGTGGACATTCACCCCGACGAAGGTATTCCCGGTGTGGAAGTGATCCTCACCAAGTTGCATGCCGGCGGTAAATTCTCCAACAAAAACTACGAGTTTTCCGGTGGACTGCATGGCGTGGGTGTGTCCGTGGTTAACGCCCTGTCGAAACACCTTGAAGTGTGGGTGCGGCGAGGCGGCAGGGAATACAATATCTCTTTCGCCGATGGCAACAAAATTGCCGACCTTGAAGAAGTGGGTACGGTGGGTAAACGTAATACCGGCACCACACTTCGTTTTTGGCCTGATTCCCGGTTTTTTGATTCAAGCAAATTTTCCGTGCCGCGGCTCAAGCATGTGTTACGCGCCAAAGCTGTGTTGTGCCCCGGCCTGAAAGTCAGCTTCTACGATGAAAAGGCCGACGAAACCAGCGAGTGGTGTTACAACGACGGTCTGCGTGACTATCTGATGGATGAACTGCAAGGCCAGCTCACCTTGCCGGAAGAGCCCTTTATGGGCAGTTTCGCGGGCAATGCCGAAGCCGCCGACTGGGCCGTGCTGTGGTTGCCTGAAGGTGGTGAATCTGTCAGCGAAAGCTACGTCAACCTGGTACCCACTGCCCAGGGTGGCACCCACGTCAACGGTCTGCGCACCGGTCTCACCGAAGCCATGCGCGAGTTTTGTGAATTTCGCAACCTGCTGCCGCGCGGTGTGAAACTGGCACCGGACGATGTGTGGGACAAAGTCAGCTATATACTCTCAGTGAAAATGGCCGATCCCGCCTTTTCCGGACAGACCAAAGAACGCCTGTCCTCCCGCGAGTGTGCGCCCTTTGTTTCCGGCGTGGTGAAAGATGCCTTCAGCCTGTGGCTCAATCAGCACACCGAGCAGGGCGAAGCCATCGCTGAACTGGCCATCGCCAGTGCCCAAACCCGATTAAAGGCGGGTAAAAAGGTGGTACGTAAAAAGATCACCCAAGGTCCGGCACTGCCCGGAAAGCTGGCAGACTGTGCCAGTTCTGATCCCGCACAATCCGAATTGTTTCTGGTGGAAGGTGATTCCGCCGGTGGCTCCGCCAAACAGGCGCGCGACAAAGAATTTCAGGCCATCATGCCCCTGCGCGGCAAGATATTGAACACCTGGGAAGTGGACGCCAGCGAAGTGCTGGGTTCGCAGGAAGTGCATGATATTTCTGTGGCCATCGGAGTGGATCCCGGTTCCGATAAACTGGATGGTCTGCGTTACCGGAAAATCTGCGTGCTTGCCGACGCCGACTCCGATGGCGCGCATATTGCCACGCTGCTGTGCGCACTGTTTCTACGCCATTTCCGACCACTGGTACAAGCAGGCAACGTGTACATCGCCATGCCACCATTGTATCGTATTGATGTGGGCAAAGAAGTCTATTATGCGTTAGACGACGCGGAAAAACAGGGTGTACTGGATCGCATTGCTGCTGAAAAAACACGCGGTAAAGTCAACGTGCAAAGGTTTAAAGGGTTGGGTGAAATGAATCCCAAACAACTGCGGGAAACCACATTGGCGCCGGACACCCGGCGGCTGGTGCAGCTCACCATTGAGCCGGGCGATAACACCAACCAGATGATGGATATGTTGCTGGCGAAAAAACGGGCGTCAGATCGCAAGGCGTGGTTGGAGACGAAGGGGGATTTGGCAGAGGTTTGATAGCCTCAGATCGAACGGTTATGTAGGTTGGGGTGAGGAACGAACCCCAACAAGGCAATGTTCCGCATAACCCATCAGAGAGGATAAAGAATTGCAATATCGACGGACTGATATCGCGGGTGGAACCTATTTTTTCACCGTAAATTTGGCAGAACGGAAACGCACATTATTGATCGATCAGGTAAACGTATTACGTAAGGCGATTAAGAAGGTCAAACAAAAACATCCATTTGTCATTGATGCCATGGTTGTGCTTCCTGATCATTTACATATGTTATGGACTTTGCCGCAGGGGGATCATGATTACCCGACACGCTTAATGTTGATTAAGGCAGGTTTTTCTCGATTGATTGAAAAGGGCGAGTATCGTAATGCCAGTCGGCAGGCAAAAGGCGAGCGAGGAATTTGGCAACGACGATATTGGGAGCACCTGATTCGGGATGAGCGGGATTACGCCAATCATGTGGATTACATTCATTATAATCCGGTGAAGCATGGGCATGTGGAACAGGCGTCAACCTGGCAGTATTCGAGTATTCATCGTTACATCCGGGCTGGGTTGATAGAGCGAGATTGGGGTGGAGGCAAGGGTGTGCCCGAAAGTGGCGGATTTGGTGAGCGATGATGAATCTGTTGGGGTTCGTACCTCACCCCAACCTACGGGCTGGATAACGCTTATTGTGCCGATGTAATGCTTATTGTTGAGCAGAGTGATTTTGAGGTGGGAAATCCCGTTTCAAAAACCGGATGCAAAGGAAGTGTTTTGCCAAAGCCAAGTATTTATTTTCACAAAAGTAATAAGAAAGAATTGTCGAGAAAGGAAGAAATTGAGCTTCTTGAATATAATATAAATCGTATGAGAGATTCATATAATTTCAAATACAACAAACCAGCAAAAGAAGAACAATAGTGTGCAGCTGCATGCTCAAACAAAAGACCAAACAATGACAGAAACAACCGAACTAAACTATGAAGGCGTAGAACAACAACCTCTCAGTGCCTTCACTGAGAACGCCTATCTCAATTACTCCATGTACGTGATTATGGACCGCGCCCTGCCGCATATTGGCGATGGCCTGAAACCTGTGCAACGGCGCATCGTTTACGCCATGTCTGAGCTGGGTTTGAAGGCGGGTGCGAAGTACAAAAAATCTGCGCGTACTGTGGGTGACGTATTGGGTAAGTTCCATCCTCACGGTGACTCGGCTTGTTACGAGGCCATGGTGTTGATGGCGCAGCCGTTTTCTTATCGGTATCCGCTGGTGGATGGGCAGGGCAACTGGGGTGCGCCGGATGACCCCAAATCGTTCGCAGCAATGCGTTACACGGAGTCGCGGCTGGCGAAGTATTCGGCGTTGTTGCTCAGCGAGGTGGGGCTGGGTACGGTGGATTGGGTGCCGAATTTCGATGCGACCTTGGAAGAGCCGTCGGTATTACCGGCGCGGGTACCGAATCTGTTGCTGAATGGTACCACCGGTATTGCCGTGGGCATGGCGACGGATATCCCGCCACACAATCTGCGTGAGGTGGTGAATGCCTGTGTGCATCTGCTGGATGCCCCCAAGGCCACGGTGGCGGAATTGTGTGAGCATGTGCAGGGGCCGGATTATCCCACCGATGCAGAGATCATCACCCCGCGCAATGAACTGATTGCCATGTACGAGAAGGGCGGTGGCTCGGTGCGTATGCGTGCGGTGTGGGAGAAGGAGGATGGTGCAGTGGTGGTGACGGCGCTGCCACATCAGGTTTCCGGCAATAAAGTACTGGAACAGATCGCGGCGCAGATGAATGCAAAGAAGTTGCCTATGGTGGAGGATTTACGGGATGAATCCGATCATGAAAATCCCACGCGTTTGGTGATTGTGCCGCGTTCCAATCGCATTGATCTTAATGAGCTGATGGCGCATTTGTTTGCGACCACGGATCTTGAGCGCACCTACCGCGTTAACATGAACATCATCGGCCTTGATGGCAGGCCGCAGGTGAAGGACCTGCGTACCTTGCTCAAGGAGTGGCTGGTATTTCGTACCGATACAGTACGCCGTCGGCTGGAATATCGTCTGGAAAAAGTGAAACGCCGTTTGCATCTGTTGGATGGCTTGCTGATCGCGTTTCTCAATCTTGATGAAGTGATTCGCATTGTCCGCACCGAGGATGAACCCAAGGCGGTATTGATAAAGCGTTTCAAACTCACTGACGAGCAAGCCGAGTATATTCTTGATACCAAACTGCGTCAGTTGGCACGTCTGGAAGAAATGAAAATCCGTGCCGAGCAGGAGGAATTGGCGGCGGAGCGTGACAAACTGGAAAAAACACTGGGCTCGAAAGCACGTTTGAAAACATTGGTGCGCAAGGAGTTGATTGCCGATGCAGAAGAATATGGCGATGAGCGGCGTTCTCCCATTGTTGAACGTGGTGCGGCGCAGGCGCTGGATGAAACGGCACTGATCAGTGCTGAGCCGATCACTATTGTATTGTCCGAGAAGGGCTGGATTCGGGCGGCCAAAGGCCATGAAGTGGATGCCAGCGGTCTTAATTACAAGGCTGGTGATGGTTTTAAAGCGGCGGCTTATGGACGCAGTAACCAGCAGGCGGTGTTTTTGGATGCCAGCGGGCGTTCGTACTCCATTGCTGCGCATACTTTGCCTTCGGCACGCGGACAGGGTGAGCCGCTTACCGGTCGTGTGACGCCGCCGGATGCGGCCGGTTTTGTTGATGTACTTGCAGGCAAGGGCAGTGATCTGTATTTGCTGGCCAGTGATGCGGGGTATGGTTTTGTCACCCGACTGGAAAATATGTACGCCAAAAATAAATCAGGCAAGGCGTTGTTGAAACTGCCCAAGGGTGCGCAGGTATTGCGGGCCTGTGCAGTCAACGATGTGGCCAGTGATCGTATTGTGGCGGTAACTACCGAGGGACGTATGTTAATCGTTGCTCTGCGAGAGTTGCCGGAAATGGCCAAAGGAAAAGGCAATAAGATTATAGGCATTCCTCCTGCGCGGGTTGCGAGCCGTGAAGAATATGTGGTGGGGGTGGCGGTTATTTCTGTGGGTGATAGTTTGACAATTTATTCCGGTAAACGTCATTTGACACTTAAACCCAAGGACATCGAACACTACGAGGGTGAGCGTGGCCGCCGTGGTTCCAAGTTGCCACGTGGTTTCCAGCGGGTGGACAACATTTCTGCCAGTCGTTCAGCAAATACTGGAAGTGGGTGATTGAAAAACAGTTATGACAATTGATTTACTGCGATGGTGGGACCGCTTGCCTTATGTGGGTGCAAAGGGCGAAGTGGTAGCGCCGCGTGTTATTCCATTAAAACTGGATGTGCCGGTGATGCGTGTGCGCCATCGGCATACGCAGGAGAAACTACAGCCACCGCCGGACAGCTGGAAAGAGCTGAACAAGTATCCCACAGAATTGTTGCGCGAAATTGATCGTTATTTACAGCGCGTCAATACAGAGAAAATGCGTAACAGTAAGCGTATGGCCTGGATCGGCCATGCTTTACAGTATGCCTGCCCGGCCATGCGAAAAATCTATTCCGAACATTACAAGTCCGAGGCGTTGCCGGAATCACATGACCGGCGCGAAGGGCTGGTGGCTGCTGCTAATGTGTGCAGCCAGTTGGCTGTGGGTTATAAACGCCAACTGAATGAGGATTTTGCTTTACCCGATATCCGCTATGCCCGGGTGCGCCCCCGGGTGCGCCATTATGCCTTGCGCGTTTTGGAGTTATTGCGCATGGAACAGCGTTTGCGTGCCATGCGCTATCAAAATTTATCGGAAAAAAACTGGCAGGACTGCAATCAGGTATTTTTTGCGCTTTCTCAGTGTGAGGATGTTGACGAACAACAGTTATCGCTAAACTGTTTGCAGGTGTTGCTGGATAGTTCCGCCAATGAGGGGGTGCGCCGGGCTCCGGCGATGACGTCATTAAGCCAGGTTTACCTTTATATTCAGTTTAATGGTTTGTTTAACATCAATGCTTTGTTATGCCAGAAGTTGCATGTGGTGGATGCGCAAATTGCGAGTATCATCGACTCGATTACTGTGATTCCGGATCATGGAAAAGAGTTGGGGCACGGAAAATTACTGGTTTATCATGGGCAGGATTGTCCGCCGTATTTTAAGCGCCAGGATGAGGTGCAACGGAAAAAACAGCTGGCATGGTTAGCTGCGCGTGGCGAATTCTCCGCGGGCGAGGCACTTTCATCAGAATATAAACTGAGAGCTTTCATCATTGATGTTGCGCCGTTGGATGCGATGTTGATGAAAGAGCACCAGAAATTTCTGGTACGGTTTGAGTCGCAGGATTTCATTGAGGATGTAAAAGCAAAAGGGGCAAAAAATAAATACAATACCGTTGCCGATCAGGATGATTTGGCCAATTTGTTGACCATTGACGCCATGTGTGATGGTTTGCAACTGAAGCAGCGCAAAGAAGAAAGAGAATATATTCTTGGCCAGAAAGTATTGTATGTGTACAACGGATTTATGTCGGTTTACAAATTGCTGGTGGATATGGCCACAGAAAAAGAGAATGAGAATCCTGATCTGGCAATTGATAATGATTTGCGTGATGCTTTGGCCGGGCGTTCGGCATTGATCGCTGCTGATTTGCAGGATAATGAATTTGGTCAGTGGTTTGTGGTCGACAGAAGTGAAGGTGGGGTTCACATTAAAACACGCGAGAGTGAATTTACTACGGCTTTGTTTATTGGCCAGTTGGTGGCGTTTGCCTATTCGCGCGAAGGGCTTGCCAAACCGACGCTGGGTTATGTGGTGCGTCTGCGCCGGAATGTTCGTAAAGAAATTGAAGTGACTGTTCGCATTTTGTCGAAAGCAGCCGTGGCCACGGCCGTGCAAAGTGAGTTTTTGATTAAAAATGACATGGCCTTACCTGCCATTGTGCTCGAAGGTGATGCTACAGTCGGGCGGCGCTTGATGTTACACCACAGTCACCGCCTGTCATCGGGCACCTTGGTAAAGACTGAACTGGATCAGCAGAAAACAGAAATTGTTTCCGGGATGCTGAAAATTCAGCGAGAGTTTGTCATTTATTCGCTGGAGCCCCCAGATGGTGTGTCTGTTTAATCATTGCTGGAAAAATCATAATTCAGCGATGTTTCCGGTTGTTGTAAATAAAACCCCTGGATAAAGTTTACGCCATGCTGCCATAACACCGCCAGACAGGCAGGGTCCTGCACATGCTCGGCAATGGTCAGTATATTGTTGGCACGTCCGGCTTCGGCAACCTGCTGAATGATTTTCTGACTTTCTTCACTGGCTGCATTGTTGATGTGGCCACCATCAATTTTCAGGTATTTCAGCCTCAGGTGTTTCAGGTAGGCAAGATCATCTGATTCTTTGCCGGCATGGTCCAGCGCCATGTTGCAATGTAGCTGCCGGAGTCCATCAGAGAAGGTTTTCGCGGCCTTGATATTTTCCATGGCAGTTTGTTCGCTGATTTCAAATACCAGACTGTCGCCGTGTAAACGTGCGGCTTGCAATAATTTGCTGATCCACACCAGCAGGCTGGGGTCGCGCAATGAATCGGCAGATATTTTGATGAAGAACTGAATCTCTTTGCCGATTTTACGTTTGTCCAAAATGGCTTTGGCGGCATTTTTGATCACCCATTTATCAATTTCTTTCATGAGCCCTTCCTGCTCGGCGGCTTTAAGAAAGTCGCCGGGCATAATGATGGAGTTATCCTGATCTTTTAAGCGCAGCAAAACTTCATAGCGTTCGCCGGGTTCGGCATGCAGACTGACAATGGGCTGATATTGCAGCATGAAACGATTGTTTTTAAGAGCGAGTTCCAGCAGCGTGATAATACGTTTGTCGGCTTCCAGGCTGGCCAGGGCGTCTTCTTCGGAAAATATATGTACCTGATCGCCACCTTTTTCTTTGGCGGCATTGCAAGCTATTTCTGTTTGGGTAATGGCTTTTTTTGCATCACTTGTGGTTTCGGTAATGGTTGAGAGGCCAATGCTGAAGGTCGTGGTGACAGCCTTTTCCTCTACCTCAAATATTTTTTCAGACAGCCCTTCGCATAATTTTTTTGCCAGACTTTCAGCCTGTTTTTGTCGTTGGCCGGAAAGAATGACGGAAAAAATGGTGCCGGCATAACGGGCAATGTGAATATTGTCTTCGGGGAGAATCTCCTGAATATATTGGGCAATGTCAGACAATACCAGGTCACTTTCAGCGATGCCAAGCGTGTCTTTGATGTTTTTGAAGTTGTCAGGCTCGATGTACAGCAGCGCAAATTTTTCTTCGCTTTTGCTGGCGCTGTTAATGGCATCCTGTACCTGCTCCATGAAATATTGGCTGTTGTACAGCCCGGTCAGCAAATCCTGTTGGCGCAGTTGCTCTATTTCCTTCTCCAACTCTTTGTTATCACTCTTGCGGTGAATCATCACCTGGGTGCAGGCTTCACCATCAATGCTTGCGCGTGAAAACTCCATGGTGGCGGCAAATACTTCACCATCTTCACGCACGGCCTGATATTCGAGTGCGCCTTCCGGTGGCTGATTGTTGTTGATGCCGCGCAATACGTCTTTGAAGCTTTGTTGTTCGTCCGGGGTGATGAGATCCATGATGGGTATGCTTCTCAGGTCTTCTATATCCTCATAACCAAAAATATCCTGATAGCTTTGGTTGGCATAGATGTGCATGCCTTCATGAATGTAAGCGATGGGGTCACGAGAGCTGTCAATCAACACACGGTTACGCTTCTCGCTTTCGTTATAGAGACTTTTGCAGCGGCGATGTTCACGACGCTCGCGGAGATTACTTATCTCCCTTTCTATGATCAGCAGTAAATGTTCCTGCCCGCCATTGGAAACAACATTGGCGGCGCCGGCCTTCAGCAGTTCAATGGTGGTGGCAGTGTCAAGTTCTCGGCCAAAAACAATGCCGGGAATATCATTGCCGCTTTTTTTGACGATGGAAAGCGCTTGCATGACAGGGGCCGTGTCGGCCTGCTGGGCGGCGAGCAGCAGATCCCAGGGTTGGCCTTCCAGTGCTTCTTGCAGGTCTTCGGTATCTTCGATGTGTTTGTAACGAATGGCGTAACCCGCATTTCTTAATGCACTGGCCAGCGCTTCTGCCTCGTTGGCAGACTCTTCCAGAATGAGAGGGCGGATGACATTTCCATTATCCAAAAGCGGCTCCTAAAATGATGAGTGTTATCGGGGTGGCAGAATGAACCCGGGGTATTTGGGGCCGGGTCATAATGTGAAAAAACGTTGTCAGATCAGTGTCCATACGGTGTCGAATTCATCATCTGTTTCAGCATTGATTGATGGTTTTGTCGTTTCCTGGACATTTTCGAGTACGGTAAATTCAAACTGAGAGAATACACCAGTGGATTCCAGTTGTTTAGTAAGTTTAATGAGTGTGCGACGCCCATGGACGTTGGCAATCAATTGGTCATCGGTTTGGTGCCAGGCATGTGTAATCAATGTGGCCGGCTGGTCAATACCTGATAAGCGGGGTAATACCAGGCTGCGTTGGTATTTTTCCACGGCGTTATTTTTGGCAATACTGGATAGTGCGACGGCGTCGGCACAGGGGGCCAGTTTCTGAATACCAAGCTCAAGCCCGTTTTTCCAGTTTTTTATGCGGCGGATAATACCAATACCGAGTTGTGTGCTGCTTGATGCGATATTGTCACGGATACCCACCAGTTCACCCACCTGGACTTTTTGCGAATCTTTTCCGTAGACCAGGTAACCCAGCAGGCAGTAGCCGCCGGCGCTTTCGTTGACGCCTTTACAGGGTAGCGGTGCGCGTGCATACAAGGATACCTTGTCGTGCGTTTCGTCTCTATTGGCTTCTAAGGCGTGTATGGGGTTGTTTGCCCGGTAAGTGAAGTCCGGGTCCCAGATGTCTGGCGTGTGATCATCCAGGTTACTGATGCCAAACACGGGGGTGCTGGTGTACTGAGCGCGCTCATCCAGCACAACATCATCCTCTGTTGTTGCGATGGGATTACCGGTTTGCAGGGCATCCGTGGCGGTCGGGCAGGTGGCGGTCGGGTCTTTCAGCAGTGGGCGAATGACTTCGTCAATGTAATGATGGGTTGCGCTAAGCCCGAGGGTGATGGCGATTTCGTTGTTTTTTGACGTGCGCGGGAAGGTGCGGTGCGATTTTCCACTCCAGGTGACAATCAGGCGTTTTTGCACATCAGGTGGAATTTTTGTGGCGTTATCGCCGCCGGACAGCATGGAATTGCTCATGGTCTGTACCAGCTCGCTGGTGTCCACTGTGCGACAGAACGCGGGATTGACGGTGCCATCATCGCGGAAATAACCCGGGGCGGCATCACTGTTCATGTTGATATTAAAGACGTAGCTATCATCGAGGATTTCGCCATAGGGGTGGATGTGGGCATCGGCCGCCCAGACTTCCAGCGCTTTATAGACGGCTTCAGTGACGTGCTGACGTAAGCGATAGGGGCCGGCCAGGGCCAGAAGCAGGATCTGCTTGTAAATGTCAGAGATGGTGCTGTCCAATGTGTTGTCAGGCGTAACGTGATCTTTGACCAATGTGGTGTGCAATTGATGGTTTTCGGCATACAAATACAGGCGATGTACCTGTAGCCAGACATTTTCCGGGTGCTGGATATAAATCTGATACGCGCACAACAGCACATTACTGAGGTAATGAATGGCGCGATGCAGGCAAATGCCCAGGGTTTTGTTGTTCAGGCGTGAAAACGTTTTGTTTAGTTTGTCGTGAATAATGGCCTTGTAGCCAATGGCCATTTCCGAGTTCAGTTGAATAGCCAGCTCGGCAATTTTTTGATTCTTGGGGGAAAGTGGCAGGTTCTGGTTGATGTAGTGTGTTTTTAATACCTCGGTTATCTGATAGACCGGTTCACGTAGAAGCTCCATGGATTTATACCGGTCGTATTCAGATAGGCCCAGGCGATTCATCTCGCGCAATGCTGTGTAAACCAGCCGGGCACTTTCACCGATATTGGCCATTGGTAACGAAGCAACCCAGGCCTCAACCTGTTTTGGGCGAGGGTCAAACGAACCCGCAGTGGGTTTGCTTTGTTCCGGAATGTTCAGTAGTCCTTCAGACATGTTGCTTGCCACGTGTACTCCTACTCATTTGGGTCAAACAATGATATTGAATGCGTCAGTTACGTTAAAAAAACGTACCTGTGAGTTTCTCTGCTCAGAGAGTATACGATGCTGCGACCAAAACGCCACACTGATGCACTGTTTGTAACGGGCTTTGTGGTTACTTCGGCAAAGGATAGACGTACTTTAGCGTAGCGGACAGGTAATATTCCCAGCAGCATGGGGTGTTTTTTGCCGGATGGCTGGGGGAGCGCCCAATTAATAAGGTTGTACGGCCGTTTTGGGCAATTTTCCAGACACGGCAGCCGGCGAGAGGCGCCGCTTAAGTCAAATGCTGGATGGGGGTTTTGTAAGGCTCCCCAGCGATTTCACGCACCAATTGCGGAACCAGGAATCCTGGCAGCTGTTGACGAACCTCGTCCATGAGCGATATAGCAGTGGTTTCGGATACGTCAAAATGTTCTGCACCCTGCACACGATCCAGCAGGTGTAAATAATAGGGCAGCACACCGCTGGCAAACAGCGATTCACTGAGTGCACATTGCGCATTGACGCTGTCGTTCACATCTTTCAGCAACACAGCCTGATTGAGCAAAGTAACCCCGATGTGGCGTAGTTTGTTGAGCGCGTGTTGTACATCATGGCCCAATTCATTGGCGTGATTGCAGTGGGTGATCAGCACGCTTTGCCAGGGCAGGCCAGACAGCCAGCGTAAGAAATCGTTATCAATACGTTCGGGAAGCACAATGGGCATACGAGTGTGGATGCGTAATCGTCGCAGGTGGGGGATGTGATGCAAAGCATTGCTGATGTCGCTCAGTCGTTTTGTATTGAGCGACAGAGGATCACCACCACTGAGAATGACTTCGGTGATTTCCGGGTGGGTTGCGATGTATTCGCTTGCTGCTGCCCACTGCCGGTCACCGGGCCGGTTTTTTGCGTAAGGAAAGTGACGCCGAAAACAGTAACGACAATGGATGGGGCAGGCGCCAGTGGTGATGAGCAGCACCCGGCCATGGTATTTGTGCAGCAGGCCGGGACGGGCTATTGCCGCAGTGTCATCCACCGGGTCGCGCAGAAAGCCGGGCTGGATGGCCGATTCCAGCTGACGTGGCAGTACTTGCAACAACAGAGGATCTGCCGGGTCCCCCGTTTGCATACGTGCGGCATAATTATGGGGTACGCGCAGGGGAAAGGTTTGTTGCAGGTCGATGCCCCCGGGGATTTTATCTGCGCTGACCTTGACTGTAGCCAGCAATTCAAGCGGGTCTTTGATGGCGCGGGCCAGTTCTCTTTGCCAGAGGCTGTTTTCCACAAATTCATCGTCATCTGACTGACAAGGGCTGGCAGTAAACGGTATCATGTGTCGTTTATTCGGAGACGAACTCTTCGCAGCAAAACAAGCATGTTCCCAGATCGAGGTAGAAATGGCTAATTACGCAACCAATGAATTCAAAAATGGCCTGAAGGTAATGGTCGATAATGACCCTTGCTCGATGATTGACGTCGATATGGTGAAACCGGGTAAAGGCCAGGCTTTTACCCGCGTTAAATTACGTAATCTGATTTCCGGGCGTGTGGTGGAACGCACCTACAAATCCGGCGAATCCCTGCCTGGGGCTGACGTGATGGATACCGACATGCAGTATCTCTACAACGACAGCGAGTTCTGGTATTTCATGCACCCCGAAACCTTCGAGCAGGTGGCTGCCGATGCCGCTGCTGTGGGTGACCAGTATAAATGGCTGAAAGAACAGGATATGTGCGAAGTGACTACCTGGAATGATCGCCCCATTGCTGTTACCACGCCCAATTTTGTTGAGTTGCGTATCGTTGAGACTGATCCCGGCCTCAAAGGTGATACTGCCCAGGGAGGCATCAAGCCCGCCACGCTGGAAACCGGTGCCGTAGTGCGAGTACCACTGTTTATCGAGACAGACGAGCTGATTAAAGTGGATACGCGCAATGGCGAGTATGTGGGACGGGTGAAAAGTTAACAGCTGCTCCGCACGTGGCTGCTATGGCTGAGCAGGTCCCTGACTGGCGTCCCACGGCTACGCTGGAAGCGTTACGCCAGCGGGCCGAATTGCTGGCGCGTCTGCGCCGGTATTTTGCCGGGCAGGAAGTATTGGAAGTGGAAACGCCGCTGTTGTCCGCCGCCGGTATTCCCGATCCCCACATTCCCAGTTTTATCACCATGCCGGGCCCGGATGGTGAGACATCGCGTTACCTCAATACCTCGCCTGAATTTGCCATGAAGCGTTTGCTGGCGGCGGGAGTGGGACCCATTTTCCAGGTTTGCAAAGCCTTTCGTCGCGGCGAGCAGGGCAGGTATCATAATCCCGAGTTTACCTTGTTGGAATGGTATAGGCCGGGTTTCGATCACTTGCGGCTTATGGATGAAGTGGATGTGCTGGTGCGGCAGCTGGCCGAGGGGTTTCGTCCGCTGGGTTGCTCAGAGAGGCTTAGCTACCGCAGCTGTTTCCAGCAATACTTGGAGATCGACCCGCTTAATGCGGATGTGTCTGCATTGAAATCCTGTGCGCGGGCACAAGGGCTGGGTGAAGTGGCGGGGTTGTCTGATGCGGATAAAGACACTTGGCTGGATCTGCTTATGGGCCATTGTATCCAGCCACACTTGGGCAAAAAAGGGCCGACGTTTGTTTACGATTATCCGGCAAGCCAGGCGGCACTGGCACGCATCCGTCCCGGTGAACCGCCTGTGGCTGAACGTTTTGAGTTGTTTATTGATGGTATTGAGCTGGCCAACGGTTTTCACGAATTGCAGGATGCGCATGAGCAGCGCGCCCGCTTTGAAGCTGATTTGGTGCGACGACAGGTGGAAAAACTGGAACCTGTTGCCCTGGATGAGCGTTTACTCAAGGCGTTGGAAGCAGGTTTGCCCGCTTGTGCGGGCGTTGCGTTGGGGTTGGATCGATTGCAACTCATGTTGACAGGGCGTGTTCGGATACAGGACACCCTCGCATTTTCTTATGAATGTGGCTGATTTTGAAGGCGGACGTTTAGTTGGCATTTGTTAACAGCATAAATTTTGTCGGAAACTTTTACATTCTTTAACCGCTCAATGAATAGATGATTGTGACTTGTGATAAATTAAGGGCTAAACTCCTGATTTCATAAGGGGTTTGCTGGTTTTTTTGGTGCTTGGCTTGTAAATTGCATTGTGGGGTATTATAGCTTGGCGATGGTCCCGCCGCATGTTTTTACCGGGCAGGAAAACAGGCTCATTTTGATGGTGAAAAATGAGTGACGATCTACTACTAATGAGTATGGACTGTTAGATATATTCAGGTGCTAAGTGGTCGCGTATTTTCGCAGGGATTTGCGATAGTTGGTGAGAAGCGGAACTGATGATATCTTACGGCCTCCAACGGAGGGGGAGAGACGAACATGGAAAAACGCTGGAGTGAACGAAAATTATTGCAAGTTGATGTTGATGTGTATCAGCAGGGCGAGTTGCTAGGCTCCTGTGTTTCATCAGATATCGGTCTTGGCGGCGCATTTCTGACTCGGGAATGCACTTTTACCATGCCTTATGAGGCGGGTGTCGAACTGGTTTTCAGTCTGGCTTTCGAAGATCAAAACACCAAGCATAAAATCAACGCCCGCGTAGCCCGGGTTTCTGAAGCAGGTGTTGGTTTGAAATTTTGTGACTTTGATACGGGTGTTTTTCGTTCTTTGCAGGAGATTATGCTGTACAAGAAAAACACGCCGGTGGAAGAAATTATCAGCCAAACCGGCACTCACTGACGTCCGTCTGTAGTTTTTACGAAGCCCCGTCAACGGCCCTTTGTTCGTAGAGCCGTTGACGGGGCGTTGCTGCCTTTCACTATTGCAGTCACAGGCCAAGGCCTGTCTGGTTGCTGCTCCGCTCGCCCGTTATTTCCCTGTTTGCGATTTTTCAGTTTTGTTGCGCCACCGGGTGTAGCACTCAATGCCGCAGAAATGCTGGGTGTATTCGTCGGCTTCGCTGCTCATGGCAACCGATTCAGGAATCTCTGTTAAGCAAACACTACAGGTAACGCTATGGGACTTGATGGGCGGGGGCTTTTCCGCAGTATTGGTTTTTTCAGACATGACAAATACCTCGTCTACATGGTCTGTTTCAAGCATAGCTGATTTGGACAAAAATGTTTTCTGCGCCCAGCAAACCCTGGGCTCAGGTGATGTAAGTCAGGGGAAATGCTGTTGGGCGATGGCTTGCCCCATTTGCACAGTATCGGTTGCCTGAATGTTATCGAGCCAGTGAATGGCATCTTTGCCGGTCAACAGAATGACTGTTGATCCCATGTTGAAGCGGGCAACTTCGGCGCCTTTGCGGAATTGGTGGGCGGGTGTTTCGCTGTCATATTCCCAGTGACGAACTTGCCGGCCTGCGGGCGGAGTAACTTCGCCCGCCCATACGGTTTCGATGCTGGCGACAAAAATGGCGCCCACCATCACCATCGCCAGGGGGCCAATGTCGGTATCAAAATAGGCAACCACACGCTCATTGCGTGCAAACAGGCGGGGTACTGCACGGGCTGTGGATGGACTGACGCTAAATAAGCGGCCCGGGATATGTGTCATGGCCGTGAGTTTGCCGGCAATGGGCAGGTGAATACGATGATAATCCCGTGGTGAAAGGTAAAGCGTGGCAAAGCTGCCGTTCTCGAACAGTTGTGCTTTTTGTGTATCGTTGCCCAATAATTCCAATAAAGTGTAGTCGCGGCCTTTGGCCTGAAAAATACGACCGTTTTTGATTGTACCCAATTGGCTTACGGCACCATCCACCGGGCTGGCCAGCAGGTTTTCATCGGCAACAACCGGTCGTGCACTGGCATGCAGGGCCCGGGTAAAAAATGCGTTGAAATTGGGGTAGCTGTTGAGGTCGGGTTCCAGTGCCAGACTCATGTCCACGTTGAACTGTTTGACGAACCAGCGGGTGAATGATGTTTTCCACCAGTGAATTTCACTGCGGGTAATGGCGTGCATAATACGTGACAAGGCATGGTGTGGCAGCAGATAGCTTGGCCATGCTTTTGCGTAGTCAAGCAGGCTCGCGCCGCGTTGGGATGGGGACATGGACATGGGCTTCTCGGTGTTTTCAGTGTTGCTGTGAATGTGAATGGTGTTGGTTATTGTGCATGGTACGGTCAGTGTTTGCTGTCGCTTTTTTGACGGGCAAAATGATTTTCATTGAACTCCCGTCGGAAAAAAATAAGGCGAGGGTCACGTTGTCACCAGCCTTGAGACGCTTTTTGGGGCCTATCAACATCAGGTGCATGCCTCCGGGTTGAAAGGTTGCACGGCCCTTGCTGCTTAAAGTGAGCTGTGGAACGGGCAGCATTTTATGCATACCGTCATGTTGTTCTGTACGGTGCATCTCAACCCGCTTGAAGTCAGGTGAAGACAGGCGGACCAGAGTATATACCTCGGGTGAGGGGTTGTATAACGTTAAGTAGCCTGCCATTACACTTGCTTTTGGTGGGGTTTCCCGTGCCCAGGCGTCATGAATTTCGAGTTTGTCTGCGGCAGCGGCAACAACGGGCAACAGGCAAATAAACAAAAATATCTGTGCAAGTCTCATGGACTGTCTCAATGGGGGGTTACGGGGTGGTGGGTGAATAGCTGTTACGTAATGCCAGGTACTGCGCGCGGATTTCTTCGGCGTAATGTGGTGCTTTGAACCGCGCATAATAGCGGGCTTGCGGGTCGATCAACAACATGGCGCTGGAATGATTGACGACGGGTTCACCTGCGGGATCGGTTTCCAGACTGAATTTGGAATCAAGCTGGCGGGTGAATGCGGTCAGTGCGCCGATGCTGCCGGTGGCGCCAAGAAAAGACTCGTTGAAATAACTGACATATTCGGCCAGTGATTCGGGGCTGTCCCGTTGCGGGTCCACGGAAACAAGCACAAATTGTGTATTGTTCAATATTTCCGGTGGCAGTTGCTCGGCCACTTGTGTCAGTTCGGTAAGTGTCGTGGGGCAGACGTCGGGACAGTGGGTGTAACCGAAAAAAAGCAATGTCCACTTGCCTTTCAGCCGCTCAATGTTCAGTGGTTTCAGATCGTGGGCGGTGAGCTGGAAGGCCGTCAGTGGTTTGGGGGTGGCCAGACGCGCTTCGTTGCCGGGTGTCGTATTGGCGCTCTGTTGTGCGAGATAGGTAGCGGTGCCGATCAGCAAAATGCTGATGATCAGGCTCAGTGTTATTTTTACCGGTTGAGTCATGCAACGAATTATCGCACGATAATTCGTTGCAGGCGGTTTATACTGTGCGTCTTTTTTTCTGAGCCGGGGCGATTTGCCACAGCAAGCAATATGAGTGAACAGAACAGCTATGTCCGCAAGCACACAATTCAGCCATGACCAGCCCATTATCACTGGTGTACTCATCACCAACCTTGGCACTCCGGATGCCCCCACCACTGCGGCGCTGCGGCGTTATCTGGCAGAATTTCTATGGGATCCGCGCATTGTGGACAGTTTGCCACGGCCTGTCTGGTGGTTGATTTTACATGGGCTGATCCTGCGCCTGCGGCCGTCACGCTCGGCGAAATCCTACGCCAGTGTGTGGACGGATGAAGGCTCGCCATTACTGGCCATTGCTGAGCGCCAGCTCGCTGCTCTGCGCGAGTCTCTGGCGCAACGGTTGCCTGGCCCGGTGGTGGTGGAGCTGGGCATGCGTTACGGCAATCCGTCGCTCGCTTCGGCGCTGCAAAAACTGCGGAGCGCCGGTGCGCGCCGTGTGCTGGTGCTGCCGTTGTACCCACAATATTCCTGTAGCACCACTGCCTCGACTTTTGATGCCATTGCTGCAGAAATGGCAGGCTGGCGTTGGGTGCCTGAGTTGCGCTTTATCAATCAGTATCACGATGAAACGGGTTACATTGAGGCGCTGGCGGCGAGTATCCGGGAATCCTGGGTCCAGCGGGAACAGCCCCAAAAACTATTGTTTTCTTTTCATGGCACGCCCAGGCGTTTTTTCACCGAGGGTGATCCTTATTACTGTCATTGCCAAAAAACCGCACGCTTGGTGGCTGAGCGTTTGGGGCTGGCGGCGGATCGCTGGCAACTTACCTTTCAGTCCATTTTTGGGCGTGAGGAGTGGTTGCAGCCTTATACTATCGAAACTTTGCGTGAGTTGGGCAGCAGCGGTGTGACATCGGTGGACATTATCTGCCCAGGGTTTTCGGCGGACTGTCTGGAGACGCTGGAGGAGATCACGGTGGAAAACAAGGATGCTTATCTTGAAACCGGTGGTGAGCAGTTCCATTACATTCCAGCACTTAACGACAGACCGGACCATATCGCGGCATTAGCAGGACTGGTGCAAAAACATCTGGCGGGTTGGCCGGAGGCGTCACCGGACTGGCGTGTCACGCAGCGTGAGGCTGAAAGCGCTGAATCCCTGACGCGGGCGAGGGCCGCAGGTGCGGAAGCTTAGATCACTTCGTTTGGTGTGTGTTTTTCACTACCACGAACCGTTGCGTCACGGCCGGTCTGGTAGGCTTCCAGCAGGGCGTTTTTAAGCGCGGGTTGTTGTTCAAGGTCATCAATGCCGAGCAACCGGGTGGCAATGGCCTGAAGCTGTGCCAGCATCTGGTTTTCCCGCCAGGCGTTCATGAATCCGTTGGTATCGAAGTGCCCGTCCTGCAAATATTGCGCAGCAATTCCCTGTGCCTGAGCGAAGCGGATATCCTCCGCCAGCAGCATTTCGTATTGGTAGGAATATTGGTCAATGCCCATTTTAGACGCCAGTATGTGATGCAGTGATGGCAGGACCGCGTGGCTTTTCATGAGTTGATCCAGGTCAATGTGAGCAGAGGCAGCATACAGTTCACCTTGATAATGAAACTCAATGCTGGCGTTGATGGTGTTTTTTTTCACATGCCCACCTGCTTACTCTTCAAAATCGTTCAAGGGTGGATCGCCATCGTACACATAATACTGCCGCCTTTGCAGGTAGGCTTCGCGGGTGTAAATATAAGGGTCCATGGCGGCTGTTTCCAGCAATCGGCTGGCACCGAGAAAATCGGCACGGGCATCCACGAAGTTGATCAGGAATAATGCGCTCCGTGAGTTAACGTGTTTGACGTTGTTAGTCACCGGGTCAACGTATGTGTAATCAACGGCCATGCCTGCCGTATCCCGAATAGTGCTGGGCCCCAGAAATGGCAATACAAAATAGGGGCCGCTGGGTACCCCCCAGTAGCCCAGGGTTTGTCCAAAATCTTCGTTGTGTTTGGGGAGGTCCATGTGTGAGGCGACGTCGATAAACCCCAATAACCCGGCAGTGGTGTTGAACAGGATGCGGGCAGCATCCGAGGCGGCCTGTTGAAACTTGAGTTGCAGCAGGTTGTTCGTCAATACCAGTACATCACCGAGGTTGCTGAAAAAGTTGGTTACGCCTTTATTGGCCCAGTTTGGCATTACCGTTTGATAAGTTTCGGCGACCGGCTTGGCAACTGTCCGGTCAAAACTCTGATTGAAGTTATGTATTGCGCGATTGTATGGTTCGAAGGGGTCGTGTGCATCGCGGGTATTTGTATTGTCATCCGCCGCCCCTCCGAAGCTTGCACAACCGGCTGTGGTAACACTGATGAACAGTGTCAGGCTGAGAGTTCGTAATAAGTCAGGCATTTTGTTTGTCTATTGTTTCGTCAGACCCTCTTTCCAGTTTTTGTTGCAGGCGCTGCAATGCTTCCTGAGTCTGGCGCAGTTCCCGCAAAATTTCATCTTTACTGGCAGGCGCCTGGAGAGCAGCCAGCTGCTCCTGCTTGGCTTCTTCGAGATTGTTGAGCACTACGGCGATGAACAGGTTGATTACCACAAAGGTGCCCAGTACCACGAAACTGACAAAATATATCCAGCTCAGGTGGTGCATTTCCATGGCGGCGTACATCACGTCTGTCCAGTCTTCCAGGGTCACCACGCGGAACAGAGTGAGCAGAGAGATGCCCAGATTTCGCCAGTGGGTAGGGTCGTGCTCGTGGAACAGGTGGTAACCGGCTACGGCGTAAATGTAAAAAATGATGCTCATCAGCATTAACACGTGACCCATGCTGGGGATGGAGCGCACCAGCGTGCTGATGATGAGCCGCAGTTCGGGAATGGTGGACATCAGGCGTGCTATCCGCAGCAGTCGTGCCAGTCGGGCGATCATTGCATATTCGCCTGTGGCGGGTATCAGTGATAATACGACAATGCTGAAGTCAAACAGATTCCAGCCATCACCGAAGTAGCGTTTGAGGCGGGGGGCGACGGCGGTGATTTTCAGTGCGGCTTCGAGAATAAAGACGGCGAGTACAAAATGGTTGCCATATAACAGCCAGACGCCGTATTTCTCCATGATCTCGGGTGAGGTTTCCAGGCCGAGAAGCACGGCGTTGAACAAAATCAGTCCGACGATGAAATATTCAAAGGCAGGTTTTTTGACGAGGGATTGGGCAAATTTTTTCATAAGACGGGTTGGTTGTAAAAATAATAATGGGTGGTTTTAAAATAATCAGCGCGCGACAGTAGCCATTCGGTGAATTGCTTGCAAGAGGATTACAGCCTCATTTTCAACGAGATGCCAACAGGGACTTGAGATCGTCGAAAAACAGGGCTGGGTTCACCCGTGCGTTATTGAGACTCACTCCCCAATGCAGGTGCGGGCCTGTGGCCCGGCCCGTCTGGCCTACAGCACCGATGACTTCGCCGCGGGCCACGCGTTGTCCCGGCTCCACATCAATGCGGCTCATGTGGGCATACATGGTGACCAGTCCTTGGCCATGGTCAATGAATACAGACTTGCCATTGAAAAAGAATTCCCCGCGTTCGATGACCCTGCCAGCTGCCGGTGCATGAATGGGGGCGCCTTTCGGCGCGGCAATGTCGATGCCGCTGTGCGGTTTTCGCGCTTGCTTGTTGAAAAACCGTCGCAGGCCAAAGGGGCTGCTGAAACGCCCCTTGAGCGGCAGGCTGAAACGGGTGTCTATCTCTGCCTGTGGCTGCCAGTGGTTCAGCGCGGCATTGATGCGTCCGCGTTCATCACGAATGCGCTTCAGGTCACTTTTGCTGGGGTTCACCTTGCGTTTGTTTTTGATAGTGAGGTGTTGCTCGGGATATTGTCTGGCATTGACCTGAAAAGATAATGGCGTGTTTTGTCCTTTTATTTTCATTTGCTGTTTGCCCGGTTTGGCCGTCAGCGGGATACCGACCACAGCCTGCCATTGGCCGTTGTTCTGCACCACCATCACCCGTTTTTTGCGGTAATGCACTGCGGGCATGGGGTTGCTGGCCGGGCCAATATTGAGTACGACCACGCCACCGGGTACGGCTGCAGTGTGTGGCGGGAGGCGGGAGGCGGGGACGGTATTGGCTTCAGCGGCCAGCAGATTTGTGCCGAAAAGGCAGGTTAACAGCAGGCAGAAGAGGATGGCATGACGGTGTGCGTTATACATGGTCAGTCTTTTTCTTGTGAGCAATGTATGGCTTCAACACGACAGTGGAGCTGACCGCTGTCAAGCCGGGTGTGTACTGTGTCACCCACACGCACTTCATCAGCCCTGTGCACTATTTCACCATCGGGTTTTTGTACGATTGCGTAGCCGCGCTCCAGAGTGGCCAGTGGACTGACAGCGTTCAGCGCCCGGCTGAGATTGCTGAGGCGGGCACGTTGTCGTGTCAGCGCCGTGGTGATGGCGTTGCGGTTGTTATGCCGCAGTTTGTCCAGCCGCAGGCGCATTTCCCGTAGCCGCTGGGCCGGGGAGTGGCCGTGCAGGCGTGCCCGCAGGGTGTTAAGTCGCGCTTGTTGTTGGTGCAGCCGGGCCTGTTGCGCAAGGTTGAGCCGTTGCTCCAGTTCGTCCAGCCGTTGTGCGCGTTCACGCAGGCGTTGGCCGGGATGTTTCAGTCGGCGATACAGCCAGTCCAGGTGTTGCCGTTGTCGGGCGATATGCGCCTGCCAGCTGCGTAGCAGGCGTTGTTGCCAGCCAGCGAATATGCTGAGCCATTCGTCACGATCCGGGCTTACCTGCTCTGCGGCGGCCGAAGGTGTGGGCGCGCGCAGGTCAGCGGCAAAATCAGCGATGGTGAAATCCACCTCGTGGCCGATGGCGCTGACTACAGGAATGGGGCAGGCGTGAATGGCGCGGGCAACAGTCTCATCGTTAAATGCCCACAGGTCCTCCAGCGAACCACCGCCACGGGCGAGGATTAACAAATCACACTCGTTTCGTTTTGCGGCGTTTTGCAGCGCCGCGACAATGGCGGGCGGCGCCTCGGCACCCTGCACGGGTACGGGGTAAATCAGCACGGGAATACCGGGAAAGCGACGTTTGAGTACACTGATAATGTCGCGGATTGCTGCGCCGGTGGGAGAGGTGATCACACCCAGTCGGGAGGGCAGTGCAGGCAAAGACTGTTTGCTGGTTGAGTCAAACAGACCCTCATCATGTAGTCGGCGTTTCAGCCGCTCGAACTGACGACGCAGGGCGCCATCACCGGCTTCCTCTATGTGTTCGGCAATAAGCTGGTAGTCGCCACGCGCCGGGTACAGGCTGAGCCGGCCGCGCACCAGCACCTGCTGGCCATTTTCGGGGCGAAAGGTTATCTGCCGGTTACGCATTTTGAACATGGCGCAACGCAATTGGGCTGATTCGTCTTTAAGACTGAAGTAGATATGGCCGGAGGTGGGGCGGGCGAGGTTGGAGATTTCACCCTCCACCCAGATTCGTGGGAATTCGCTTTCCAGCAGATCGCGGGCTGCGTGGTTTAAATGCGAGACGCTGTAAATTTCTCGTGCGGGTGTGTTATCAGTGATGGACATGTGGCGTAGTGTATCTGTATCCCGAGTATCCTGACTATGGTGAAAAGGGCCCATTAAAAAAGGCAGGCTGCCGGGGCAACCTGCCTTTGATTGATGCGGTTTGCTGAACGAAGGCAGCTGTTGGCTTACATTGTTTTTGGCTTAGGGGCGTGTATCTCCCTTAAAACAGCCAAGGGCCGGCATTTTTCTGCTCCATAGCCTGCTTGTAACCCATGTCGCCCTGGAATTTAGCCAGGTTGGCCAGTTCGATAGCTTTTTTGAAGTCACCCTTGCTGGCAGCGGCCTTGGCTTTTTTGAGTATCTTTTTTCTGGAATCGCGCCATTCGCCATCTACGCTACGAGCCTTGTTCAGCGCATCTTCGGCGGCTGCAATTGCAGACCGGGCAGCAGCAGAATCCCTGGCGGTGGCATCCTCAGCACTTTCACCACCAAAAATTGAGCAACCGCTGAGAGCCAAAATCAGGGCACCAAAAACTATTAACTTTTTCATTATTCCTTCTCCGATGCTTTTTTTAATGTTTTCTGTCCTGGCCTTGCAGCTTGGAACTCCGTGCTGCTCTCTTTTTTAATTTGCAGATGATTTCGAGGCAGTTTTTACGCACGGGTTACTTAATCACACAATACCCGCGAAGATCAAGCTGACAAGGCTAATCCGCACTCATAGCCGTAGTGCATTGCCCGTATATTTTACCGGGTTCAGTTGGTCTGATCAGTGTTCTGGGGGTGTGCACGTTCCATGAAAAGGCTGGAATTGCAGGGCGCTTTCACCAAATAACCGAGAATCGCCCAAACTATCTGGAAATTACCGGTAGGCTTGATAGTTTACCCGCTACCCGTACAGCTTATATAATCTGGCACCCATTCATATCTCGCGTTCATTTGGAATCCCGCCATGCGTATTGCCCAAGAAGCCCTTACATTTGATGATGTTTTACTGATTCCGGCCCATTCCACAGTGATGCCCAAAGAAGTGAACCTGGCTACCCGTTTGACGCGGGACATCACGCTGAATATCCCGCTGATTTCCGCAGCCATGGACACTGTGACCGAAGCCCGCCTTGCTATCAGCATGGCGCAGGAGGGAGGGATCGGCATCATTCATAAAAATATGACCAGTGAACAGCAGGCGGAACAGGTGCGGCTGGTGAAAAAATACGAGAGCGGGGTGATCAAGGACCCTATTTCGGTAAGTTCTGATGCAAGTATCCGCGACGTGCTGGCTTTGACCCGTGCCCACAATATTTCCGGTGTGCCTGTAGTGGATGGCAAGGAACTGGTGGGTATTGTCACCAGTCGTGATTTGCGCTTTGAGACCCGTTTCGACGAGCCTGTTTCTGCCATCATGACCGGAAAAAGCAAGCTGGTAACAGTAAAAGAGGGAGCCGCTTCTGAAGAAGTGCTGGCTTTGTTGCATAAATATCGCATTGAAAAGGTGCTGGTGGTTAACGATGATTTTCAACTGCGTGGTCTGATTACGGTAAAAGATATCCAAAAGGCCAGCGAATACCCCAACGCCTGTAAAGATGATCAGGGTCGTTTGCGTGTGGGTGCAGCAGTGGGAACCGGTGGCGGTACTGAAGCGCGGGTGACGGCACTGGTGAAGGCGGGAGTGGATGTCATTGTGGTGGATACTGCACATGGCCACTCGCAAGGTGTGCTGAACCGGGTGAGTTGGGTGAAAAAGAATTTCCCGCAGGTGCAGGTTATCGGCGGCAACATTGCCACCGGCGCAGCGGCCAAGGCATTGGTGGCAGCCGGTGCAGATGGTGTGAAGGTGGGTATTGGCCCCGGCTCCATTTGTACTACGCGCATCGTTGCCGGTGTCGGCGTGCCGCAGATTACCGCGATTGATAATGTTGCGAAGGCGCTGAACGGTACCGGTGTGCCGCTGATCGCTGATGGTGGTATTCGCTATTCCGGTGATGTGGCCAAGGCTTTGGTGGCTGGCGCCTACTCCATTATGATCGGCAGTATGTTTGCGGGTACAGAAGAGGCCCCGGGCGATGTGGAACTGTTTCAGGGGCGTTCGTATAAATCTTACCGAGGCATGGGCTCACTGGGTGCAATGACCGGTGCTGACGGCTCCAGTGACCGCTATTTCCAGGAAGGCAGCAAGGCCGACAAGCTGGTTCCCGAAGGTATAGAAGGCCGTGTGCCGTTCAAGGGGCCGTTGGCACCCGTAGTGCATCAGCTGCTTGGTGGTATTCGTTCCAGCATGGGTTACACCGGTTGCGCCACTGTCGATAATATGCGCTCCACGCCTGAGTTTGTGCGGGTCACCAATGCCGGTATGGCCGAAAGCCATGTGCATGATGTGCAAATCACCAAAGAAGCGCCTAACTATAGGGCTTAAATACATCCGTTATTCCGGTGTAAGCCGAAGTGATGGATAAAGTAAAACGGTGGGCAGTGCCTACCCTACATTGGACACTCTTTTGACCACTGATATCCATGCCCAGCGCATTCTGATTCTCGATTTTGGTTCACAATATACGCAACTTATTGCCCGGCGGGTGCGGGAGGCGGGTGTCTATTGTGAGTTACATGCTTATGACCTGATGAATGATGCCGATGTGCGCGCGTTTGCTCCCAGCGGCATTATTCTTTCCGGTGGTCCGGAGTCGGTGACGGGTAATGATTCTCCAGCGGCCCCACAGTTGGTGTTTGAGCTGGGTGTGCCGGTACTGGGTATTTGTTACGGTATGCAGACTATGGCGGCGCAGCTGGGCGGCAAGGTGGAAAATGCCGACCATCACGAATATGGTTATGCCAAGGTGCGTGCCCGTGGTCATACGCAATTGCTGAAAAACATCGAAGACCACATCAGTACGGAAGGTTACGGCCTGCTGGATGTATGGATGAGTCACGGTGACCGTGTTGAACAATTACCGCCGGGCTTTAAGTTAATGGCTTCCACTGAATCGGCGCCCATCGCCGGTATGGCCGACGAAATGCGTCATTTTTACGGTATTCAGTTTCATCCTGAAGTCACCCATACCCACCAGGGTGAGCGCATTATCAATCGCTTTGTGCACGATATTTGTGGCTGCGAAGGGCTGTGGACTTCCGGCAACATCATTGACGACAGCATTCATAAAGTGCGTGAGCAGGTGGGCAATGATGAAGTGATTCTTGGTCTGTCCGGTGGGGTGGATTCATCTGTAGTGGCCGCATTGTTGCACAAGGCCATCGGCAGACAGCTCACTTGTGTTTTTGTGGATAATGGCCTGTTGCGGCTCAACGAAGGTGATCAGGTAATGTCCATGTTTGCCGAACACATGGGCGTCAAGGTTATTCGTGTCAATGCCCAGGATCGTTTTATGGCTGCGCTGGCCGGTGAAAATGATCCGGAAAAGAAACGTAAAATCATCGGTAATTTATTCATTGATATTTTTGAGGAAGAGTCAGCCAGGCTGCCTAACGCCAAGTGGCTGGCGCAGGGTACTATTTATCCTGATGTCATTGAATCTGCCGGCGCCAAATCCGGCAAGGCCCATGTTATCAAGTCGCATCACAATGTCGGTGGTCTGCCGGACTATATGAAGTTAGAACTGGTGGAACCGCTGCGTGAATTATTCAAAGATGAAGTGCGTGAGCTGGGTGTCGAACTGGGTTTGCCGTACGATATGGTTTATCGTCATCCTTTTCCTGGTCCCGGGCTTGGCGTACGCATTCTTGGTGAAGTGAAAAAAGAATACGCAGATATCCTGCGCCCTGCCGATGCGATTTTTATCGAAGAGCTGCATAACCACGACTGGTATCACAAAGTCAGTCAGGCTTTTGCTGTGTTTCTGCCGGTGAAGTCCGTAGGTGTTACCGGTGATGGCCGACGTTATGATTATGTAGTGTCGTTACGTGCGGTGGAAACGGTTGATTTTATGACCGCACGTTGGGCGCATCTGCCTTATGAGCTGTTGGAAACCGTGTCGCGGCGCATTATCAATGAGGTGCCCGGTATTTCACGCGTGGCCTACGACATCTCCAGCAAGCCGCCTGCGACCATCGAGTGGGAGTAGGCCAGGTCTGGCACTGACTGGCACCTGCTGGCATCAAATCTCATATAACTTTGTAGCGCACTGATTGACCTCATTTACGTCTGGCATCAGCTGGCACTGGCAGGCACCGCCAAGTACGCTTTTTCATGGTATAGACCATGGTATCGCTGTGTACATGATAAGCACAGCGAATCAATACCATGCCATATGTGCTGTGCCATTCATGGTATTCGTGGTCTAGCATGCACCATACTGGGTTGGTCCCTTGTCGGTATATGTTCTGTCAAACCGGGCTCATATCATCCAAAACAACGA
>DROS01000020.1 GCA_011321815.1 Gammaproteobacteria bacterium
AACCCTTTTGGGTTTGATCTCCCGCTCGCTGCCTGCGGCGAAGAATGTCGCCACGGCCTGTTCCGTGAAACGCCGTGGGTATACTTCAGCATGCTTTTGACCGGGGTCCAGGGGGTTAAATCCCTGGACCCCGGTTTTCATCAGGCCTATTTAACGAAGCATGGACTGCATTTTTGGATCAGTGATGGATAATTGTTTTCCCGTCAATTGCCAGTGTGAACATAAACGTTGCGCCGCCCTCGGGGTTGGTTTTGTGCGTGAGTTTGCCGCCGTGATCTTCCACAATTGTACGGCTGATGGCCAGTCCCAGTCCCATGCCATTTGCCTTGGTGCTGAAAAAGGGCGTGGGAATTTTTTTCATGTTATCAAGAGGTATTCCCGGTCCGGTATCGCTGACAGAAACGCGCACATGCGTTGCGGAGGGCTGGTCCAGGACAATATCCAGGTGGCGGGTATGACAGTTATTTTGTGGGTCACTCATGGCTTCGCTGGCATTGCGCAGCAGATTGAGCACTACCTGCTCAATCTGAATGGCATCGGCAGTAATTAAGGGCATGTTGGCCAGCGTTTCAACGTTCAACGTGATGTTGTTTGTATGAAATTCAGTGCGCATCATGCTTATTGCCAGCTGTATTACGTTGCCGAGTTCGGTGGTTTCTCGATGTGAGGCGCTTTTGCTGACAAAATCACGCAGATGGCGAATGATGTTGGCAGCCCGTTGCGCCTGGTTGCATGCCTGTTCGAGAATGCCAGGGACCTGTGCCCGTTTTTTTTCATCCCCTTCCAGCAGACGAAGACAGCTTCTGACATAACTGCTAATAGCCGTCAGTGGCTGATTGATTTCGTGTGCCAGTCCTGCGGCCATTTCTCCCATGGTGTTGAGGCGGGCGACGTGGGCAAGTTTTTCCTGGTGCTGTCGTGATTGCTCCTCAATCAATTCGCGCCCGCTGATTTCTTTTTGCAGCTCGGCATGGCTTTTTGCGAGGTCGGCAAGGCATTGGGGGTGGCTGGCATGTTCCAGCAGGGAAATGCGGCCGTGAATGATGTTGTCAGTTTGTATTGTGCTTTTCATGCGCACTTTGATTTGCGTTTGTTGCGATGTTACCAGCGAGATAGTGCAGTGCGCACACGCGCCGTTTTTGTTGTTGTCGCGCAGCCAGGTCAGGTGTCTGATGAAGTGGGCATGGTCTTGCGGGGCAATAAAATTCCCGATGTGTTGACCAATCAGTTGGGCGCGCTGTACTTGCAACAGATTGGCCAGGGCCAGATTGGCTTCCACGATTTGTTCTTCCGCGTCATGGGTAAACAGTCCCAATGGAGAAGCGTCGAACAGTGTTTCGAAGCGCTGGCGGAGGCCGCTGGATAAACGCAGGGTCTGACGCAGCGTTGCATTTTGTTTTTGCAGTATGCGGAATTTTTCACGCAGGGTGAACGGCGTGTCAGAAGATTGCAGGGCTTTGTGTGACCGGTCAGCCTGAAAAATCCGACGTGAAAGTGGATCGTAGGGTGTGAAGTCAGGTTTGATAGCGGTGTCCTCCGTGAATCGCTATTTTAACGGGAACCGAAGCCATTGTATCTGGTTTTACTGTCCGTGGAAAACCGGATGCTCAAAAGTTCGATCACTGTACCGTTATGGAATGACATGCTGTGTAGCGTATCATTTGTTGTTAAATGTAATCACTAAAAATCACAAATTACGGGTACGAAAATAATTTACCTGTCTGTAGATTTTTATTCCATGCCTGTTGATTTTCCTCCTCTATTTGAATGTTAGGTCTGCAAAAGTTTTCACGATAAAAATCAATTGGTTGCTTTGTCCTGTTTAGCCCGGGGGTGGTTGTTTGCCGTCGTGCCGGTCACGAGTATACAAAAACCACTACATGAAGTTTGATAAAACCCTGCCTGGCCATTTGTGTGTGGACAAAACCGGACTTGTTCTACCATTGCTGTTTTTACCACCCAGATCAGCATAACTAAAGTCAATTACATAATTACGACGCTGTGCAAAAAAAATGGTTCCGGCCGCCTGGGCGTGAGTTTATATTTTCCCTGGTATCGGTTTTTCTGATCGCGCTGACTGTTGGTTTTTTTATAGCAGTATAAAATAGTGCGGATAAACAGTATTTATATGCAAAGAAAAAATAAGTATCAGGCTGCCTTGGGTTGCTGCCGGGTTTGCTTTAAGGGAGGATGTTTTCAATGGGTGTCTGACGGTTTTTCCAGCATAGCAGTGTGGCCCTGTTATCGAGAATATCGTTTGACGGGCACGGGCAGAAATATAATGGCTAAATATCAAAAAATTATCTTTGCCTGGGTTGATAACATTTGTTGTGATATCCGGTATGGCCGGGAGGGCGGTGTGCTTGAGTAAATGGGGGCGGATTTTTAAAATTTGTGCGTGCTGGGGACATTTTTCCTGTACAATTTGCGCCCTTTCAATCCAGTAGAGCCACATTCCCGTGATCCAGAAACTCAGAAATATCGCCATTATCGCCCACGTCGATCATGGCAAGACCACTCTCGTCGATAAACTTTTGCAGCAATCTGGTACCGTCACCAGTCGTGGTGACGCCGAAGAGCGGGTGATGGATTCCAACGATATCGAGAAAGAGCGCGGTATTACCATCCTTGCCAAAAACACGGCCATTGAGTGGAACGGTTACCATATCAATATTGTGGATACCCCCGGACATGCCGATTTTGGTGGTGAGGTGGAACGGGTGCTGTCCATGGTGGATTCGGTGTTGCTGCTGGTGGATGCTGCCGAAGGCCCCATGCCGCAAACCCGCTTTGTTACGGAGAAGGCGCTGGCCCAGGGGCTCAATCCCATTGTGGTGGTGAATAAAATTGACCGCAATGGCGCACGTCCGGACTGGGCCGTGGATCAGACCTTTGACTTGTTTGACCGCCTTGGCGCCACCGATGAGCAGATGGATTTCCCCATCGTTTATTGTTCCGCAATTAATGGTTATGCCGGGCTGGAGTCTGATGTCACTGGTGGTGACATGACTCCGCTGTTCGAGACCATCGTAGAGCATGTCCAGGCTCCTGATGTGAATGTGGACGGCCCTTTCCAGATGCAGGTCAGCGCACTGGATTACAACAGTTATACCGGCGTTATCGGTATTGGCCGTGTCACCCGCGGCACACTCAAAACCAATACCCCGGTGGTTGTGGTCGATACTGAGGGCAAAGAGCGCCGTGGGCGCATCCTGCAAATTTTTGGTTTTCTGGGGCTGGAGCGCGTTGAGAAAACCGAGGTGCAGGCGGGGGATATCATTGCCTTCACCGGCCTCGATCCGCTGAATATCTCTGATACCCTGTGCGATCCCAACAATGTGGAAGCCATGACGCCGCTGTCCGTGGATGAGCCTACGGTGAGCATGACTTTTGGCGTCAACAACTCTCCCTTCGCCGGGCAGGATGGCAAATTCCTGACCTCGCGCCAGATACGCGAACGCCTCCAGCGCGAGCTGTTGCACAATGTCGCCCTGCGCGTGGAAGAAACCGAAGACCCGGACAAATTCAAGATCTCCGGCCGAGGTGAACTGCATTTGTCGATTCTCATTGAAAACATGCGCCGCGAGGGCTATGAGCTGGGCGTATCCCGCCCCGAAGTCATTATTCACACGTTGGAAGATGGTACTCAAGAAGAGCCTTACGAGCAGGTTACTGTGGATGTGGAAACTGATCACCAGGGTAGTGTGATGGAAAAACTGGGTGAGCGGGGTGGTGAGCTGAAGGATATGGTGCCTGATGGCCAGGGGCGGGTACGTCTTGATTACATCATGCCGGCTCGTGGGCTCATCGGTTTCCGTACGGAATTTCTTACTGCCACCCAGGGCACCGGTCTTATATACAGCGTGTTTGACCATTACGGCCCGATGAAACCCGGTAATTACGGCCAGCGGCTCAATGGTGTGTTGATCTCCAATGGCAAGGGCAAGGCACTGGGTTATTCCCTGTGGAACCTGCAAGAGCGTGGCAAGTTATTCATCGGCGCCAATACCGAGGTTTACGAAGGCAGCATTATCGGCATTCATGCGCGTGATAACGATCTGGTGGTTAACTGCCTCAAAGGCAAACAGCTTACCAATGTGCGCGCTTCTGGCACCGACGAAAACATCCAACTCACTCCGTTTATCGATTTAAGTCTGGAACAGGCGCTGGAATTTATTGATGATGATGAGTTGGTGGAGGTGACGCCGAACAACATCCGCCTGCGTAAAAAAATCCTCAGTGAAAGTGATCGTAAAAAGGCCAGTCGTACTGCCAAATAGCATATTCAGGGTGATTCTGACGGGAGTGCCTGAGTGCTCTCGTTGGATTTTGCCGCATTCTTGAATCGTGCTACGCGCTCTTTGGTGAGCGGATGGCTTGCGAAATATTGGCGGATATCCTTTTTTTCTTTTTCCTGCGTTATGCCCTGATTTTCATTGGCTGTATCAATGGCTTTGCGCAGACATTCCTGCATGTCTGCCTGATGCGTAGCGCATTGCCGACTTACCTGTAATTTTTGCATCATAGTGGAAAAATACGTGGGATCAATGGCATACCGAAGCATGTATTGCAGCGCAAATTCATCAGCCTCAGTTTCCATGCCGCGTGAATAACCGGATTCCACCAATAGCACAGGCAGCCCGGCGATGATGGCGCTACTGGTGGAAACATCGCCGGTAATCACGGCAACAAACACCGCCAGACTGGCCCCCTGAATAACCCGGCGCAGGCTGTGCCGGTATTGCAGATGACCGATTTCATGCAGCATGACAGCAACAATTTCATTGTTATCTGCGGCGAGATTGATGAGACCGTCTGTGAAAACGACAGTGCCGTCAGGAAGGGCCAGGGCGTTGGCACCGATAGTGTTACTTTTTCTGAACACAACGCGAATGTTATTCAGGTCTAAAGTGTCCAGCAGAACAGCAAACGCCTGTTGTAGATCCTGCTGACGTGTTTTGCTTAATTCGCTGGCCTGCATGAGATGCTCATCGAGCGAATCCAGTACACCATCACCGAGTAAACGGGCGTGTTCATCAGGAATCATGAAAGCGATTTCCTTGCTGAAATAAGGAATACCAAACTGAATAAAACCCCAACCGAAAAAAATCACCATTAGCAGTGTTGAAAGCACCCAACGCTTGGATTTTTCGAGCTTGTGAACCAGATTGTGCGAGCGTTTGCTGGATGCTCGTTCAATGATATGGTCGATACCATCATTGTCCAGCGTTTCAAAATGCGCGCCGTTAGGGAACTCTACATAGCGAGGAGAGTTGCCGATGCGTGGAGAGAAGTTCACTGCGGCAACGGCGATTAGTTCTTCATTAATACCTTCCAGGCCGATAAAGCCTTCATCGGTCAGGTATAAAAGGGTCTCGGTACAGTGTGAGGTTTTGCCGTCAGAGTATTGACCCGTGACTTTAATATTCACTGTCATTGAATCAACAGCCATCGGGTTTACACACCCAGGCCCATATCAAAGACTTCTCCCATTTCTTCGCCAAAGGCCGATTGCCCTTCAGGCCGTACACCAAAAAAATTATCGAGATCACCAGTAACGATGACGGATGTCATTTGTGCGCGGTATCGTGCCGTACGAATTTTAGCCCAGGGCATTAACAATCCCAGACTGATTGCTATGGCCAGAGTATTGGTAACGTACAAGTAGAACATAGTGCCGACTTCTAATTCGGATTGCACACGGTGTTTGGCAATGCCGAGATTGCCAAAAATAAAGTTGGTCTTTTTTGTCTGAATGTAAGCGAACATCCATAAATACACAGACAGCATCAGGAGGAAGATAAGCAGAATAACAGTGAACTGTTTGACAGAAAAGCCCCCCGCTTCATCCACGGAAAGAATATTCCCCACCCCGGCAAGAATATTTCCCAGCCCGGTAAGTGCAATCATTGCAAGTAGAGCCAACAAAGACGTTGTCACGAATGCACTGACATAAATGCCGTACAGATTGCCTGCTGTGCCGCTAAAATTGAAACGGGTTTGTCCAAAATGGGCGTGAGCAGATTTGAATTTGATAATCATGTGTTGCCACAGAGGGAAAAGGCAGGCAATGAGCAAGGGAAGTGCGGCAAATAAAAAAATGAGAAGGGGTGTTTCAGTGTTATTTTCTGTGGCGACGGCATCGGGCTGGAGATCGCTTTGGAAATAAGTGGTAAGCAAAAAATATGGCACAACAAACAACAGGGGGTAAGCAAAAATTGTGTAGGCGCGTTTAAAGTTTTTCTGAAAATTGAATTTAATGTTGCGATACGAGGTATTACGCAGCTGAAACGACATGGACATCACCACCATTGCTGGAATCAGCAAAGCAATGACCACAATCGTAATGCCTGTAGCCAGAGTGCTGATCAATCCGGAAAAATAATAAGCCGCAAAAAATACCAGAGCGATGAGGCGACCTTTGAGTATTTGCGTGGGGTTGGCCAAATAACGAAAGCTGGCACCATCGAGCTGGGTATTACCATAAAAATATTGATAAGTGCGCACTTTGGCCCAGGGGGAATAAATACCCAGCGTCAGTATGGTCAGCAGTACGTTGATGATCCAAATGGAAAAAAATTCGTTGGTATTGCCGGTAAATTCAAAGGGTATGCTGTGTTCTGGCGTGGGGTTTGTTGTGGACGTTATCGTGTGTTGCTCATCACTTGTGTGAGTATCCATCCCTTATCCTTGTATAGGTTACCCGTCATGCGGATATTTATTTTTGTTCCCAGGATTATTAATGGCTATCCCGATTCAGTGCTGACATTTATTGTTGTGCCAGCGTCCTAAAGTGTACTGGTCCCCGGCAGAAAAATAAGGCTTTGGTATTATTACCGGTTCAAATCCGGTCTGATGCCGGGGACGAAGAATGGTTACAAAGTGTGATTTTATTCCAGGTATTTTTTCTGCCATTGCAGATACAGTGCCCGCACATGTCTGGCATAGGCTGCCTTGTCATCAAAATCAGCCGGATTGATGGCATCAAATACATAATAGTGAGCCCGGGGATTCTGGGTGCGAATGAAATGCCACATTTTATCCACCAGCGTGTACGGGTCCCGCCATTCGAAATCCTCCTGGGATTCATAATGAATGAACACCGGCACAATGGGCACACCGGTTTGCAGTGATACATCAAAGGCGCCCAACTTGAAATCACGGGTGATACGCCGTCCTGTACAACCGCCCTCTGGATACAGCGCAATATTTTTACCGTTATCCAGCGCTGTGATCATGGTGTTGATGATGGCCCGGCGCGAGTCGGGGTCATCGCGATCCACGTACAGGTTCCCCGCCGCTTCGGTGATGCGCCCCACCAGCCACCAGTCTTTGACTTGTACCTTGGCCACGGAATGCACAGGAAACAGCGCGGGAATACCCACATCCTCGAAGGCTGAGGGGTGATTGGCAATGAGAATATAGCGCTCGGGCAGGTTGTGGGCGTTCTTTTGGTGCAGGCGCAGATCCACCCCCAGTGCCCGCACAAAACTACGGCACCAAAACCGAAACAGCGTGAAATAAATACGGCTGTCACGCAACCTGCGCAAATGGCTCAACCCGTTCATGGCCAGAGTAAACACGGCCAGTTCCACGCCATTAATGATAAAATAAATAAGTTTGCCCAATGCCTGAATCATATGAATGGTGTACTCTTTGGTGACATTATTCCTGGTAACCCGTTTGTCCGGGACTAAATTGACTGTTTTAGCGTAAGAACTGAAAAATAACCAATTAAGGAAAGTATGATGGCACAAACTACCTTCGTAAATGGCCGTGGTATCGTCCACAAAGGCAGTGGCGGTGTCAGCATTGTCTTCCCCGATGTCTGTAAAACCCAGGTGGGCAATGCTGTAGTACCGATACCTTACCCCAATACGGGAAAGTCATCCGATGCCAGTGGCGGACCCAAATCAGTACAAACGGATGGGGAAATGGTGATGGTCAAAGGTGCCAAATACACCACCAGCACCGGGGATGAGGCGGGTTCACTCAAGGGTGTGGCCAGCGGTACCACAAAGGGGGAATGCGAATTTATGATGTACTCCGCTGATGTCAAATTTGAAGGTAAAAACGTATGTCGCCTGGGTGACCCCCTGTTCCACAACAAAAAAAATATTATGGGTTAACACTTTTCCATCTCCCCGCCGGAAAGCATGCCTGCATTCGCTCTGTATTTTAATGAACACCCCCTACCGAGATATTGTTGATCAACACGTAATAGATGTCGGACTTCTCTGGGAGTTACGGTCTGTGGTCATTGATCAGCCCCATTATTCACCCGTGGCGCTGACAAAACTTGAACAGCGTATCAATCGCCACCTGGATGCATTGTCACTACAGCCGGAACTCGCCTGGGACATTGCCGTAGAAGCATTGGCGACAGAAGAATCGGGAGAAACATTCACCGCAGCACTTCTCGCATTTACCGCCCGCGAAAACAGCGGCAAAAACAATGAAAAAATAACGCAGGTCGTCAAGGCGGCGCGAGCCAATGGCAAAACCTTCAAAGGCCTGGTTTCTGCACTGGGGTGGCTACCCGAAGCCATCGGGCTGACGTGGATTCAACCCCGCCTGAGCAGTCATGATCCGGATGACAACCATCTCGCCATCGCCGTTTGTCGCATCCTCTCCCATGACCCAGGCGAACCGCTGGCGCATCTGCTTGAACGCGGCACACAACATCCGCAACACCCCTTGCTCATCCACTGTCTGCGCCTGACCGGCGAATTAAAACGCGCAGACCTGAGAGCAGATTGCCAGAAAGCCGCCACAGCAGAAAACCCGGACATCCGCTTTTGGGGAATCTGGTCATCCATATTACTGGGTGAGCACGACGACGCACAGGCGCTGGCGCCCTACGTATTGCAAACCCACCCTTGGCAACAAAAAGCCATTCAACTGGCATTCCGCATCATACCCGACAACGTCGCAGATGCCTGGATAAACCACCTGCTTCATCACCCCGGTCAAACACGCCAAGGCATAAAAGCCATCGCCGCAAACGGTCGTCTTCACGCCATACCCCGCCTGATCACTCTGATGCAAAACGACACACTGGCCCGTGTCGCCGGTGAAGCATTCAGTCTGCTGACCGGCATCGACCTGAAACAACAGCAACTGGCTGGCCCCTGCCCGCCGCCGGATGAAGACCCCGACGATATCGACAGCGCACTGGAAGACGCCGAACTGCCCTGGCCGGATGTTGAAAAAGTTGCCGCACGATGGCAACAGCAATCCGCTGATTTTGACACCGGGCAACGCTACTTCATGGGCCAGCCCATTACCGCCGCGCACCTGCATGACATTATCGCCACAGGCTACCCGCGCCAACGCCATGCGGCGGCTCTGGAACTCGCACTGCTCGAACCGTCATCCCCCCTTATCAACACCCGTGCAATTGCAAAGGAACAACAATGAGCGAACACCCCTGGGTACAGGTTATTGGTGCCGGAATGGTCACCCCCGTGGGCGGAAATGCGGTAACGACCGCTGCTGCCGTTGCCGCAGAGGTGAGCAGCGTTCAGGAAACCAGCTTTCGAAACAAACATTACATGCCCATCAAAATGGCCCAAGTGCCTGATGGCGCGTTACCTGAGATTAATGAAAAACTCAAAAACAGCCTGCTGTTGCCACGTCAACACCGGCTATTACGTTTGGCCGCCGCCGCACTGGTGCAATTAAAAGGTCTTCTGCCCGCAGGCCAGACTCTGCCACTTTATCTGGCCCTGCCGGAACACCTGCCAGGCTACACCACCCCCCTGCGTGGCAACTTCATTGAACAGTTAGCGCTGCAATCCGGCATACCACTGAACGTGGCTGACAGCCTGATCGCTGATATTGGACGGGCAGGCAGCCTCTACGCCATTGAAAAAGCGGTTCAGTATTTTGATAAAACCGGCAACGATTATCTGTTGATTGGCGGCGTCGATACCTACAAAGACCCTCGCCTGCTCGCCAAACTGGATGCCGAAGACCGTCTTAACGTGCAAGGTGTTCTCGACGGCTTTATTCCCGGTGAAGGAGCGGCTTTTTTGTTACTGGCATCAGACCGGGTCAATGCCAGCCACATCCCCCATCCCGTTCGGCTATACCGCCCCGGCACCGCGCTGGAAAGCGGCCATCGTTACAACGAAGAACCCTACCGGGGTGACGGCCTGGCCGATGCCGTGCGGGAAGCATTACAACAGGCAGAATCCGCCAAAATACAAAGCGTCTGGAGCAGTATGACCTACGAAAGCTACGGAGCCAAAGAATTCGGCGTTGCACTGCTTCGCAACAGTGCAGCGTTCACTGAGCCACTGGATACACAACACCCGGTAGATGCCTTCGGTGATATGGGTGCAGCCACTGGCTGCGCACTCGCCGGCATGATTGCGGCAGCGGCACAGCGGCGCGTCAGTTTTCACCATTACCTGTTGTGCTGCTCGTCTGACCAGGCGCATCGTGCCGCGATTCGTCTGGACATCGGCTAGTGGACCAGCATCAGTCGGCCAGACAGAGAAAATCAAACAACCCTTTAAAAAAACAGCAAGAGGCTTCCTATGGATTTAGGTGAAAAAGTCAGTATCGGTGAAATTGTCGATGAAAAGCACGATGAAGAGACCTGTGTGTTTTGCCAGGCCGGTGATCCCCCCAAAGAGATCATCAATGAGCTCACCGATGCGCATGATGAAGATGCCGAGGCAAAAACGGGCGATATCATGCCCGACTATAAGTTTAAAAACGACGCCGGTAAATTGGGTACGGCGCTGGGGGGAAAGCCTGCAGCCAAACCAGTGCGACTGGCCAATAAAATGTTCGACGCTGCTGTGGCGGCACATCACCTGATTCCCGGTAATGCATCTTTAAAAGAGAGCGAACTATTTTTATCTGACGAATACCTGTGGAAAGACGGCAAGGCCAAAGGCAATATTGGTTATAACGTCAACGCGAAAACCAATGGGGTGTGGTCACCGGGCAATTACGGCGTGCGGCCCTGGGGCGCCAAAGGCGCCACATTTGAAGCCGAAAACCGTGGGCTGGCAGCAAAGGACTTTGCCTTTGCCGCCATGGAAAAGTGGGGCGCCCAGTTTCATGATGCGCATGGAGCCTACAGCAGGTTTGTCAAGGACTGCCTGGACAAGGTCTTCGAGAAGCTTGAGGCGCAAGAAGAACTCTGGTGCCCGGAAGCGAAGCAAAAAGAGCAAAATCCTGAAGAAAAAGACCCGCTTTATGCGCTGGTGCGACGGCTCGATACCATTTCGGCACGCATGAAGCGCATGCTGGAATTTCCGACCACCAACTGGAAACGCAATATTTATACTTCACGTTTTGTTGAACAGTATATGGACGAAAATCCACATATTAATAAAAAGATTGATGAGCTGTAAAAAAGCAAGGAGATTGACATGTATTACCTGTTAGAAAGTAACAGCCGTCCCCGCCGTTGGATAGCCAAAAAAACCTTTATCAAAGGGTTGAAGTGGTGGCGCGGTGCCGTCATTACCATGGACGTACCCAATCCGCTGGAGTTTACGCTTGATCCTTATGAGCCACGCTCCCCGGATGAAGACCAGTACATGGGAGCGATTATCTATACCAACCCACCTGTTTGGCGCGATGACTTTATTGCCGCCCTCCAGGAATGCGGCACCTACAATTTTGACCTTTACAATGTTGCCATTCATGACCCTGACGATGGCACGGTACACACCAATTACAAAGCCGTTAACGTGCTGGGTCTGATTGCTG
>DROS01000021.1 GCA_011321815.1 Gammaproteobacteria bacterium
AGAAAAACAGATTCATGCCGCTAACGATGCCAACGGCCATGTTATGACCCTGCCAGCCGGTGCCATCAAAGTATTCGACGCCACCAAAATCCAACGCTATTTCGACAGTAACGGCGTTGGCCGCTTCATCTTCGAAGGCATTAGCAGAGTAAAGGGGTCAGTTCTCGCATTGTAACAACCCGGAAAGCGGTGTAGACTCAAGTCTATGGCAAGACCACTCCGCATTGAATTTCCTGGCGCCCTCTATCACGTGACCTCTCGGGGTGATCGGCGGGAAGCAATCTTCGAAGATGACGAAGACCGCCTTTTATTTCTGCACACGCTAGCGGAGGTTGTTGAGCGATTCAATTGGCTGTGCCACGCCTATTGCCTGATGACCAACCATTATCACCTGCTGGTGGAGACACCAGACGGAAACCTGTCCAAAGGCATGCGACATCTCAATGGCGTCTACACACAGGCAACAAACCGGCGTCACATGCGATCCGGCCACCTATTCCAGGGTCGTTTCAAGGGGATCATTGTCGACAAGGACAGCTACCTGCTGGAACTAACGCGCTACGTCGTGCTGAATCCAGTCCGCGCCGGCATGGTCAGGCAGCCAGGGAAATGGCAATGGAGTAGCTATCGCGCCATGATTGGGGAGACGCCAGCACCTGCTTGGCTAGCCACGGATGGAATCCTGGCGCAATTCGCCAAACGACGCACCACCGCACAGCAACGATACAGCGAGTTTGTGAAACAAGGAATCAAAAGCGAATCCATCTGGGCTGAATTGCAGCAACAAATCTATCTTGGTAATGAGAAATTTGTTAAACGGGTACAACGAAAGGTTGGCATACAAGGCGATGAGTTGAGCATACCGCGAGCACAGCGCAGAGCGCCCGCACCCACGCTTGCGAAGATTGCCGCCAATCACCCTGATCGCAACGACGCTATTGCTGCCGCTTATGCCACTGGGGCGTATAGTTACCGCGAGATTGCAGAATATTATGGATTACATTTAGCCACAGTGGGTAGGGTAATACGAGGGCGAATGTAACAATGCGAGAACTGACCCCGTTGCCTGCGCGTTGCCTGCGCGAGGGCGAATGTAACAATGCGAGAACTGACCCCGTTGCCTGAGAACTGACCCCGTTGCCTGCTCAGGGCTTCCTTCAGATCCTGCCTCGCGGCAACGCCCTTGCCCTTGTTCACTAACCTTCGGCTCTGTGAATACCTGGTAAGAGGACTTTCACCTCCCTAGTTATTAAAAGTCTCATAATTATTTCGACACCAATTCATGCAATGCAAATAGCAAGAACGCAATGTATAGATGGAAAGTCATTCATAATTTTTTGCTGTATCAATACAATTTTGAGACCTTTAATAAGTGCCATGCCCGGTACACACGCCCAAATCACCGGCATCAAAAAGCAAGCGCAGCGCCGCTTTTTGATGCCGGTGATTTGATTGTTAGATTCTTGATTTTACTCTGAAATGTGCATGTGTTGAATCTGGGTTAGGAAACGTCAACATCCAACGTATTAACTTCAGTGATGGCGGCCTTTACTTTGAGTTCGATAACGGGGAAGGCGCTACCTGAATCCAGATCAGATTCGACCTCAAGAATATCACTGACAAGAAAATCAACCGAGTTTTTGACGCCGGAAATCTTCGAGACCACCCCTTGAAAATCTGTTCCCATCAGTTGGCAGGCCGATTTCATTGCATTCAATGAGCTTATTTGCGCGTTCAGGGAACTGATCTGGTTCTCGTAACCATTTACATCGGATTTCCATTTCAAATAGAGGCCTAGCGCCACAGCTAGACCAACAAGGCCAAAGGGCCCCAAAGCGAGTAAATAGTAATATTTCTTCTTGGCGGCTTCTTCTTCGCTTTGGGCATTGCCCAGCTGGCCTTGTAACGTGGTCATCTGACCGGTTATATTGGATTCGATTGTGGCGAGTTGGCCGAAATAACCGAGTACTTGCGACGAGGCTGCTTGGATTTTGGCCGATGTTCCATTCACGCTGGCTTGTAATCCGCTGGCCTCCGTTTGCACGTTAGCGATCGCCGTTTTTATCTGCGGCAACGGTTGGTTGCCCGATACCATCGTTTCTATTTTGTTCAGTTCCGGTGTGGCTTGTTGGACAAAGCCGGTGACGGACTTTTGCATGCCCTGAATTTGTGTGATCACCGGTGATATCGTGGCCGATGAATCGGCCTGTATTTTCTGGGCTGCGGCCGGCAGGCCGGAAAGGGCCGAGATTTGTTTCTCGGCAGCCACCAGATTTGCTACCGCTTGCGATAAATAACCACTCATTTTTTAACTCCCAAAGTTTTTTGTGTGTAATTAACCACGAAGAGCAGATGGGCTCTTCGTGGCTGGCTGCTAACTCATTTAAGCAGCGGCGGTTTGAGCCGCTGCCACGAGTGCTTCACCCACTGTCTGTCCCTGTTTCGCTACAATGGTGGTCACGCCTGCCATCTGGCCTTTGATTGTGTCGATATCCGTAATCACGGTTTTTATTTCGGTATTGGTGGCAGTCAGGAAAAGTGTGCGAATTTGTCCGGCATTTTGGATGCCGTTTTTCAAATCAGTGATCATGCTTCCGAGGTCGCTACTTAAAAATTCCCAGGCATTTTCCATTTGGGTCGCAGCATCAACCGCATTTTTTACTTGAGTTGCAAGGCTTTGGTAGCTGCTACTTACCCCCGTCGCCAACTTAACCTCGGCCGTGAGTGTAGATTTCTCGGTAAGCAGTTTGGCTTTTTCGTCATTAAGATTTTTCAGCGTGATGGCTGAGGCAACCTCGCCCCCTACACCTGCTATCACCACGCCAATGCCGCCTACCACCAACGGGGTTGTGGTTCCCGCCGTGACGAAATCGGTAATACCCCCAACGGCGATCATGACGCCACCACCAACGATAGCCAAGCCGCTAGTGACTATGCCCGCAATTGCGCCGTCGATCTTTCCTTGGATGGAACTGAGTTCCTTGTTGTCAGATGCGAGAACGCCATTATCGCCATTGACGGCCGCATTGAGATCGCTGACAGTCTTTGCAAAAGAAGCCGCATCAGTGGTCAGGTTGTCATGAAGGTTTTGCAACGAAGTGACTATGACATTGGCGTCTTTTTGATATTGCGCAGACTGGGTTTGAAGCTCACTCAGGTTCTCTATCCATTTTGCCTCGGTTGATCCTTCAGGCAGTGTTGTGGCAACCGCGCTATTGAGAGCATAGTAATTGCCGATATTGGCGATGTTCTGGATGATGCTCGGTTTAATACTATTCAAATACTTCTTTGCGTGGCCTTGAGCGGTTGCCAACCCTGTATTGATTTGCGTTTGGTAGGTTGCCAGATGGGGCTCGCCTGAAAAATCGACGTTCGGTTGCTCATTAACACTATTGGCATAGGCCTGGATGATCAGAGCCTGTGACGATTGCTCTTTGTTAGCGATATTAATGTCTTTTGCCGCTTTTGTTGGGTCCGACATTTTGAACTCTCCTTAAAGGCCTCTTTTGTTAATTGTTAAGTTCCCCAGAGGCCAATGGGAAGCCTAACGCCTCACATCACCAGCAGTAAGAAGCAGAGCGACGAAGGAGCGGTGCTTTCTACTGTCCGAGTGTATGTGATTGTTATATTTAAGTTTGCTATGTAGTTTATATCAAGTTCACTCAGTATTTTTCTTGAGTTAAATGATGTTCTATTTGTCATTATTACAGACGCCAAGCCATTATCAGGATATATGCGCATTTCACTATGAAAGCCAGCTCCACCACCCTCTTTATAATAGTATGTAACACCACTCAGTTTATCTATGTGCCGCCCAACCGTCATATCTATATTTTTGCCAAGATTTGTTTTTTGCTGTGAGAATAGCATTTCTTTTGTTTTTTAATTAAAGAGCCGAGATTGCTCAGATAGAAAATCTTGCAATATCTTGGCAAAAGCCGTAGCAGAGCCAATAAAGATACCCATGAGGAAGCACAAATAAAGACACCCATGAGGTGATAAATTTAAAGTAAAGATTGAAAAATAGACGCTTGCTTGGCAATATCGAAAGTGTGAGAAGAGGGGCAGAAGGTTTGAAAATTAGTAGGTAACGAAAATCAATCAATTACCACCCGCTACGCGGGTGGTAATTGATTAGGCCCGGTTAGAGGTAACAGAATGGGTTCGTTGTTTTCCAGCTCAAGATAAAAGAAGTGGAAAAACGCGGGTTACATGATGTAAGTGATCGTTTCTTGCTTCTTTGTTTATGCAGCGGCTACTCTTGCTAAATTTATTTACAGTCGTTGTGGCTGCGTTAGTATGATATTAGTATCCCGTCAGTTTACGTTGTGTAACTATTGTTGGTGCTGTCGGTGAAAGTTTACTATTGGGTGTTCGATAGAAAATTCATGAAGACACAAAGAAAACAACGCAATCTCTATACCCGTGGCGTTTGGGATTTGAGTCTAAGTGTGCGTCATATTTTTTTCATGGCGAGGCGAAATGAGGTATCATCGTTGTTCTATGGCAAGGACAATAACGTGGCCGTGGATTCATCCTGAGTCCGAAAGAGTACTAGGATTGAACAAATTACAGAGTGGGTATACCATAATCGCAAGTCAAGTGTTGTTGCAATTTGACGCAGGAACCAGGAAAGTGCAAGCAGAATTCAGCCTGCATCAATACATACGTACTAACACACCAGACTCTGTAGTCAACAGGACGAGACAAAATGAAATGCGCAAAGCTTGAGAGCCAACTGCCGACGGGCTATCAACTTTATAGTCAGGTTTATCATCTTTTTTACACACGACATAAAGATACCCTGTTTCTTGAGCGGATATACAGTCCGCTGTGGCGCAATGTGCTGGAAGTTGGTGTGGGGCAGGGACGGCTGGTGCCGTTTTTTTTGGAGCACGGTGTTGAAAATTTCACTGGCATTGATATTTCATCAGAGATGCTTGAACGTATCCCCGCTGAATATCAGCGCACCGGCCAAACCCGCTTTGTGCATGGTGATTTTCTGGAATATGACACCAATCAAAAATTTGATTTGATTCTGTATGCTTACAATTCTTTCAATTACATACTTTCGCAGGAAGATGCCTACCGCCACTTGCAACAATGTTGCCGTTACTTGAAGCCTGACGGTACCATTTTTCTCGATTTGACGTTCCCTAATTGTCTGCGTAATGGTATAGGCAGCAAAAGCCGGTTGCAGGCTGAAGAAAACGGCCGTGCTTATGAAATCGTGATTGAACATGGCTATGACATGCAGCAACAACAAGAGCAACGCCTGTTTACCTGTGATGTTTATGACTGCGCCAGTGAACCGAGACAGAAAGTGGACACCGTGCAATGGATATCCAATCGGCGGTTTTATACGATTGAGAACATCCTGTCACTTGCCCGCAGCCTGGGGTTGTCGCCGACCAACATGGAAATGTATTTATCAGAAGACGGGAAATATTACGATGGTTTTTTCATCATATTAAAACGTAATGCTTATTAATTTAATGTTACTGCATCAGCCTGAATTTTTTAAATACCGATAAAAAATTTATTGTGCCGGCAGCTGGTCGGACATAATGATTATTCCAGGATTTACTTCAGACAGCTCTTAAATGTAAGGTGATAAACCAAATGCACGCAGAAAATATTCAAGGATTGGATATTCTTGAGTTAAATTGGTTGTTGGATCATCATGCAACCAAAGCCGCGCATCGGCAGCGCGTTGTTGATGACCTCAACTTACAACCTGGTGATGTGGTGATAGATTTGGGTTGTGGTCCGGGGCTTTGGTCAACAATGCTTGCGGAGAAGGTTGCGCCACACGGTAAAGTGATCGGTATTGATTATGATGCACGCTATATTGAGTATGCGCGTCAACATGTGAAAGACCATTCTCTTGCTTCGTTGATTGAATTCCGCCATGGTGGTTTTGAAGACATGACGATAGAGGGTGAATGTTACGACTTTATCTTTTCCAGTGGCTGTTCACCTTATATCAAGAAAATCCTACCCTTTCTGAAAAAACAGCAATGTATCGTCAAACCTGGCGGGCGTATTGCAGACCGCAGCTGGGATGACGGATTATTCATTTTCCACCCCATTGATCTGGCGCTGACGACAAAGGTTATATCGGGTATTGCCCAGGCCCGGATTGACCGGCCGGACAGTGAATACTTTGATAATTACTTCGGGCGTCAATCCAACGGACTGTTCAAGCAACTGGGCCTGCATGCCGTTGAAAGCCGGTCTTATGCCGTGCAGCTGGTTGCACCGTTGTCTCCGGTGGCTAAACGCTACATCACCGGTAATGCACGTTGGTACGCGACGGTGACCGCTCCGTATTTGTCCGCGACAGAGCACCAGCAGTGGCTTTCCCATTTTGATGTGGGCTCGCCCAACTATATTTTAAACAGCCCCGATTTTTATTATGCCATGTTGGAAGTATTAACGATTGGTACAGTAGCTCCCGCAGAAACCAACGCAGAAACCAAGGAATCACATTGATGACCCACACCCCGTTGAAGTACGAACTGACTCACCGTTTTGAGGGTATTGACATAAGCGATGCTGAGTTTCAGCGTTTGGTCGATGCCGCCACATGGAAAACAACCCCTGAATTTCTGCGCCGTGGCCGTGTTGCCCGTCATATATTACAGGAGCCTGCCTCGTTAAAAAATCAGCCTGGCCGGCAGTTAACGGTGGCAAAGCTAAAGGGGGTTGGTGTGTATGACCCGGAGTCGCTAGGACGTTTCCGCGACCGGATTCTGGATAATTTCAGTGACGAACCGCAGCCACCCACAAATCAACCGTTGGAAGGGTTTGTTACCTACCCGCACATGGGTATTAACAAAGACGGCGAATATGCGATTGTGTTTGGTAAAATGGCGCCCATTGGTGGCATCGTGTATGCGCGTGCCTGGGCGGAATACCACAATGCGCAGATTTTGTATGAGCACAACATCCCCACGATTATTCCACTAGCCGTCATTCGTTATACCGGCATGGCGTTTGATGGTCAGGAAATGGGGGCTGTGATCACCTTGTCCAACGAAGCAGCGCCATTCCGTTTGGCAGAAGTACAGTACCTGGCAGCGACCCAGCGAGGCAAAAACAGGGACGCGGATGCCTACTATGACAGAATATGTGCAACACTGGGGATCGCGGGAGACCCTGCCGATGAGAAGGTGCGGATGCAGGCCGTAAATGTATTGTCACGCCAGCTGGGAAAAATCATGTTCGATTTCAGTATGGCCGGTTTGTATCGTTATTCACCGGAGTGGTCGAATTTTGAGTATGATTTTGCACATAAAACCCCGTTCCTGACCGACCTGGATTCGGTACGTGAACTGAAAGAGTTATCGCCCGACAATCAGCAGCTACAGGTTCTGCGGGACATGGGCTCGCTGGTGTATCGTCTGGTGTCTAAATTTGGTACCCCCTCTTGTCTGGATAGTTACTCACTCAAGGAATTACTGGGATATGATCCATTGGCGGAATTGCTCTCCGGTTACTTTGCCGATGCCCATCCAGCACAGGTTCGCCAGATTTCACGGACACTCTGGAATGCCTTTATCCCTTATCTGTTTCTGTTGAAAAAAAACCGGGCGCTCATTCGCACCGAATGGTCCAATGAACGCCGCCGTAGCTACAAGATGGATCATGACATGTTTTACATTTTAGCTATTACCTGTTTGTATCCGTTGTTTCGGGATTCTCCTCTGGGGCAGAAATATCCTTCAACGCTGACGCAAGATCAGCTGATGAAAATGGCTGAACGCTATTTGGGTGAGCGCTATGAATACTTTGAGTACTTACTGAGTTTTAAGGGATAAAAATGGAAAATAAAAAACAATTAATAGAAACCGTTCATCATCGTATACAACGTGCAGCAGCGTGCGCCGGACGCTCTGCGGAAGATATTACACTGATTGCCGTCAGTAAAATGAAGTCGGTTAACGATATCATTGCAGCATATGAAGCAGGTGTCCGTCACTTCGGTGAAAACCGCGCAGAAGAGCTGGAGCAAAAATCCGCTGCACTTAACGATCTGAAAGATCTGCAATGGCATTTCATTGGCCACTTGCAAAGCCGTCAGAGTATGCCCATAGCAAAATTTGCACATTGTTTTCATGCCATTGACCGATTGAAAATTGCCAATCATTTATCCCGTCAATTGCAGGAACTGGGGCATACCTTGCCCGTGTTTATCGAAGTCAATGTGTCGGGAGAGCAAAGCAAGGGTGGTTTTGATTGCGCCGATTGGGAAAACAGTCATGATCAGCGAGGCGCGTTTCTGGATGCAGTCAAGACAATTGCAGCCTTGCCCAACTTGCCGGTACGGGGTTTGATGACCATGGCCCCCTTCAATGCGCCGGAAGCCGATATACGCAGTGTTTTCCGGCGTTTGCGTCAGCTTTCTGAATGGTTAAATACAGAACTGCCTGAATTGGATGCGCGCGCTTTATCCATGGGCATGAGTGGTGATTTTGAAATCGCCATTGAAGAAGGCGCGACACACGTGCGCGTTGGCAGTGCTATTTTCGGCGGACGAAGGTAGAAGATTTGCCGCGCATGCGTTGTCCGAGAGGACTGTCAAAATGATTACCCATACCCTCTAGGGTTTACCGCAAAGTTCGCAGAGACACAAAGGGCACAAAGCTTGTATTGTTTTTCTTTAGCCCTTTGCGTTTACAACACCTGGTTTGCTGGTGTTGCGTTCTTCCATACGTCAGGCAGAGTTGCCAGGCTGCCATAGTAAAAATCCCTCATCGTTTTTCCCCCTTGTTTCTCGGTGTAGCCAGTTATGATCCGTTCGAGTTCATTAAACTGGCACCAAACCTGCATAAGCTTGTGAAATCAAGTCGTTAGCGGCGACAAAACATGTCATAAGCAGTCAGCCTGTGCTGGCAGAAAGAGGCTTGCGGGTATTCATTTGCTGAATCTTTACCGTCAATCATCTTGCAATAATGTATATCGGTGGTGGCGTATTCACCCCATGGCTTCTTTGTATCTGCGTATTGTGGGTGGTTGTCTGCTGGTTTGGTCGATGGGGAATCCTGTTATGGCTGATGCCGATCCACCCGGTCCACCCGATCCACCCGATGTCGCGAAGCCCGGTGGCGCACAGGCGGGTCAACAATTCAACGCGCCGGTTCCGCCAAATATGCGACGTTTTCTTGCCAGACCACCGGCGAAACCGGCTGATGAATCCCTGCCCGGGTCACTGAAGGCGAAAAATGAGGCACGGCTTTCTGTCAATGAAATCCGGCTTGTGGGTGTTGTTGATCGTCCGGCGCAGGGTATTTTGCGTACGGAGCTGGAAGCGTTTGTGGAGCAAAAACGTCAGGCAATGTTGGCAACAGCGGTTTCCACCACTGATATAACGCCGACTGAGCGTGCCCGGATTTTGAAAGAAATCGAAAATATGGCAGGGGGCGAGGGGTTGGAAAACGGTCTGGCGGCGCTGGAGGAAAAAATCCAGGCCATGCGTAAAAAGAGTAAACCCGAAGGCAGTTTGACTTTGCAACAACTGCAAGAGATTGCCGCTCAAGTGGCTCAATATTACCGGGATCGGGGATTTATTCTGGTGCGGGTGGTGATTCCTCCGCAAACTGTTTTGCAGGGCGTTATCAGTCTGCGCATCCTCGAAGGGGTGTTGGGTAATGTGACGATCGAAAAAAACCGGAATTATCGACGGGAGCAGATGTTGCGTCCTTTCGAGGGGTTGCTTGGCCAGCCGGTGATTAAAGGGGAAATCGAAACGGCCATGTTAGCGCTTAATGATTACCCTGGATTAACAACATTTGCTGTTTTCCGGCCGGGCCTGCATCCGGGTGAAACTGACTTGCTGGTGTCGGTTATTGAAGAAAGGGATGTCAACAGTCAGGTGCATGTGGACAATTATGGTTCAGAATTTACAGGTGAATTCCGCACCCGCCTGGATGTTCACTGGAACAATCCGCTGAATGCTATCGACAAGCTCAGTGCCAGTCTGTCCAAAACCATTAATCCCGCCAATGGTGCTTATGCGGCTTTGAATTATGAACGTCATGCGTTTGGACCAAAAAATATTTTTGGTATTGGCGCCAGTAAAAATAATTATTCCCTGGGCGCGGCATTGGAACCGTTTGGCATTAAGGGCACCACGATATTGGCACAGGTGTATTGGCGTCACACCTTTCAGCGCAGTCGATTATTTAACAGTTACGGTTTGTTTCAATTCAGCCGTAAATCTGCCCGGCTGGATGTAACGGAAGGTGAGGACAGGGCCGATGAATTGACGGTTGCCAGTATTGAGAGTGGTTTTGACTGGAGCAGCAGCACCCGTCGGCATTTGATCCGTGGCCGGCTTCAATATAGCGAAGGCTTTGACGGATTGCTGGGCGCCATGGAACCTACCGATAATCCGGCGCTGACCGATGCCAGCCGACGTGGTGGGTCAGGTTTTTATGCCGGAGGGAAATTTGCAAAAACAAATATGGATTATGATCATTGGTATCAGTTTATGCCGAAGCATACATTGCACTTTTCGCTACGCGCACAGGACTCAAATGATTTACTGACTTCGCTGGAGCAAATGCCCATTGGTGGTCCGAACAGTGTGCGTGCTTATTCCACGTCTGAATTTTTACGCGACAAGGCGGTTTCGGGCAGTGTTGAATGGTTATTACGTGCGCCGGGGTTTGCACAATGGAAGGCCTTTGGCAATAAACGCTGGGGTGAGGTTTTACAGTTTGTGTTTTTTGTGGATTACGCCAAAGGCTGGCTGAATGATCCGTTGGTCAGTGATCGTGAAGTGGTGAATCTTAGTGGTATAGGGACTGGTGTACGTTTTCAGTATGAAAAATTTTCTGCCCGATTTGAAATGGCCAGTGCATTGGGTGATGAGCCGGTGGGTAATGGGCGTGATCCACAATACTTTTTTGAGCTGAATTATGTGTTTTAAGCCAATGTTTTTCGATTTCTCCCTTGAGGGGAGAAGGGGTAAATTTTACTGAAACTGAATCTTGATACCCCGGCTCTTTTATTTCTTGAGGGTTCCGGTTTTGTCGGATGGGCAATGTTCGCCCTGCATTATTGTTTAAAAAGAGGTGGTTTTTTTTACATCTCTCTTATTGGAAAAGTGTCAATATGAAAAAAATGATGAAAAAAAACGGAACGCTTGCATGTGTTGTTACCAGTCTGCTGTTGGCAACAAGTTTCCCTTTGTCATCACTGTCGGCTCCGCAGGGGGGTGAAATCACCGCCGGTGCAGGCAGTATACAAACACCCAATACACAGACCACTGTCGTCAGCCAGCAAAGCCAGACCCTTTCCATTAACTGGCAAAGCCTGAACCTTTCTGCGGATGAACAATTACGTTTTGAACAGCCCAACAGTCAGGCTGCTGCATTGAATTATATTCTCGACCAGCAGCCATCCGAGATATTGGGAAATATTGAAGCCAATGGACGTGTGTTTTTAATGAACCCCAATGGGATTGTTTTTGGTGAATCTGCACGTATTAATGTGGGTGCGCTGGTGGCAGGCAGTTTGCAGGTGGATTTTGATTCACTGAATGATAAGGGTGAATTCAGTTTCAGCACGGGCACCGGTCTGGTGGAGAATGCGGGACAGATTACAACACAGGACGGCGGCTCGGTTGCGTTGGTGGGACAGGCCGTCAGTAACAGTGGAACCATTACGGCACGCTTGGGGAAAATATATTTATTAACGGCAGATACGGCAACGTTGAGTTTTGATCGTGATGGTTTGATTCAATTCAGCGTACAGCGTGAGACGCTGGAAAATGCACTTGATGCAGAATCGGCGATTAATAATACCGGTACATTGCAGGCGGATGGTGGGTATGTGGTGCTCGAAGCCCATGCCGCAAATGCTATTTATAACAACGTCATTAACAATGAAGGATTGATTCAGGCAAACCGTATCCGCAATGAGGGCGGGGTGGTTCGTCTGGAAGGGTGGGGCGGCAATGTGATTCATTCCGGCGATATCAATGCCAGGGGTGTCAATGATGAACGCGGTGGTGATGTGGCTATCCTGGGTGATCGTGTCGGCATATTGGGTAATGCGACAGTGAATGCCTCGGGGGAAACCGGCGGCGGTGATATTGCCATTGGCGGCTTGCGCAGAGGGGCTGGTGACCATGTTGCAGAGTTTACCCAGGCCGGGAGTGATACCCGCATTCAGGCCGATGCCATCAACAGCGGACAGGGGGGAGAGGTGGTGCTGTGGGCGGATGATACCACCTGGGCAGCCGGGAATATTTCAGCAACGGGAGGCGCTGTTTCTGGTGATGGCGGTTTTGTGGAAATTTCTGGTAAGCAAGGATTGGTATTGAATGCCCGTGTTGATCTTTCTGCCAATAATGGCGAACTCGGTACGCTCCTGCTGGACCCTACTGACATTACTATTTATGACCAGGCGGATGGTGCGCAAACCAATGATGCTTTGTTGCCGGATCTGTCCAATACGACACAGGGTGCGGGTACTTTTGATATTGGTGAATTGGCGCTGGAAGCACTGGCCAGCAACAGCAACCTGGTATTGGAAGCCACGAATAACATTGTCATCAATGATCTGGCCGATAATGTTTTGGCCCTTGCAATTGACAGTGGTGGTTCCATTACCCTGTCGGCTGATACCGATAGCACGGGTGGCGGCAGTTTTACCATGAATGCGGGGGATACGATTTCTACACAGGGTGGCTCGCTGAGTATTTCCGGCGCCGGGGTCACGCTGGGGTCATTGGATACGGACGGTCCGGGAACGGATGGCGTTATCACGGTTAACAGTACCGGCAGCGTTGTGATGGACTCGGCGAACAGCGGCGCACAGACGTTGACGATTGCCATTGATACGGATGCCAATGGCACGGAAACACTGAGTTTTACCGGCACTCTGGCGGGAAGCAGCGTCAGCCTGCAAGGCGGCAGCAATGGTGGTGATACTTTGATTGCACCCAACCAGGCCAATGCCTGGGTGATTGATGCGTTAAACAGTGGCACACTGAACGGCGCCAGCTTTTCTGACTTTCCCAACTTGACCGGTGGCAGTGATGACGACAGTTTTACCGTAACCGGTATTGGCAGTATTGACGGGCAATTTGATGGTGGTGCGGATGTCACGGGCGATACAGTGGATTACGTGGCGGCCACCAGTGTTATTTCTGTCACCTTGAATACCGATGTTACCAATATCGAAAACCTCATTGGCGGCGGCGCAGATTATTCTTTGATTGCTGAAGATGTTGCGAATACCTGGGTGCTCACGGCACAAAATGATGGCACCGTGGCAGGTGTATCGTTTACCGACTTCAGTAATCTCACTGGTGGCAGCAATACGGATGATTTCACATTAAGCGGTGGTTCAAGCACGGGTACGATTGATGGTGGAGCGGGTATCGACAGTCTTACAGCAAACAATACAGCCAATAACTGGAGTATTTTATCCGCTGATGGCGGCAGTGTTGACAGTGTGTTTGCCTTCAGCAATATCGAAAACCTCACGGGTGGCACCGGAACCGATGCCTTTATTCTGAATACGGGTTCCATCAGCGGTATTATTGATGGTGGCGCCGGTAATGATTCACTGGCGCCGGATGACGTGGCCAACATCTGGAATATTACCGCGACAGATGCCGGTACTGTGACGGGAGTGGGGTCGTTTAACAATATTGAAAACCTCAACGGGCGAAACAATACGGATGATTTCAGCGTGGCCGATGGCGCGGGCATTACCGGCACCATTGATGGAGGCAGTGGCACCGACACCATTGATCTTTCATTGCAAACCGGTGCGGTGCTGGTTGATCTTTCCAGTGGCCGTTATGTGAATCTTGAACTGTATACGGGCAATGGGACAAACAGTTCGCTTGTGGGTGATAACGTGCCCAATGTGTGGAACATTGATGGCAGCTCGGATGGCGTTGATGATGGCACTGTGGGAGCCGTGGCATTTATTGATTTTGCAACCATTACAGGCGGTTCAGATGCAGACAGCTTTTCACTTTCATCCGGCACCTTGAGTGGCGCACTTGATGGCGGCGCCGGTACGGATACACTCATTGGTGACAACACCGCAAACACCTGGACAATTTCTGCGGCCGATGCGGGCAGTGCAACGGGTGTGGGTTCATTTGCCAATATTGAAAATCTCACCGGTAATGCCGATACGGATGATTTTTCATTTGGCCCGGCAGGCAGTTTAAGCGGTGTGGTTGATGGCAGCACAGGTACCGACTCAGTGAACTATTCGGCAGTGGCTGGCGCGGTAACGGTGGTGATTGGTGCGGCCGGTTTTTCCAACATCGAAACCTTTATCGGTAATGACAGCAACAGCACACTGATTGGCGCGAATACGCTTAATACGTGGACCATTACCGGCATCAACGATGGCACAATCAACAGCACAACCTTTACTGATTTTAATAATCTTACCGGCGGCACCAGCGACGATACCTTTGAACTGTCCGGTGGCAGCATCAGCGGTGTCATTGACGGTGGCCTGGGTACTGATACCATGGTGGGCGACATTACCGCGAACACCTGGGATATTACCGGCGCCAATGCGGGAACCGTCTCTGGCGTTTCCAGTTTTAATGACATTGAAAACCTCACCGGCAATGCCAGCAGCGATGACTTTGTTTTTGCCGTGGGTGGTTCACTGTCGGGAGCGATCAATGGTGCGGCCGGTGCAGACAGTGTCAGCTACGCGGCAAAGCCCGGCGCGGTAAGCGTGGACTTGTCGGATGCCAGCTTCAACAGCATTGAAACATTTATCGGCAACAATACCGACAGCACACTGATTGGTATAAATACAGCGAATACCTGGAATATTACCGGCATTAACGATGGCACGGTGGGTGTTACCGGGTTTGTTGATTTCACTAATCTGCAAGGCAATAACGGCAACGATGATTTTATTCTGTCGGTCGGAGGCAGCATTACCGGCGGCATTAATGGCGGTTCCGGTAGTGACACTATTCAAGGTTATGCCACGGGTGAATCCTGGAACATTACCGGTGTTGATGTGGGTGATTTATCGGCTGTGAATAGCTTTAGCGAAATAGAAACCCTGTTGGGTGGCAACGGAGTGGATACTTTTGTATTTGCCAATGGTAGCAGTTTCAGCGGCACCATTAATGGTGGCGCCGGTGCCGACAGCGTTGACCTTTCTGCGGAGCTGGGTAGCGTCAATGTGGATTTGTCGGCTTCCGCATTTTTGAATATTGAATCGTTTACCGGCAATAACAGCAACAGCACATTGACCGGCGCCAATACCGCCAATACCTGGACAATTACCGGCGCAAACATTGGCACAGTGAACAGTGTCAGTTTTTCCGGATTTAATAATTTGCTGGGTAATAACCAAACGGATCAATTTTTTGTGACCGGTGGTTCGGTTTCCGGTTCCATTGCAGGTGGTGCAGGCAGTGATGTATTAACCGCCGATGATGTTGCCAATACCTGGACAATCCTGGGTGCGGACCAGGGCAGCGTGACCAATATTGCCGACTTTTCACAAATTGAAAATATCACCGGCAACAATCAACTGGATGCCTTTGTTTTTGGCAATGGCACCAGCATCAGCGGCATTGTAGACGGCGGCGCCGGTAATGACTCCGCTGATTTTGCCGCCGAAGCTGGCAGCATCAGTATTGCACTTGGCGCCAGCGCTTTTACCAATATTGAACTGTTTATCGGCAATAATATTGACAGCACACTGATAGGCCCGGTCAGTTCCAACCTCTGGAATATTACCGGCAATAACGACGGCACTGTCGGCACAGTGAGTTTCACGAACTTTAACAATCTGCTGGGCAATGTTTCCTCCGATGATTTTCAGTTTCAGGATGGCAGTACCATTACCGGACTGGTTGACGGAGGAGCAGGGCTGGATACTGTGGATCTTTCACTGGAATCCGGGGTGGTGAATGTTGTACTGGGCAGCACAGGTTTTGCCAATATTGAAACCTTTACCGGTAACAATCTCACCAGCACACTAACGGGCGACAATGTTGTCAATACCTGGGTTGTCACCGGTGTAAACACAGGCAGCGTGGGTTCAGTGAATTTTAACGGCTTTAACAATCTTGTTGGCAATGCCAACATTGACGACTTTAGCCTCAATGGCGGCAGCATTACCGGCAGTGTGGATGGTGCTGCGGGTACGGACAGCATTAGCGCAGACAATACCAGCAATACCTGGACTATCGCTTCCGCCGATGCAGGGTCGGTCACCGGTATTTCATCGTTCGCCAATATCGAAAATCTGGCAGGCAGCTCCGGCACAGACAATTTTGTTTTTGCCGATGGCAGCAGTATTTCCGGCAGTGTTGATGGCGGTGCGGGAACGGATGCGGTCAATCAGGCCGCCCAGTCCGGCATTGTCAATATTACACTGGGCGGCAGTGGTTACAGCAATATTGAAAATTTTACCGGTAATGGCACCAACAGCACATTGACAGGTGAAGACATTGTAAACACCTGGAGTATCAATGGTCTGGATACCGGCACGGTGGGTCCGGTAAGTTTCACGGATTTCAGTAATCTCCAGGGCGGCACAAACAATGACAGCTTTGTGATTAACAGCGGTTCACTCAGCGGACAAATCAACGGCGGTGCAGGCAACGACCTGATTCAGGCCAATAACATTGCCAATACCTGGAACATTACCGGAACAGACGTGGGTGACGTAACCGGCGTGGGTTCATTTGCCGGTATCGAAACCCTGGTGGGTAATGCCAGCACGGATGCCTTTGTTTTTGCCGATGGCAGCAGCTTCAGTGGGCTTATGGATGGCGCCGGTGGTACGGATACCGTGGATTATTCTTCACAAACCGGCGCGGTGATTGCGTCCCTGGCCAGTGGGCAATATCAGAATATTGAAAGCTTCATCGGTAACAATGTCAACAGCACGCTGGTGGGCGATAATGTGACTAACAGCTGGTTTATCACTGCGACCAACGCCGGTACAGTAAACGGCATCAACTTTTCCAGTTTTAATAATGTAACCGGCAACACCAGTGTGGACACCTTCACCCTGTCCACCGGCAGTATCACCGGCACCATTGATGGTGGTACCGGTAACGACACCCTTCAGGCTGACAATACAAACAACATCTGGAATGTGCTCAATCCTGATGCGGGCAATCTCACCAGTGTTAATGCCTTTCAAAATATTGATAATCTGCTGGGCGGAAATGCAATAGACACCTTTAATATCACCGCCAACATTTCCGGCAATATCGACAGTGGTGGAGGCGATGACATATTCAATGTCAATGGCCCGCTTACTGTGGGTGGCAGTTTGAGTGGCAACAATGGCGCGGATATTCTCAACGGCCCAACACAAAATAGTAACTGGACTGTTTCAGGCGCCGGCAGTGGCAGCGTCAACGGCATTGCTTTCAATCAAATGGAAACACTGGCAGGTAACACCGGTAATGATATCTTTACAATAAGTAACAGTCCCACAGCCAATATCAGTGGTGGTATTAACGGGGGAGCAGGGGACGACAACCTGCAAGTGGATTATATCGCTGCATCGACGCGCACCATTGTTTTTGATGGCGGCACCGGTACTGACAGCATTGCCCTGACAGGCTCCGGCACGGGACTGACCAACAGTTATGTTTTTGGCCCGGCCACGGGTCAGGTGGATATCACCACCACCGCTGCCACCAATACACAACGTGTTAACGGCACGGATATTGAAAATATTTCCGATACCGTCAACGCTGATAATATTTCATTGGTTGGCAGTAATGGCGCTGACGCCATGCTGTTATCACCGGGCGGTATTTCGGGAGCCCAACCGGTCAGTTTCCAGATCAGCGGCATGCCGGCATTGCAGTTTTCCAACAAAACCAACCTTTCTCTTGATGCGGGCCTGGGTAATGACACGGTGCAAATCAACGGTACCGTGCAAGTGGCGGGCGACATGACGATTGCCGCAGAAACCATTACCGAAGGTACAGGCGGTGTGTTGGTCGCCGATACATTGACGTTTGATCAGGCCACGACTATCGGCACATCCGGTATTGCATTGGCCACGTCGGTGAATACCCTGCAAATCAATGGTCCCACCGTTGATGCCTACCTCAATGAAGCAAACGGTCTGGCACTTTCAGTAGCTAACGTAACCGGAGTGCTGGATATTACCACCGGCTCGGGGGACATCACCTCTGCGGGCAGCGTTATCGTTACCGGCACTTCTGCATTTACAGTGGGCAATGGTGGTTCCATTGTACTGGATGATGCCGGTAACCAGTTTGCAGGCACGCCGACGTTTTCATCCGCTGGCACAATCAATAATTTACAGTTAACGGATAACAGCACCGTTGATTTGCCCGCACTGACATTGAACGGAAACCTTACGGTTACCGCCACCGGCGCGGTCACTCAGGCCGGTGCATTAAACATACAGGGAACAACCAATGTGAATGCGGGTACAAGCGCTATTACGCTCAATAACGCCGCCAATGATTTTATGGGCGATGTCACTTTGCAAAACAGCGGAGGAGCCAGTACAAGCATTACCGATGTTAATGATATTACCCTGGCGGCCTCCAACGTTGGCAGTGGAACGCTAACTGTTAACGCGATGGACATCAGTCAATCCGGCGCCATTGTGCAGGCGGCAAATGCCGGTGCCGCACGATTTACCGCCACGGGAGGCAACATCACATTGACTAACGGAGGGAATGATTTTACCGGCACTGTGTTTTTGAACAACACTGGCGCCGGTGATACAGCGCTCACAGAAAGCAATGGACTCAGCCTGGGCTCTTCGGCATCCAATGGCGGCGACCTCACCATTACCGCGACGAATGGCATTACCCTGTCCGGTACAACAACGTCCAGTGGTGGGGATGTGACGATTACCGCAAACACGGGTGATATCCAGTTGGGTCGTGTCAATTCCGGCACAGGCCGACTGACGGTCAATGCGGTTACAGGGGATGTCATCGGCAACAACAGCCCGATTACCGATCCCAATCTGATCAGTCAGACACTGGAAATACTTGCCGGCGCCACCATCGGTGATTTTAACAATCCTATTTCAGTGAATGTAGCCTCAGGCGGCACCAGTTTCTTTGCCGCCGGTATTGGCTCGGCGAATATCATCGGCCTTACCGGCACCATTTTGGGTGGCTCGGTTATTGTTAATGATGTTGCCGCCACCAATGCAGCCGTCGGCAAGGGACAAAGCGTGTCTTTTCTTGAACAACGTGCTGCGCCGGTTCAGGTTACATCGCAAAACCCGCTGTTTAGTGTGTCCGGCGGTGGTTTGAATCTTGCGATTCCATTGGCTGAATTCACCCGGCCATCACCACAGGAAGATGATTCCGACGATGTGTTGTCCGATACCAACCAGAAACAATAAAAACGCTGTGCCTCTGCGCCCATGCTGTACGTATGCTGAATACCTGAACATTATTTGCCGCAGGCATGTGCTGATTGCCAAGCGTTTGAGCCCAAAAAACAAATATCATTTCCTGGCTTAATGGCAGTGACGGAGATGCCAGAAAATTTTTTAAACTTTTTTCACCCGCTTGGGTCTGATGTGATTGCGCTTGTGTTTCCGGGTATATATCAAAATGCCCCGGGTTCCGGCGTTGTTGCGTATTTTGTTTAGCCCATGGTTGCGTTAGAATCCCGCGCTTCTTTGAATTTATGGCACAGGCAGGCAGTTGACTGTAGGACAGCGTTACCGCAGAATTAATGTCGATGAAAAAATTCCTGATCTCCATATTGTTGTTGACAAGCCTGTGCTCCGGGTCTGCCTTTGCCTGGGACAAACATCCTGCGTCCATGTCAGATCACACAGTGACTGTTGCGATGGATATGGCGGCTGGCCTGGATCATGATCACTCCAACGATTTTCCTAAAAACGGCCCGTATCCGGATGATCACTGCGGCCATGGGGCGGCACACCTGGTCGGCATTTTTTATGATGCCTCGTTTAAAATGCTGACGATTGATTACAGTTACCGTGTTGTTGCGGTGATTTCTTTACCTTCCCTGTATATCTCACCACTGCTTCGACCTCCCATCATTTAATCCTTCGGTTTTTTTGTGTGCTGCCGTCATTTGTTGCGGTGGTGTGTGCTTTCTTCTATGGAAGGTTTTGAAGGATTATTATTATGTTGTTAACACGTATTTTTTATGTGGGCGTCTGCCTGCTGTTGCCCATGGCAACCGTAGCGGATGTCAGCGTTTCATCTGGTGTCAGCCATGCCACCAACAGTACTGCCGGGGTGGATAAAATTGATCCGGCACTACCCGCATTCATCAAACAGGTCTGGGCAGAAAGTCCCGCAGTGCAGGGTGCCCAGGCTGAAGTGGATGCCGCGCAGGCCCGTAGCGATGGGGCCGACAGACCGTTGCATAACCCGTCATTGGGACTGGATGCCGAGCGTACCGATATCAATACCAGCAGTATCGGTTTAACCCAAACGCTGGATTGGAGTGATAAACGGGATGCGCTGGTCAATATCGCCAGACAGGAAGCGCAGGCGGCCCGCGCTGCTTTCCAGGAGGCGCGCCGCAGCACGGCATTGGAAGCGCTCAATGCGTTAGTGGACTTTTTCACTGCCCGCGAAATGCAGGAATTGGCAGAGCATCGCACGCAATTGATGCAGGCTTTGGTGGATACGGCAAAACAGCGGCAGGCCGCAGGGGATGTGCAGGCACTGGATGTGACATTGGCTCAGGTGGCGTACAGCGAGGCGTTGATGACGCAGGCGGCGGCTGAAAGCACGTTGAGTGAAGCCGAAGCGGCTTTGCAGGCTGTCAGTGGTTTAATGCAGACGCGCTCGCCGTCGCAATGGCCACCGTTACCCAGCGCGCTTGCATTACCTTCGGCACAACAGACAGAAAGCACCGCGTTTGAAACGTTGCCAACACTGGCCATCTTGCGTAGCCGTATGGAAGCAGCCAGGGCGCGCATCGGGCTGGCGCAGAAAATAGGGCGCGTCGATCCTACGCTGGGCATTCGGGCCGGGCGGGAAGACCGTGAAACACTGCTGGGGTTGAGTCTGGAAATTCCGCTTTTTGTGCGCAATAACTTCAAGGCCGAGGCGCGTGCCGCTGCTCATGAAGCTGTCGCGGAAGAACAGGCTTATCGTGATGCGTACCGGCGCGCCAAGGCTTATTTTGCGGGTGCGCTTGCACGTTATCAAAATACCAGCCGTGCCTGGAGTGCCTGGCTGGCGGTGGGTCAACATGCGCAACGCGAGCAAATGAGCCTGCTGGATCAACTGTGGCAGGCCGGTGAATTAAGCGTCACTGACTATCTGATTCAGGCCAAACAAAATATCGACACTCAAGAAGCTGCAACCCGGTTGTTGGGCGGGGCCCGGCGGGCGCATTTTGCCTGGCTGGCGGCATCCAATCAGGTTGAACGCTGGCTGGGGCTGGCGCAGCAGGACATCGAAACGAATTCCGGAGAATCAAAATGAAGCGCACATTGTTTTTAAACCACGCAGTTTATTTATTGTTGTTGTTAAGCCTGGCCGGTCCTGCGGCGGTATTTGCTGACGAAGATGACCATGGTCATGGTGCAGAAAATCATGGACACGAAGAGGCTGGTCATGACGAAGGCGAAGATAAAGACGCGCATGGTGAAACGGGCCATGGACATGAAGAAGAAGGTGGCGGCCATGGTGGGCATGATGAAGAGGCCGCCAGTGATGCGGAACTGAGCGAAGCCCAGCAACACATGGCGGGCATCGAAACCCTGGTGGTGAAACGTCAGTCCCTGGGGGCGGCTATTACGGCCCCGGGTGAGGTAATGCTGAATGCCTATCGCACGATCAAGGTGACGCCGCGTATTTCGGCACAGGTTATCAAGCGCCATGTACGCCTGGGTGACCATGTTACGGCGGGCAAGGCACTGGTCACACTTTCCAGTGTGGATATGGCAGAAGCCCAGGGGGCGTTGTTGAGCGCCAAAGTGGAATTACGCCGTGTTAAAAAACTGGGACGAAAGGTGGTTTCTGAAAAACGCTATGTGGCTGCAGAAATTGCCTATCAACAGGCCTATGCCAAGGTACGCGCCTACGGAATGACTGTGGCGCAAACCGATGCGCTGCTGAAAACCGGTGATGCCTCTAAGGCCACAGGGCAGTTTGCATTGCTGTCATCACAAAGCGGTACCGTTATCAGTGACAAGTTTATTGTGGGGGAAATTATTGAACCAGGCCGTGTGCTGTTTGAGATCAGTGACGAATCCACGTTATGGGTGGAGGCCCGCCTCACGCCGGAAGCTGCAACCGATGTTGAAATCGGTGCGCCTGCTCGTGTGCAAGTGGGCAAGCGTTGGTTGACAGGCAAGGTCACTCAGGCCCGCCATACCCTTGATGAAACCACTCGCACCCTGGGTGTGCATGTGGAAGTACCTAATCCGGATGATGCAATGCACCCCGGTCAGTTTGTTTCCGTAGTGATTGAAGGCAAGAAAAAACAGCAGGGCATTGTGGTGCCGTTGAGCGCTGTCGTGCGTTCCGCAGATGGTGACTGGCAGTTGTTTGTTGAGTCTGCTCCCGGTCGTTTCGAGCCAAAAGAAGTGGAAGTGTTGCAGACAGTGGGCAATCAATTATTGACTCAGGGTATTGCCGAAGGCACCACCATTGTCAGCAAGGGTGCTTTTTTTGTGCAGTCTGAAATTGCCAAGGGTGGTTTTGAAATTCATAACCACTAATAGTTATCACTGAAAGCGCGTCGTTTCCCGCGTAATGGGAATGACGGGTAACATTATTATTTTTTGGCTGTTGCCAATTAAATACGCAGGAGCAGCATACCTGAAGCCATAAGGCAGCGCTTTTTCGAAGGAAATAAATCATGTTAAATAAACTTATCGACCTTGGTGTCGAAAACCGCTTGCTGGTGGTATTGGCATTGCTGGCCACAATGGTCGGCGGTGCGTTGATACTACCCAAACTCAATCTTGACGCCTTCCCGGATGTCACCAATGTCCAGGTACAGATTAATACTGAAGCCCAGGGACTGGCGGCGGAAGAAGTCGAGCAACTTATCACCTTTCCCATCGAGGCGGTAATGTACGCGCTGCCGGACGTGGAGGAAGTGCGCTCCATTTCCAAGACCGGTCTGTCGGTCATTACCGTGGTGTTCAAGGAGGGGACGGATATCTACTTTGCCCGCCAGCTGGTGTTCGAGCGCCTGCAAGCGGCCAAGGAGCAGATCCCCAACGGTATTGGCATTCCTGGTATGGGTCCCAACACATCCGGTCTGGGACAGGTGTTTCAGTATGTTTTGCTGGCTGAGGATGGCTCAAAATATGATGGTATCGCTTTGCGCAGTCTCAATGACTGGGTGGTGAAACTGTTGTTGATGCCGGTGAGCGGTGTCACCGAGGTGTTGTCTTTCGGCGGTGAAGTTCGTCAGTATCAGGTGCAATTGGACCCGCAACGACTGCTGGCGTACAAACTTTCCAGCGATGATGTGGCCGAGGCCATCGAGGCCAACAACCGCAATGCCGGTGGCTGGTATCTGGACCGGGGTGAAGAGCAACTGGTGATTCGTGGTGTAGGCTGGGTGCGCAGTGGTGAAGAAGGTCTGCGTGACATTGGCAACATTCCGCTGATGGATGTAGACGGTGTGCCGGTACGGGTGCGTGATGTGGCCAAGGTCGCTTTTGGTCCCGAGATTCGCCAGGGTGCGGTGACCATGACGCGCCGTGATGCCAGCGGTAATCCCGAAGTGCTGGGCGAGGTGGTGGCTGGTGTGGTGCTCAAGCGCATGGGCGCCAATACCAAGGCAACCATTGATGGCATCAACGCCCGCTTGCCTGCGATTCAAATGGCGTTGCCCGATGGCGTGACCATCGAGGCAGTGTATGATCAGTCAGGACTGGTGGATCAGGCGGTGACGACGGTGAGCACGGCGTTGTTGGAGGCTTTTGTACTGATCGTTGTCATTCTGATGCTGTTTCTGCTCAATTTGCGCGCCACTTTTCTGGTGCTGATCTCGGTACCGATTTCCATCCTGCTGGCCTTGATGGTGATGGCGCAGTGGGGGGTTTCGGCTAACTTGATGTCGTTAGGCGGCCTGACCATTGCTATTGGTATGATGGTGGACGGCTCGGTGGTGATGATGGAGCACATCTTCAGCCATTTGTCCCGGCCCGATGCACGGCACCACCGCCATGCCCAACAGGTGCTGGCGCCAGGGGATGAACATCCCTATGATGCCGCCAGTGATGATCATGGCATGGCCCTGCGTATTCAGGAGGCCGCACGTGAGGTGGGTCGACCGGTGTTTTATGCGGTGATGATCATCATCATCGTATTTGCACCACTGTTCAGCCTGGAAGGCGTGGAAGGTAAACTGTTCCAGCCCATGGCCATCTCCATCGTACTGGCCATGCTGGCTTCGTTGCTGGTGGCGTTGGTGGTGGTGCCTGCGCTGGCGACCTATCTGTTTAAAACCGGCGTCAGGGAAAAAGAAAGCTTCATCATGAAGCCGCTGGACAAGCTTTATCGCCGTGTCCTGAGTGGCGCAATGAAAAAGCGCGCTGTGGTTGTTGGTACGGCTGTGGCGTTGTTTATCGGCTCTCTGGCGTTGGTGCCGTTACTGGGTACTGAGTTTGTACCGGAGCTGGAAGAGGGCACGCTGAATATCCGGGTGACCCTCGCGCCGTCCTCCAGCCTGGACACTTCCATGGTGGTGGCGCAGAAACTGGAGCAGCAACTGATGAATTTTCCGGAGGTGCTGTACGCATTCAGCCGCATCGGTCGCCCGGAGATCGGCGGTGATCCCGAACCAGTGTCCAACGTGGAGATCTTCGTCGGTCTGAAGCCGGTATCGGAGTGGACCTCGGCACCTAACCGCAAGGCATTGCAGGTGCTGATGGAAGAGAAAATGTCGGTCCACCCGGGCCTGCTGTTCTCGTTCTCCCAACCCATTGCCACCCGCGTCGACGAATTGCTGTCCGGTGTGAGAGCGCAATTGGCCATCAAGCTGTTCGGCCCCGATCTCGACATGCTGGCTGAAAAGGGCAACGAGATCGTGGCCCTGGCCAAGAAGGTCGAAGGTACGCGCGGCGTGGCCATGGAACAGATCGGTGGCGAGGCGCAACTCGCGGTGCGTCCCGATCGTGATATCCTGGCCCGCTACGGTATTCCGGTGGCCCAGGTGATGGATCTGGTGAGCGACGCCATCGGTGGGCGCGAGGCCGGGCAGGTGATCAAGGGCAACGAGCGCTATGACATCTACGTGCGCTTGGACGAAGCCAATCGCAACAATATCGAGGCCATTCGCAGCCTGATCCTACAGGCGCCGAATGGTTCCTGGGTGAAACTGGGTGACGTCGCCCAGGTGGGTGTAGAGTCCGGTCCGCCACAGATCCGTCGCGACGACGTCCAACGACGAGTAGTAATCCAGTCCAATGTCGAGGGGCGTGACATGGGTGGCCTGGTCGCAGAACTGCGCGAACGTATCGCCAGCGAGATCGATATGCCGCCCGGCTATACCGTGGTGTTCGGTGGCCAGTTCGAGAATCAGCAGCGTGCCCAGGCGCGCCTGATGATCGTGGTGCCGCTGTCGCTGGGCCTGATCTTCCTGTTGCTGTACTTCGCGTTCCACTCGGTGGGGCAGGCGGCACTGATCATGCTCAATGTACCGCTGGCGCTTATTGGTGGTATCGCGGCGCTGTACATCTCCGGCCAGTATTTGTCGGTGCCGGGTTCCATCGGTTTTATTGCTTTGTTTGGTGTTGCTGTGCTCAATGGCGTGGTGATGGTGAATGCCATTAACCAACGGCTGCTGGGTGGTAGCGACGCCCATGCTGCGGTATTTGAAGGTGCGCTGTCACGCCTGCGACCGGTACTGATGACGGCCTCCATTGCTGCATTGGGATTAGTGCCCATGCTGTTATCGACGGGGGTGGGCTCAGAAGTGCAGCGGCCGCTGGCAACGGTGGTGGTGGGGGGGTTGTTTTCATCTACACTGTTAACCTTGTTTGTGATTCCAGCCCTTTATGGGGTCTTTTCCCGTGCGCACAATAAAGAGGCAAAATCGTAAACGATTGCATAATCAGGTTGGCACACATTGGCTCATGATCATTCCCATCATGATGTAGAAGCGATGGGCGATCAGCGTTTGCTGATCGCCATCGTCATTAACATGCTGCTGACGCTGGCCCAGGTGGTTGGCGGTGTTGTCTCTGGCAGCCTGTCGCTGATTGCCGATGCACTGCACAACTTCAGTGATGCCAGCTCCTTGTTGATTGCCTGGGTTGCGCGCAGGATTGGGCGGCAACCGCCGGACGCCTTCAAAACCTTCGGTTACAAGCGGGCTGAAGTCATTGCGGCATTAATTAATCTGGTCACCCTGGTGTTGATCGGCCTCTACCTTGTTTACGAAGCACTGTGGCGTTTTTATAGCCCACAGGAAATCGAAGGCTGGATTGTGGTTATTGTTGCCGGAGTGGCGCTGGTGATTGATATTGCCACGGCGATGTTGACGTACAGCATGTCAAAAAACAGCCTGAACATCCGTGCCGCCTTTCTGCACAACGTTTCCGATGCCCTGGCCTCGGTGGGAGTGGTTGTGGCGGGCAGTCTTATTCTGATCTATGGCTGGTACTGGACAGATACCGTCATGACACTGGCTATTGCCGGTTATGTTCTCTATCAGGCTGCTACCATGCTGCCCCTGACTATACACATTCTGATGCAGGGAACACCTGAAAACCTTACGATTGACGAAATCATCAGTAGCATGGAAAAAGTAACAGGTGTATGCAATGTACACCACGTTCATGTCTGGCAGATTGACGAACATCACATTGCCTTGGAGGCGCATGTTGTCATCACTGATTTTGCCCAAACAGAGCAGGTCAAAATGGCGCTGAAAGCTGAACTTGGGCAACGTTTTTCCATTGCCCATTCCACACTGGAGTTTGAAATGACTCACTGCGGAGAAACAACACGTTAATGTCTGGCTGTGGATGCGAGATAAAAATCAGTGATAAAGAGCAGGCTCGCACGCTTATTATTCTGTTGGCCATCAATGGCATTATGTTCATTGCCGAAATCATTGCAGGCATTATGGGTGATTCCACCGCGTTGATTGCAGACTCCCTGGACATGCTGGCCGATGCTTCAGTATACGCCATCGGTTTGTACGCTGTTGGAAAAAGCCTGAAAGTGAAAGCCGGTGCTGCTCATTTAAGTGGTATTTTCCAAGTGCTGCTCGGACTTGGGGTATTGCTGGATATTGTGCGCCGCAGTATTTTCGGTAGTGAACCGGAGGCCGTTTTCATGTTGGCGGTTGGAATGGTGGCTTTGGTGGCTAACAGTATTTGTCTGGCGTTGATTCACAAACATCGTGAAGGCGAAATACACATGCGCGCCAGTTGGATATTTTCCAAAAATGATGTCATTGCCAATATTGGCGTCATTGTCAGCGGTTTACTGGTGATGTACCTGGATTCACGTTGGCCTGATCTGGTGATCGGTTTACTGATTACCAGCATTGTGATACGGGGTGGCTTGTGTATCCTCAAAGAGGCAAACGCAGAGAAATGCGCTATTGCAAATGGGGAATGTGGTAACGGCGGATAGCAGTAATAAAGACTATCATAATTTAATGGTCCGCTTTTTTACGTTATGTAAGAACCAGGGTAGTTGATTGCAGCTCTTCATAATTTCTAACATAACCGGTATTGAAATGTTTGTTTTAAGTCGATACCATCCCAGTTAGTCGGCACCAGGATTGGTGCACATTAATCCACTTTTCGTGCGCATTATCAGATAAATGCACTAAGGAAACGGATATTCTAGCTCGTCATTTGGAGATGTGTTTTATGCGCCGTAGTACTGTAACCAAGAGTACTGTAACCAGAATTGTTGCATTAGTAACCTGTCTTTCTGTCTTGCTCATTTTATCTGCTTGTGGTGGCGGTGGTGGTTCCGCCAGCGATCCATCCAATGTGAAACCTGTCGCAAAAATTTCGCCCGAAACTGAACAGTCCGTTCAGGTTGGGGGCAGCATCAACTTTACGGGAGATAACAGCAGCGATCCCGATGGAAATAACCCACTGAGCTATCAATGGACATTTTCCGGCGCCGCAACTTCAATCCGGCAATCAACCAACAGTAACGCCGGGATGGTATCGTTTTCTGAAGCTGGTACGGTGACTGTCAGTCTGGTGGTAACGGACAGTATGGGGCTGGCATCAGACACTGCTGTTGTCACTGTCAATGTTGAGGCAGCCAACAACCAGGCGCCCACTGGGTCCATCAGCCATGACAAAGGCAATGGCAGTGTTGGCAGTACCGGTAATTTCAGCATCACCGCAGGCAGCAGCGTCGTGTTTGACAGCAGCGTCACCGACCCGGAAGGTGACTCAATAAGTTATACATGGAATATTCAGGGCGGAACGCCAGTAACACCCGGCAACAATCGTTCAGTGACTGTCAGCTATCCGGATGCCGGTACGTTTTCCATATCCCTGATGGTAAATGATGGCGCCAATAATACCACTATCCCTGCAACACCCCTGGTGGTTACGGTAACCAAGGATCTTCCGGCTTTTAAATATTTACCGGTATTAACGCCCACCATGGTGGATGGTGTGGCAACTTACACCTTGAACGCCCAGGAAAATGTTGACGTTGTTGTTGATACACCCGATGGAAGCTGGACAACGCCCATGATGCGTTATAACGATTTGCAACTGCCACCGGTTATTGTTGCCAAGCGTGGTGACACCATTGAAGTGGAAGTCAACAATAATCTTACAGAGGTCAACGAAGCGACGACGGTACACTGGCATGGATTCAAAATCCCGGGTGCCCAGGACGGCGGGCCCGATATCACCATTGCGGCTGGCGATTCGAAAACCTATGGTTTTACACTCGTGCAGCCAGCAGCTTCGCTCTGGTTTCATCCACATGCCCACGGCACAACAGCGACACAGGTTTACAAAGGCTTGGCGGGCGCTTTTATTCTTACCGACGATATCAGCGAAACCCTGGAAACCGGCAACGAATTACCGTCAGGCGAGTATGATATTGCCTTGCTGGTTCAGGACCGCCGGTTTGCTGCGGACCCCGGTAACACCGGTGTACGAAAATTTGTATACCAGGCCGGTTTTGGGATGTTGGGTAACCGTGTATTGGTTAACGGTGTTGAGATGCCTGTCCTGAAAGTGGCCACAAGTCAGTACCGGTTCAGATTGTATAATGCCTCCAACGCACGCACTTATGACTTTGCCCTGGATAACGGCGATGATTTTTATGTGGTGGGTACCGATGGCGGGCTTTTGAATACCCCTGTGCTTACTGACCACATTGTACTGGGTGCGGGTGAGCGTGCCGAAATTGTGGTGGATTTCCGTAGCCAGCTTAACCGGCAGATCAAACTGGTCAGCCGGCCGTTTGATTCCACGGGAATTCGGGCCTTTAGTGGTGCGGGAATGAATGGGGCGCTGGCTAATGGCGCGGCTTTTGATGTGATGCGCTTTGACGTGAACAGAGCGGTAACAGATCCGGTAACGTTGTATACCCGTTTACCTGTCAGTGCAGACGTGAATACCCGACTGACGGAAGACCAGGCCACTGTTACCCGGGATTTTGTGATGAGTATGGGCATCATGTCTAACGGTGGGATGGGGTTCTTGATTAACGGAGCTACTTTCGACATCAACCGTGTTGATGAGACAGTTGCTTCCGGTGCTGTTGAAATCTGGAATATCAAAAATGCCTCGCAGGTGGAGCACCCATTTCACGCTCATGCCATACAATGGCAAATACTTGATCGTGGTATTACGGGAGGGATTCTTTCACCTGCCAGTGGAATTGATCTGGGCTGGAAAGATACGGTACTTGTACAGCCCGGTGAAACGGTCCGGTTTATTGGCCGGTTTGATCCGGTTGTAAACAGTGGCCTGTACATGTATCACTGCCACATTCTGGAACATGAGGATGCGGGCATGATGGGAACTTTTGAAGTGTTGCCATGATGTAAATAATAAACTGTCCCGCGGTAAACTGACGGGTATTAATATCAGCGGCTTCGTTGTTTTTGCTCCCTCTCCCCTCAATGAGGGGAGAGGGAGCAATCTGGTTTCTGACCATTGCACAGCATGAAAGAACAAGCGCTCAGGTTTTATGGCTTTCTTCTATGCCTTCAATAATAGGGCAACCATCTTCACTGCCGGTGCACAGGTTGACCAACAGGGCCAGTTCATTACGCAGGGTGGTAAGGTCTTGCAGGTGGGTTTCAATTTCTGCCAGTTTACGATGGCTCAGGGCGCGCACTTCTGAGCGCGCATGTTGCGGGTCTTCACGCATTTGCAGCAAGTCTTTGATTTCTGCCAGGGAAAAATTCATTTTTTGTGCGCGTTGGATAAATTTGAGGTGGGAGATATCTTTGTCGCTATAGGTGCGGATTCCTGATGCCGTGCGGCTGATGTTTTTTAACAGTCCGATTTTTTCGTAATAACGCAGCGTATCGGCGGTGAGCCCAAGTTGTTTGCCGATGTCGCCGATACGATAATCACCCATGGTTATTCCTGGTGTTCATTGTGGCAGATAGCCTTGCGCAATGCCTCAGCGCTGGGCATTGTTGTAAATACCAACACCCCGTTAATGGCGATGCCGGGTGTTGCACGAATACCCAGGGCCACCGCATAATCAAATTCATCCACAACATCAACCCGGCGCAGGTTGATGGTTTTGTTGTCCAGTTCCTTTAATACGGCTTCCACCAGTTGAAAGGCTTTACCACATTTATGGCAACCGGGTACGGAGAATATCTCGATATCAATGTTACTGTCGGGCATGCATTTATTTTCCAGGGCGCCATTTTTGTATTTGGTGATTGGCATAGTCTGCCACGAACACACTGCCATCGTCCGCTTCTGCAACGGCGATGGTGGTATGTGTTGGTCCGCTACTTTCAATGCCAAAAGCGTTAAGGAATGAACCATCCTGAGTAAATTTTTGCACCCGGTCATTATAAAAATCAGCGACAAACACGTTACCGCTGGGTCCAACGGATAATCCGGTAATGGTGGTAAACCAGCCATTAAACGGGCCAAAAATATTCATTGCAAACGGCCCGCCCCATTTGGTGAGCAATTTTCCATCAGGCCCCATCGCCAGCACGCGGTCATTGTAACCATCGGCAATAAACAGGGTGCCCTTTTTTGACAGGGCAACATCCGTAGGATAGCGTAATTTTCCACCAAAGGTGCCTGCTTCGCCGGTAATGCCCCATTGGCGGACAAAACTGCCATCGGCGTGTAACTGTTGTACCCGTTGTGTGGTGAAGCCTGCCACATAAAGGTCTCCGTTTTCAGCGACGGCAACGCCACCGGGGATGGTGAATTCCCCTGGACCTGTGCCGGGTGTTCCTATGCTGCGCCGGTAGTCGCCTTGTAATGAAAATACTTTGATTTGGTCCGCAAAATAATCGGCTACATAAAGTTCGTTTTTCGCAATAGTGAGATTCATGGGGCGCTCAAGGTCATTCACGCCAAACTGACGCAGTGCCGTACCTTCAAGATCAAATACCTGGATACGATGATTACGGCCATCGCTGACAAATACTTCGTTACCCTTTACTGTGATGCCTGTGGGTTCGTTAAATTGTCCGGGTGCGCTGCCTTTTTTGCCCCAGGTCTTTTCCAGAGCGTACGCGGGCTCCTGTACTGAAGGTATCCAGAAAAAATAGGTAAATCCAATCAAAACCAGTACGATAAAAAGCAACCACTGGATGGTTTTCAGTATTGTTTTCATCGTTCTTTCTCGGTCACGCTTTTCATGGTGAATCCGGCATCATTAATAATTTCCTTCAGTTTCTTTTCGTTGAAGGTTTTTCCTTCGCGGGTTTTTACAATGACCAGGCCTTTTTGCAGATCAATATCCACAGAATCCACACCGTCAGTTTTGGTGAATTTTTTTTCGATGCCATATGCGCAAAAAGGGCAGGCAAGACCATCGACACGCATATTGTATTGAGTGCCACCGGCAAAACCGGTGGTGCTCCATAGCAGGGTTATTGTGACAAAAAATAAAAGTGTTTTGCGGCATAAAAAATTCATGTTTGTTTACTCCTGGCACTGTTTATGGAAAGTATGAACCGGCTGCCTGTTTTTACAGGTGCCATTCAAAAACCGCTTTGAAACGATAATCGGATTCATCCTGTGTACCGTTCAAATTGCTGGCTATGGGAATCTGAATGCCGGATTTAATGGCAAAGTTGCGGATGGTCCAGAATATTCCGGGAGAAACAAACCATTCTGTGCCACCGCTGTTAACCTGTGCAATACTGTTCTGTTCTGTTTTGTCCGTTATTTCACCATTGAGTTCCAGTAACCATACTGTGTCCGGTTTTTTATATTCGGGTGGGACGGGACGCCAGCCGCCAACAAAATCTATTCGCCATTTATTGCCTAACTTTAAATTGTTGGCATTCTTGCCGGTGGCGAGATAACGTACGCTGGCCCAGCGATACCATTTAATGCTTTCATAACCGTAAGTGAGGCCGGTGATAAAGTCGGTGGCGCCATTGCCCAAAGGCGGGTTGGTTTTTTCGTCAGCATTGTTTGCATTGACGGCGAACATGACAGCTGCGGATTCTTGCAAGCCAAGAGAGTCTTCACGCCAGAAGCGGTATTTGGTGAATGCCTGTAAATCAGCAAGTCCGCTGGAGTTGTCCGTCGCGTCTTCTTTGGTGGCATAGGGCACATCAATGCCCGCAGCCCAATTCCCGGTAATGCCGTAGACCACCTGCGCTCCCAGCCCTGATTTTTTTCCCTCGCCAGTCTTTTCGCGGCGCAGCTCAAGGGCAGCTTCCATGCCATTCTTGAATAATACATGTGGACCAATACCGAATACGGGGTCATGGGCAAGTGTGGTGTTGCTGTACATAATCAATACCGCGCCTGCCCCCAAAAGTGGCCAGTTGATAAGTTTCATGGGGTGTCTCCTGTGATATTGGGCACAGCATAGACCCTGGAGCCAGCTCCAGGTCAAGCTGTATTATCATGCGCGTATTGACGGGTATGATGGTTGCCGACGTAATTGGCCCACGTCTGTGTCAAAGCGGGGTTTTTATTTAAAGTGTGGTGTGGGCTCCCACGGGGGGGCCGTGGGAACCAGGAAAAAATTGCACTGGTTAGCGTGTCAGTTTTTTATATTTAATGCGATGCGGTTGATCTGCATCTGCCCCCAGACGACGTTTACGGTCGGCTTCGTAATCAGCGTAATTGCCTTCAAACCACACGACTTCGCTGTCGCTCTCAAATGCGAGAATATGGGTGGCAATGCGGTCGAGAAACCAGCGGTCATGGGAGATAACCACGGCGCAGCCGGGGAATTCCAGCAGGGCTTCTTCCAGGGCGCGCAGGGTTTCCACATCGAGGTCGTTGGTGGGTTCATCGAGTAACAACAAGTTGCCACCCGAGGCGAGCAGTTTGGCGAGGTGTACACGGTTACGTTCTCCGCCGGAGAGGTCGCCGACCCGCTTTTGCTGATCACTGCCTCTGAAGTTGAAACGACCAACATAGGCGCGGGAGTTGATTTCCATGCCACCATTAAGAGCGCCGATCATCATGTTGTCATGGCCGCCGGAGATTTCTTCCCACACGGTTTTGTTGTCGTCCAGTGCGTCGCGGCTTTGGTCTACACAGGCGACCTTGACGGTTTCGCCGACTTTCAGTTCGCCGCCGTCGGGTTTTTCTTCGCCGGTAATCATGCGGAACAGGGTGGTTTTGCCTGCGCCGTTGGGACCGATGATGCCGACGATGCCGCCGCGTGGCAGGTTGAAGTTGAGGTTGTCGTACAGCAGGCGTTCGCCGAATCCCTTTTTCAGGTTAGTCGCTTCGATGACCATGTCACCCAACCGTGGGCCGGGAGGGATGAACAGCTCATTGGTGGCATTGCGTGCGGTAAAGTCCTGTTTGCTCAGTTCCTCGAAACGGGCGATACGTGATTTGCTTTTGGCATGTCGGCCTTTGGGTGCGGTGCGCACCCATTCCAGTTCGGTTTTCATGGCTTTGATGCGTGCGCCTTCGGCTTTTTCTTCTTGTTCCAGTCGTGTGCTTTTTTGCTCCAGCCATGAGGAGTAGTTGCCTTCCCATGGAATGCCATGACCGCGATCCAGTTCCAGTATCCAGCCTGCGACGTTGTCAAGAAAATAGCGGTCGTGAGTGACGGCCACTACGGTGCCGGGGTAATCGTGCAGGAAGCGTTCGAGCCAGGCGACGGATTCGGCATCAAGGTGGTTGGTGGGTTCGTCCAGTAACAGCATGTCAGGTTTGGAAAGCAGCAGTTTGCACAGGGCAACACGACGGCGTTCACCACCGGAGAGTTTGCTGACATCGGCATCCCAGGGCGGCAGGCGCAGGGCGTCGGCAGCGATTTCCAGGGTGCGTTCCATGCTGTGGCCGTCGTTGGCTTGTAACAGGGCTTCCAGTTCGGCCTGTTTTTTGGCCAGTGCATCGAAGTCGGCATCGGGCTCGGCGTAGGCAGCGTATACGGCGTCCAGCTCTTCCTGTGCCGATGACAAATCACCCAGAGCTTCTTCCACATTGCCGCGTACGTCTTTGCTTTCATCCAGTTCGGGTTCCTGTGAGAGGTAGCCGATTTTGATACCGGTCTGTGGCCGGGCTTCACCAATGATGTCGGTGTCGATACCCGCCATGATACGCAGCAGGGTGGATTTACCCGAGCCATTAAGGCCCAGTACGCCGATTTTTGCGCCGGGGAAAAAGGAAAGGTGAATATCGCGGAGGATTTCGCGTTTGGGTGGGACGACTTTGCCCACGCCGTTCATCGTAAAAACATATTGTGCCATGGGTGGTTTTTTCTCGTATGCAGTTAAACAGGCGACGAGGGCTTGCAAGCCATCGTCAGGTATTTACCGTAAGATGCGGTTTGTTGGCGGACACTTTACCACAGCACATTCACAGCGTAACGGAGCAGGGCATGGCAGGCAGAGATTCTATTGATATTTCACAAACAGATATTCCTGATGAACTGGTGACTCTGGGTGATTTTGTGCGCTGGGGTACAAGCCGGTTTCGGGAAGCAGCGTTGTACTTTGGTCATGGCACGGACAATGCGTTGGATGAGGCTTTTTATCTGGTGACCCATGCCTTGCATTTACCGCATGAGATTCCTCCCTACATGTTGTCAACACGTCTGACGCGCGCAGAGCGCGTAACTGTGTTGGCATTGTTGCAGCAGCGCATTGATAGCCGGTTGCCTGCACCGTACCTTACACGCGAAGCCTGGTTTGCCGGGTTGCCGTTTTATGTGGATGAGCGGGTGCTGGTTCCGCGTTCGCCCATTGCCGAGCTGATCGAGGCTGGCTTTGAGCCCTGGGTGGATGCTACAAAGGTGGGCCACATTCTTGATCTGTGTACCGGTGGTGGCTGCATTGCCATTGCTTGCGCGCGGGCATTTCCTTTTGCGCAGGTGGATGCCACGGATCTGTCGGCGGATGCACTGTCGGTGGCAGAGATAAACGTGAAAAAACATGACGTGGGGGACCAGCTGACGTTGCATCAGGGGGATTTGTTTGCCGGATTGAAAGGGCAGCGTTACGACATTGTCGTCAGTAATCCGCCTTACGTGGATGCCGAAGACATGGCGGCCCTGCCTGAAGAATACCGTCACGAACCGCAGCAGGCGCTGGCCTCGGGACAGGATGGGTTGGATATCACCCGGCGCATTTTGCAACAGGCCGCGGATTTTCTTAACCCCGAAGGGGTGCTGATTGTGGAGGTGGGTAACAGTGCCGCTGCGCTGGTGGAGGCTTATCCCGGGCTGCCGTTTACCTGGCTGGAGTTTGAGCGGGGTGGTACGCATGTGTTTTTGCTTACCGCCGAACAACTGAATCACATGTCGCTTCAAACCTGATTGCTGTGTGGTCACGGGTTCGGCTGCGGGCTATAATTCCCTATCATTAACGGGGCAAAGCCCCAGTGCCCTGGTGAGAATTTATGACTGCTGCCTCCGCCCCCTCGCTTGAACAAAAGCTGGTTTTTGATCTGGACCTGATCCGTCGTTATAACCGTTCAGGCCCGCGTTACACCTCGTATCCCACGGCGGTAAAATTTGATGAGGCCTTTGCGGAACCGGCTTATTGTGCTGTGGCAGAAAAAACCAACGAGCAAAGCCGGGAAAAAATCCGGCAGGGTGGGCGGCCGACGCCGTTGTCTCTCTATTTTCATATCCCGTTTTGCGACACCGTATGTTTTTACTGCGGTTGCAATAAAATCGCCACCAAAGACCGCAGCAAGTCACAGCCGTATCTTGATCGTGTACATAAAGAACTGGCCATGCAGTCTGCTTTGTTTGATGACAATCGTGTGGTGGATCAATTGCACTGGGGTGGTGGTACGCCGACGTTTATCAGTCATGCGCAAATGCGTGAATTGATGGCCACTACACGCCGGTATTTTCAGTTACACGATGATGACAGCGGTGAATATTCCATTGAGATTGATCCACGCGAAGTGACACCGGAATCCATTGCCCTGTTGCGGGAAATTGGTTTTAACCGTATGAGTCTCGGTGTGCAGGATTTTGATGCACAGGTGCAGAAATCGGTGAATCGCATTCAAAGTGAAGAACAGACTTTTGCCACGTTGAATGCAGCCAAGGCAGAGGGCTTTAAGTCTGTCAGTATTGACCTGATTTATGGTCTGCCGCATCAGACTGTTGTGAGTTTTGCCACTACAGTGGATAAAATTATTGCCGCAAGCCCGGATCGTTTGTCGGTTTTCAACTATGCCCATTTGCCGGAAATGTTCAAGCCACAGCGTCGCATCAATGAAGATGAATTACCTTCCGCCAGTGAAAAGCTGGATATCCTGCAAGATACCAATGAGCGTTTGATCAAGGCCGGGTATGTTTACATTGGCATGGATCATTTTGCCAAGCCCGATGATGAGCTGGCGGTGGCGCAGCGTGAGCATACGTTGTATCGTAATTTTCAGGGTTACTCCACGCATGCGGATTGTGATTTGATCGGGCTGGGTGTGACTTCCATTGGCAAGGTGGGCAATACGTTCAGCCAAAATCACAAAACGCTGGATGCGTATTATGAAAGCATCGACGCAGGACAGTTGGCAGTGTATCGCGGGCTGGAACTGGACGAGGATGATTTATTGCGCAGCGAGGTGATTACGCGGCTGATTTGTCATTTTTCACTGCGGTTTGCCGAAATAGAGCAGCATTTCCATATCAATTTTGCCGAATATTTTGCGCAGGAACTGGAAGAGTTGCAGACGATGGCCACTGATGGTTTATTGAAGATGACGGATGAGGTTATTGATATTGCCCCGGCCGGGCGTTTGCTGATTCGCAATGTGTGTATGGTGTTTGACAAATATCTGCGGCAGTCCAGCCAGCAACAGTTTTCCAAAGTGATATAAAACGGGTCGTTAGCGCAAAGGTTACAAAGACGCAGAGGACGCAAAATTTATAGTTTTCTTTGCGTCCTCTGCGTCTTTTTGTCGGCGTCAATAACTGCCGGGTTGTGGCAGTACTGTGTTAGTATGACTCTGCCCAGGAAAGATGATTTTCCAGTTGTTGAATCGTGTACTGCTGTTCTTTGATGATTTCTTTCACCACATCACCCACTGAAATCATGCCCACCAGTTTACCATTGTCCAGCACGGGTAAATGCCGGATGCGCTGTTCGTTGATGATCACCAGACATTCACTGACCGGCTGTTCCGGAAAGGTATGAATAACCTTGTCGGTCATAATTTCCTTTACCAGGGTTTCTTTTGAAGCACGGTCTTTCAGAATTACTTTACGGGCATAATCGCGCTCGGAAAGAATGCCCACCAGTTCGTTTTCGTGAACAACGGCAAGTGCGCCAACGTGTTTATTGTCCATGTATTTTATGGCATCAAACACGGTGTCTTCAGGGCTGACGTGCCAGACTTCGCCACCTTTACCTTCGAGTAATTTTCCAACGGAAATCATGATAAAAAACCTCCGGTTTTGTCATGTGGTGGATGCGCTTTTTACCATCCATCCTCGTTAATTTTATTATCGGTGGATTTACAGGAAAGATTAGCGGCAAAAGTTCTGTCTTGCCTTTATTCTTACATTCCAATAGCTTATGTTGGCGGTGGAATGGGGTATGGAGGTGTGAAGTTTATTTTGTTCCCTGGCTGCTCTGTGTGGGCATACCCACTGTGGAATCAATATCCTGTACTCTGCATCCACCCTGAAGATACGGGTTCAGGGTTAAATTGATATGCACCGTCATTCCGGCTAAAAACATGCGGAATGACGGTGTATGCAGAAAATTGCGGAAACCAGAATAAACCGGATTTCCAACATCAAAACGACTAAAACCAAAGGTTTCGAAAATGATTGAAGATTTAAAAGGTGACGAGTCCTGGCGTATATTCAGGATCATCAGTGAATTCACAGAGGGTGTGGACCGGCTTTCCAATCTGGGTTATGCCGTGTCTATTTTTGGTTCTGCCCGTTTACCGCCTGAGAATCCGTATTATCAACAGGCTGTGGAAATGGCCAAGCGTCTGGCAAAAGAGGATTTTGCCATTATTACCGGTGGTGGGCCGGGTATTATGGAGGCGGCCAATAAAGGTGCTTTTGAGTCGCAAACCAAATCCGTTGGTTTGAACATTCGTTTACCGCATGAACAGACGGCGAATCCGTATCAGGATATTACACTGGATTATCGTTATTTTTTTGTACGCAAGGTGATGTTTGTCAAGCACTCCATGGGTTATGTGTGTATGCCCGGAGGGTTTGGCACTATGGATGAATTTTTTGAGTCACTGACCTTGATGCAAACACAAAAAATTTATCCCATGCCAATGATTTTGTTCGGTGTGGCGTATTGGCAGGGGCTTATCGACTGGATGAAAAATACGATGATTTCCAATGGTACTGTTTCGGCGACGGATTTCGATTATATTACGCTCACGGACGATATTGATCAGGTTGTGGAAACCATGGTCAAACAGCGCAAATGGAAAGAGAAGGTGAAAAAGCAGGCCGAAAAAGAAAATTCGTCATGCTTGTAAACAGTCGGGCAGTTGATTCACCGGTATTGGTCAAACCAGCAATGAGGCTTGTACTTCTCTAATGGATTCACCCGTGTCATCCATATCAATGATGCTGACTTCGGTGTCCAGACCCAGGCGTGAAAAAGAGGGAACATCGCTCCAGGTAACGTTGCTATGCGGGTGCTCTTTGCCAAAATAGCTTTGCAGGTTGGCGGCGATGACCACATCAATCAAGTCCGCGGTGCTGCCTGAGTCATAGCCCAGGTCTTCATGTTTTGCGGCAACATTGATAATGTCCTGCGGAAATTCCCAGCTGCTCAGCAGTGCAATACCAATGGTGGTATGCAGTTCACGAATAATGTCGGCAAGCACACTCGGTTTTGCCAATAGTTCAGGAATATCTTCTGCGTATTTGATAATGGGCAGTGCGCCGATATCGTGTACCAGACCGGCAAACATGGCCTGATCTGGTTTTAGCCGGGCCATGCTTGCCAGTGCCTGGCTGATGGCGGCCACTTCGGTGCTGTGCACCCAAAAGTTGCGAAACAGCTTGTCTGTGATATCCGTGGTGGGTTGAAAGATTTGCTGCACGATGAGGCTGTTGACAGTGTTTTTTACCGTGGTGTTACCCATGCGGGTAACTGCCATGTCGACGCTGTCAATATGCTTGGAGCCACGCAACAGAGGACTGTTGGCTACCTGTATCAGTTTGGCGGACAGGGCGGCATCGGTGCTGATTACCTGGGCCACGGCTTTGGTGTTGGCATTTTCATCTGCCAGGGTATCTCTGACTTTTAATGCCACCTCGGGCAAGCTGGGCAGTACCAGTTTATTGCTTTCCAACTCGGTGATGAGTTGGGTCAGGATACGGTTTTTCAGTTCGCTGGACATGGTTTCTCCGCTCTGGTCGTCAGAGACAAACTGCCGCTCAGCCGTCTCCATTAGGCTCTTGCTGTATTAGCGGGTCCGCCGGGGGAAAATTTAGCGCACCAGGAAATAGATGAGCACAAGATTGGTGAGCACCATGGCGATGGCCAGCAGGCGCCAGAATTCAGTAGGGTTTCTTTCCAGCAACGGGCGTTGCTGGTCTTTCATGAATTCCGGGTTGGGGTGGGCCAGATCGTGTACGAACTCTGAAAGTGTGCCGTAACGCTGTTGTGGATCGGGGTGCACAGCCTTACGCAGGGTGCGGTCCATCCATATTGGAATCATCGGGTTGTATTGGCTGCCGGGCTGGTAAGCCAGCTTTGCTATTGTGCGGGGGTTATCGGCATTTTCCAGACTGTTGCCGTAAGGCAGTTTTCCGGTGAGCAGTTCATAACAAATGGTGCCGAGAGAAAAAATATCCGAGCGGTTGCTGCCGGGTTGGCTTAATAAATATTCCGGTGCGGTGTAGTTGCGTGTGCCCAGCAGGTTGAGGCGTTCGATAGGCGAATAAATTTCGGCGATACCGGCAATTTTGGTGGAGCCAAAGTCGATAATGCGCACTTTGCCGCTGGCATCCAGCATGATGTTTTCGGGTTTTAAGTCCTGATGCAACATTTCCAGCCGATGAAAGGCCCGCAACCCGGTGGCGATTTGTTCTACCAGCAAACGCACTTCCTTGATGTCCGGTCTGGAATGCTGGCTCATCCATTTGCGCAGGGTCTGACCGTCGATGTATTCGGTGACGTAATACAAAAACTGTCGGGGGCGGTCTTTGTCGTAAATCGTCAACACCCGTGAGTTGTGAATGCGTTTGCCCACCCATTCCTCACGCATGAAACTTTCGATGTAAGTGGCTTCGTCTTCAAAATTGACGGACGGTGTTTTAATCACCACCCGTTGGCCGGTGTCAATATCTTCTGCCTTGTAGACCTGGGTACGGTTGCTGGCATGGATTTCACGTAGAATGCGATAGCCGTCCAGAATCATGCCAGGCTCAAGATCCGGCGGAAAGGGCAGGCGGGTGAGCTCTTGATGCGCCTCGTTGGCGGTTTGTACCGGCAGGGTATTAACGTGCAGTACCTGGCAGGTAATGTTGTCTGTGCTGCCATGGTCTAACGAGAATTGTACGATGGATTTTGCTGCCTGCTCCGGGTCGTTGTTGGTGGCGACAAGCCGGGCGATCTCTTTATCTGAAATGAAATCATGTACACCATCGGTGGTGAGTACATAAATATCACCGGCCTCCAGTTCGGTGTGGCGGTAATCAATTTCCAGATGCACATCAATGCCCATGGCACGGTTGAGATAATCCTTGTCACCCACCCAGCGACGGTGGTCAGTGGTAAGGCATTCCAGGTTGTTACCCTGCAAGCGATACACCCGCGAATCACCCACATGAAAAATATGTCCGGTGGTGGATTTCAGCACCAACGCACTGAAAGTAGTGATCATGCCCTGGCTGTGGTGACGTGGATCACTTTCGTGCTGCTGGCCTTTACTGTATAGCCAGCTGTTGATGGCGGTAAGGATTTTGTGTGCCGAGGTTTTGGTGGTCCAGGAATCCGGTGTGGAATAATAATCCGATAAAAAGCTGCCCACGCAGGTTTCCGCCGCTTCACGTCCGGCAATGCAACTGCTCACACCATCGGCAATGGCAACAGCAATGCCTTTGTTTTTTAATTGTGGTTCATTGGGAATGACTGCGCCATGGAAATCCTGGTTTTCTTCTTTGCGACCCTGTTCCGAGTGTTGGCCGAGGGTGATGTTAAGTTTGGCGGTCATGGTGTTTATGTGGATTTGCAGTTGTAGGGTGGGCAATGCCCACCGGAATTTTTGCACACTTTGTACATTGGGTGGTGGGCAGCGCTTTACAGTGAGAGGTTATTTTATGCATGTTCCTTATTTCACTTCACATCAATCATCTGTACCGTACCATCCGGCATAACCTCTGCTGTCTGTCCTTTGGGTTCTTCAAGGAAGGCAAGAATCAACAGCAGCACAAAGCCGGATACGACGCCGATGAACAGGAAGAACTGATCATACGCCACCAGCGAATTGACGGTGAGAAAGATCACTGCACCGACATTGCCAAAAGCACCCACCATGCCGGCAATTTGCCCGGTCATGCGGCGTTGCACCAGCGGCACCATGGCGTAAACGGCACCTGATCCGGCTTTGGAGAAAATACCACCAATGATGGTGATGCCCACCACCAGCCATACCGGCCAGGCTTTTTCCACCAGCCCCAATACCAGAAAGCTGACGGTGATGCCGGTAAAGGCTATGCCCAGTGTTAATTTGCGGCCGATTTTGTCGCTGATCCAGCCGCCACCAGGGCGTGCGAACAAGTTGATAAAAGGGTAAATGCCGGCCAGCAGTGCGGCAGTGACTTTGGGTACGTCGAACCAGTTGACGTAAAACATGGCGAGCATGGAAACCACGGCCAGTTCGGTGCCGAAGGTGACCAGATAGGCCCAGTCGAGAATGGCCACTTGCTTGAATTTATAACGGTGCAATTCCGGTACGGGGGTTTTTAATACATGGCCGTTAATGTGCCAGATTTTCCATATTTGCATTCCGTAAATGCCCACCAGTGTGGTGTAAATAATCCATGTGGTGCTTTCGCCAATGAGACCCATATTATTGGGAGACAGCTTCCAGGTAAGGATTCCCAATGCCAGGAACAGGGGGACGTTCATAAGTACGTACAGCACCAAGTCACCACCGCTGGTAATTTCCATTGCGCCCGTTTTTTTGGGTTTAAAGTAGGTTGAACCTTTGGGGGTGTTGCTGACACGGGTGTAATACAACAGCCCATAAACAATGGCGGTGATGCTGGCGGCAGTCAGGGCGATGCGCCAGCCGTTGGCATCACCCACATTGGCGGCAATGAAGGGCAGGGTGCCAGCCGCACCGGCGGCGCCAAAGTTACCCCAGCCGCCGTAAATGCCTTGCGCCAGCCCCGTTTGTTTGGCAGGAAACCATTCGCCGATCATGCGAATACCCACCACAAAACCCGCGCCGATGAAGCCGGAAAGAAAACGCAGCAGGGCCAGTTGTTCGTAGCTGCCCGACCACGCAAAGGCGATGCTGATAACGCCACCACTGACCAATATGCCAGTGTACATGATGCGCGGGCCGAGTTTGTCCACCAGCATGCCGACGATGATACGTGCGGGGATGGTCATGGCCACGTTGAGGATCAGCAACACTTTGGCTTGCTGATCGGTAAGATCAAGCGCCTCTTTGATGAAGGGCATGATGGGACCCAGCCCCAACCACACGACAAACGTCATGAAAAATGCAAACCAGGTGTAATGCAGAATGCGGATGTTGGCTTTGCTAAAGTCGAAAATGTTGAGTTGCTGCGACATGCTTGTGATGCTCCGGATTGTGTAGGCTATGGCCACTTTTTAGCAGCATCTCTTTAGCAACAATTATGCCATTATTCTATCTTGTTGTATTTGATAAAAAAATAGCTTTTCCCCCATGCTCCGGCAACAAAGTCGGCACCGTCACGGTGCAGGCTTTATATGCTAGAATTCTGCCCGGTTTTGCGCCTGTTTTGACGGGGTGTCAGCAGTATGTGTTACCCGCAGGCGTTGACAGCTTTCACAACTATTCCATGTAAAAGCAGATGAATCAGTGAGTTACGGGTAGCTTTACTGTATTGCCGGTACACTGTGCCCGCACTGTTTGGCGGCTTCCACAGAAATATAAGCAAATGCTTAATAACAAGGCAGGTGATTTATTTGGCGCACTGTTATGGTGCGTTAAATGGCGGCGTGGCGGCGCGGGGATCTGCGCTGTTGGTGGTAATCTTTTTTTAATCAGTAACATACATAACTTTATTATGTGTGGCACATGAATTGCTAGAGCGCTGGGGAGCGGCGCAAAGAAAGGTATTCTGCGCCACGCCCCATTGAGATCAATTGTGTGATCGGAGAAGTCAGATGAAAGAAAAACTCGTCCTGATTGGTAACGGCATGGCAGGCATGCGGGCCATCGAGGAATTGCTCGACATTGCGCCGGAGATGTATGACATCACCGTGTTCGGTGCGGAGCCGTACGGTAACTATAACCGTATTTTGTTGTCGCCGGTGTTGGCCGGTGAAAAGACCATTGATGACATCATGCTGAATGATGAGCAGTGGTATGCGGACAACGGTATTGCTTTGCACAAGGGCAAAAAGGTCAGCACGGTTGATCGGCGTAATCGCAAAGTGGTGGCAGAAGACGGCACTACCGAAGAGTATGACCGCCTGTTGCTGGCCACGGGCTCCAATCCTTTCATCATTCCTGTGCCGGGACATGATTTGCCGGGGGTGATCAGTTTCCGTGACATCTACGATGTGGATGTCATGCTGGAATCTTCCAAAAAGCATAAGCATGCGGTGGTTATTGGCGGTGGCCTGTTGGGGCTTGAAGCGGCCAATGGACTGATGTTGCAGGGGATGCACGTTACGGTGGTGCATCTTGGCGACACTTTGATGGAACGCCAGATGGATGCGGTTTCCGGTGGTATGTTGAAAAAATCACTGGAAGAACGGGGCTTGAATTTTTTGATGAATGCGAGCACTGAGGCCATTATCGGTGAGGACCGCGTCAAGGGCGTGCGGTTTAAGGACGGGCTGGAAATTGCGGCGGACCTGGTGGTGATGGCGGTGGGTATCCGCCCCAATATGGCGCTGGCTGAAAGCGTTGGCCTGCACTGTGAGCGTGGTGTGGTGGTGAATGACACCATGCAAACCTATGACCCGAAAATTTATGCCGTGGGCGAATGTGTGCAGCACCGCGGTGAGACTTATGGTTTGGTGGCCCCTCTGTTTGAGCAGGCCAAGGTTTGCGCCAATCATCTGGCCAAGATGGGCATTGCCCGTTACGAAGGTTCTGTGACGTCGACCAAGTTGAAAGTTACGGGTATTGATCTGTTTTCAGCGGGTGATTTTATCGGTGACGATACCACCGAAGACATTGTCATGCAGGATGCTGGGCGCGGTGTTTACAAAAAAGTCGTGCTTAAAGACAACAAGATTCAGGGTGCCGTAATGTATGGTGATACCGTTGATGGCGCCTGGTACTTCCAGTTAATGCGTGATGCTACGGATGTCAGTGATTTCCGTACGGCCTTGATGCTGGGGCAGGCCCATTTGGGTGATTCGGGCCACGGTGGCAATACCGCAGCTGCGAATATGAGCGATGATATGGAAGTGTGCGGCTGCAATGGTGTGTGCAAGGGCGACATCGTCACGGCCATTACCACAAAAGGCTTGTTTACGTTAGACGATGTACGCTCACATACCAAGGCCTCCAACTCCTGTGGTTCCTGTACCGGTTTGGTGGAACAGATTCTGGCCAGCACCCTGGGCGGGGATTATTCGGCCGCACCGCACAGCAAACCCATGTGCAAGTGTACGGACTATCCGCATGATGACGTGCGCAAGGCGATTAAGGAACGACACCTTATCAGCATTCGCGCAGTGATGGATTCCATGCAATGGAAAACCGTGGATGGTTGTGCTTCCTGTCGTCCGGCGTTGAATTATTATGTGATGGCCACCTGGCCTGCTGAGGCCAAAGATGATGCGCAATCGCGTTTTATCAACGAACGCGCTCACGCCAATATTCAGAAAGACGGCACGTATTCTGTGGTGCCACGCATGTGGGGCGGGCTGACCAGCCCGAAAGAATTGCGTGCCATTGCGGATGTGGTGGATAAATTTGATGTGCCGGAGCTGAAGGTTACCGGTGGTCAGCGTATTGATTTGTTTGGTATTAAAAAAGAAGACCTGCCCGCCGTGTGGGCGGACCTTAATGCAGCCGGCATGGTGTCCGGTCATGCCTATGGTAAATCCCTGCGCACAGTAAAAACCTGTGTAGGTAAAACCTGGTGTCGTTTTGGTACACAGGATTCCACTTCCATAGGCGTGGAGCTGGAAAGGCTGAGCTGGGGTTCCTGGATGCCGCACAAATTCAAAATGGCGGTGTCAGGTTGTCCACGTAACTGTGCCGAAGCCACAATTAAAGATTATGGCGTGGTGTGTGTGGATTCAGGGTATGAATTACATGTGGGTGGTAACGGCGGTATTACTGTGCGTGTCACTGATCTGTTGTGCAAGGTGGAAACCGAGGAAGAGGTTTATGAATACAGCAAGGCTTTCATGCAGCTCTATCGTGAGGAAGCACATTACCTTGAGCGCACAGCACCGTGGATCGAGCGTGTTGGTTTGTCCCATATCAAGCAATATGTGGAAGAAGATGCCGATAATCGCAAAGCACTGGCCGCGCGTTTTGATGAGTCACAAAAATATGCGCAAATTGATCCCTGGGCAGAACGTGCCAGCGAAGGTGTTGCGGAACACGAATTCACTTCTTTGAAACAGATAGGGTGATTGTTATGTCAGACTGGATTGAAGTAGGCACTATCGACGATATCCCGGTATTGGGTGCGCGGGTGGTTTCCACCGCAGATGGCAACATCGGCGTGTTTCGTACAGCCGATGATGAAATCTTTGCCCTGCGTGATGAATGCCCGCATCAAAAAGGGCCTTTGTCGCAAGGCATTGTGCATGGGAACCAGGTGACCTGTCCGCTGCACAACTGGAATATTGAGCTGGATGGTGGTGAGGCAGTGGCGCCGGATGAAGGTTGTACCGCCAGCTATCCGGTAAAAATTGAAGACGGAAAGATTTTTCTGTCACTTGTTGCGGCCGGTTAATCGCAAGACATAAATAACAGCAGCGGGGTGGAAAATGCTTTTTGGGCGCAAAAAGAAAAATCCGATAAAGATTGCCGACAAAAAAGTCGAAAAATGGATGTACACGACTTGTGGTTATTGCTCTACGGGTTGCTCTATTGAAGTGGGCATCGACGCACAAAACAAGGCGGTGGCGACACGCGGTGTGGCCAGTGCCGATGTCAATCGTGGCAAGCTGTGCATTAAAGGCATTTTTGAGACAGATATCTTTGAAGCGAGTGGTCGCGGTAAAGAGCCGCTTATCCGTGAATCGATTTACGATGATTATCGTGAAGTCGAATGGGATAAGGCCCTGGATAAGGCGGGCGCAGAAATTCAGCGTATCCAGGAAAAATACGGACGTGACTCTTTTGCCATTGTTTCCACCGGTCAGTTATTGACGGAAGAATTTTATACCCTGGGCAAATTATCCCGTGGAGTGATTGGCACCAATAATTATGATGGCAATACCACTTTGTGCATGGCCTCGGCAGTGTCTGGTTACAAACGCTCTTTTGGTTCTGATGGTGCGCCAGGTTGTTACGAGGATTTTGAAAATACCAATTGTCTGATTGCCTTTGGTTCCAACCTGCCTGAACAGCACCCGATTATTTACTGGCGCATGCGTGAGGCCCGTGAAAAAAGGCGCTTTCCGTTAATTGTGGTTGACCCCCGTGTCACTATGTTTGCACAGTTTGCGGATATGCATTTGCCCATTACACCGGGCACTGACGTGGTGTTACTGAACTCATTGATGCACGTAATTCTTGCCGAAGGTCTGGAGGATCGTGAGTACATCAATAAATATACCAATGGCATTGAAGATGTTGAGGCCTGTGTCAAGGATTACGACCCGGTCAGTGCCGCAAAGATCTGCGGCATTGATGAAGACACGATCCGCACAGTGGCGCGATTGTATGGCAAGGCCGGTGCTGCCATGTCAATCTGGACCATGGGCATTAATCAGTCCACCCACGGGTCCGATGGTGTCGTCGGTATCAATAATCTGAACCTGATTACCGGTAACATCGGCAAGCCGGGTGGTACGTCTTTGTCGATCACTGGACAGTGTAACGCCATGGGGACACGCGAATGGTCATCGTGTTCGGGGTTGCCCGGTTATCGCTATCTGGAAAATCCACAGGACCGTGAAGATGTTGGTAAATTCTGGGGCGTTGATCCCGAATTCTTCCCTAAAAAACGAGGCCTCACAGAAACGGATATTTTCCCTGCCATTGAGACCGGGCAAATTAAAGGCTTGTGGCTGATCGCAACCAATCCGATGACCTCGATGCCAAATACCGCACGGATTCGCAAGACGCTGGAAAAGCTGGAATGTCTCATTGTGCAGGATTCCTATCGTGATGTGGAAACCACGGAGTACGCACACATCTTTTTTCCCGGTGCGGTATGGGCAGAAAAAGAGGGTGTGTTTACCAACACTGAACGCCGCGTAAACATTGTGCGCAAAGTGACAGAGCCTTACGCCAATTCCAAATCCGATCTGTGGATTATCAGCGAAATGGCCAAACGTTTTGCACAGGGTAAAAACGTCGTCTTTCCAGATACCCCATCAAAAGTGTTTGACGAAATGCGTGAATTGTCCAGAGGCCGTATGCTGGATATCTCTGGTATGAGCCATGACAAGCTGGAAAAACAGCGTGGTTTGCAATGGCCGTGTCGTGACGGTGAGATTGATGCGGATGGCAATACCGTTGGTGACCAGCGTCTCTATATGGATGGTAAATTCCAGCATGCAGACGGTAAAGCCAAACTGATTCCATTGCCGTTTATCGACAATAACGAAGTGCCCGATGAGGAATATCCTTTCTGGTTGAATTCGGGACGTCTGGTTGAACATTTTCACACGCGCACCAAAACCGGCAAGGTAGGTAACTGCAATAAATACAGTCCTACCCCTTTTATGGAAATGAATCCCGATGCCGCATCCGAATTAGGTGTGGCGCATATGTCCTATGTGCGAGTGGTTTCAAAACGGGGCGATGCTGTCGTGCTTGTGCAGCTGACACAGCGTGTGCCACATAATATGGTGTTTATTCCCTTCCACTTCCATGACTGTGTTAACCGGCTGACATTGGGTTTGCTCGATCCACACTCGCGCCAGCCCGCCTTCAAACAGAATGCGGTGCGTATTGAGCATGTGGATCAGCAGGAAGCAGCAACAATGAATGTTGAACTGCGTAAATTTTAAGTTCGGGGTACACCATGTTTCAAGTCCGTGATGATGAACCAAAATATGCTTTTCTCTCTGACCCGGATGTGCGCGAGAAAAATGTGCACGGGAAATTTATTGAACTGGTAGAAAAATCCAGTACATTGCATGGCCAGAGTTTATACATTAATAACGATGCAGGGGTGGGTGACAACCCGAACCGCTACAAGCAGCACGGCTTTCATTTTACCGCTGATAACTGTATTGCCTGCCACGCCTGTGAAGCGGCATGCAGTGAAAAAAATGATAACCCTGCACACCTTGCTTTTCGCAGTGTCGGTTATGTGGAAGGCGGAACGTATCCGGCCTACCAACGCATGAATATTTCCATGGCCTGTAATCACTGTGACAACCCGGTTTGTCTGAAGGGTTGCCCCACTCGCGCCTATACAAAATTTGCGGAATACGGTGCGGTGTTGCAGGACCCGGATATCTGTTTTGGTTGCGGGTATTGCACCTGGGTTTGCCCTTACAATGCACCACAACTCGACCCCGTGAAGGGGCAGGTATCGAAATGCAATATGTGTGTGGATCGCCTGGAAGCCGGTTTAAAACCCGCGTGTGTATCGGCCTGTCTGGGGGGGGCGCTGGAGTTCGGTGTTATTGAAAATACGCCGGAAAACCGTGATCAGGCCAAATTGAATATTCCGGGGTTTCCGACTACGGACATCACGCACCCGAATATCCGTTTCCAACAAAAACGCAGCTTGCCACGTGAAATGAACCGCCCGGACTCCATGCCGCTGAAATATCATCGTGATGATGCACAGGGTAAATATGTACCGGTAGTGGATGAAGCAAAAGGCAAGCCACAGCGCCAATGGAATCTGCGCAAGCTGCTGGGCTCACACGAAAATGCCCATATTATTTTTACACTATGCGCACAAACGGTAATCGGTGCGTTCATGCTGCTGATGTTTGGGCCAGGGTTAGGTCTGTCTGCCGTGGTTACGGTTAAATCTGAAGCCTTCCTGCCACTGTTTGCCACATTGTTTGTGGTGCTGGCTGTGGGTATGTTCAAACTCAACATGCACCTGGGCAAGCCGATGCGCTTTTATCGCGGTTTTAATAACTGGCGTCTGTCGCCAGTGAGTCGTGAAATTGCCGGCGTATCATTGTTTTTTGGTGGCATGGTGGGTTACGGATTTTTTACGACGCTAATCAACTATGAGCTGATAACGTTGCCGTTTATCCAGTGGTTGGCGACGGCATCTGCGCTGGCCGCAATACTGGGTGGAGTCGTCGGCTTTTATTACATGTACAAGCTCTACCGTATTCCCGCCCGCCCCTACTGGAATCACTGGCAGACAGGCAGCAGTTTTGTTGCAACGGCATTAATGCTGGGTTCGGCGCTGATCTTGCTGGTGGGCGGGCTGGTTTCAGGCGCGCAGTTTATGGCGAACATGTTGCCCCAGTTAGCCTGGGTCGTCTTTGCCGGTATTGCGCTGGAAGGTATTGGTTTAGTCGCCCATGCCCGTGATCTCAAACAACAGGGGGGGGAAGGCGCAGCCTCTCATTTTGAACAACGGACCCGTTTCGGGAATGCCTATGTCCTGCGTAATGTGCTGTTATTGCTGAATCTTTTGTTGGTTGCTGTGCTGGCAGCAGGCCTGTTTACCCAACCGGCAACTGTTGCCGCGTTAAGTATTGTGGCCGTACTGTCGATATTGGTAATGGCGATTATCAGTCGAGCGCTATTTTATGTACTGGTTATTCCTACCACGATGCCGGGCGCATTTTTTTGGAGAAACCGGGCCTTCGAGGAACATGCCCGTAAAACCGGATTGGCCAATATGCCACAAGTGGGTGTGGTGCCGGATTCGCATTAAAATACCCATAGTATTTGGAATGTAAATAGCAAGCATGCGTCACTTCATTTCATGGCGAGAAAAAAGGGACTTTCCTACCGCCGTGGAATGAAGCGAGCATGTAATTTGTACTTTGGGTGCTTTCGACCCAGGCGTTTTTTATTCAGTTTTTTTCCGTATCTTTGCGCCATCGTAATACCGCGCAGACCGGTGACACATCTCGCGTCGCCACCGTTTCCAGGACGCTGGGAATGCTAAAGTTTTTCCCCTGTTGACCGCCTTATTAAAGGTGAATCTCTCTGACGCTTAGTGCGTAATTTGTGTTGTGTCGGCCGAGCAAACACAATTAAATCAATCAGTTATATGGATTATGTTGTTTTGCAGAAAGGAATTTCCAGCCTGCAAACAGTTGACTGGGCGATATTTAAGCAAAAAAACAGATAAAGATACGGGGAAATTTAATGAGCGCAAACAAATCCATGAGCTTTGCCGGCCAGTATTCATTACGCACCAAGGTGAATTTGACCATTGGCCTGGTTTTTTTAGCAATGCTGGTGCTCGTGACAACGGCTGCGGTCACCCATGAGCGGGAAAGGCTGATGGAAATGGCAGAAAGTCAGGTAAAAGAAATGACCACACTGTATTTCGACAGCCTGAACACAATGATGCTCACGGGAACGATGGATCAGCGCAGTATCTTACGTAACAAAATGCTGGCAAGAAAACAGATATTGGAAGCGCGGGTGATTCGCGGGCAACCCGTTATTGCACAGTTTGGTTCCGGCTCCACAGATGAGGCGCCTCTGGATGACCTGGATCACCGGGCACTTTCGGGAGAAGAGATTATTCGTATCGAGGAACGTGATGATGAACGCATGATGGTTGTTATTACACCATTTAAGGCGACAAAAAATACACGTGGAGTGAATTGTTTGCAATGTCATAATGTACCTACTGGTGCGGTAAATGGCGCTATCCGTATTGACTATTCATTATCAGAAATTGATAAAGCTGTGGAACGTGAATTCTGGATAACCGTTTTATTCAATGTTGGGTTCTTCTTTATCGGTCTTTTAGTGATTAATGCACTGTTAAAAATATGGATAGTGAAACCGTTGGCCAGTTTGAATAACGTATTGATTAAACGTGCGCAGGGAGACAAGGATATTCGTGCCGCAGTTGATCGTGAAGATGAAATTGGTCAAATGGAAAAGGCCTTTAACACCATGGCAGACAATGTGAATACCATGGTAGACAGAGAAAGGCAGGCAGCCGAGGATCTGCGTAAAAAAGTTGATCAGCTACTGTCAGCTGTTAATCGAGTGGCAGAAGGTGATTTTAATGTAAAAATTGACCTGCATGGCGAAGGTGCAATAGGTGAGCTTGCAGAAAGCCTGCAAACAATGACTAACTTTATTGCCATGTCCACAGAACAAAAGCAGGCAGAGGTTGAAATGCTGGAGAAAAAAGTGGATGCCATTTTACATGTGGTAACCATGGCTTCACAGGGCGACTTGACAGGGGTGGTTGATGTTAAAGGTGATGATGCCATTGGTAAATTGGCAGAGGGTGTGCAGGCCATGCTGACAAGCCTGAACACATTGGTGGCACAAGTGCAACGCTCAGGCATTCAGGTGACTTCATCGGCAACGGAAATTGCCGCAACCGCAAAGCAACAGGAAGCCACCATTGCGGAACAGGCAGCAACCACCAATCAAATCGTTGCCACGGCAACCGAAATATCAGCTACTACAAAAGAATTAACCAATACCATGGATGAGGTTGCCAAAGTAGCAGATCGTACACGTTCATCAGCAGCCAGTGGTCACGAAGATCTTGGGCGCATGGAGTCAACAATGCAGCAAATTGTTGAGGCTGCAAAATCTATCGCCTCCCGGTTTGAGGTATTGAATGACAAAGCGAAAAATATCAACAGTGTGGTAACTACCATTACCAAAGTTGCTGATCAGACAAATCTTTTATCATTAAATGCCGCGATAGAGGCTGAAAAGGCGGGGGAATATGGTCTGGGATTCTCTGTGGTAGCGACAGAGGTCCGCCGTTTGGCGGATCAAACCGCAGTGGCGACACTGGATATCGAGCAAATGGTTAAAGAAATGCAAATGGCGGTATCTTCAGGTGTATTAAGTATGGAAAAGTTTACCGACCAGGTGCGCAGCAGTGCTGAGGATGTTAATCAGGTATCTTCACAGCTTGCGGAAATTATTGAACAGGTACAGGAATTCACCCCGCGATTTGAAAATGTGCAGCAAGGCATGCACTTCCAGGCGCAAGGAGCACAACAGATTACCGAGGCCATGGTACAATTGAGCGAATCAGCACAGCAATCTGTTGAATCCATACACCACTCCACATCAGCAATTGATTTATTGAATGAAGCTGCACAGCTACTGCAAAATGGCGTATCAAAATTCCGTGTAAGTTAATTGCTTGATAAGGTAACCAGCGTGCTATATGCCCAGTTTTTTATTGATGAAGACCGGTATGTTATATCAGCAGCCGATATTGTTGAAATAGTTCCCATTGTGTCATTAAAAAAAGTCCCGATGTTACCGGATTATGCTGTGGGATTGATGAATTATCACGGTAATCAGGTACCGGTGATTGAACTGTGTCAATTATTTCTCAATCGGCCATGCCGGAAAAAACTGAGCACACGAATCATTCTGGTAACCAGGGGCGGAAATACGGAAAAACCAATGACGTTTGGTTTTATGGTCGAAAAAGCAACCGAAATGCTCACCATTGACGAACATTTGTATAAACCCCCAGTGATGAAAAATCCTGATGCGCCAACGAATGGGCCAATCGCTGAATATCAGGGGGAACTGGTGACGAAAATTCTAATTGAAGATGTGTTTGATAAATTGGATAAACAATTTTTTCAGAAAACAGAAATGCTTTCCCATAAGAAAACCCCATAATGGCATTTGTGCATATCAAAAATCTCTTGTACAAGTCTATTGGCTTGCATTCTGATACGGTGGGAGAGTCCAGTATTGATAGAGCAATAAGCCAGAGAATGCACGTAACAAATTGTAGTAATGCCAGTGCATATTACAAACTGCTAAAAGGCGACAAACAAGAGCTGGGCGAGTTGATTGAAGAAGTCGTGGTTCCTGAGACATGGTTTTTTCGGAATATTACACCATTTGAAGTGCTGCGTGATAATGCGCTAAATATTTATGCAAACACTGGTAAATCAGAAAAAAACTACCCGTTAAAAATATTAAGTATTCCATGTTCGAGTGGTGAAGAACCATATTCCATTGCAATGGTGTTAAATAATTCAGGGATGAAAAAAGGTGACTTTATCATTGATGCCATTGATATCAGTGCACGGGCGTTAAAAAAATCCAGAAGGGCTGTTTACGGCAAACATTCTTTTCGTGAGAAAGAAATGGATTTTCAAGACAAATATTTTGAGCCTGTAAGGTCAGAATTTCGTTTATTAAAAGATATTCGTGATTGTGTTTCTTTCCGTCAGGGAAATATTATAACAGACCCAATAAGTCCCGCAGATGAATATTATGACATAATATTTTGCCGTAATTTACTGATTTATTTTAATCGGGAAACGCAGAGAAAAATGTTAAATAAGTTATCATTGATGTTGAAATGTGGAGGTTTGTTGTTTGTCGGTCATGCGGAATCAGGACAGATTGATAAAAATGATTTTACAAAAATTCGTATAGCCAAGGCATTTTCTTTCCGAAAAAAAATGAACGACAAGTTTCTGACATCTCCTGCAAAATGTAATGATCAGCCGGTAAATAAACTTAGAGATATTTATGACCAATTGGTTGAGGTCACCAAAAAAGATATTGAACTGTCAAAAAAAATTAACAATCCGAAATATAAGTCAACAAAAAACAACAAAAACGATGTCTCTGGAAAAAATATTGGTAATTATTTTTTTGAGAAAATTGATTTGTTGATAAATGAAAATTGCCTACTGGATGCATTCCGGCTATGCGAGAAATTTTTGGAAGAACAACCAGAGGATTCAGATGCGTATTATTATCTGGGGTTGATCAGCAACCTGCGAGGAGATAGTGCTGGCGCTGAAGAATTATTAAGAAAAGCAATTTATTTATCCCCTGGTCATTGTAATGCGTTGGCATTGTCTGCCGATTTGGCAGAAAAACGAGGCGACGAAGATAGTGCGAAATCACTCCGCCGGCGTGAACAAAAAGCACGGAAACGTAGCTCATAGTTATGGCGAAAGAAACCAAAATATCCTCACGCGTTGCTGATTGTTGGAATACTGTTGGTGTCTGGAGTCGTGCGCAGGAAAAATGCGAAAAATTGGCAGAACATGTTCATTGTAGAAACTGCCCGGTATTTTTGGAAATTGGACATTCTGTATTTGAAAGAGTAGCGCCATCTGGATATTTATCCCAGTGGCGAAAAGAAATATCCGCGCAGGAAAATCGGGATAATTTCAAGAATAATAGTGTGCTTGTGTTTCGTGTAGGTTGTGAGTGGTTCGCATTACCTACGAATATCCTTGGTGAGATCGCCAATGAAAGGACTGTTCATAGGATTCCCAGAAATATGAATCGTTTTATATCAGGAATTGTAAACATCAATGGCGAGATAAAAATCTGTTATTCCTTGAGTGAACTGTTAGCGTTAAACAGTGTTGATGGTATTAATGAAAGAGAAGATAAATATAAACGATTGGTTGTTATTGAGCTGGATGGAAAACATTATGTTTTTCTGGTTGACGAGGTGAAAGGGCTTGCCTGGTATGGGGATTCTGAGTTGCTTCCGGTGCCTGCCACACTCAATGCTGATAATGCGCTCCTGTTAGCGGGATCAATAAATAAATTTGATCATCAAATAGCTGTTTTTAGTATCAATAAATTTCAGGAAAAACTCGAAGGGGCTGTGTCATGAGCCCATCAAGTGGCGGTGTCGGTGATTTGTCAATGTTTGACCTTTTCCGAATGGAAATAGAGGGACAAACAGCATTATTAAGTAAAGACCTGTTAGCGCTTGAGAAAAATATTACTTCCCCCACACTTCTGGAATCTGTAATGCGCGCATCTCACTCCATTAAGGGAGCCGCACGTATGGTGTCCGTTGAACCTGTGGTGCAGATCGCGCACGTCATGGAGGACTGTTTTGTTTCCGCACAAAAAAATAAATTACATTTGCAGAGTGATGATATTGATCTTCTCTTAAAGGCCGTGGATACCATTATATCTATTTCACTTTTGAGCGAAGAGAATATTGATAAGTGGGTTGATGAGAATAGTTCTACAGTTAATAACCTGGTTGCTTCTCTTGAAAAGGTTTTGACAGGTGAAAATATTCTGCGGGAAGACAACAGCAATAATTTTCAATCGGTTGAATCAATAACAGATACCAAGGTTACAACAACAGAAAGTGATCGGTTTTTACGTATAAGCGCCGAAAGGATGTCCCGAATTCTAGGCATGACCAGTGAGCTTCTGGTGGAATCACGAGAAGTAAAAGATTTTTCTGATTCATTGTTTCAAATTAAACGACGCCAGGATGAACTGTTTACGATGCTGGAATCCTGGCGGGAGTTATCAATACAACGCAATATTTCAAATGATGACGAAATACAAAAGGCGGCCTTGCTTCGTCTGGATGAATGCCGGCGAAGTATATCTGATCAATTACTTTTGCTGGATGAATATGACCGAAAAAATGGCTATCTTTGCAAAAAATTATACGGTGAGGTTGCTGGCAGCAGGATGCGGCCGTTTGAAGATGGTGTTGCCGGGTTTCAACGTATGGTACGTGACCTTTCACGTTCATTAAATAAAGAAGTGGTATTGAAGATTGATGGTTTGCAGTGTGCAGTGGATCGGGATGTGCTGGAAAAAATCAAGGCCCCACTGAATCATCTGTTACGTAATTCAATTGATCATGGTATTGAACCCTCCAAAAACCGGGCTGCGGCGGGGAAGGGAAAAATAGCCACCATAAAACTGTCGGCTACTCATACGGGTGGAATGTTACGTATATCGGTGGCTGATGATGGAGGCGGTGTGGATCTTGCTGCTTTAGGTAAAAAGCTGGTTACTAAAAAACTGGTTACGCAAGAAATACTGCCCGACCTTTCTAATGATGAATTACTGGAGTTTCTGTTTCTTCCTGATTTTTCCACACGTGATGAAGTCACTGAAGTCTCTGGTAGAGGTGTTGGATTAGATGTTGTTCGGGAAATGGTTAAAGAACTTGGTGGTTCTGTGGTTGTCAATAATTCACCAGGAAAGGGTGCCGAATTTATTTTGAAATTACCACTGACATTGTCAGTAATATCAGCATTATTGGTGGAAATATCCAATGAGCCTTATGCTTTTCCTTTGACTAAGGTGGATCGAATTTTAAAAATAAACACAAAGGATATTATGGAAATGGAGGGGCGGCAGTTTATTGCGTTGGATGGTGAAAATATCGGGCTTATTTCAGCAGCCGAGGTATTGGGTTTTGCGCAGGCGGATTCGACAGACAATATGCTGACAGTATTGTTGCTAAGTGACCGGATGGATACTTATGGTGTTGTTGTGGATCGTTATATTGATCAAAAACAACTGTCTGTATCTGCGCTCGATGAAAGACTGGGAAAGGTTCCTAATGTGAGTTCTGTGGCATTGATGGAAAATGGTGATCCATTGTTTATTCTGGATGTTGATGATTTGGTGAGAAGTATAAATTATATGGTGAATGGTGGCGGTTTGGCCGATGTATATCGTGCGGCTGAAAAACATTTGAAGTCAAGTCGTAAGCGTATTTTGGTGGTTGATGACTCGTTGACTGTACGTGAAGTCGAAAAAGACCTTTTATTGTCTAAGGGGTATTTTGTTGACCTGGCAGTGGATGGCATGGATGGCTGGAATGCGGTACGTCGCGTTTCTTATGACCTGGTGATTACGGATGTGGACATGCCGCGCATGGATGGCATTGATTTGGTGAAGTCTATCAAACAGGATTTGCATCTAAAAAGGTTGCCAGTAATGATTGTTTCTTATAAAGATCGTTCAGAAGATCGGCGACGTGGTCTGGATGCAGGAGCCGACTATTATTTAACCAAAGGTAGTTTTCATGATGATACCCTTATTGATGCCGTTGAAGATTTAATCGGTGTGGCAGAAAAATGAGAATCGCTATTGTCAATGATATGCCGTTGGCCATCGAGGGGCTTCGGCGTGCTATTGAGAATACCGGAATCCATCAGGTTGCCTGGACTGCATTTAATGGGAACGACGCCATCGAGGCTTGCCGTGAGGATATTCCTGATTTGATATTAATGGATATTATCATGCCGGGAATGAATGGTGTTGATACTACGCGCGAAATTATGCGGGCATCACCCTGTCCGATATTGTTGGTCACTTCGTCGGTGAATACAAATTCGGCCCTGGTGTTTGAGGCGATGGGTTATGGCGCACTTGATGCGATTAATACTCCTGCGCTTACAGGCAGGAGTGCGTGTGGTTTGCAATGCCCGTTGTTGAAAAAAATAGCGATGTTGAACGTTCTGACTCAATCGGGGCCGCCCGGTTTTCAGTCACATTTCAATTCTGCACAGTCCAGGGGGGAACCTTTAACCAATAATAGCCCGCTGGTTGCCATCGGGTCTTCATCGGGCGGACCTCAAGCTTTGGCGACGATTCTTCAATCTATCCCTCATGATTTTCATTCGCCCATTGTTATCGTTCAACATGTCGATGCCCAATTTGCCAATGGTCTGGCCGAGTGGTTGAGCACTTTGTCGAATATACCTGTACGCATTGCTTGTGACGGTGATCGGCCTGTAGCTGGGACGGTTTTTCTTGCAGGCTCAGACAATCATTTATTGTTGACCGAAGAAGGCACATTTCAGTATTCACCGATACCTCGTGACACACCATACCGGCCTTCAGTGGATGTTTTCTGGCAATCTCTTGAGCAGAACTGGAAAGGGGCGATAACTGCGGTTTTATTGACTGGAATGGGCAGGGATGGCGCCAAGTCCATGTTAAGCCTTCGACAACATGGGGCATATACCATTGCACAGGATGAAGAAACCTGTGCAGTTTACGGTATGCCAAAAGCGGCAATTGAGCTGGATGCAGCAATGGCTGTCCTGCCAATTGATGATATTGTGAATTCATTATTAAAAAAATGCTAATGGACACGCTTTGTGGGACGTTAACAGGGACAGGGGTAGTTATAAATGATGCTGATGATATGGGCGAAGTAGGAATGCAATGAGCGATTCAGATGCGATTGTATTGCTGGTTGATGACCAAATGATGGTGGCCGAAGGTATTCGGCGTATGCTTGTGGATGAGCCCGGTATTATTTTTCATTATTGTAGTGATCCAAATCAGGCCTTGGAAAAGGTCATAGAATTACAGCCCACGGTTATTTTGCAAGATTTAATTATGCCTGATATTGATGGCTATGCCTTGGTTGATGCCTATCGAAATAATCAAAAAACGAAAAATATTCCGGTAATTGTTTTGTCAACAAAAGAGGACCCGGAAGACAAAAGCCTGGCGTTTGAACGAGGGGCGAATGATTATCTTGTAAAGCTGCCCGATAAAATTGAACTGGTCGCACGGATTTGTGCACATTCCAAAAGCTATTTGACACAGTTGCAAAGAGATGAGGCATTCAAGGCATTGCGGGACCTGCAATCCGAGCTGGAAAAAAACAATGTCGAATTACAAAAACTGAGTAACCTCGATGGACTGACCGGTATTGCGAATCGTCGTAGCTTCGACGAATTTATTAGTAAGGAGTGTTTACGTTCTGCACGCGAAAACACCACTCTTTCGCTCATTCTCATTGATATCGATTTTTTCAAGCCTTTTAATGACAATTATGGCCATCTTGCTGGTGATGGCTGTTTACGCCAGGTGGCTGCTACACTGGATGAAATGGTTCATCGTCCTGCTGACCTTGTTGCACGCTATGGCGGAGAAGAGTTTGCCGTGGTTTTGCCAAATACCGACATTGATGGTGCGAAAAAACTCGCGAAAAAACTATGTGAAAAAATTCGTTCATTAAAAATCCCGCATGAATTTTCTGAAGTGACAAACCATATTACTGTGAGCCTGGGTGTTACCAGCGGGGTGGCGTGTGAGGGGATTTCGCCTTCAGACTTGATATTGCAGGCAGACAAGGCCCTTTACCTGGCGAAAGAGCTGGGCAGGAATTGTTACAAAATATCAAAGGGAAATTGACCCGGTTGTTTTTATCGGTCGTTGCGGGTATATCTAGTACTCTTTCAAGGTAATAAATTGTGATTCAGCGTTCCTGTGGTGTTTCGCGGCACCAACAGTAGGCGCTTTAGGCGACGCCGCAGCGGAACACCACAGGAGCGCCCGAAGGGTTGGCCTGTCAGCGTCCATGGCGGCGTTGCTCCTCTTGCAAAGGACGACGGCCATTTGCTGCGAGGAGCGCCTCGCCTAAAGCGCCTACTGTTGGTGCCCTGAACGCTGACAGACCAACTGAATCCCAATTTATTACCTTGAAAGAGTACTAGCTTACTCGGTTTTTCTCTATAAATCCTTATGAGGCCGTTTTTCTACTGGATGCTTCCTCTGTGGGTGTGTGCACCCTTAATAGCAGGCAGTTTTTTCCGCTGGCAATCAGTCGGTTATTTTCTTGTTTGTATGAGCGGATAATAACGTCTCCACTGCGCAGACAGTTTTTATTGCTATACGAGCCGATACGATCCCACCAGTGCCGCACCGGGCTGCTGTTTTCATTTTCTACATCAAATCGCGCATGGCCGGAAATGAGCAGGTACATTGTGTAATGCTGCGGCAGTGCTGCCAAGTTGATCGATGTTCCATCCTGGAGTGCCAGCAGGTCTGCTGTCAGCCCCTGGTCGGCATATAGCCGCCGCAAGGTTGGCTGGCCGCTTCTGGCCCCCTCGCGCCAAATGTGCTCGATATTGTTAATGTAATGTGTGTCATCAGATAATGACTGATGCAATAGCTGTAGATTCGATTTTGCGACAGTGTCAATATCGATCGGTGAACGGTTGGCGTACCGCTGTAGCATTTGCATGCCGGCCTGGAATGCCTTCCATGCGGAAAGGGAGGAGGCGGCTACCGAGGCTTCGTTGCTGTGAATCACGAATGGGCTGGGTGGGAAACCTGCAATTTTTTGCGTGGTGATCATATGGGTTGCCTGGTTTCTGCTTTGCTCTTGGTAACGGTTGCTGTTGCGCGATATCTGTGTAACGATTTTGCAATGCGTCGTGGTGCGATTTACCATGCTACATTTAGTGGGGTGCCAGGGGCGTGGGATTGTAATGGTGTCCTTGCCGTGTTCTAACGCCACGTCCAAATCTCCCCCTTCTCTGTCTATCAGAATAGGCGTGAGGGTTCTGCAAGGAAAGGTGGTAGTGCACTTGTTTAATGTGAAAATTCCCGTTTTGGGCCAATAAACTTTGGACGTAGTCCAATTATAAATGTGAGATTTACTGTGAGGAGTATTTACGTGGCACTAAGTAACATTGCGTTATTTTCGGGGCTGTCAGAGGCTGATATGACAGCGATATCCAGCCTGGCGGTTACACGTAGCTTTCCGAAGAATACTCTGGTGATCTGCGAGGGTGACACGTCGGATTCGTTGTATGTGGTACTGTCTGGCAAGGTCAAGGTGTTTTTGTCGGATGAGGAAGGCAAGGAGGTCACGCTGAATCTGCAAAGTGCTGGTGAATATTTTGGTGAACTGGCCATTCTCGATGAGGCACCGCGTTCGGCATCGGTGATGACGGTAGAAGACACTAAATTGGCGGTATTATCAAAAGCGGCTTTTGAAAAGTGTATGGAGCAGCACGCCACTATTGCCTTGGTTATCATGCGCGGGCTGGCGTGTCGTTTGCGTGAGCTGACCGAAAATGTGCGCAGTCTGGCATTGATGGATGTGTATGGCCGGGTTGCCCGCTTGTTGTTGGATATGTCTGAAGAAGTGAATGGGAAAAATGTCATTAAACAACGGCTGACGCAGCGGGATATTGCCAGCATGGTGGGTGCATCGCGAGAAATGGTCAGTCGTATTTTACGGGATCTGTCCATTGGTGGTTACATTACGATTGAGAACAAAATTATCACGCTTAATGAGCGTCTGCCGCCAGCCTGGTGATTACACAGCATTTTTTCAAGACGACTTCACATGAATCATTTTTCGCATGACGCTTCCTGAAGCATCGTGTTGGTTGCGGGCAATTGATGCTCAGTTGCCCGAGGGCGCACACGACGCGCTGTTAAAAGCAGATGCCCTCATTGTTGCGATGGCGAAAATACAGGGCATTTCTGTTGAGCCGCTGCTACAGCATGCCCGGAGCGTGGTTGAAATTTTAATGTTGCTGCATGTGGATGCTGATCCGCTGGTGGCCGCGCTATTCAGCGATATTCCCCCCGTAATGTTGCCAGCGGAGCAGCTGGAGCCGCTTTTCAGTGTTGGGGTGGTGGAAATGCTTGAGGGTATTCGCAAACTGCGTGTTCTTGATGATTACAGGCTTCAGCCGCAAAGCGGTGATAAAAAAACCATCCACCTTGAAGGTTTGCGCAAGCTGTTGTTGGGCATGGCGGAGGATGTGCGGGTGGTGCTGATCAAGCTCGCGGAGCGTGTGCAGGTCATGCGCGAATTAAAGACCATGCCAGAAGAATCCCGGCGCAGGGTGGCCAGGGAGACAATGGATATTTTTGCGCCATTGGCCAACCGTCTGGGCATCTGGCAGCTAAAGTGGGAGTTGGAAGATTTAAGTTTTCGTTTTCTTGAGCCTGAAAATTATCAGCGTATTGCCCAACTGTTGGACGAGCGCCGGGAGGACCGGGAAAAGTATATTGCCGCGGTCGTAAAGCAGCTACGCCGCGAGCTTGAGCTTGCCGGTGTTGATGGACAGGTCGTGGGTCGCCCGAAGCATATTTACAGCATCTGGCGAAAGATGGAAGGCAAGTCGATGGATTTTCAGAGCTTGTTTGACGTGCGCGCGGTGCGGATTCTGGTGGATGATGTGGCGGCGTGTTATGCCGCTTTGGGATTCGTGCATAGTTTGTGGCAGCCTATCCCCAGCGAATTTGATGACTATATCGCATCACCCAAGGAAAACCGCTATCAGTCTTTGCATACGGCAGTGATTGGCCCGGATGGAAAGACGTTGGAAATACAGATCCGTACCCATGAAATGCACCAGCATTCCGAGCATGGTGTGGCGGCGCATTGGGGGTATAAAGAAGGCGGTCGTCAAAATGATGTCTACAGGGAAAAAATATCATGGTTGCGGCAAATACTGGAGTGGAAGGACGAAGAGCGTGACACGGATGATTTTATTGACCGTTTCAAGTCTGAGGTTTTCCAGGACCGGGTTTATGTATTAACGCCACAAGGCAGGGTGCTGGATCTGCCCAAGGGCTCCACGCCGCTGGATTTTGCGTACCATATACACACGGATGTGGGGCACGGTTTTCGTGGGGCCAAAGTCAATGGTAAAATTGTGCCGATTGGTTATGAGTTAAAAAATGGCGAGCAGGTTGAAATTCTGACCTCGAAGCAAAGCAAACCGAGCCGGGACTGGTTGAACCCACATCTTGGTTACCTTACCGGTGCCCGCGCTCGCGCCAAAGTACGCGCATGGTTTCGGCAGCAGGATTTTGCCAATAATGTTGCGGATGGCCGTGATGTAGTGGAAAAGGAGTTTCAGCGGCTTGGTATTGCTGAAATCAATTTTGACTTTCTCACAAAGCAATTCAAGCGTTCCTCGACAGATGAGTTTTTTGCTGCGGTGGGTTGTGGGGATATCACCAGCGCGCAAATTGCCGGGCGTTTGTCCGCTCTGGTTTTGCCTGCCACACAGCAGCCGGGAAAAGCTCCCTTGCGGGCAAGGCCTTCCACCACTAAAAGTGATCAATCCGATAGTGTGCGGATTATGGGGGTGGGTGATTTGGTTACCCACGTTGCACGATGCTGCAAGCCAGTACCCTATGACCAGATTGTTGGTTACATCACGCGCGGCCGCGGAGTTACCGTGCATCGCAATGACTGCCGTAATTTATTGCGGCTGAAGCGGGAGGAGCCTGAACGACTGATCGATGTTGAGTGGAGCCGTGGCAGTCAGCAAACCTACGTTGTGGATATCTATGTGCGGGCATTTGATCGCCAGGGTTTATTGCGTGACATTACGGAAGTGCTGAGTAATGAGCAATTGAATGTTACAGCCGTAAATACTCTGACAGATCCTAAAAGCAATTTTGCCAATATGACACTGACGCTGGATATCAATGATGTTGAACAGTTGAGCCAGGCGCTGACCAAATTGGAGCAATTACCCAATGTGATGGAAGCTGTGCGCGACTTTCCTGAAAAAAGGAGGGTATGAGCCTATGCGCAGGCTGGCTTTCGATTGATTTCATCCGGACTGATTCAGCGGTTTTCTGCTGCTGTGCGCTGATTGCTTGCTCTGGTTTGCAGCAACAAAAGCGGCTGACCTGGAAAAATAGACTGTTACGGCAAAATGCGCTTCTGATACAAGGATTGGTCAATGCCTGAGTGGTGGTTGGATATCCTTGTTGCTGGTCCCGGTGTGCTCCAAAATCCACAGCTGATGTGATACCCTTGCCCGTCTTTAATGGCGCGCAGTTATTCAGAATATGGCTATTTAGATCATAAATAAACAGTGTGCGAATGCTTTAAACAACAAAATGGTGTTAACCATCCTGGGGAGGAGTCACTGTTAAGTGGCGGAAACAAGTAGCTATGTCAAAGCAAAATCAGTTTTCACGAGAAGAATTACTAGCTTGCGCACGCGGTGAAATGTATGGGCCGGGTAATGCCCAATTACCTTTGCCCCCGATGTTGATGTGTGACCGCATCACCCATATATCTGACGAGGGTGGTGAATTTGGCAAGGGCGAAATCGTTGCAGAACTGGATATTACCCCTGACCTGTGGTTTTTCGACTGTCATTTTAAAAACGATCCGGTGATGCCGGGCTGTTTGGGGGTTGATGCCATGTGGCAGCTGGTCGGCTTCTTTCTTGGCTGGATGGGAGGGGCTGGCCGGGGGCGGGCGCTGGGGGCAGGCGAAGTGAAGTTTTTTGGTCAGGTAACACCGGAAAACAAAAAAATCACCTACCGTATCAATATGAAACGTGTCATTTTGCGTAAACTGGTTATGGGTATTGGCAACGCGGTAATGGAAGTTGACGGGCGCGAAATTTATTCCGCCAACGATTTGCGGGTAGGCTTGTTTACCTCCACAGAGAATTTTTAACCCGCAGAACTATTCAAACTAAGCTAAGTAAAGTAAAGAGTCCGGCAGGAGGAAACAGTTTTGAAACGTGTCGTCGTCACTGGTTTGGGCATTGTGTCCAGTATTGGAAATAATCAGCAAGAAGTGGCGGAGTCCCTTCGTGAAGGTCGTTCAGGGATCAGTTTTAGCCAGGAATATGCGGATCTTGGTTTTCGCAGCTGTGTGCATGGCGATGTGGCGCTGGATACCAAAGAGCTGATTGATCGCAGGTTATATCGATTTATGGGGGATGCCGCCGCCTATAATTATCTGGCGATGAAAGAGGCGTTGGAGGATGCCAGGCTCACCGAAGATGAAATTTCCAATCCGCGCAGCGGCCTCGTGGTTGGTTCCGGCGGTGCTTCCAACGAAAACGTCGTGTTGGCTGCCGACCTGCTGCGCTCTAAAGGTGTGCGCAAAGTCGGTCCGTTCATGGTGCCGCGCACGATGGGCAGCACCACTTCTGCCTGTTTGGGCACCGCCTTTAAAATCAAGGGTGTGAGCTATTCTATCAGCTCGGCCTGTTCCACCAGCGCGCATTGCATCGGTAACGGCGCGGAACTGATCCAGATGGGCAAACAGGACATCGTATTTGCCGGTGGTGGCGAGGAGCTGCACTGGAGTCAGTCGGTACTATTTGATGCCATGGGCGCCATGTCATCCAAATATAATGAGACGCCTGAAAAGGCCTCACGGGCTTATGATGCCGACCGTGATGGTTTTGTGATTGCCGGCGGCGGCGGTCTGTTGGTGCTGGAAGAGCTGGAGCATGCTTTGGCGCGCGGTGCAAAAATTTACGGTGAGCTGGTGGGTTACGGTGCAACATGCGATGGTTACGATATGGTGCAGCCCTCCGGTGAAGGTGCGGTGCGTTGTATGCAGCAGGCCATGGCCACGGTTGAGGGTGATATTGATTACATCAACGCTCATGGCACCAGCACGCCGGTGGGAGATACCCGTGAACTGGGTGCGGTACGCGAAGTGTTTGGTGACGATATTCCCAAAATCAGTTCCACCAAATCGCTGACAGGCCACGCATTGGGCGCGGCGGGGGTGAACGAAGCAATTTATTCATTGCTGATGATGCAAGGCAACTTTATCGCGGCCTCAGCCAATGTGGAAAACCTTGATGAAGGTGCGCAGGGCATGCCCATCGTGCAAACGCGCGTGGATGATGCTCAGCTTAATGTGGTGATGTCCAACAGCTTTGGTTTTGGGGGCACCAATGCCTGTCTTGTATTTCAGCGTTTTCACGACTGATTTTTTGACACTATGGCCAGTGAAGACCCGAAGATCAATCTGACCAACAATAAAGGTCGCCGCAGCCTGGATAGTGTTGATGGTTTCACCACCAGTGTTGGTCCGGGAAGTGTTTTCACCGGCACCATCAGTGGTAGCGGGCATACCATTGTGTTGGGCAGGGTAGAGGGCAGCAGCGAACTCGATGGCGTTTTGGTTGTCGGTGAAGGTGGGTGCTGGGTCGGTGATATTGCTGCCAAATACATTGTCATTGCCGGGCAGGTGGAGGGTTCGATTACCGCCCGGGAAAAAATGGAAATTGTTTGCACCGCAAAGATTTGTGGCAGCCTTACCAGCCCGTTTATCGCCATTGCTGAAGGTGCAGTGCATGAGGGTGAAGTTCGTATGGGTAAAGTGAAACGCTTTACCGATCAACGTGACCGAGACTGAGTTTCCTTGCTCATCTGTTGTTGCCAGTCATCCTGAGGCGCTTAGTCGACCGAGCCATTTTGATATTCACCAGCTGACACTACGGCTCGCCTGTTTTGTCTCAGAATACTTATTTTTATGGCGTCCTGCACGGTTGCAAGCGTACACTTTACCCCGTTCAACGGAGGATTATCCGGACAATAATGCTGACAGCCAAACGTCTCTCCCTGCTCAAAAATATCCTCCGCCAGCCTGCGGTCCCTTTCCGTGAACAGCATGTGGCGCGCTGTGTATCGACATATCTGACGCAGGCCGGTGTCGCACATTTTTTTGATCCGGTGGGAAATCTGGTGGTGGGTGTGGCAACGGCAACGGCTTACCGGCGTTTATTGAATCGACGTATAACAGGTGTGGATAAAAATGAACCGGTGCGCATTTTTATTGCCCATATGGATCATCCCGGGTTTCATGGCGTGAAATGGTTGTCTCCCAACCGGCTGGCGGTGAAATGGTACGGTGGTTCACCGCTCAAACACCTGGCGGGTGCCCGTTTGTGGGTGGCCGATGATGACGTTGAGGTTACGCATTCCAAGGTGCAGGCCCGGCTGCTCAAACCAAAGCTGCTGAAAGCCGGTTGGGCCATAGACAGCGCTGAAGTACAGTTTCAAACGTCAGATGGCATACCGCTGGCGGAACGCTATGCCGGACGTCGGGCAAAAAAACTGTTTGGCAGTTTCGCTTTTCGCGCCCACTGCTGGATCAGTGGCAAGCGTTTGTACACCCGGGCTGCGGATGATCTGGTGGGGGTTTTTGCCATTGTGTCCACAGCCATTGACCTGCACCGGCGCAATGCGGGGGCGCCATTTATCGGTTTGCTGACACGGGCGGAAGAGGTGGGTTTTGTGGGTGTTGTGAAGCATTTTGAGCTGGGCTGGTTGGACGGGATAAAACGTCCGCTAGTGTGTGTTAGCCTTGAGGCCTCCCGCACATTACCGGGAGCGCGTGTTGGCAAAGGCCCGGTGGTGCGTCTGGGAGATCGGCGTACGCCGTTCGAGAGTGGTGCGCTACAGGTACTTTCGGCGGTGGCAGAAAAAGTTTTGCCCAACGCTCATCAACGTCGATTGATGGACGGTGGCGCCTGTGAGGCCACAGCGACGACGGCATGGGGGTTGCCCACCGTAGGCATTACGTTGCCATTGGGTAATTATCACAACCAGGGTTTTGAGGGTGGCATGGATTGCCCGCAAGCGAGGGGACCCGCCCCGGAATTTGTGCATCTTGACGATGTTGGTGGCGAGCTGAAATTGTGCCGGGCATTAATGTCTCCGGGCCTGCCCTGGTCTGATCCGTGGCAAAAAGTACGTGCCCGGTTGATGAAAAATACCCTTAGTTACAATAAGTTACTTTAAAAGCCTGCCTTATCATTGTTTCCGTAATCGCGTTCAGTTTGCGTTCAGCTTTCCCCCTGTACCTTGTGTCCATCGGTTGAAAAATCGTTCCAAATAAAAACGATGGAGATTTAAAATGAAAAAAACCATTTTTGCAGCAGGCGTGATGATGTTGGCTTCAGGCGGTGCAATGGCTGACTTGGCGCTGGCAAAAAAGAGCGGTTGTCTGGCTTGTCACAGTGTAGATAAAAAGATTGTCGGACCGGCATGGAAGGATGTTGCTGAGAAATACAAAGGTGCTGCCGATGCCAAGGCAAACCTGATTGGAAAAGTGAAAAGTGGTGGCAAGGGTGCCTGGGGTGCTGCTCCGATGCCTCCGTATTCACCACGTGTTTCCGATGAAAATATTGAAAAGTTAGTTGATTTTGTTCTGTCTCTCTAAGCTGCCCCAGGTTTCCGTTCGCGGATAATAAACCGAGTTTTTAAAAGGACAAGGAAATGGCACTCAACCCCCTGGGTGTCTAGTCCGCATTTTGGTGAGTATCAGCACCTTATGGTTTGCTTGGGATGAGTGATCCTCATCCCAAGCGAGTCATTTCATCCTCACTCAATCCCGTTGTTCCAGGCATTTTCGCCTAACTTTCCTTTGTATTTCTGTGGCTGTCTAATATTCATGCAATAATCCTGTTGTCGACAGGAAAGTACCGGAACCAGAAGTTTTAACGTAAGCAACGATGCAAAAAATAAATGCGTGTATTAATTGTTGAGGACGAAGAACAGCTGCGAACGCAATTGGTGCTACGATTGCGGCAGGAGGGGTTTGCTGTTGATGCAGCTGCCGATGGCAGAGAGGGGTTGTTTTTTGGTAAAGAATATCCGATTGATGTGGGTGTTATAGATTTAGGGCTACCGGAAATTTATGGCATCGAAATGATTCGACAACTGCGTGCAGCAGGGCGAGACTTCCCCATTCTTATTTTAACTGCGCGGGACCGCTGGCAGGATAAAGTGGAAGGGCTGGACGCAGGTGGTGATGACTATCTGGTGAAGCCTTTTCATATGGAAGAGCTGATTGCACGCATCAGGGCCTTGTTGCGCAGAGCCGTAGGTTGGACACAATCAGTTGTGGTGTTCGAGCCATTGACTCTGGACTCACTGGCACAAAAAGTGACGATGTACGGCAGGCCTGTGGAACTTACGGCCTATGAATACCGGGTTTTGGAATATTTGATCGTGCGTGCGGGACAGGTTGTTTCAAAAGCAGAACTGACCGAGCATATTTATGATCAGGATTTTGATCGCGACAGTAATGTGATTGAAGTGTTTGTGGGGCGTTTGCGCCGCAAACTGGACCCGCAAAACTCGCTGAGTATCATCGAAACACTACGTGGCCGTGGTTATTGTTTCAGCTTGAAATCATCAGCGGGTAAAAAGTAATTTGCAGCCTGGTAAATCAAAAAAAGAAAACAGATTGTAACTAATGGGCTGGGTGCATTCCCGGCTGTATTGAGTCATGATTCGGTAGTCCATATAAGTACCAGCCCAAAAGACGCCTTTATGGCCTGCTTGTTTGTGCACTCACGGTGACAGCCTGTTCGTGGTTTTTTTCTTCAGTGTCAGGTTGGAATGCTTTGGGCTTTAATAGGCTTATGGCGTTGCGGTGCCCGTATTTTCGGGCATAGCTCATTGCGGTGTATCCTTTGGCTGATTTTTGATCCACCAGTGCGCCGGCATTAATGAGTTGTTTGATGAGTGTCGCGTTGCCCGTTAATGCTGCGATATGCAGAGGCGTGTAACCACCTGAATTATTGTGATCGTTGATATCCGCTCCCTGAGAAATCAGATAATCCACAACGTCAACACGGTTTCTCCATGCTGCCAGGTGCAGCGCAGTAAAACCGTAATCATCCCTTTCATCAATGCGGGCGCCATGGGTGATCAGGTAATTAACGACATCAATATGCCCACTCATTGCTGCCAAATGCAGCGCTTCTCTGCCTTTGCTTGCTTTGCCCTGATGAATGTCAGCGCCCGTGTTAACAAGTTTTTTGATAGCATCCAGGTCGCCCTCATAGGCGGCAGTGTACAAAGGGTGGGATGTGGTGCAGGCACCGAGCATACCGCCGATGATAATGGCGGTGACCCATTTTATGGGTGTATATTTGCCAAATTGCCTGAAGGTGTGGCTATAAGCGGCCAAAGGCAGGCCAATATGGCAGCGGCTATCCAGGAATAACCGACTTAGTAAGACGGTTTGTACCGCACAGGGGGTTTCCGTATTGCGAAATAGAGAATGTGTGTGAGCAACCAAGGCAGTCAGTTGTGACAAAAGGGAGAGTGGTGTGTCATTGTGCTTCACCCAACAGGTGAAGCGCAATGCAGTGATAAAGTCGAAAAATTTCATAAAACCCGGTGCGCCTCCGTGCGATTAAGCTGTGAAACCCAGGATATTCTCCAGGTTTTCCAGAACCGAGAGAATGGGGTTGCCAGGCTGGCGCCATAAAATAATTATGCGCACCAGCTTGTGATCAGGAAGCTCCCGCCTTATGCAAAGCATCCTCAAGAATTTTTACTACCTGGGCATTCATGCTGCGTTTTTCCTGGCAGGCCAGCTTTTGCAGTTCGTATTTCAGTTCCGCAGGCATACGGACTACAAGCCTGTAAATAGGGGTATCCTTCATCGTCTGTCCTGACATCCGTTTGTCCAATATCGCAAAGGTAGGCCGACACTAAATTGATGTCAAGACTTTTTTGTATATGATGTTAAAATGACGCCATTATGGCGCGACAAGACGACTACATCAGGGTAACTGCACGCATACCGCCACGTCTCTACGAAATGCTGAAACTTCAGGCCATCAATGCCGAACGTTCACTTAATGGGCAATTGGTTGCGATACTTGAGACCGCGAGTGTATTGAATATTCCAGCGCAGCCTGTCATTAAGGAAGGGCAGGGCGAATATGGGGGCGAAATTGATATTCAGGCCCGCTACCAGCAGTTACCCCCACTGCTGCGCCAGCAGGTACTGAGTTTTATACTTATGCAGGAAGCGTTAGCCTCTGCTTGTCCTGAATTGGGCGGGGATGCGCAAGATAAATAATCGCATCCTTATTTGAGCAGAACCAGGCTGTTACTTGCTACATCCCGCTGTCCACCCATTTCTGCGCAATGCAAATTGCGGCCATGACTGAGCGTTTATTCCACAGCTGTTTCCGCTTTCCCCGGTTTTTTTGGCTATCCAGCCAGCCATGATTTTGCTAAAGCCGTTTGTTGATAATGCGGCTCATGAAATTTGACGTATTATCCTGGAATCCTCAGTTAGCCGCTTGCCCTGTAGCGCCGCAAACGCACACCTCACCCTGTCCAGCTGAGGATTCCGGGATTATTTATACTGTTCGTTCAAAAGGGGTGATTTTGGGTTATGTGACGAAAGCTGAGCATTGCTGGACGCTACCAATCTTCCACGCGCTGTCCCTTGAGAGGGGCAGGGAGCTGTGGAAGTTTTAGGTGCGCTGGGTTTGCCAATCGAACGTGATTGGTATCTGATATGGAGGAAAGATGAAGGTTTTTATCACAAAAAAATCTTTAATAATTTGCTAAATTCAGTGGACATTGGACATTCGGTCACATATGGGAATTTTGTATGCGATATTTGTGTAGTGCCATATTAACCGATGTGACTTCAGTGAAGTGGCCAATAAACCTTCAACAATAAAGTCAGGCTTTTGTTGCGTACATGCTGCGGCTGCCTGTCCGGCAGCTTTTTCCCTTTCCAAACTCCTTTTTTAAGGGGCAACACGATAAGGTCGCGGTTGTACACGATTTTTCCTTATCCGCTATATCCGCGTTTAAAGTACTTTCGCAATATTTTCTGCGGCCCGTTTTACATCAAGGAAAATCAAGCCAAGTTTTGCTTTGGGCTTGGCTAGTACGGTAATTACCGCATCGTGGCCAGCGTAGGTCATTAGAATATATCCGGTGCCGCCTTTGACGAGCACTTGCTCCAATTCTCCCCGGGATAGTTCTTGTGCTGTCCTGTCACCGAGCGAGATCATTGCCGCGCTCATTGCGCCAACACGATCTTCGTCCATGTCATGTGGTAATACAGATGAAATCAGCAATCCGTCGGTTGAAATTACAGCTGAGGCTTCTATGTCTACTGATGATCCGTTCAGTTCGCTGAGGATTGAACCAAGCATTTCTTGTCGCATTATTGTGTGCTCCTACTGGTGAAGGTGTCAGGTTGAATAAAGTTCAGGATCTGGTTGCGTTGAATGAGGAAGATAGTTTTTCAAACAATGCTTCGCTCATGCCTGTGATTAATAAAAATTTATCCAGCGCCTCGTCAATAGAGGCATGATAGGATTTTTGCATGACAAACAATGAAAACCCCATTGCAGAGTTAATGGCGTCAACAATGCTGTGTGCTTTCATGGAATCATTTCCGTATAACTCAAAAACTATCTTATATAACTCGTTACATACAAGCGTAACGCCACCGCTCATAAATTCCACAGGTAGATTAACTCGGACGTGAGTGTCGCCAACATTGTACATGGACTCTGTGTATGCTTCGTTGTAAGGTCCGGTAAAAATGCTGATCATCCAGTTTAAGTGAGTTTGTTTCAGGGCTGCTACACGCCCTTCCAGAAAAGATGCAGCCTCGGATATGTCATTCATGGAATCGTAAAATTTATCTGTTACGGTGCCAAGTAACGGGGAAACTTCATCTTTAATGCTTAATAGTACAGCTTCTTTCTCGGTTGTTAAACCCGAAAATTGTTTGGCATAACGTGTAAGCTCAACAAAATCAGGTTTAATAATATTACCTTTTTTATCTATCATTTAATCTTTCTCTATATCAGGTTGAGTTTAAGGGGCTATGTTAATTTTCTTTGGCAAAGCGTATGTTCAAGGCCCATATTAATGATATCAGTATAGGTTGGTTCATGCGAGGCAGTCCGCCTATCACTAATACGAACCGTTGCTTGCCAATATACAATGGCCAAAAGCCTACTTGACTGTTACCCGCAGCGTCTACAATTGCCCAGGCGCTGGAGTTCAGGCCAAGATTGTTTTCCAGTAACCCTATATGGCGTTCATGTAAGGAGGATATGTCAGCGCTGAGTGCGGAGAGTTGCTCCACTGTTTCGTAATTGAAACCATTATAAGAAATATGAAACCCTAAATTATCGGCCAGCAATACATGGCCTCTATTGGATAATGGTGACAACAATTCGGGCAATATTTCTTCAAAGTCACCCGGGGGCACGCTTTGTGGTTCTTCGCAACCTTGTAGCCAGTCCAGGCTTTGCATGCGTTTTAACAATGCAGCTATTTCATCCCTATCTTTTATACCTGTATATAAATGCAGGTCATCAAATGATAGGTTTGGAGTTTCCATAAATTGGAACAGGGCGCGCAATAATCTTTTTGCAGGGTCATCGGTGGGGCTCGATACTGCATAATAAGCCCCTGCCGGCGTAGGGTAAATGTAGAGGTTTTCTTTAATGGCAAAATCAGTCATTGTTTTCTAATAAACCAGGGTCAAGCGAAAAAAGCAGCGCTTTAATCAGTAATGAAACATCGTGTCGTTTGCGGGCGTCCACATCAAAGACTGGAATGGTTAACCCTTGTTTATTCAGGTGGCTATGGTAATCATCAATGCATGGCGATGATTTGCGGTCCATTTGTGTGACGCCGACTGCGACCTGGGTCTGATCAATAAAGTCTTGAAATTGACCAAGAAAAAATGTCATATCCTGGAAAGGGTCTGGCCTTGTATTGTCCAACAGCAAAACCAGCCCAATCCCGCCTGATACCAGAATGTCCCACATAAAGTCGAAGCGCTGCTGGCCTGGTGTGCCATAGAGGTGAAGGCAGTCATCATCATTCAGGCGAACTGTACCATAATCACAGGCAACGGTAGTTGTCTTTTTCATGTCTCGCGTCATGTCGCTTGCAACTTTATCGGTTGAGACAGGAGGGCGATCACTAATGGAAGATATTGCTGTGGTTTTTCCGGCACCGACGGGACCAGTAAATATTATTTTATAATTTGTCATATAACCTTACTGCTTTAATTTGCTGCGTATTTTAGTTGTTACGTAATCGCGCAAGCAAATGTTGGAAAATTTTTCGGTATCGGTGGCGTTTGACTGGAGGTGTTGTAGCCGTTGTCTGGTCTTTTTCGGTTATTGCAGGCGCTACAAAATTCAACGAAACGGCGGCAGTGTAAAACATAAACACATGTTGTAACGGAATCGCCAAATAACTGGCTGTATTCATTAGGGATGTTGGCTGCTTTGCCCACAATGCAGCAATTCTGAGCGCATGCGGCGTAACAATTATCCGTGTAAAATTGGGCCAGCGTATTAATTTGATAGGCGCGGTGAAATTGGTGTCCATTGGTACGCGGCCACGGGATGTGCGCATTGCTAATTTCCATAAGAAAGGCTCTGCCGGTAAAACAGTCTCGTTCAGGCCAGGTTCGCAGTCTGCATCATTATCCAGCAGCTCAATTGAAACTTCCGACTTGTCAAAAAGCATACCTGACAGTGCGTATAAATGGCGGAAATTTTTTTCAACTCTTAGTTGTTTCGATTTGTAAAGTATGGTTATGGGGCGCCAAACACCTTTTAAAACCACGTTTTGTTGTTTTTGCAGCGCGGTGAAATAGGCCTGCTGGAAGTAACCCTGTAATGTTTGTTCAGACTGGTATTGAAATTCGGCTGCTTGTAGCGGATTGTCGGGATTGAAATTTGCGGCCAGTCTGGTGTCGATGTGCTCCAGGTCAGCATCTTCGGTTAAAAAATTAGCCGAATACCGGTATTGATCAAAGCGTTTAGCGCCTGTTTTTGCCCGCCTGACAGTTTCTTGTGGAGGGGGGGTGACGTTGTTCAGTAACAGGGGAGCCGCTGCTTTTGGTTTTTTGTCAGTTGTTTGTTGTTCCGGTTTCTGTACTATTTCTTCTGCGGCAGGTGTTTCTGTAACAGGCTGCTGTAATCTTTCTTTTGCTTTGAGCAGAGCCGAGGAAAGGGCATCCAGCATGATCGGTTTGCGGATATATACTGCATCGTGTGCTTTATCGTGGGAAAGTGAAATCAAGATTGAAGGCTGGTCCGGGTACTGTTTTTTATGTTCTTCCAGCATTCGGCACGCCTGGAATCCATCCATATCTATTATGCTGATGTCCGCAGAGTTTTCCTCTACCAAAACGTAGCTGTCTTTGCAGTGGTCATTAAAAAACAACTGCAATGTGCTGTAAGTACGTTTTTCCATACCGAGTGCTGCAATTTTTACAGGCCTTGTGCGATTATCCATCTATGTCTCCTGTAGCCTGATGAATGTGTTCCGCTGTTTGTACCCATGCATGATGGTCAGGAATAAATTTTTCAGATAGCCGACGATACATTGCATCACAATTATCTGCATCGCGAGCGGCTTTATATATTTCGAGCAAGTCTATGTGCAGCTCTTTACGCCACGGCTCTTTTAGCACGGCGGCTTCTAAAACCTTTCTTGCTTCATCAACTTCTCCATACTCCAGGTATTCGTGTGCTTCCTGCTGGGGGTCACGCGAGGCATGTGTAGTCTGGTGATTGCTGGTAACAAGCAAATTGATTGTGCCAATCAGCCCCTTCGAAAGTCGCGAGTATTGGCTTAATGGTAATACGCTTGACGCGCTCACGCCATCACTTAACTGGTTGTATAGCACATTGAAATGGTGAGGATCTAAATAACGTTTTGATTCAAATAATAAACGTTGCCTTATTTCGAAGCCTTTGGTGTTGAGTGCGATAAACAAGTCTAGCAAGGCGCCATACAGGGCGTCACCATTTTTAATTTGTCTGTAAAGATAGATTCTCTGAACGTGGCTGTGTAAATACAAGGGGTTGCGTGTCACCTTGTGTTCCAGCACTTCGATTGCCTTGTCGCTGTATTCGCCTAAATCGAGAATAAGTCCAGAGTTGTTTGAAACCATAAACATAACTTCAGGCTTGCCATGGTTGCAGTGCTGGGCTTCTGATTGTTTATGTGTTTCTGTCAAGTGCATTGAATGATTTTCCAAAAGTTATCTGCATACTTCTTATTATTACGTGAAACATATGTAATTTTGATTAAAAATCAGCAGTATTTAGAGGCCGTACAAAATGCACTTCTACTGTTGTTGGGCGAAGCAGGTATCAGATTGGATTCAATATAACCCGAGCTGATTTGAAGTGGTTTCGCCAAACACTGAACCAAACACTTTTTGATGTGTGCTTGAGTAATGCTGTCAACAAAAGGTCAGTTAGCGTGCCGCCACAACGGTTTTGGGTTTTTCTTGTGTGTTTGCTCCGTTATGGCTTTTTGGTTGTTTATTCAGCACCAAAATAATTTTGCCTCACCTTCCCGACTACTACACGTTATTTATCACAAAATGTTTCCATATATTTTTTATTAAAATGAATCTGCTTATTAACCGGGCAAACAAATGCACTGTGGCGATACAACACAGTGTACTCAATTTGGCGGTTAATGTTTCATCACTCTGGCAGGTAGCATTCTCATATCGAGATAACACTTCTGCTTTAAGCTGCATCCTGCTTTCTTGCAGGAGCCCTGCTATGGACGCCGAACTAAATGCCGGCAAAGTCAAGCGGAAAATAATACGCCTTAAGTTTTTCCTGTTTTAAGCACCGAACCTTGTTTGCATGGTTATCACAAAGCCGAGCTTTCCCTGGTTTTGGGGCCGCTAGGGACTGTATTTGTGGATATAGGCTTGGTGCTGGTTTTTTATAACAGGTGCATTTCCTTTTGCGCACAGCTTTGGCTGTGCTGACTATCCGCCCTGTATACTGGATTTATTTTTCCAGTAAATTCTGGCGTTTTCCTTTTTCACTTTTTCTGGCAAATTGTTAGAGGTTTTTGTGGGGTCGCATCCTGCTTCGCCAAATAGTCCGCCATCATCCGCATTACAGGTTTTATGCCTGCTATTGTCTTTGATGGGTCCCATAATGATTTTGTGTGTCCAGAGAACATAAACCATCTTGAGCTGGTCAGGTGCTTTATCGAGGATAAGATGTTGAGTTTCATTTTCTTATTTCGTCCATGATCGTATGGCTTTGTGACTCACCTTGACCCCGGATGTGTTGTCAAGTGCACCGCCTGCGTGATAATCCCAATACCACTAAACGTAATCAGGGATGATGATCGGTGATTACTTGCAACGTGTCAACCTGTGGGGCTGTTCCATGGGGTGATTTAAATTATAAGAACTTTCTAATGTCACTTTGTTTTGTTTTCCGAATAACCGATTGTTATTTATGGCCAAAGCAGTGAGGAGGCCATGGGTCTGTGATATTAAACCGCGTATAAATTTTGAAGCGCTTTTATTTTACTGTGCGTGGTGTGCTGCTTTTTTTAGTTAAATTCCTACTGTTAGAGTGGGAAGTTGCCCTCCCTCTGTTTTTTTAGCAAGAAAGTCTGTGGTGTCGCTCGGGTTTCTGTATCCGTGGTTAGGCAATGCGCAGTGGTGCCGCATTTTTGATTGCAGGGTGTTGTGCGAATGTGAGGCGTGCATAACGAGGTATAGTTGGCGTAGGGAGTCTGAAGTGATGCGAAGCCTGCCTGTTGGTGTTCGATGGCGCAAAGTGCTTGTGGTTTTGTGGGGGGATAACGGCTTAGTTTGACTAAAACGGTCAAAAAATATTCGCAACGATTTTTCCTCAGGATGACCGCTAAAAAATTACGGGGCTTCTGGTTCATCGTTTTGAGGAGTTGCCTTGCAGAGACTGATCCTGAATTTATCCTCAAAGCAACATTTTTCGGTGAAATTTGCCGGAATTATTTGATCCTGAATTTTTTCCGTAAAAATAGTGCGTGTATTTGCATGAGAATGGTCATTTTGCCTTAAATTTCTACTTTGAAAACCGGAATTTAATGGTAAAATAGCTTTCTCAGGAAGTCTGAGCATTTTAGAGCTAATACGGATGTTTTTGAGTGAGCCGAGTGAAGTAGGCATCGTACTGGCCGATAAGTAGCCAGATAAACCATAACAAGGGAATTCAGCGTGTACGAGAATTTTTATCAGCTGCGAGCCAAACCCTTCCGTCTTAGTCCTGACCCAAGCTTTTTTTTCGCCAGTCGCGGTCATAAGCGCGCTCTGGCTTATTTGCGTTATGGATTGAGCCAGGCCGAAGGGTTTGTGGTCATTACCGGCGCGCCGGGCACGGGTAAAACCACCCTGGCACAGATTCTGTTGCAGGATATGGATCAATCTGATGTGGTGGTTGCTCATCTGACCACTACCCAGTTGGAAGCTGACGAAATGCTGCGCATGGTGTTGGCTTCTTTTGGTCTGCGTTACGAAGGCCAGGATAAGGCTGGCCTGCTGAAGACTCTGGAAGCCTTTTTTATAGCCCGTTCCCGTGAACGCAAGCGGGTATTGCTGGTGGTGGATGAAGCGCAAAACCTGCCTGCCCGCTCGCTTGAAGAACTGCGCATGCTTTCCAACCTGCAAGTGGGTGAGCAGGCATTGTTGCAGACCTTTTTGCTGGGCCAGGTACAGTTTCGTCAGATGCTGGATCACCCGGATCTGGAACAGCTTCGCCAGCGTGTGATTGCCAATTACCATCTCAGCGCATTAGGTGAAGATGAATGCCAGAATTACGTGGAAAGTCGCTTGACACACGTAGGCTGGAACGATGACCCGCGCTTTACTGATGAAGCGTTTGAAGCTATTTACCGCTACACCGAAGGTGTGCCGCGGCGCATCAATATGCTGTGTGATCGCGTTTTGCTGTTCAGCAGCCTTGAAGAGCTGCACACGATTGATGCGAATGTACTACATGATGTTACCGATGAGTTGCAAAGTGAAATCTCCGGCAGACCCATTGCACAGCCCACAGAAACAAATGCGGATGTGTTGCCGGATGCTGTACCCAGAGAGACAAGGGATACACGTCGATCAGCGAATGTACCTGAAGTCGATACTGCCGATTCCGTTCCTGCACAGGATGCTGACGTTAACGTTGATAAACCGGACGCCCGTCCGCCGGTACATGAACCCACAACTGTGGATGCTGGCGAAAGCCACGCTGCTGTAGCCGTTTCCTTTCCGGAAGAGGGCGGCACGATGGATCGTGCGGTGCCTGATGACGGGTGGATGCAGCATGTGGCGCAGGCGAAACCGGACAATACTGAAGCTGATAATGGTAACGATAATAACCCGCCTGCAGAAATGGAACGTTTTCGGGTCATTGCCGGCGGTAAAGAGGCTTCTGCCACTGTAGGCATATCTGAGGCGGCGGCAGAACGTCCTGCCAATCAACCTTCACCGGGCGTGATGGCACCTCTGCCAGATGCACCTGGGGATACCCAGGAAGTGGTGCTGCGCAAAATTTTGCGTCTGGTATTGGCCTTTCATCGTTCACCGCGCAGCTTCCCGGGGCTGGATGACCCCGGCCAGCCTTTACCGAAAGGCATCAAGGCCATTTTGGAATTGGCAATTGCCGATGACCATGTGTTAGTCGGATTGCGTCAAATTGCCGTAATGGGTATTTCGCCCGCCATGCTGCGGGCAGCTGTACGGTTTTTTGTGCGTCGTGTGTTGTTTTTACCGGGTGGAGATGATTTTCGGGTATTAGGTCTTTCATCGGGTGCAGATCTGGCAGAGGTGGAAACGCACTACGGATTATTGATGAAATTATTGCGCCAGGATAAAAAGGCCAATGATGAAAGCGGTGTATCACGGGTGGGTGCAGCATATGAACGTTTGTGCCGTTTCGAGATAACAGCACACCCGGAGGAGTCGGCGAAAAGCCCGAGGGATTCTGACAGTGCCGAAGAACGGCTGGATTTGGATTTATCACCGAATATGGGGCATGCCGCCGTTAATTCAGGATTACGTCCCTCGCCAGCGAGCACCAGCGAAGTGGTCAGCAGCGACACACGTGCGATGCCGACGGCCCGTAACATACTGTTGATTGTCGGTGTTGTGGTTATTGTGTTTGTTTTGTACCTGACACAAATCAAAATCACAGGAGATGCTGCCCCGGAGTTGGCTGCGGATTTGCCAAGCGCACCGGTAGCAACCGCGAAAGAACCGGTAACGCCACCGACTGCTGGCGTCCCCACCGTGGCACCGGCCAATGAAGCTGCCGGTGAAGACGTGGTGACATCAGAAATGGCAGCTTCAGCTTTAGCAGCATTCAATGCTGAAGAAGAGGCCAAGGCGGCAGCTCGGGCCGAGGCTGAAGCTCGCGCGAAAGCTATAGCAATCGCCAAGGCAGAGGAGGCGGCGAAAGCAAAGGCGAGGGAAGAGGCGCAAGCACAGGAAATGTTAAGGGCGGCGGCGCTAGCCAAACGTCAGCGTGAGGCGGAAATCAAAGCGCGAGCAGAAGCACAGGCGAAGGCTGCTGCGGAAGCCAAAATTGCGGCCAAGGCGAGGGTTGAAGCAAAAGCAGCAGCCGAGGCGCAAGCAAAAAAGAAGGCGGCGGAAGAAGCTAAAGCGCAGGCGGCTGCACGGGCAGCGGCTGGCCTGATTAGTCCTGCAAGCCTGAATAAAATGCTCTCAGCGTTTGCTACCGCTTATCAGGCGGGAGACCTGAACAAACTGCTAAGTCTGTATTCGCCCGTAGTGCGCACCAACAAGTCGATTGACATAGCCGGTGTGCGTGATGAATATCAATCGTTATTTAAAAACAGTACCGTGCGTAGTGTGCAATTTAAAAACATGAACTGGGAGCCAAAAACCGGTTATGCGCGCGGCAGTGGGCAGTACACAGTTTTGATGAAAAATAAGGATGGGCGATTTTCTGACGAAAGCGGGGATGTGACGCTACAGGTGGAAAGCCATTCTGGTGAGTTGCAAATTATTCGTTATTACACGTCCAACGTCGTGGTGACTGAACGTGTGAAAACGCAACCTGTAGCGGAAGGCGTTGGTGCAGGTGGGAATCCCTCTGGCCGCATTTCCGAAAAGGAACTGAATACATTGTTGAGCACGCTTATCAATACCTATGCGGCAGGTGACATTGAAGCCTTTATGGGGCTTTTTGCAAAAGACGCCCAAACCAATGATCGGGCTACGGTGAATGGAATTCGGGAAGATTATGTGAGTTTGTTTAATAGTACTTCATTCCGGACGATTTCTTTTACAGAGATGCAGTGGACGTGGGATGGCAACGTTGCCCGGGGTGAAGGTATTTACAATGTTGAAGTACAGGCCAATGGTCAAAGCAAACGGGATCAATATCAAGGGCCGTTGTGGATTCAGGTTGAGCGCAGGGACGGTGAGGTACGGATTACTCACTTTGCTTTTTCTGAATATAAAGGTTGAACCTAAATTAATCAGTTGAGTCTACTGCGAACGTTTAATGCACTCAACCTAAATGACTTTTTCGAACATTTTGAACTCACCGTATGGGTGATACGCTTTCATTCAAAATAACCGAAAAAGTCATTGATCTTGAGCACCTTAGCCGCTCTCGCGACGGCTCAATTGATTAATTTAGGTTGAACGAAAGCAAATATGTGGTTTGTGCGCTGTCAGCAGAGTAGTGTTATATTCGGTGTACGGTTGGGTATATTTTCGGGGGGAAGCAAGATGAAAAAATTGTTTATTGCGGGGCTTGTCAGTTTTGCGCTGAGCAGCTTTGCTTTTGCCAGTGAGGAAATTCAATTGGCGGCGGCTATTGGCGCAGGTGCCAGCACAACTGCACCGGGTCCGGTAGCGGATACGAGTGCTGCGGGTACAGAGGCTGGTAGTGCGGCGAGTTCGGCAGCAGCAATGAGTACTGGCAGCATGGTGGCTATTGGTGCATTGGCTGCGGGTGCGATTGCCGCCCTGGCAAGCTCCGGTGGTGGTTCCAGTACTTCAAATCATTAATCGTTTTTGTAAGAGTTTGCTATTAACGCCTCTGGCCTGTGCGGCCAGGGGCGTTTTTTGTATCTGTGTTGATGGTGTTGAGGTTTAGGGTTTCACTGTGCGTCATATTGATTTCATGACTGACAGATGGGGATTTAAAGGTATTTTACTGTGTGCTGTATTATGGGGCAGCCTGCCGTTGTCTGCCGCGCCGTTGAGTACGCCCACTCAAACAGGACAAACCGGTTTGGTGAATATGCCGACGGCACGAGTGGCGGAGGATGGCACATTGCGTTTCGGTTTCAGCCGGTTTGAACCCTACAGGGCTTTCTGGAGCAGTTTGAGTATCTTTCCACGGCTGGAATTAGGTGCGCGGTATACTTCAGTGAGTCATACCCAGGGGTTGATGAAGCCTGGCTTTGGTACGTTTAAAGACAAGGCCTTCGATGCCAAGCTGTTGTTGTTGCAGGAACAGCGTTACTTTCCCGCGGTCAGTGTGGGTACCCGGGATTTTTTGGGTACCCGGGTGTTTGATGCGGATTTTGTGGTGATGAGCAAGCAGTTTGGTCCGGTGGATTTCAGTCTGGGTTTGGGGCGGGGGCGCCTTGACGGTGGTTTTGGCGGCGTACAATATCAGCCTTCCTGGGCACCGGGTTTTGACCTGGTCTATGAATACGATGGTACGGATTATGCCAATGATCGCTTTGCTGCCACCAGCGGCGCAGTCAGGCGTAAGGGCGCAGACACATTTTCCATCGGTTATCGTTGGGGATGGCTGGGCGGGCGACTGGCTTGGCAGGGGGGGGATGTGGGGCTGAATGCTTATGTTTCCATTCCACTGATGCAGCGTGAATTTATCCCCAAGCTGGACGAGCCACCACCGTTTGTGGCAAAGACCGAGTGGACAGACGTGGCGTCGTGGCGTGATTCTTTTGAACCGCGCGAACGGTTGGTGACAGCTCTGGAGCGGCAGGGTTTTCGTAATGTGCAAATTTTTCTGGCAGGGCGGGAGCTTCATATGGGGTTTGCCCACCGGCGCATCTCGTTGGTGGCGCGTGCCGTCGGTCGTGCGTTGCGTTCCGTGCTGTCGTTGGGCCCGCGTGATCTTGACGCTATTCATGTCACCTATTTTACGCCCACGGATCTGGCTTTGGTGACTTACGATTTTCACGACATCCCTCTGTTGGAACGGTTTTTTGCCGGCAATGCAACTTACGCTGAATTGCTCAAAGGGATGACGGTGAGTTACAGCAGCCCTGATACGGCGAAACAATTGGCCACGGCTCCCGTGCTTGTTGAGGGTCAATCGCCAGTGCAACCTCCTGTTTCTGAAAAGGCAAAATCTTTTGAGCACTTTCAGTGGGTGTCCAACGAAGAAGGTCATGCCCTCAGTCTGCGTCGTGAGACTCATGCTTTGGACAGGGTACGTTTTATTCCCCTCAATGCCGGCATCTATTTCAATGATGCCAACGGTGCGTTGCGTTATGAGACCTTTGCACTGGCGACATATACCTGGCAACTGGGACGTGGTTTGTTTGTGGAGGGTGGCTTGCGTTTGCGTTTGTTCGAAGATGTCAGCAAAGTGGTGGATCGTTCCAATAGTGTGCTGCCTCATGTGCGCTCTGACGTTGGTGATTACACCCGGGATGGTCAGTTTATTCTTGATCGATTGATGTTGAACCGGTACGCACAATTACGGCCGCGTGTTTATGCGCGTGCCTCGGTGGGCTATTACGAGCGGATGTTTGCGGGATTGGGTGGCCAGTTGCTGTATTTTTCCAAATCCAGTCCCTGGGCCGTGGATCTCAGCGTGGATACGCTGCGCCAACGTAACACCGATGGTGATTTCGGCTTTCGTGATTACCGTACTACCACGGCCATTGCCGCCGTACATTATCGCCTGCAACGGCAGGGACTGACCTTTACGTTGCGTGGCGGGCGCTTTCTGGCCAGAGATGTGGGTGTGCGTTATGAAATACAGCGTCGTTTTCGTTCCGGTGTGCGTATCGGTGCCTGGTATACGGTTACGGATGGGCGGGACATCACTTTACCGGGCAGCCCTGGTGATCCGTATAACGACAAGGGCATTTTCCTCTCTGTTCCTCTGGGGAGCATGTTGACCCGGGATACCCAGGCCGTCGCACGCTTTGCCATCTCTCCGTGGACACGTGATGTGGGGCAGATGGTAAAATCCCCCGGTGATTTATACACTATCGTGGAAGATCCACTGTTATTTGACTGGAGTGGTCGCCACTTGTTATCGGCTTTTCATAAATGAGCGTTATCAGTAGAGAGCCACCGCTGAAGGCAAAATAATAAAACCGTTTCACGAAGTGAGATCATCATTGTGTTTATCAATTTACGAGCAAAGTTTTTGGTCAGTGTTGCTGGACGTAGTGGTTCAGCAATACTCTGGGTGCTGTTTTCCCTGTTGATTTCCACCGTATCATTGGCTGCGGCGCCGTCAGTGCAGCAAATGCAAATGCTGGATCAGTTGTCTCCCGGGCAGCAGGCAGAATTACTACAGACATTTAAAAAGGCGCCCGGTACTGAAAAAACGATACCGTTGGAACAGCCCAAAGTGGTTGTGCCTGTGCGGGAAGACAATGTTGTGGAAGCTCCGGAGATGGATAAGACACTCAAGCCTTTTGGCTATGATTTATTTGCGGGTGCGCCCACCACTTTTTCACCGGTTACTGAAATTCCCATCCCCGTTGATTATGTTATCGGCCCCGGAGACACTGTGCAGGTGCAATTGTACGGCAAGGAAAACCAGCAGCACGAATTGATGGTTGATCGGGAAGGGCTGTTACAGTTTCCGGGTATTGGGCCCATTGCGATTGCGGGCATGCGTTTTGATGAACTGAAAAACGACTTGCAACGGCGCATCAAAAAACAAATGCCCGGCGTGCAGATTTATGTTTCCCTTGGCGAACTGCGTTCCATGCGTGTTTTTGTGTTGGGTGATGTCAACCGGCCTGGTGCGTACACGGTGAGTTCTTTATCCACTATGACCAATGCGTTGTTTGTGAGTGGCGGTGTACGGCCGATTGGTTCGCTGCGTAATGTGCAGCTTAAACGGCAGGGAAAACTGATTCAGCAACTGGATTTGTATGATTTATTATTGCGTGGCGACACCAGCGCTGATGCACGCATGCAGCCGGGTGATGTGATTTTTGTACCGCCCATTGGTGATACGGTAAGTATTGATGGGGAAGTGCGTCGCCCCGCCATTTATGAGCTGAAAAAAAAGCGCACGGTACAACAGGTACTGGCCATGGCGGGCGGTACGTTACCGACAGCTTATCAGGTGAAAAGTCAGTTGGAACGCATAAATGCCATCGGTGAAAAAACTGTCATTGACATTGATTTATCATCGGCAACCTCTGTTGCGCATTCCGTGGAAAATGGTGATGTATTACGTATCTACTCTGTGTTGGACAGCACAGAAAATGCGGTATTTATATCCGGTCATGTACAGCGTCCCGGTGAATTGCAATGGCATGCCGGTATGCGCTTGTCTGATGTTCTTCCTTCGATTAAGGCATTGTTGCCCGAGCCTGACTTGCGCATAGTGCTGGTCCGTCGTGAACGACAACCGGATCGCATTATTGAGGTGTTGACTTCGCGTCTGGATGAGGTTTTCGCGGAACCGGGCTCGACGGCAGATTTAAAACTGCAATCCCGCGACCATGTTTTTGTCTTTGGGTTATCGTCTGAGGCAGAGCAACAGCGCAATGAAGTGCTTGCAACGTTGGTGCAGGAACTACGACAGCAGGCAAATTTTGAACGTCCGGAAACCATCGTGCAGATTGCGGGCAATGTGCGCTGGCCTGGCGAATATCCGCTGGCAGCCAGAATGCGCCTGAGGGATCTGCTGCGTTTTGCGGGAGATGTAACGGCTAACAGTGATACACGTTATATATTGCTGATGCGCAGAAATATACAAGGTCAGTATCTGACCGCGCAGTCATTTGATATCAGCACATTGAATGTTTCTCAGGGCGATTCTATTGCGACTAATCCGTTGCTCAACCCGCGTGATGAAGTTTATGTGTTTTCAAAAGATGATGACCGTTCTGTGTTGCTGGGGTCGGTGATTGCGCAGATCAAGGAACAGGCAAACAGTGGTGCACCGGCAGCGGTGGTGAGCATCAGTGGTCTGGTGAAGTCACCCGGTGAATATCCATTGGAAAAAAATATGAGTGTGTCCGATTTGTTACAGGCTGCCGGTGGCCTCACCGAATCGGCCTACACGCTGGAAGCGGAATTGAGCCGGTATCGCGTTGACGAGGAAAAGGGGCGGCTTACTCGTCACATTTCTATTCAGCTGGCGGCATTCACGTCGGCAGCTTCGCCGGGTGAAACAGCGGATCAGCTTCATTTGCAATCCTATGATTCTTTGCACATCAAGCGGTTGCCCAACTGGACGGCCCAGCGTGTGGTGGAAGTGATGGGGGAGGTGCGCTTTCCCGGCAGTTATCCCGTGAAGCGGGGCGAAACACTGCTGGAATTACTTGAGCGGGCTGGTGGTTTGACCGATGAGGCCTTTGCTGAAGGTGCGGTGTTTTTACGCGAGAGTTTGCGTAAAAAAGAACAGGATCAACTGGATGCCATGAGTTTGCGGTTGGAATCTGATCTGGCAGCGATTGATCTGGAAAAGGCGCAGGCCAGCGATGAAAGCCAGAGTTCGGTGGGTATGGCGAGTTCGTTGCTGAAACAGCTAAAGGCCACTAAAGCGGTGGGGCGGTTGGTCATTGACCTTCCCCGGTTGTTGGCCAGCCGTAACAGCGACTGGGACAGGGATGAGGATGAAGAAGAGACTGAGTTTGAAGAAGATATCCTGCTCAAGAACGGTGATAAATTGATGATTCCCGGGCTGACCCAGGAAGTCACCATTCTCGGTGAAGTACAACATGCCACCTCACACCTGTTTCGCGAGGGGCGTAGTGTGCAGCAGTATATTAACCGCAGCGGAGGCATGACTTATCGTGCTGACGAAGACCGTGTTTATGTGGTGCGAGCCAACGGGGCGGTAGTGCCCAGTCACAGTGCAGGCTGGTTTGGCAGTAACCTGGAAGTGCGCCCCGGCGATACCATCGTGGTGCCTCTGGATGCGGAGCGCATGAAACCCTTGACCCTGTGGACCAATGTCAGCCAGATTATCTACCAAATTGGCATTGCAGCGGCGAGCTGGAATGCGGTGGGTATTTTTTAGGCAACCTGTTCAGGCAGAATTGACGTAGAATGATTAATATATGGACAAGCCTGATTTAAAAATTCATAAACTGACCTCCAAGGCGGAGCGTCCGGTTGTTCCGGAATCAGCCGAGAATCAATCAGAGCAGCGACAGTCGGTGCGCTATGTTGCTGTTCCGGGTTATGCCCCCGACTATGCCGGGCCTTATGCCGAAGATGACAGCGTTGACCTGTTTGCTTTATGGCGGGTGCTGCTTCAGTACAAACATGTGTTATTGGGCGTTTTTTTATTCGGCATGTTACTGGCGGCGGGTTTCGCCTTTTTATCAACACCGATTTATCGTGCTGAGTTGGTGATGGCCCCGTCCACAGAAGAGGAAAGCGGAGGCTTGTCGTCTTTGGCTGGGCAGTTTGGTGGTTTGGCCTCGTTAGCGGGCGTTAATCTGAGCGGCGCTGGCAATGATGTGGACAGGGTGCTGGCAACATTAAAATCGCGTGTTTTTCTGGTGCCGTTTTTGCAGCAGGAACAAATCGTCCCGCTGTTTGCGCGGGGACTGAGCGGTGAAGTGCCGAGTACATTGGATGTTTACGAAACCTTCTCGGAAGATGTGCTGGATGTTCGCAAGGATAATAAAACAGGACTGATGACGCTGGGTGTCGAATGGCGTGATCCGGTATTGGCAGCTTACTGGGCCAATACGCTGGTGGCGCGTCTCAACGAACATCAGCGGCAAGCGGCCATTAAAGAGGCGCAACAGAGTATTGATTATCTCAATCAACAGCTGTCGAAGACCAGCGTCGTGGATATGCAGCAAGCCATCTATCGACTCATTGAATCGCAAACCCGGGTCATTATGCTGGCGAACGTGAAAAAAGAATATGTGATGCAAGTCATAGACCCGGCGCTGGCGCCGGAAAAAAGGGTGCGGCCACAGCGTAGCCTGATTCTGCTGTTGGGCGCAGTGCTCAGTGTCATGATGGGCATTTTTATTATTTTTCTGTTGCACGGGCTGAAGGCTTTCAGGCAACAGCTTGCACAGAATGACTGATTTTTATCGTTGTTTTGGTTCATGCCGGAATAACGTAATGTAAGACTTTGTCAGAAAAGGAAATCCTGAATTATGTCGAATAATGAAGCATCGAGTAGTAATAATGTTGTCTGGCACAATGCCACTGTCACCCGGGATCGCCGACAGCAACAGAATGGCCACAAAAGTGTGATTCTGTGGTTTACAGGATTATCGGGTGCAGGGAAATCCAGCCTGGCTCATGCTGTGGAAGAGCAATTGCACCAGCTTGGCAGTCGTACTTATGTGCTGGATGGTGATAATGTCCGTCACGGTCTGAGTGGTGATCTCGGTTTTTCTGATGATGATCGCAAAGAAAACATCCGTCGCATCGGTGAGGTGGCCAAGCTGTTTTTGGAGGCCGGTGTGATTGCCATGACAGCTTTTATTTCCCCTTTTCGCGCCGAGCGTGAGATGGTGCGCAAACTGGTGCCCCATGGAGAGTTTATCGAAATCTATTGTTGTGCCGATATTGCCATTTGTGAACAGCGTGACGTGAAAGGTCTGTACAAGCGTGCCCGAGCCGGTGAAATCAAAGATTTCACCGGAATTTCATCCCCCTACGAAGCACCCGTCAGTCCCGAAATAAATGTGGATACGGGCACGCAGCCCATTGAAAAATGTGTCGACGAAGTCATCAGCCTGCTGCGCGAACGCGGTATTCTTGCAGCGGTCTGACATCAACTATACTTGACGCAGTGTCAGGCCCAGTTCGCCGGCCATTGCTTCACCGGATTGTGGATTGCTGATGACTGCTGTACTGGCCAGCTCCGGTTTTAAATAAGTTTCTCCCACCCGTTGCAGGTCTTCCAGTGTTACCGCCAGAATGCGTTGGCGGTGTTGGTGCCGTTGTTCCGGGGTGCGGCCATACAGGGCATTGTGAAAGGCATCCTTGGCTTCGCCAGCCGGGGAGGAGGGTTTGTCCAGGCTGCCGATAACACCAAGAATGGCTTCTTCCACCTGACGCCATTCGTGTTTTTCAGCCAGCAACCAGTCAACGGCATGATCAAAATCATCCAACGTTTCCGCAAGGCGCGGGTCACGGTAAGAATAAAAGCGAAAGCTGGCGCTGTCGGAATCATGGCTGGCGCCACCACCGTAGGCCCCCCCCTGCTCACGAATAACACGATGCAGAAATCCGTTGCGTAAAAAGCCACCGAGTACGGCCAGCGCAGCTGCATCGGGGTGGGCGACAGGTACCGTTGGGTAGGCTTTGGCGCAGAAATTCACCGATGTGCTGGTGGTCCAGAGCTCCTTCACCGTTTCACGTTTATTCGGCAGAGCAAAAGGTTCGGGGTGTGCCGGGTCGCTCGTGGTCCAAAGTGCATTGCAGTCTTGTTGCAAGGCATCCAGGTTTTCATTTTCACCGATTAATAAAAACTGACCGGGGCTGCTTTGTAATATGTTGTGTAATGCGGCCATTTTTTCAGCCAATTGAGATAATGTGGCTTTATTGTCAAGACTGTCATCCAGCTGCTTGATATGGGTAATACCGAGCAAACCGGACAAGCGGTATTTCAGTGCCGCAGACGGACTCATTCCAGCCCCCGCCGCCTGCATAGCCAGCATGTGACCTCGGCCGGTAATGCCCTGTTCCCGATTGGCGCGCAATTGCGCCATGAGTTCACGAATGCGCTCGTGCTCATCAAAGCGTGTGTTATGAAAAATGTCACGCATGAGTTCACTAAAGGCATAGTGGTTACGTGCAAGCGCCTTGCCGGATAAAATGAAATGGCCGCTGCTGTTTTGCTCGTTATCAATAGCGCCGCGTAACGTGGTATAAGCACCGATGCCGCCACTTACACTGCTTTGCACTGCCTGCATGGTGAGATAGTCGCGTTTGTCACAACCGAGTTCAGCCAGACAATTGGTGTAATAGGGCAGAATGGCCAGCAGCTCATCATCCATTTTTGGCAGATCAACAATCAACTGCTGATAAACAAGGCCGTTGGTGCCTTGCGCAAAGCTGTGGGTTGGCCGTCCTTGTATCGTGGTTTTTTTGCCAGTGGCGATGTTGAGTTGATGCGGTACATCTTCCAGTCCCACTTTGGGCAGGATGCTTTCATCATCGTGTTGATTTTGACGTTTTGCAAGTTTTCCGGCGAGTTGCACAACCCGCTGTTGTTCTTCTTCACTGAGGTCAGCCTTGATTTTTGCCAGGCGGGCTCTTTCTGCGGCATCGCGGCGGGCATTCAATTGGGCGTCGGGCTTTAATGTCAGGCGGACACGGTGCGGGTTGTCCAACAGTTGCGCCTGAATCAAGCGGGTAATAAATTCCGGGTCTTCAATGTCTGAGCGTAACTGTTTGAGTGCAGGCTCCAGGTCAAAGGCTTTTAGAGTATCGCCATAATGTATGGCTGTGGGCAGCGCATCCAGGATCAGTTGCAGCCCATAAGGGTACGAGTCACCGGTAATTTCGCGTTGTTGCAATTCCAACTGGTGCAACACAGCTTCCACGCGCTGTTGAGGAATACCTTCGGTTACCACTTTTTGCAGCGTTGACATAATCAAGTCTTCAACGGCCTGCATGTTGTCCGTATTGCTGCCTTCCACGCCGCAAATAAAAGTCATTTCCTTATTGGAGTTATCCAGACCACAAAGAGGAGATGGTGCGGTGCCAAGATTTGTGGTTTCCAGTGCATGTTGCAGCGGAGATGCGCTGTCCTCCAACAATACACCCTCCAATAATTCTGCGGTGAGCGCTGTGCGTAAATCGGTAGAGGGACCTAATAACCAATTCATCACGATGTGTGTTTTGTCATCATTGTGTTCGGGTTCATCCAGGGCATAAAATTCTTCCACATTAAGTGGCGCCACAAAACGTTTTTCATCAGGTACAAAAATATGTTCATCTGACCGCTGGAATTGACTCAGTACCCGTTCTTCAAATTGTTGTTGCAATTCCACTGCGGGAATATCGCCGTAAGTCATAAAGATGGCATTGGAGGGGTGGTAGTGTTTTTTATAAAACGCCTTGAGTTCGGCATAACTTAAATCGGGGATGTCAGCGGGTTCGCCACCACTGTTAAAATGATAAGTGTTGGTAGGGAATGTGTATTTTGTCAGTGTCTGCCACAGGGTGCTGACAGGTGAACTCATGGCACCTTTCATTTCATTAAAAACCACACCTTTAAATGTCAGATCGCTGCTGGGATCGTCCGGTGTTGCAAATTCAATGCGGTGACCTTCCTGGGCAAAATCCAGTTCATCGAGATTGGAAAAAAACACAGCATCCAGATAAACATCGAGCAGGTTAAAAAAATCCTTGCGGTTCTGGCTGGCAAAGGGATAAGCCGTCCAGTCACTGCTGGTAAAGGCATTCATGAAAGTGTTGAGCGAGCGCCGGATCATCATAAAAAACGGGTCGCGTACCGGATAGCGTTGACTGCCACAAAGGGCAGTGTGTTCGAGAATGTGCGCAACGCCGCTGGAATCGGTAGGCACGGTGCGCAGCCCCACCAGAAAAACATTTTCACTGTTGTTTGCCGCAAGGTGAAAATGTTGTGCGCCGGTATTGATGTGTTCAAATTCATCAATGCTCAGGTTCAGTGATTCGACGAATTTTCGACGAAGGTGGCGAAAGCCAGGGTGGGTTGGGGTTTCGTGCGTGGTACTTGCGGATGCGCTCATTAAAGGGTCTCGTGGTTAGTGGCTTGCGTAAATCTGTTTACGCTGCGTGAATAGTTGCTGAACAATTATGGATTTACATTGAGTCAGTGATCTGATGGCGTCACAGCCTCAAGCCGTTGAGTATTTTCGCATAGGCCTGGAGGTACGACCATTCATGTTTGACAAGGGCAATGTCTTCTTTAATTGGCATCAGCATGAATAAATCATCGATCACGTATTGCATTGAAAGCAGTACAGCGGCACCGGGTACGCTAGCCAGGGTTTCTGCCGCAACCTGTTTGCGGGTAAATTTTTTGTCCAGATTGAGATCCTTGGCCATTTGCCGTAACTGGCTCATTTTTAATACCGTTAATCGCGCACTTAATGGAATGTGGCGACCCTTGCGGGCAATGCGGGATTTCGCCAGATCTTCCATGATTTTGCGATCCGGATCAAATGGTGGAATGTGTAGGGTAACCGCTTGTGGGCGAGCTGCATAGTGGCTGAAATAGACGCTGAAGTCGTGGCCACCAAAACGGGACATCAGGTCCCGGGAAATCAAGCGTGTTGATTTTGGGTTGAATTCCACCAGCAATTTACGTTCAGTTTTGGTGAGTGGTTCCAGCAGCTTTGCGGGCAGTGTTTGTGAGGGGGACGCTTCATTTTCCTTTTGCTCACGTTGCTGTGCCAGGTAGGCATCAATTTCCACGAACCCAGGACGATTGAAGGCCAGAAAAGTGGCGGTGGCATTAATATCTTTTTTGCCGATCAGCACTTTCAGGCTGTCGACGCCGCGTTCATCCAGTCTGGTAACAGATAGCCCCTCGGTTAATTTGAGGTTATGTTGGTGCGATGGCGTCTGGTGCGACTGCGTGGCCGCTGGTGTTTGCGATGGTGCTTTGTCTGGCGGAATATTTTCTTTATGCAGGTTTTTGCTTCGCGGTGATCCTACATGAATCAGCCAGCGCTGCACGGCCAGCAAGGCCAGGATTGTGCCCAGCACAATTAACAGTGGAACAGGGTTCATTGCTTACTGGTATCTGTAGCCTGTGAGGTTTGGTGTCGCATTGCGGGACACAGTATACCTGTCCGGTTTGCCTGCGCAATGTAGTGCGGTGAACGGGCAGACAAGCGTGGTTCTCTAATATAATTGATCTGTACAAAAAACGCACAATAACCATTCAAGGTCGATGGCTGCTGGACGATAACGGGGTTGAAATAGTGCTTTTTTGTTGAAGGTTTTTTGTTCAAAAAACTAATTAAAATCAATAAATTAAAGTATTTTTCAAGTGTCACTTGTCAGGTGGATGAAGGAGCAGGACATGGAAATTAACAATATTCCAATTCCGGTGGTGCCGGAAGTGAAGGCAGAGCCTCCTCGTGATGCCCAGCTGCAAACGGCCGTGCCCGAGTCAACGCAAGGTGAATCAGCGCAAAATAATCCGCAGGCCGATACAGGTGGGACCGGTACCTCGGGTGGTTCACGCGATGAGTCCCGCACTGTCGGCCGCTATATCGACGAACGCGCCTAGTACTCTTTCAAGGTGATAAATTAGGATTCAGTTGGTCTGTCAGCGTTCAGAGCAAAGTCTGCCCAGTTGCCAGCGGATATTCAAAATACACGGTGTCTTTACGCCGACGCCCGTTACGCTGAGTCACAACACCCTTCACGTGAAAATTATCGTCCAGCATTACCGGTGCTTCACCGGGTTTCAGGTATTCCAGCCGACTACCGCTTTCATCACGCACGTACAGGCCAAAAAGCACCTCTGAGTTGTTGATCAGCACAGCGTAGCTATTGCTTATCAGCGGGTAACCCGGGTCCACCACAATAATGTGACCATCCTCGAAAGCAGGTGACATGCTGTCGCCAATAACACGCAAGGCAAAGGCTTCCATACCTTCGGAGCGACAGCCTGTGTGCGACATTGGGTTTTTTCCTCCGTCAGTCTGTTGTTGGCTGGTTATAAGCCTGTGCCTGTGCGGCGGTGGTGATATTGCAGACCTCCATGGTTGCGTCATAAACAATCACTGCTTCACCTTTTTCCAGTTGGCGCACCACTTGCTGCACTTTTTTTGCCAGCGAAGCTTCATTGCTGCCGTAGTCGGTGCCGCTGCGGGTAACGAATTCTTCCACCAGGGCCTGTAAAGTGTCTGGTGATAATTCCTGATGAGGGATAATCATGCTGTTTTGGTGCGGTATTTTGGGGTCGAGACAGGATTGCCAATGCATTGACATACATTTTTTTGCAAAATACCCATGAATGACTTATTACTCAACCCACAGTCCCCACAAAACAGTTGTCAATTTGCTATGGTTAAGTATAGCGATTGTGTCGACTGGATAATACCGGAATGCGGAGTGCGGATACGATAGGTACCAACGGTTGGAGGGCCAATGGACAAAATGCACAAAAGTTGCTGGTTGATGCTGCGCATTTTGCTGTTACCCGCGTTGCCGCTGGCACTGTTGTTCAATGTGCAGCAGGCTGTGGCTTTTGAGGGGGATTATATCTGGGAGGCGCGTTTTAAGGCGAGTCTTGCCAAGGCGCAGTCAGGCCACCAGGTAAAAGACCAATATGCTGTTGGTGATATGTATTTGCGTGGCCGTGGCACAGCAAAAAATACTGCCAAGGCTTTGTACTGGTTTTTGCGGGCAGCAAAGCAGGGGCATCGCAAGGCTGCCTACAAAGCAGGTTATCTTTATCTCTACAGTGATGGTCTTCCGCCCGGAGCATCCCCCAAACAGGCGCTTCCCTGGATCAGAAAAGCCGCTCTTGCAGGATATGCCCCTGCCCAATACGAATTGGGGCGTGTGTTCTTATCCGGTAAAATCGTCAAACGTAATGAGCCCCAGGCGCTGATGTGGTGGGGGCGGGCCAAAGCGGCAAATTATGCCCCTGCCCGTAAGGCGTTTGATCAAATGGTAAAGCGTCTGGTGAAAATGCAAACCGCTTTTGTTGAGCAGAATCGTGCAGCAAAATAACGGGGCTGCAAACGGTTGCGACAATACTTCAGACGGGATGCGACAGGCGCACATTAATAAACAGGTTTAACTTTTGTCTGCTTGTGCCGATAAATTCCGGCGGGTTTTCAGTTCATGAGCCGTGTCATGCGTCACTTTGCAGTGCAAACCCGCTACAGTACAAGCATATGGCTTAAATCAAACCGGAGTGGGGATGTCCAGCGCCATCGACAATAACAAACACGATCAGCGGGCATTTCCACGCATTACTGTTACCTGTCCCGTGTTATATCTGTTGCCATCTGCCAAGCGTTGGCAAGTGGCCAGGCTGGTGGATTTCTCGGCTACGGGCATTAGTATGGTGTGTGACGACAAGCTAAATGTTGGCGCCGAAATTTCATTGCAAATCAAACCCGGCAGTCAGAAAATTGTACCCGCGCTTTCTGCTACGGGCATTGTTATGCGTAGCGAAACCAATAATGAGCAGCAATATGTGATTTCCTGCAAGCTCACCAAAGTGCAACGCTGAAATGCGCCGCTGGTGCAGATATTGCCTGCCACTCAAAATAACGCTAAACGAATCCATAATGCTACAGGTATATATTTCAATAAGTTGAATTTAACAAGGGAGAATTCATTTATTGCAGGTTTCGTGCATTTTTGTATTCCGTATTTTCTATTGAGAATATTCTGTAAATTCGTTGTTATCCTGTGTTAACAAGTGTGGGCACTTGGGGTGGATAAACAGTTTTTCATGCCCCACTTTTATTTCTTTTAATACACCTGCTTCACATAATTGTTAACGCTACGGGCATAGTGACGCAGGAGTGTGGAAACGGGAGAAGAGTCTTGCGCGGATGTTGGCGGTTGTTGATATTGTTGATATCCTGAGCTTTGTTTTTAGTGTATTAAAAACAAAAAAATCTTGACAAGCAAAAATTAACACTGGATACATTCAGAAATATTTTCCCCTGAACAATACAATTAAAGGTTTCCAAGGAACGTTGCCATGCGATTTCTGATTCACCGTTACAATCCCGAGGTTGATAAAAAACCGCGTATGCAGGAATACACGGTGGAAGGCTTCGCGTCGGGCGCTATGCTGTTGGATGCGTTGTTCCGTATCAAGGAGGAGGATGACAGTCTGAGCTTCCGGCGTTCCTGTGGTGAAGGTGTGTGTGGTTCCGATGCGATGAATATCAACGGCCGCAACGGGCTGGCTTGTATTACGCCGCTGAAATCACTCAAGGAACCCATTGAAGTACGTCCGGTGCCGGGCCTGCCGATTATTCGTGATCTCGTTGTGGATATGCGCCAGTTTTACCATCAGTATCGTTCTGTTAAACCCTGGCTTACTGTGCATGACCCCGAGCCGGAAACAGAATACCTGCAAACGCCTGAGCAGCGTGATCAGCTGGATGGCCTGTATGAATGTATTTTATGCGGTGCCTGTTCAACGGCCTGTCCCTCGTTCTGGTGGAATCCGGATAAATTCCGCGGACCGGCAGCCCTGTTGCAGTCCTGGCGGTTTTTGGCGGACAGTCGTGATCAGGCCACCGCTGAGCGCCTTGAAGAGCTTGAAGGTGCGTATCGTTTGTTTCGTTGTCACAGCATCATGAATTGCATGGATGTGTGCCCCAAGGGTCTGAATCCCACCAAGGCAATTGGTAATATCAAAAAAATGATGCTGAAGCACCTGGTGTGACATCCACTGCCGGTAAAAACCGCATTCACTGGCAGTGCCGCCGGGGTATGCTGGAGCTGGATGATATGCTGCAAGGTTTTCTTGATCGTGGTTTTGATGATTTGACACAAAGCGAGCGCGTCCAGTTTGAAAACTTGTTAACCTGTCACGATAACCTGTTACTTGAATACCTGATGGGCCGCACCGTGCCCGCTGATCCGGATACCGCCAATGTCGTCAACAAAATACGCGCAGCCGCTCAGGTTGCAACCTAAGGCATCCCGCATTCTTATCGGTTTTTTGGTTGCCGGTCATCTTGGTGCTATTGCCATATTGTTTCCCCTGGACTTGGCGCTGGCCGTTAAAATCACTATTGCTGTGGTGCTGCTGGTGAGTCTGGTGATTGCGTTGCGTAAACAGCCAGGCAGAATGGGGGAGGGTGGCGTGCAGATGCTCACTTGGCAGACCGATGGCGAATGGTTGTTGGAAACCGTCGACGGCAAACAATTGAAGGCCACCTTACACGAATCAACCTATGTGCATCCGTGGCTGGTGGTGCTGAATTTTCGGCAGGAAGGTAAACCTGGTTTGTTATCGTTTGCCCTGGCTCCTGATGCATTGGACCAGGAGATATTTCGGGCGCTTCGTGTGCGTTTGAAAGTGGCGGGAAAAACAGGAAGTCCCGGTTGATGGCGTTTGTGGGGCATGTGCGGCAGGTCACGGGAAAACCTGTGGGTTTTAAGGTCGTTATTGGCGCTTATGGGTGGCTGAACAACATGTGCGAAGAAATTCAGTATTGTGGTATTGAATGTGCGCCGGGTTTCATCACTATTGATCGTTGTGATGGTGGCGCCGGTGCTGCACCAATGCCGTTGATGGATGATGTGGGACTCACCATGAAAGAAATGATGCAGGATAAGCTGTTTGTGGTTCGTGTATAAACAGACATAATTATTTTATAAAATAGTTATGTTACACATCATAAAACTGTTATTGCCGGCAGTCATTCCTTCCTGGCGGTTTTTTGACGTCATAGCCCCTTCGCCCCGTATTCAGTTTACGTTGTTGAATTCAAAAAACGGGCCGTCATCCGGGGCTCAGGTTTGGCGTGAGTTTCGCCCGCCTCCGGCCCGGGTTTCATTTTTGCAAATGCTGGGACATATGTTCTGGAATCCACGACGGAATGAAAGTCTGTTTCTGGTGAGCTGTGCCGAGCGTATTTTGCAACAGTACACAGAGCATAGTGAAGATGAAATTCTGAAACGCATTGCACATGAACTCGTGGCCCATGACGCGCATTATTCCACATTAAGCCCAGGTTATTTGCAGTTCCGCCTGCTACTGGTGCAACGTAAAGGCACCCGGTTGCAGCAAAAGGTGGTGTTTCATTCGCGCATCCAGGCATTGCCCATGCAGGATATACCGTGAACTTCGACGATGCCATCAGGTTGACGGAAGTCCTGCTGGGTTTTGCTTTTGCACAGCAGAGCATCGAACACTTCAAGTCCTTTGCCGATGAACAGCGCTTGTTTATCCCGCGCTTCATTTTGTCAGTGTTGCTTATTATAGGCTTTCAAACTGCCTGGGTCGCACTTTTGTTGTTTGTGCTGGGACTGGCGATATTGCATCGTTTTCAGGGACCCTATAACGGCGGCTCGGATCGTATGAGTCTGTTAATCCTGTTTTGTCTGTGTCTGGTGTATTTTGCTCCCACGCAACGTTGGCAGGAAATCGCTTTTGGTTACCTTGCCCTGCAACTGGTTTTTTCGTATTTTTTTTCTGGCTGGGTAAAAATAATAAACCCGGAATGGCGAAATGGCCGTGCTTTGTGCGACGTTTTCCAATTTTCAGTCTATCCTGTCAGTGAGTCCTTGCGGCGATGGAGGGAATCACCCCGTGTACTTTTTGTGATGGCCTGGGGAGTCATGGTTTTTGAATTGATTTTTCCGCTATTGCTGCTGTCGCACACGAGCCTGATTGTTGCATTGATTATTGCGGCAAGCTTTCACTTTGCAAATGCCTGTTTATTTGGATTGAACCGGTTCTTCTGGATATGGATGGCCGCTTATCCATCCATATTATGGTTTCAGTTACGTTTTTTGATTACCGCAGACTGAAAGCATGAAGGCTTGGGATTGGTAACACAGAAAAACCCTCTGCCTTCTTGTTGCGTCGCCTGATGCTGCTCAATAAGTAACCGGTTTGTTTTGTCGCGGTGCGCCATATGCAGATGGAAATTATTTTGTGCGCGTGCCAAAGAGGTGGGTATTGATGTGTTATAAAAATTGGGGTTCATAGTTGTAGTAATGTGTAATCTCATGCACTATTGGAACAGGCTTACGGATTTCTACCTTCTGAATAATATGGCAAAAACCGCAACGAATGATGTGCCCGATTGCTCAGTACGGGAGTGTGAGGTACTTATGCTTCTCGCCAAGGGATACAGTTACAATGAAACAGCCACGTGTCTTGGCTGCAAGGTTTCCACTGTCCAGACTCACGTGAAAAACATCTATAAAAAAATGGGTGTACACTCACGAGCCGAGGCTGTTCATGAAGCGCTTCAAATCGGGATGATTCAGATTTAGCGGAATGTTAACAATCCCATGTTTATGGGATAGCGGCTCGTAGCGTTGCCCTATTAAATGGGTTTTTTTACCCCGTCGAATGTAGAGGAACGTGTTTCTGACAACTGACCTGAACGGTTGGTTTCGCAGTATTTTTGTACATTTGATTCATGAGTCCCGTTAGGGAGCACAGGAGGTCAAAGAATGCCAAATTATCTGCATCCAGGCGTGTATATAGAAGAAATACCCAGTGGTTCGAAGCCGATTGAGGGCGTGGGAACCTCTACCGCTGCATTTGTCGGGTATGCGGTTAAAGGGCGCATCGCCGAGCCGACACTTATCCAAAAATGGGACGACTACGAGCGCATCTACGGTGGTGTGCGCGATCTTGGCAAGAGCACCCAGGGTGACCCCATGGGGTTGTCCGTGGCCGCCTTCTTTCTGAACGGGGGCACCAAGGCCTACATCGTCCGGGTAACTGAAGATACTGAAAAAAAGGTTTTGGGCGCCAACCATGCCGCAAAAGCCACAGGGTATGTCGATCACCCCAGTGAGACCGGCAAAAAGGCGCTGAAGTTTACCGCAGCCAATGAAGGGGCATGGGCAAACGGGATTATCATCAAGCTTCAGGACAACGAACTTGGGAATGGCAGCTACGACGTTCTGGTTGGCCGGGAGAGCACAGACTCGCGGGGGAATGTAACGTTCACGGCTGACGAGAGTTTTGTTGGCGTCAGCCTTGATGCTGATCACCCGCTGTATATCGGGAATGTCATTAATGCCAGATCCGATCTGGTGACGGTGGACGAGGTCTCGGACGTATCCACGCTGAATATGGTATCGGATCAATACCTGGGTACGAGCACCAGTGGTGATCTCTCGGATGTTTCACTTGATTTTTCGGCCTTGAGTCCATCTGCCCGGAAAATGAAAATCACGGTGGATACGGAAACAGAGAAAACCATTGTGCTGGATCAAAAGCACTTTACCGATTTGCCTTCACTGGCGGCGCATATTCGTGACAAGGTGCAGAAAATTGATGCAGAAAAAGAGTGTTATGCGAAGTTCTCCTGTGAGGTGCTCAATAATAAAAAGCTGGTGCTGGCCTCCGGAACGCGAAAAAGCATTTCATCGGTAAAAATAAAGCATGACTTTGGTATCGCACCCGGTTTGAAACTCGGTGTTGTGTTGTATCAGGGGAGCAGTACCAGTGGTGACCTGGGTGGTGGATTTTCACTGGCGCTATCCAATACAACAACCTTTCCTGATACAGAGTCACGCTCTTTGCAAGGAACCGTTGATGGCAACCCGTTTACTGTTGATCTGGGGAATTCAGACCTCGCAGGCATTGCAGATATTGCCGCTGTAATCAATGGCGTGAATGGGCTTTCCTGTACTGCCAGTGGCACTACATTGAAGCTGGTTTCCGATACAGCACGGTCCACCTCATCGGTTGTGATCCAGTCAGACTTTGGTATCGCACCAACCCTCAAACTGGGTATCGCCCCTGAAAACCACGGTGGCGAAGAGCTTACCGGGCAGGACTACCATAACAAGAGTCTGAGCAAGGGGAGCAGCACAAGTGGTGACCTGGGTGCATCCTTCTCTCTTGCCCTGTCGGATAATGCGCTTTTCCCTGATGCGGATGCGAGATCCCTGCGGGGTGTGCTTGATGGATCTCCATTTGGGCCGTTTGACCTTGGGACAGACGATCTTGCAGACATCGGCGCGATTGCAGGCAAGATCAGTGAAATAGCCGGGCTTACCTGTACTGCCGTGGGCAATAAGCTGGTACTCGAATCAGCGCTGACCGGCGCCACATCAGCCATTGTGATTCAATCGGATTTCGGCATTGCTGAAATGCTGAAGCTGGGAGTGCTTCCGGAGAACTGGGGTGGTGTGGAGCGGACGGGGCCTCAGAACAGTGAGCTGAACTTCCGTATAGAGCTGACCGGTCAGGAGCATGCTGACTCCGCCATGCCCAAAGACAGGCTGGACAATGGCGTGGATGGTGGCAAACCGCTGCTGGATGATTATGTTCAGGTTTTTACCCGGTTTACCAAATACAGGGACATCAACATCATCTGTTTGCCCGGCCAGTATTGGTCACAGGACAGCGCCGGCAATGCGGTAGTGCAGGCCGCCATCGGCCATGCCGAAAAGATGAAGAGCCGCATGGTGCTCGTCGACCCACCACCATCCTATGAATTGACCAATGAAAAGATGGTCAACGATATGGGGCTTCCCTCCCAAACCTACTGTGTCACCTACTATCCGTGGGTGAGTGCGGCCAACCGTTTTTATCACGCCGAGCGTGCTCCCGGATTGCCCAAAAATGTTCTGGTTCCACCCAGTGGTTATGCCGCTGGCATGTGGGCCAAAATCGATGCAAAACGTGGTGTCTGGAAAGCGGCGGCCGGTACAGAAACCGGCTTGCTGGGAATCTCCGGCCTTGAATTTCAAGTCGAGGACGGCGAGCAGGATTCACTCAACCCCTGGGGCGTGAACTGTTTGCGCAGGATGCCGGGAGCGGGTCCGGTCATATGGGGTGCCCGTACGCTGGCGACCAAAGCCGATCCGGAGTGGCGTTATGTGCCTGTGCGCCGTACCGCCATGATGATCGAACAGAGTATTTATCAGGGGGTTCAGTGGGCGGTATTTGAACCAAACAATCATATTCTCTGGTCTGCCCTGCGGGCCAATATCGGCAACTTCATGAATGGCCTGTTCCGGGCTGGCGCCTTTCAGGGTGAAAAGGCTTCGGATGCCTATTTTGTGCGCTGTAGTCTGGGGGACACAATGACCCAGGGGGATATTGATGCCGGGCAGGTTATCGCTATCGTTGGCTTTGCGCCACTCAAACCTGCGGAATTCGTTATCGTTCGTATTCAGCAGAAAGTGAACCAGCAATAAAGGAGAACTCACATGGCGGCACCCTTATTTCCGGTCAATGCCCATCGCCACGACCCATACCGCACATTCAAGTTTCAGGTGCTGATTGACAGCAAGCCAGTGGCGGGTTTGAAAAAAATGTCTGCGTTGAAAAAAACCACCGAAGCGGTTGACTGGCGCACGGGTGGTGACCCCACCCATGTGCGCAAATTGCCCGGTGGCACCAAATACGAAGCCATTACACTTGAGCAAGGTCTGACGCACGATCCCGTCTTCGAGCAATGGGCCAATCTGGTGAACAACATTGATGGTGACTCAGGCATGTCACTGCTTAATTTCCGCAAGGATATTGTCGTCAATGTGCTGAATCTCAATGGACAGGTGGCCATCAGTTATATCATCAAGCGGGCATGGGTTTCCGAGTATCAGGCGTTGCCGGATCTTGATGCCGGAACCACCAATGCCGTGGGGATTCAGACGATCAAACTGGAACATGAGGGTTGGGATCGTGACGAATCGGTTAGTGAACCCACAGAAGCATGATGTTTTATCATCATGGATGTAATGGAAACTATCCTGCCCGGTGGATTGCCGACCCGCAGAGGCGTGGAGCGCCGGGTACGTTTTAAACAACTGACCGGACATACAGAGCTGGCGCTGATCGAGCTTGACAAAAATCTGTCAAGACCGTCCTACGCAAGCTCGGTGCTGACACTGACGCTTGACAGTATCGGCGATCAAGCCGTTGACAGGGAATGCGTCATGTCGTTATGCGTAGCGGACTGCCAGTTTCTGATGCTGCGTTTGTCAGCCATGCTTGCAGGTGAACAGCAATGGTTAAAAGTGACCTGTTCCCACTGTGATGCCTTTTTTGATGTGGATTTTCGCCGCAATGAATTGCCCGTAAAGGAAGCAGGGCAGGGTTTTCCTTATACAACGCTGAGTCTTGAAGCCGGTGAGGCAGAGCTTCGTGTGCCCACTGCGGCGGACCAATGTGAAGTAGCGAAACTGCATGAGCACGAGGCGATGTGGCACATGTTGCGATGCAGTATTCAAAGGATTGACCATACACTGCCTGCGCTCCCGCTTATCCGGAATTTATCCGGTGTTGATATAGCCGCTATTGATCAGGCGCTGGATGCCGTATCGCCGGCAGTTTGCAATGAACTGCTTGTGGTCTGTCCCGAATGCGACGGAGAGCAAAGCACCAGACTTGATCACTACAAGCTCAGCGGACTCGATGGAAACGCTATCTATGATGATATTCATACTCTCGCCATGTATTACCACTGGAGCGAGACAGCGATCCTGGATATGACACGTGCGAGACGGTATAAATACCTGGAACTCATAGACCGTTCTCGTGCAATGCACGGGCAGGTTGCGTGATGGGGTTTCTCCAGGGAATCATTGCTGATGCACGCTCGACGGTTTCCGCCGCAGTGACTGATGCAAGCGCCCCGGAGATTGCAGGGCATGGTAAAAGAATGGGTTTGCCATTGGCAGGTGGCAACGAGCATGGCGAAACTGGAGTACAGGAAGCCCCTGGTGTTGCCGGTCAGGGCGCCGGACGGCTTGCGCAGGCTGATGGACAGCGGTCAGCGGCATCCACCCCAGGCAGCGATAGTGGCTATTCTTCCTCTCATGATCCGATAACGACAGAAACCCTGGCGCCTGCTTCTGACAATAATAATGATGCACTGCATCGTGCCGCATTGTCCGTCAGTGTTGAATATCAGGGCAGTGATTTACAGGCGAGTCACCCAACGGAGACCATTGCAAATGCAGCGCCTTCGGCAAACTTAGAGCCTTCAGCAAACTTAGAGCCTTCAGCGAATTATCGTGAGCCCTCGGTTTTTTCCGTAATGCCCACTGAGGAGCATGGTGCCTTTCAGGGTGACCGTCTCTCAGCAGAAAATGCGCCATTGCCGTCTGATCATAACCCGATTTATAGTGACCGCGCGGCGCATGAGGAGACTGATAACGAATCAATATCACATGCCGGAGAACCGCATGATTCCGGGACTGACAACAGCGCCTTGACAACAGATGAACAGCAGTCATCAGAGCCAGTGCCTTATCCGCACGAAGAACCGGCAAGGCCGGATGTCAGCAGACCGTTTGCAGCAGAGCACAATATTGAATCTGGCGCTGGTAATGCTCAGGAGGCGCCAGAGAAACATGAATTGCGCAACACGCCGGCCAGATCTATGGATGCCCCTTCCGTTCAGCTAACCGGCACGGCGGCCACGGAAGGGGAAAAACGTCACCAGCCATTACCCCTTAATCAGAAAATGAAACAAACCGGTGTGTCCGCATCATCTGATAACCTGCCAGAGCAGGCGCCATGGCAGGAAATGACTCATCCATCGTCAAGTGAAACCGGGACATCATCCCGCCCACCGGCATCACCCCATGACAATAACCAGGCGTTTTTCAACGCAACTTTCAATGCGGCCACAGAAGAGTCAACCGAACGCAAACAGCAGCCCCCCCTTGCACAGGCCAGAATAGCAGAGAGGAAGGACAATAACGGTGAACGTGATTCCCCGCCGGCCAAAACGAACAACCATCAGGAGGCCATAACAACAGATAGCCGGCATGACGCTTTTCCAGCGGAAGCATCGCCGGTCAGCAGACATGTTCTTCAACAGCCAGCCAGGAAACCCGAATCACCCTTTATTGCACCAGCCCCCATAGCCAAGGCAGCGGAAGTGAAAATCGGCCAAGTGGATGTCTTTATTGAAACACCCCGGAAGGAGACAGGGGCCGCAGGAAGTACTCGCAGGATTCCGCAGACGTTTTCCAGTCGTCACTACCTGAGGAGAATCTAGATGCTGGCCATTGGTTCCCTCTCGGAAGCAGCATTCGGTTTGCGGCGCAAACTGGTGGATAATATCAGCGGCCTGGACAATGACATCAGCCGAATCAAAATCGGGCATCCGGGCAGCAATCTTAAAGATCTGGAGGATGCGGATGAAAACGGGCTCAACCTGTTTTTCTACCATATAAATTATGACGGCTATCCGGCAGATGGCGGTGCAGACAATCCCTTTTATGTCAGGCTTTACTGTCTGATCACCGCGATTGGGTATAACATCAAAAAGACAGCGCCCGGCAATACAGAAGGGCGCGATATCAGCAAGGGTGAGAATGAACTGAGACTGATCGGCGAAGTGATGTCAGTGCTGCACAAGCATGCTGTTTTTACGTTATCAGACGCCGACAGCCAGGAAATCGCCACGCTGCAAGTGGTTCCGCACAGCTTGGATATGGACACGCTTAACCATATCTGGGGAACACAGGGCAGCGAAACACCTTATCGGCTCTCGGTCGCATATGAGCTGTCATTAGCGCCGATTCCTTATGGTTTGCCCACAAACTCATCGCCCCTGGTTGGTGACCCGCAGATGTTGGTATGGGGGCAGATGGAACGTGATGAGGACAAAGAACGAGAAGGCATAATCGATCTTAAACCACAGGTGGGTTATGTGGCGATTGATACATCCATGGCGGAATGGGCGCCACATATCGCCCTGGTGGAAACACATGCTGACAGCCGCAAAACGCTTCAGTATGTATCGCATATTGCTCCTCCGCTTGACCGTACGCTCGACATACTTCTGGCCGGTGAAGAAGGTGCGGAAATCCGTCTTTACTGGCGTGTGTGGAGACGGAAAGACGATAATACCGTTGTTGCCTGGAAAGAGGACATTGCCGATGTTGAAACAGCGCAAACCATCATTGAAAATGACAGCTCCGGTGACCCGTTTTATCCAAACCGCATAGACCCTGCTTCAATTGATGCACGCCGGGTTGTACAGGTCCGCTTACCCGTTGATATTGCGCAAAGCGACACCAAAACATGGCAGGCAATGCTTTATGCTGAGCGGAATTGGGAACATGAAGACCCGGAGGGCAGCGGCACGCAGATTGTGACCGCTATTCGCAGTAACACCGTGTTGTTGTATGGAGGTTCATCGTGAGCGCCACGGCCACCAGCCTGACACCGGAGTGGGAACGCATTGACCTGCTGGGTGCCTACCTCAGTGCTGCCCGGCGCGGCATGGACGTCGCCGGGGATATGGGGGAGCGGCTGAAAAATGTACAGCAATCCGTACGGGAACTGAGGCGGCAACAACCCTGGCGCAGGATTTCAGAGACCTACGGGCTTGATACCCTGGACCAGGACATACTGGCCTGCACCATCGCATCAGAAGGGGAGCCAAGAATTGCCTGGATGTATCAGGAGCTTCAGCCGGGCGTCAGCTCTTTCTATCCAACACCCGCATTGATTCGTGAAATGTTTGTGATGAATGAACAGGAATCTGCGGAGTGTCACCGTCGTTTGACTCTGGACTCGCCCCTTATCAGAAGCGGCATGATTGAGTACGATTCAGGCGACATCTTTTGCCCGATCAAACCCACGCCCCTTGCCCGGTCGGCATTCTTCGGTCTGGCTGAAGCAAAATCCCCGTCCATTCCGGGCGCTGTCAGAGTACCGACCCAGTCCACCTGGGATGACCTCGTTTTACCTGATCAGGCGCTCCGCAGCCTGCGCGAATTTATGTTATGGATTGATCATCGGCAACAGGTGGAAGGCTGGGGCGCACGTATAACAGGCGGTCCCGTTGCATTGTTTGCCGGCCCTTCGGGGACGGGAAAAACCTATGCAGCCGAAGTGGTTGCCAATGCGCTGAACAGGCCACTGTACAGAGTTGATCTTGGCCTGCTGGTTAGCAAGTATATTGGTGAGACCGAAAAAAACCTCAATACGCTGTTTGATGCCGCACGTCAGGCATCCATCGTCCTGTTGTTTGATGAAGCGGATGCACTTTTCGGAAAACGGGGAGAAATAAAAGAAGCGCGGGATCGCTATGCCAACATGGAAGTCAGTCATCTGCTTTCACGCATAGAATGTCACCGGGGGCCGTGCATACTGACATCCAATTTACGTCAGCATATTGATGCCGCGTTTTTGCGCCGCTTTCAGGTAATCGTTGATTTTTCACGTCCCGATGCCGCAGCAAGAACCGAGATATGGCGTCGGCATATTCCCGCGAAGGCCCCGCTTGATGCCGCCGTTGACTTCGACCTGCTTGGCACGGAATTCAATCTTACCGGCGGACAGATTCGCAACGCCGCGCTGCATGCCGCTTTTTTGGCGGCCGGTGATGGTGCGCCACTCTCACCTGTGCATTTTACCAGTGCAGTCTGGAGCGAGCTTTCCAAAAAAGGTACCGAGCTTTCGCTTTCAGGGCTGGGGCGTTTTGCGCAATACCTCTCCACGGAGGAGTCAGTATGATTCAGATCGAACGGTTACGCATGCACCTGCCAGCGGGATTCGAGCATCGGGCCACCGCCATTTCCCGTCTGGTGGGCAAGGCGCTGGCGAACAAACACCTGTCCCAGGACCGGGTGATAAAGGCTCTGTCACTTAAACCCCAGCGTATTGCGCTAAACAGTTCTGATAACGAAATTGCTGACCTGATTGTCGAACAGGTCGTTACGGCGATTGAAGGGGGCGTGTCATGAGCATACCCGTCTCCGGCAACTATGCCGGGCTGAATGTGATTCGGGGCTCTCTCAAGGAATTAACGAATGGGGATGATCCACTTGAACTCTCGTTTGAATTCAATCCCACCACGATCACCCGCTCGCGCTCGATTGATATTACGTTTGGTGAAGGCCAGGCAAATGCAGGCGGGAAGGATTTTTCAGGCACTGCCGAAATCAGCCGTGTTGCACAAAGCGCCGTCGTCAAGGCAGAGAGTTTCACCATCAAGATACTGCTGGATGCCACCGACCGGATGAACTCGGGGGATGAGGAGGCCCAGACTACCGGAGTACAGCCGGAACTGGATATTCTTTACAGCATGGTTGAGCCAAAGCTACAGGCGCCAGGCGGGGTGGCGACGCTGGCAGCGCTTTCAGACAGCGGAGGAGGAGAACAACCCTATCCCTCAGTGTTGCTTTTTACATGGGGCGAACAGGTTTTGCCCGTTTTTATGACCCAGGTGCAATTTGAAGTGAAAGCCTATCTGCCAACGCTTTTGCCTTACCGTGCTGAAGCCACACTGACATTACAGGTGATTCAGAGCCGCAACGATTATTACACACGTGAAATCCAGCGCATGTTCAGCTCGGCGCAAAATGCAGTGGAGACATCCTGGTGGTGATACAGAGAGGAAATACGTCATGCCGGTAAAAGGCTCAAGGTATGAAAAAGGGCTGGCCTTTGTGGGTGCCGCTGGTGGTGAAGCCGTGTTTCGTGGCACACGGCCACGGGCCATTGGACCCGCGTCGCCGATACTGGAATACACAGTGAAAGAAGGGGACCGACTGGACCTGCTTTCACTCTATTTTTATAACAATGATCGCAAATGGTGGCGTATTCTGGACGCCAACCCCGAAATCATTTTCGGTGCGGATCTGTCACTGCCACACTATGTCGGGGAAACCATTCTCATACCTGCCCTCACCGAACCAGGGGGCGAGTAATGACGGCCCAGGATTTCAGGCAACCGGCAAGATGCAAAATCACCGTTGATAACGAAGAACTGGCGGCAGAGCTGCTATCCAGTCTGGTGGAAGCCAGCGTTGAAACCGGCAGACAGGCGGCATCGGTGTGCACATTGGTTTTCGATACGCTCCGGCTTGAAGATGACACATGGCAGGTACAGGATGCCGGTGTTTTTCTTCCATGGAAACCGTTCAGGATAGAAGCGGATTTTGGTGATTATGCGGAAGAGATCATGCGCGGCTACGTCAGGGAAGTACGCTCAGACACCCCCGAGAAAATGGGCAACGCCAAGGTGATTGTGACCTGTCAGGATGAAAGCATCCTGCTTGACCGGGAACATATCCGGCGGGTGTGGTCCACCGAGGAAGCGGCAATGAGTGATGCCGATATTGTCAGAGAAATCGGCAGTGATAATTTTGACATTGATGCCGAAGAGGGCCTGACCAATGTCAGTCTTTACCAGGACAGCACCCCCATCCAGTTATTGAGAGACCGCGCTGAAGCCAACGGCTATGAGTGTTACACCCGTGCCGGTACGCTCTATTTCAAACCACCACAACTCGATGGCGATCCACAGCCATCCATCATGGTTTACAAAGGCGAACGTTCCAACTGCCTGAGTTTTTCAGTGCGGCATGACGGGCATAAACCGGATGGCATCGGACTGATCCGTGCGGCTGACACCGGCACAGGTCTGGAGAACGAAAGCTTTACACCGAACCTGCGTTTGTTGGGAAGTGAAGCCGCCACCAGCGAGAGCATGGGGCTTGATCCCTTTTCCTGGCAAATATCACGCCCTGCCGGATCAACGTTGGAGGAGGCGAGGGCCAGAGCCCAAGCCAAGGCCAACGAGATGGCCTGGAAAATCGAAGCAGAAGGCGAACTTGATGGCGCACTTTATGGCCATGTGTTGCTGACCCATGGGCCCGTGGGAGTTTATGGCGTCGGCGATACTTATAGTGGTCTCTATTATGTTGATCAGGTGACCCATATCTTTGCGGCGGGAGGATATCGACAAGCTTTTAAATTACTGCGCAATGCCACCGGACAAGACAGCGAGCCTGAGTCCGATGATGCACTGGCAGGAGTGAGGTAAATATGGAAGAAACCCTGATTCGAGTTGCCCGGTTTATTGATGAAAAACGTTTTGGCAAATACCGCGCCACGGTCGCCGACAACATGGACCCCCAGAAGCGTGGCCGGCTCAGATTGCAAATCCCCTCGGTGCTTGCGGACCAACAGAGCGACTGGGCATTGCCGTGCACGCCTTACGGGGGAATAACCGGCCAGGGAATGTTCATGATCCCCGATGTGGATGCACAGGTATGGGTGGAATTTGAGGAAGGGGACATCAACCGGCCCATCTGGGTCGGCACCTTCTGGCAGCAGGAATCCGATGTGCCCGAAGATGCCGCGAAAGACGAACCGACGACACGTATGCTGCAAACCAACTCAGGGCATATTCTTCAATTTGATGACGCAGAGGGTGAAGAACGGTTTCGTCTGTTCCATCCCACCGAAGCAGAGATGGAGATCGACAAGGACGGCACGGTCACTGTTACCGATGCCAGTGGCGGCAGGATCACCATGGACGCTGCTTCCAGTGAGATCGTTGTGGAAGATGCCAACGGCAATATCATCACCATGGACAGCAGCGGCGCCAAGGTTGAAGACGCCAATGGCAATGTGATCGAGATGACAGCTGCCGGGGTAACAGTGGATGCGCCCAAGGTTGTGGTCAAGGCGGATCAGGTCGACCTTGGTGGTGAAGGAGGGGAACCGGTCATCAAAGGGCAGAGTTTTCTGGGTCTGTTTGCCAGCCATGTGCATACCGTTGCCCCCACCGTTGGCGGACCGACTTCGCCACCCATACCCCAGGGGGAAGCGAGTTCACTTTCAACCGTTGTGAAAAGCATATGAGGATAAGCGCTTGTCGAATCTGAATAGTGCCCAGTATCTGAAATTCCCGTTCAAGGTTGCCGGTCACGGTCCGCAGACCAGTACACGTCCGGAACATGTGCGCGAACAAATTGAACAAGTTCTGTTTACCAGCCCGAAGGAACGTGTATTCCGACCGGAATTTGGCGTGGGTATCCGCAAGCTGGTTTTTGAACCCAACAATGGCTCGCTCCTGAAGATTACACGCAAGCAACTGGAATCATCGCTTGCGCAGGCGCTTTACGGAGAAGTCGACCCCAAAACGCTGGATGTGGCGATAACACAAAGTGATGGCAAGTTGATCGTTCACATTTCTTATGTGCTGGCAGCCATTAACAAAGACGAATCCTACACATTTACGATCACGGGGCAGGATAATGGCTGAAGCCCCACAGATTAATCTTCGCTATGAGGGAACGTGCCCGGACTGTGGTGTGCGTGAAGTGTACCTTCCGGCCCCCCTTGCCGACATTGGCGATGATTTCAACTGGCAGGCAAGAGACTACGACGATTTTCGTATTTTCATGCTGGAAGAACTGGCCGCCCGTTTTCCGGAACGTAAACGCTGGACACCCGCTGACGTTGAAGTGGTGCTGGTGGAAGCCATGGCCACCATACTGGATCAGCTTTCCGACATGCTTGACCGTGTTGCCGCCGAGCGTTTTCTGGAAACCGCAAGAAGGCCGGAGACCGTGCGGCAACTGCTCGCTTTCATCGGTTACGATGCCGTGGCGGCTGCCAAGGGAAAAGATCAGATCGATAGTGGTTTGAGCATGGCCGACAGCGTTGCCGCACTCGACACTTACTGGCGTAACTTTCCACACGCCATGGAACAGGCGAAGCGCGCAGGCCCGAGAGAAATTCATACCCAGAAACGTATGGTGACAGTGGAGGATTATGCGCTGCGTTTGCGCGAGCACCCATTGGTGTTACATGCGCATGCCTGGACTGAATGGACAGGGTCATGGCTGACGATGCGGCTGGCGGTTATCGGCTGGGAAAATATAAAACTGGATCAGCGCCCCGGCAGCATGATTGATGACACCGTTGTTGCATCTTATTCCGATGAGATCAGTGATGCCGTTATTAATTTTAACGAGTCGCTGGGGTTCAGGCCACCGGCGATGAAAAGTGATCCACCGCCAACAATACGTGTTGTACTTCGCCCTTACATTGATGCCTTCCGCATGGCGGGGCAGGAGGTGACCCTCCAGGACCCTGTTTATGTTGGCATCTATATGTCGATTTCAATCAGCGTGGCGGATAACTACTTTCAGTCAGAAATCAGGAATGCCATTAACCAGGTATTGGGACAGGGACCATCGGGGTTTTTTGAACCGGGCCGACTGGGTTTTGGCGAGGATGTTTATGCCGCCGATATCTATCAGGTCCTGATGGCGCTGGATGGTGTCGAACATGTATGTCTGAATCGTTTCAAGCGCATCGGCAGCCAGTATCCCGACAGATCAGAAGAAGGGTTTATCCCCTTTGACGGGCTCGAAGTTGCCGTGTGCGCTAACGAAGCGGGCAATCCGTCTGATGGTTATTACCGGCTCAAGTTACACGGAGGCCAACGCGGATGAGCGGGCGCAAAGACCTGACACGCTGGAATCGCGCAGGCCAGACCCGCTTCACTTACGTGGATGGTAATGCGGCTGAGTATCTCGAAACACTGCGTCAGGAACTGGCGGCAAGATTTACCAATGCCGATTGGCTTGAACCGCATGAGGTGGAGCCGGAGAATGAAAAGCGACAGGCAAACACGACATTGCTGGAAGAACAAAAGCGGCGTCACTCACGCACTCAGCGTATCTCACAGATGTACCAGCAGGAACGGCGCGACTGGGGCTGGGAAATCAGCAGAACCTTTGCACGCGCCAGCCACATATTAACCGGTTATGCCGATGCCTGGGCCAATGAAGGCTATCTGGGCACCGCAACGCAGTGGGACAGTGTGCGGCGCCTGGTGGGCTTGCTCGATTATTATCCCGCACCACCTGCTTCAGCAACAACACCTCTGGTGATCATGGCCAAAAAAGGCATGAGTGGACTGGTGCGTAAAGGCTTTCAGGTAAAAAACAGCCCGGCGGTGGGCGCCGATAAGGTGTTGTTCGAGACACTGGATGATCTGTTTGTCGACGAAGCACTTAACGGCATGCGGCCAGCGGGGTGGGACAAATCTGAAAAGCCTGCAATAGAAGGTTTGGGGGGGAGCACAACACGTGGCTTTTCGCCGCTTGCCCATTTGCCGGTGATCAATATTCAGGACATCGGTACTGTCTATCAGACAGCATTGGAGAGGCTGGGGATCGTCAGCATCAGGGATTTTTACGACGTTGATCCGGAGTCCCTGACTGACAGCGGCATTGGCATTACCCGGCTGTGGGAGTTCAAAGCCAAGGCAATGACCATTTGTGACTTCCAACCGGGCGCCGAGTGGGAGCTGCTGGCCCCTTGGCATCTTGCCGATATTGTGTTTGAAGATGCAGCATCACTTGCAACACTTACTGAAAACACGATTGATGATTGCGAAGCGTTGCAGGTGAGTATCGCCTTGCTGGGCGCATGTCTTGATCAGCCCGCCTATGAACAGGCAACGCTGGCGCAACTGCAAGCGCCACGGGTGACAATAGAGACCGATTTCGTGTTGTCACCCTGGCGCGCCGGTAAAAAGCCGAGGGTGACGCCAGGGCAGGTTGCACTTGTTTATCATCAGGCGGATGACCGTGCTGAAGCTGTCTCCATTGCTGAAGTGGATGCAGACAGCAAGGCTATTCGCTTACTCCCCAGCCCTCTGGAATACAGCTGGCGTGAATGGCCATTGGGTGAAGCGGTGCTGCGGGTAGTGTCACGTTGGAAGCGCAAGAGCTGGCTCAACGGCGATGATGTGGTGCGCACGGCGGAAGCACACGGTTTGACGGCAGGTGCCTATATCTGCTGGAAAGATGAAAATGATTCATCGCAATATCATTATGCCAAAGTCCGTGAAGCCGATAAAAAGAGCCTGCGTCTGGAACCCGG